>CAZCVI010000001.1:0-53824 GCA_964502145.1 uncultured Clostridia bacterium
TTGAGTTCATGGCGAAGATCGAATAATAGCTTTCCTGGTGTAAAACCCCGTATCTTCCGAAATAAACGTAAGTGCTTAGGGAAGATTGTCTGGAAATAAACGAACGGGGGGAACTCACCGCTACAAAATTTATTGTGTTCGATTCTAACTGGACCGACGGCTGGGATGGTTGGACATAATCTGGGGCGCTTCAGCATTATCTGATAAAACCTTATTCGTTAAACCCGTTGACTTTTGCGATTCATGCATAAAATATCTCCTCGAATTAAGTTATGGGGATATTTTACTCCATTTGTGAGAAAATAAAAGATGTGGTTCCCTAAGCGCTTACAGAACAGAACTGATAGAAAGGGGGTATAACCAATTAATAGGAGAAACCCCGGGGGAAGGGGGAAGGGAGCCATTATTTTACTGTTTGGGCCCCCCAGCAAACCGGGAAAACATGGACGATGCAGGAACTGGTGCCCTTGCCGGATGATAGCAACCAGTGGGTGGATTACCAGGAACTCATCGGCTATGAACAGATGGGGAAATCCCATTATATCAGCGGGAAACTAAAAAAGGAATTCCCCTTGCAACACCAACTTTTCCAGCAGGCCGAGCGGGACGAATTAATCCAACAGTTGCGCGATGAGACCATTAAAAAAGATAAAGGCAAATGGACCGGTTTATTGGGCAAGGTGTTGACCAAGGGCGCCGAATTGACTGGGATTACTTCTGCCGTGGCGTCCTTGCTGGGATGACCTGGATTCACTGTCCAGTTAATGGGAAATAGGAATAAGCCAGAGACGCGCTGGAAGCCGTGGCTAACATTTGAAAAAACTTCAAAAATCCATTATAATAGGAGATGAAAAAGGAGTGTTCATGAATATCGCAGAAAAGAACGACCATATCAAACAGATTCCTTACGGAATCTCCGATTACGGGCGGTTCCGCCGGGATGATTATTATTATGTGGACAAAACCCAGTATTTGAAACTTATTCAAGAGGCCGGTAGTTACCAATTTTTAATCCGTCCCAGACGTTTTGGGAAATCCCTTTTATTGACCACCATGGAAGCTTATTTCGATGTTCATTATAAGGACCGTTTCGAGGAATTATTCAAAGGCACCTGGATTTTTGACCATCCCACCCCTGATCGCAATCACTATCTGGTGATCTTCTTTAATTTTTCCCAGATCGAACCCCATACCAGCCGGGTTGAACGTTCTTTTTTAGAGCATGTGAAAAGCAAGGCCGTGGCTTTTGTTTCAAAATACGGGGAATATCTTTCCACCTATAACGAAATCCAGCACTACGCTCAATCTATAAAAGAGAGCCTTTCCGCCGCTGATATTTTATCCCATCTCCTGGCCATCTGCAAGGGCGCCAACCAGCATTTGTTTGTGATCATTGACGAGTATGATAATTTCACCAATAACATCCTGTCCACCCTGGGCAAACCAGCCTATCTGAACATCACCCATGGTGCCGGATTCTTTCGCTCTTTTTTTAATGTTTTAAAAAGTGGCACGGGTCAAATGGACGCTCCTATTGATCGGTTATTTATAACCGGCGTGTCGCCCGTTACCATGGATGACGTCACCAGCGGGTTTAATATCGGGAAAAATATATCCATTGCTCCGAAATTTAACTCTATACTGGGATTCACCCACACGGATGTGGTCACTATGACTGAATATTACAGGTCAAAAGGCCTGGTGATACACCCCACCGATTATCTATTAGAGATTATGACCGAATGGTATGGCCATTACCAATTTTCCCCAAAAAGCGGGGAGAAAATGTTCAATGCCGATATGGTGCTTTATTTTTTCGATCTTTACCTGGAGAGCCAAGAACTACCAGAAGATTTGATCGACTCCAATGTTAGAATTGACTATGGAAAATTGCGACACCTTATTATCATTGATCAGGATCATATCAAAACCACCAATGGGAATTTCAGCCAGTTAAAAGAAATTATCGAGAATGGCAGCACACTGGCCAAGCTTGTCAAAAGTTTCCCCCTGGAACAATTGTTGGATACCAATAATTTCAAATCATTGTTGTTTTATTTTGGTCTTCTGACCATTAAAGAATCAGAGCGGGACCAATTACGTCTGGGAATTCCCAATGAAACCGCCAGACGACTGTATTATGATTATATCAGTGCCGCTTATCGGGAAACCGGGGTGTTTGCCATCAACCTTTCCATCTATGCCAACTTGATGACCAACATGGCCTATAATGGTGAATGGCGGCCATTGTTTGAGTATATCACCGCTCTCATGCGGGAAAGTGCCAACCTCCGGGATCTGATTACTGGCGAAAAATCCATCCAGGCCTTTTTGAATGTATACCTGGGACTGAGCGACCTGTATATCCTGCATGTCGAAAGAGAATTAAACAAGGGGTACGTCGATATTCTTCTGGAACCCTTTATTGCCCGCTATGAAGGGATTCAATTCGGGTATTTAATAGAACTTAAATACCTCAAAACAGGTTTCAAAAAAGACGATGCCGAGGTTCTACAATTAAAAGCAGACGCGGAAACCCAAATCCGGCAATATGTCTTGGATGAAAAGATGAAAAAGAGCCAGAAAAAAACCCGGTTACTTAAACTGATACTGATCTTCTCCGGTCTTGATGCGGTTTATATTGAGAGTGCGGAGTAAAATGGATACTCACGTTTCCCCTGTCCTTATGTTATAATAAAAGGGAAAACACAATAAAGGAAAAAACAAGGAGTTTGCCATGCGACGTTTTTCATCTTATGGTCCGGTGAATGATAGAATACATTATTATGCCCCCAGAACAGAATTGATAGAAAGGGGGTATACCCAATTAATAGGAGAAACCCCTGATGAAGGTGGCCATTATTTCACTGTTTGGGCCCCCCGGCAAACCGGGAAAACATGGACGATGCAGGAATTGGTGCAACGGATACAAAAAGCCGGTGACTACCATGCGGCGATTTTCTCCATGCAGCCCGCCAAAAAGAAAAAAACCGAGGAAGAAGTGCTCAAGGTTTTGCTTAATAAGATGAGAGAAAACTTTGAGATACCATTCCCCGACATCCATAAAATTAACGAGATCGCCTCATTGTTTACAAAACAATATTTCCAGAAACCAGTCATCCTGATCATCGATGAATTCGACGCCCTTGGTGAGGATTTTATCAATGGCTTTGCCGATATATTCCGGGATATGTTTATCACCAGAAACAGCCAATCCACTAAAAAAAGCGCGGAGAAAACCAATTTGTTGCACGGTTTGGCCCTAATTGGGGTTCGTAGCGTGCTGGGCATTGAAAATGTTCAGGGCTCCCCCTTTAATACCCAGCGGAACCTGCAAATCCCCAACCTCACCCTTGAAGAGGTCAGGGGTATATTCCAATGGTATGAACAGGAGAGCGGACAAACCCTAGAACCTGCGGTGATCGAACGATTATTCATAGAAACCAACGGTCAACCCGGCTTAACCTGCTGGTTTGGCGAATTATTGACCGAGGGCTGCACATGGTTTACCAATGATACCACCAAACCGATTACCATGGATAATTGGAATTATACCTACATGTACGCCACCCAGGCACTCCCCAATAACAACATCCTCAATGTCATCTCCAAGGTAAAAGTAGAACCCTATAAATCAAAAGCCCTGGAACTGTTCCGCACGGATGAAAAAGTGGAGTTCCAATTCGATAACAAGGACCTCAATTACCTCTATATGAACGGTGCCATTGATCTGGAAGAAAACAGGGAAACGCTCAAATTATATGTTAAATTTGCCAATCCCTTCTTGCAAAAACGTCTGTTCAACTATTTCTCAAACGACATTTTCCCCAATATGGGACGCCTGTTGCCCCCTCTGGAAAACATGGACGACACCATCACGGAAAGCTTTCTGCACATCCACCATCTCATCGAAAAGTACCAGAGATATCTGGGTGAGAACAAAACCTGGCTTTTTAGCGACGCCCCGCGCCGCAAAGACATGCGCATTTTTGAAGCGGTCTTTCATTTTAACCTGTATCGGTTCCTCTATGACCTGTTAAAAGAGTGGAAGTCCAGTGTCACCCCTGAATTTCCCACGGGCAATGGTAAAATTGATCTGTTAATCCGCCATGGTCAAAAGCTCTATGGTGTGGAACTGAAAACCTTCACCACGGAAAAAGGGTATAAAGATGCCCTGATCCAAACCGCCCGGTATGGCCAGCAATTGGGTTTGGCAGAGATATCCGTGATCTTTTTTATCGATGTGATTGATGAACAAAACAAACAACGCTTTGAAAGTGATTTCCAGCACACCCACGGGACAGGCACCATCACGGTCAAGCCCATATTTGTCCAGACCGGGCAGTGATTACCATTCACCCCGATTCACCTTAAACTGCCTCCGGCGGCCAAAAACCCTTTCGAGAAAGGGTTTCTGGACTTCCCAAAGCTTTTACTATTGTCCAGTAAGTCCAGTTAGTCCAGTAAATAACCCGCAATAATTTGAGGAAAAACCAATGATCATAAAACAATTTGAGTCCCAGGTGTTATTAACCCCCACCCACATCGCCATCGCCCCATCTGTCACTTACCACGAACTAAATACCCGCGCCAACCATCTCGCGCACACCATACTATATAGCCATCCCACCCTTCCCCCAGAAAGCCCACTGCAAGTCGCGATATTACTAGAAAAAGGCGTGGATATGATTGTCGCCATGCTGGCTGTCCTCAAAGCCAGTATGGCCTATGTCCCACTGGACATCACTTACCCACAAGAACGCCTTTCCTACATGTTGCACCATTCCCAATCCCAATTTCTCATTACCAACCATAAGAATCGTGCCCTGGCTACTGCCTTACTGCAAAACCAAAGCGACAAGCTCACCCCAATCATCATCGAAGATATCGCCCCCACTTGTCCTGATTCTAACCCTATCCGGCAAGTCACTGACGACCACCGGGCTTATATCTTGTATACTTCTGGTTCTACTGGCCATCCCAAGGGAGTCGTGCAAACCCATAAGCATGTGTTATATTACATTCGCAACTGGACCCGCATGTTTTCGATAACTTCGCAGGATAAACTCACCTTCTTAACCGCCTTCACTCACGACGGGGCCATGCAGGATATTTTCGCCGCTCTGCTCAATGGCGCGACCCTCTGTCCTTTTGATATTAAAACCATGGTAGACCGCCAAGAATTGGCAGACTTCATCCGCGACCAAAAGATCACCCTCTGGCACTCCGTGCCCACGCTGTACCGGTACTTCATCGAAAATTTAGACGGCTCAGAACACTATCCCTTCTTACGGGCGATTATCCTGGGTGGCGAACCCCTGAGGGAACACGATATCACCAGCTTCAAAACCCACTTCCCTGGCGCTATCTTAGCCAATGTGTACGGTCAAACCGAATCTTCCGTCAGTACTATTTGTCTGATGACTGCCGAAACGCCTTTTAAAAAAGTAATTCTGGGCCAACCACTGGACGAAACAGAAATCCTGCTGGTTGACGATAACGACGAGGTAGTAGAAGGGTTAGGCAGCGGTGAGATCGTCATAGTATCCGCTTATTTAGCCCCGGAATATTGGCAAGACCCGGAAGAGACCAAACGTAAGTTCACCCGCGACCCGGACCTGGGCACTATGTACTGGACTGGTGATCTGGGCGCTTATCTGGGTAGTGGGGATATTGAAATCTTGGGCCGCAAGGACTTCCAGGTTAAGATTCGTGGCTTCCGCGTTGAGATGGGCGAGATTGAAACTGTATTACTGGGTCACCCGCAAATCCAAGAAGTGGTGGTCACTGCCCGCGAAGAAAACACGGACGAGAAATACTTGTGTGCTTATTTTGTACCGGCTGAAACCCAAAAACCAGTTCCCAATGGCAATGAATTAGGAGACTACTTGTTAGCCCTATTACCGGATTACATGGTGCCCACACGGTTTATTCCGCTAACCCACATGCCCCTGACCGGCACTGGCAAGATTGACCGCAACGCTCTGCCTGAACCGGAGGAGAGTCAACCCGCCCGGGTTTTTGTTGCACCTAAAAGCGCAACCGAACAAAAACTGGCGCAAATCTGGGCGGACGTTTTGGCCCGTAGAGATGGCACTCACGAGCCTATTGGCTTAGAAGATAATTTCTTCCGCCTCGGCGGGCATTCGCTACGTGCTATGACCGTGATTTCCAGGGTTCATAAAGAGTTTAATGTTAAATTGGAATTGGAAGATATTTTCACCTATGCCCTGTTAAAGGATCTGGCGGTGCGTATTACCGACGCCACAGCCAATCGCTATTATGCCATTGAACCGACAGAAAAAAGAGAGTTTTATCCCCTCTCTTCAGCACAAAAACGCTTGTATATATTACACCAGGTAGAACCACAAAACACAGGCTACAACCTGACTGCTGTGGTGGAAATAGGTGGAGCTCTGGATTTAGAACGATTGCAAGCGAGCTTTCGCAACCTGATCCGCCGTCATGATAGCCTGCGCACGTCCTTCTTTTTAGAGAACGAGGAACCGGTGCAACGGATTCACGAAACTGCGCCCTTTGTCCTTGAGCATATCTCCCATGGTGCAGACAAGAATATCCATTCTATCATTCACTCCTTTGTCCGCCCCTTTGAACTAACCCATCCACCGCTGTTACGGGTGGGGGTCGTATATCTGGCCGAACACCAGCACCTGGTTTTGCTGGATGAACATCATATCATCACTGATGGCACGTCTGGCGGTATACTGGTCAAAGAATTCGTTTCATTGTATGCCGGTTATACCTTGCCGCCTTTACATCTGCAATATAAAGATTACACCCTGTGGCAGCAGAACGTACAGCAAAAACAAGCCCTGGAATTACAACGGGAATATTGGCTGCAACGGTTTGCTGGCCCATTGCCCGTATTGGAGCTGCCCTATGATTTTTCCAGACCTGAATTACAACGCTTTGATGGTAGCACAGTCAGCTTTTCCCTGGGAGAGAATGCGACCGCGACATTAAACCAATGGGCCTTAAAAGAAGAAGTCACTTTGTATATGGTCCTATTATCCGTGTTTAACCTTTTATTATGGAAACTCTCTGGCCAGGAAGATATCATCGTGGGTACTCCCACTGCTGGGCGCAGGCATGCTGATTTGGAATATATCATCGGCGTGTTTGTCAATACCCTCGCCCTGCGCAATTTCCCTGCTGCCAACAAGACCTTTTTACAGTTCCTCGCCGAAGTGAAGAAAAACACGTTGGATGCATTCGAGAACCAGGATTTTCAGTTCGAGGATTTAGTAGAACAGGTATCCGTAGAACGCGATGCCAGTCGCCAACCACTATTTGATACCATGTTTATGCTGCAAAATATTACCAACCAACCCGGTGCCGCTACAATACCTGCGGCTACCTTATCTGGGCTCACGGTAAAACCCTACCCCTTTGAAACCGGACAATCCATGTTTGATTTACGACTGGAAGCCATGGAAGCAAGGCAAAACCTGTTCTTTAGTTTGGAATACTGCACCGCTCTTTTTAAGAAAGAGACAGCGGTACGGCTAACCGATTATTACCAGCGTATTCTAACCGCAGTAACAGAAAACCCAGAGCGGTTACTGGCCGACATCAGCCTTCTCTCTGAAGCAGAAAAAGAAGCGGTGTTGGTCTGTTTCAACAACACGGCCAAACCTTACCCTGCGGACAAAACCATTCATGATTTATTTGTCGAACAAGTGACCAGAACCCCAGATCACACGGTACTGGCTGGACGCAATCGACAGGGTGAGGAACCCTCTATTTCCGATTCTTGGTTGACCTATCAAGCATTAAACCAGTGGGCCAACACTCTTGCTTCATTACTGATCGAAAAAGGGGCAGGACCCAATACCATTGTAGGTATATTAACCGATGCGCCCCATCTCGTGGTAATCGGTATGTTAGGTATCTTAAAAACCGGTGCCGCTTACCTGCCCATTGACCCGGATAATCCTACAGAACGGATTCGTTACATCTTAGCAGACAGCCACACCCAACTGGTAGTCAGCACCACCAACCAGACTAGCAATGGAATTCAATATGTTGCTCCTGACGAGATTCCCAATCACCTCGCCCTTCTTCCTCATCTCATTCACCCCGCTCCACCCCATCAGCCCGATTCCCCCTGTTATATTATTTACACGTCTGGCACCACCGGTAAACCCAAAGGTGTTCTGGTGCGTCACAGGGGGGTGGTTAATTTTATCTGGGCGCGGAATGCCTCATGTCCATTCCGTTCATCGGAGGTGACCCTGCAATTGTTTTCTCATGGTTTTGATGGGTATGGTGCCTGTCTGTACAGCAGTTTGTTTTGTGGTGCTAGACTGGTCAATCTTCCCTGGAAAAAGGCTGCCGATGCAGCCACGATTATTGATGTGATCAAGGATTATTGTGTCACCAATACCTGCATATCGCCTTCCATGTATGGCGCAGTCCTAGAAGCGGCGGTTCCCGGTGATTTGGACCGTTTCTCTTTTATTGTACTGGTAGGTGAAAAATCCAACCCGGAATTGATCCGTAAAAGCAGGGAAAAAGCGCCTTTCACCCGTTTGATTAACGAATACGGCCCTACCGAGGCTTCCGTGGGTGCCACCGCGTATTTAAATATGGATGAAACCACCACTGCCATCATCGGTTCCCCCATTGCCAATATGTTTATATATCTTCTTGATCACACCCAGCAACCCGTCCCAGTAAATATGCCGGGTGAAATATGCATCGGTGGTGTGGGAGTGGCCACTGGCTATTTAAACAACCCGCCACAAACCATAGATAAATTTGTCATTCTGCCTAATGGTCGTCGTGTCTACAAAACTGGCGATTTGGCCATGTGGCGGGGTGACGGCACCCTGCTTTTTCTCGGTCGAATTGGCCGACAGGTTAAAATTCGCGGCTACCGCATCGAACCGGATGAAATCCAATCGCTACTACTCACCCACAAAAGTCTCAAAGACGCCGTAGTTATTGTCCGTAGCACCACTCCCGCTGCGACTGATAACCGCCTCCTGGCCTATGTAGTCCCTGCTGAACCTGGAGAAACACAGGTTTTGGTCACCACCTTAAAAGAATTCCTAACCCAACAACTCCCCCAATACATGATTCCCGATACCATCACCCCGCTGGATAAAATCCCCCTGACTCCCAATGGTAAAATGGATACCCGCGCCCTACCAGAACCCATGGTAAGTGGTGGAACAGATGATTTCACCCCCCCGCATACACTTCTGGAAGATCAACTGGCCACCTTGTGGGCCGGAGTGCTGGGTATAGATAAAACCAAGATCGGGCGCAGAACGAACTTTTTCCAATTGGGTGGTCATTCCCTGAAAGCCACTATCTTACTGGCCCGCATTCATAAAGAAATGGGTGTGCGCGTGCCCTTGGCACAGGTGTTTAGGAATCCCTATATTGAATCCATCGCCCTATTCATCCAGAGTTTGGAAAAAGAGACCTTCACCATCATCCCACGTGCTATTGAAAAAGAATACTACCCCCTATCCTCTGCCCAAGAACGACTTTTTATTCTCCACCAAATGGACAAAGAGAGTATTGGCTATAATATATTATCCGGTGTTGTATTGATCGGGCAACCCGAAACGGAAAAATTAACAGCCGTCTTTAAACACCTTATTCAGCGGCACGACAGTTTCAGGACTTCTTTTGTAATGCAAGATGGTCAGCCCAGCCAACGAATTCTGCGCGACGTGCCTTTTGAAATTCAGCAAGTTAATAGTGTCGCCAGCTTTGTCGCTCCTTTTGATCTGACTTCCCCACCCCTATTGCGCGTAGGTTTAATGGAAATCAACCACCAGCAACAGGTGTTGCTGGTAGATATGCATCATATTATTTCCGATGGTGTGTCCAGCACCATCCTGGTACAAGAGTTTATCGCCCTGTATGCTGGCCAGCAACTGCCGCCCCTGTTGCTTCAATATAAAGATTATTCAGAATGGCAGAACAGCCCCGGCCAGCAACAAGAAATTGCCAGACAAAAGGAGTTTTGGTTGCGCCTCTTTTCCGGTGAACTCCCCGTACTGGAACTGCCCACTGATTTCCCACGCCCTCCCATACAATCCTATGAAGGGGATGGCTTCCGTTTCATAGTGGATGAACTTCAAACCGCTGCTTTAAAAACACTGGCTGCCACACAGCGTGTCACCTTGTATATGATTCTCCTGGCTGCCATTAATGTTTTGTTTTGGCGTCTCAGTGGACTGGAAGATATTGTGATCGGCACACCCACTGCCGGGCGTAGTCATGTAGACCTGGAAAAGATTATCGGCATGTTTGTGAATACCCTCGCCCTACCAAACTTCCCCGCAGGGGAGAAACAGTTCCACCAGTTCCTGGCTGAAGTAGGAACAGATACTCTGCAAGCCTTTGAAAACCAGGATTATCCCTTTGAAGACCTGGTGAACCAGGTTTCCCCAGTACGGGATACAGCCAGACACCCCTTGTTTAACACCATGTTGACCCTCCAAAATTTCGCCCAGCAAAACCCTGAACCGCCCCAACCTTCACAGTCGCAAGCAACGGTAAAACCCTTTTCCTATGAAAAGAAAACCACCCTCTTTGATATGGATATCACAGCCGTGGAAAGAACAGACACGCTACTCATCCAAGTCAGTTATTGCACCAAATTATTTAAAGAGCACTCCATCCAACGGTTCTTCGGTTACTTTAACCGCATCTTGGCCGCAGTGAGTCATACCCCCACCATCTTGTTGGCAGACATAGATATCCTGTCCACCGAGGAGAAAGAGCGGATATTGTACACGTTTAACCAGACAGATTGTGATTATCCTGCCACCCTGACCATTCATGAATGTTTTGCCCAGCAAGTGGAACGGACACCGGATGGGATTGCCGTGGTGGGATTACAACCTTGGACGCGGGATGAAATGGCCATCACCTACCAAGAATTGCATAATCAGGCTGAAGCTCTGGCCTGTCGATTACAATCCAAAGGTGTTGGACCCGACCGAATTGTCGCGGTTAAAATGAACCCCACGCCTGAGATGGTCGTGGCGTTAATGGGAATTTTAATCGCCGGGGGAGCATATTTACCCATTGATATGGAGTGCCCGCCCCATAGATTCCATTATATGCTCAAAGACAGCAGTGCCAGAATTCTACTCACCTTCTCTCCAACCCATACCTATCAGCTAGAAGATGTCTCTTCCCTCGCTTCCCCTGCTCCCATAATTCCCATAACTCCCACAACTTCTTCCGCCAATCTCGCTTACATCATCTACACTTCTGGTTCCACTGGAAAACCCAAAGGCGTGATGATTGAGCATCGCAATGCCCTCAATACCCTGTTTTGGTTTGGGAAACTGTATCGCCTCGCCCCGGGTAAGCACCTGTTGCAGATGAGTCATTATACCTTTGATGCCAGCGTGGAAGATATTTTTGCTTCACTCTTATTTGGCGCCGTTTTGTACACCGGGGGCAGGGAACGGGTGTATCAGCCCGAATTGTTCCGCTTGTTCTTGGAAACACGGCAGATTCATGTTTTTGATTTTGTGCCTGCTGGTTTGCAAGAGTTACTGACCGGGGCAGGTGTCCCCAGGGTGACTGCGCTTAAAACCGTGATTGCTGGTGGTGAACGATTGCCGGATTCATTAAAAGATCGCTTGTTGCACCTCGGTTACCAGTTGTATAACAATTATGGCCCCACCGAGGTTGCCGTGGTTGGCTTGGCAATCGAATGCGATGCCGGGCCCGTTACCGTGGGCAAACCCATCACCAATACAAAATGTTTTATTTTTGGGAAACATGGAGAACTGGTTCCTATTGGTGTGGCTGGAGAAATCTGTTTGTCCGGCCCCGGTTTGGCACGCGGGTATTTAAATAATCCCCAATTGACCCATGAGAAGTTTATCACCCGAAATGCACCGGATTCCTCTGTTGCCAACGTATCTCCCACCCTCACCCCGTTTCGCTATTATCGTTCCGGTGATTTGGCCCGTCAATGGCCTGATGGACAAATCGAATATCTTGGTCGTCTCGACCGGCAGGTCAAGATCAGGGGGTTTCGTATTGAATTGGGGGAGATTGAGAATCGGTTATTAACCCATCCCCGCGTGTTGGAAGCCGCAGTAATGGCTCGTCCCAAACGGGGCGGTGATACACATGAAAACTACCTGTTCGCCTATATCGTCCCTACCACCAGAAATGATCAAAGCGATTCTTCCCAGCCAGTTGAAAATAGTCAGAGCGGATTAATTCTCTCTTTAAAAGAACACCTCGCCCACACCTTACCCGCCTATATGATCCCTTCTTTTTTCGTGATACTGACGCGGATTCCCCTTACAGCCAATGGGAAAATCGATCTGCGTGTTTTGCCAGAGCCAGAAGTAGGGGATGGCACAGCAGCGTATCTCTCCCCCACCGCCCCAATAGAAGTCCATCTGGAACGTTTGGTGGCACAGATACTGGGCATACCCGGTAAAAAAATGGGTAGACAGACCAATTTCTTTGAACTCGGCGCCGCTTCCCTTGATATGATCCGGCTCGCTGCTGCATTATATAAAGAGTTCGCCGTGGAAATTCCCGTGGTCCGGCTCTTTCAAAATCCCACCCTTCAGGATATCGCCCAGGTGATCGTGGAAAAGAATTTCCAACAGAACCAGGAAGCCGTGTATACAGTATTTAATCCCGGTCAAGAGCGTACTCTTTTCGCCTTTCCTCCTGGTATTGGGTATGGTTTTGTGTATGGTGGTTTGGCAGAGTATTTGCCCGAATATACCGTGGTCGCTTTTAATTTTATTGAAAGCCAAGATCGGCTAAAACAGTTCGCCCAAGCCATTATTAGCCTTCAACCCACTCGTCCCGCCATCCTGTTGGGTTACTCCGCTGCTGGCGATTTAGCGATAGAGGTCGCTCACCACGTGGAAGAGCAGGGTCGCCCGGTTTCTGATATCTTGCTACTGGATTGTTACCGCGTGGATACAGGAAAAAGAAACCAAGATATAACCGCGTTTATAACCGAAGTAGAGAACAGTCTGGTGGTGTTAGGCATGGAGTATTTAAAAGAGAAAGTGCGGCGCAAAGTGGAGGCATACGCCAATTACCTCCAACAGGTCAACCATTTGGCAGCCGTAAACGCCACCATTCATTCCATTCACGCCGAAGATAGACAGGCACGGGAAATCAGGTTGTTGGAAACCCTGGGTCCCGACGCATTGCTCTCGTGGGAACCTTTGGGCCGCATTGGTTTTCGCACCTTTGAAGGTCATGGAGGACATGGCGCCATGCTGGACAATACAAATCTACCGCCCAATGCCGCCCTGATCCGCCAGATACTGGAAACCCAGCGCTTGACCGAAACATGTGCATTAGTCAAACCCTTTTATGCCCGACTATCGCCCGTGGCATTACAGTTTCTGGAGTATGTGGAGAAAAATCCCGCGGCTTTGGATGTGTCCCAATTTAGAAACTTGGAACGGGTCAATGATGGTCTCATCCATCTTAATCCTTGGCCTACCTTTGTCAGTCGTCAGTTTTGCCAAGAAATGGAAGAAGCGGCCCTCCAGGTGTTCCAATTGTTCAAAAGTTTGCCCCACTGTTTTTTCAAGAACCATACCCTTGAGATGAGCCATTACTTTGAACTTTCACCCCAGATGCTGGAGACCCAGTTAAAGTGTACAGAGCAACGGCATTTAAACGCTTTGATTGCCAGGGGTGATTTTGTCTGGACCCAGTCCGGGTTCAAGTGTTTGGAATTTAATATCGCCACGGAAATCGGTGGGATGCAATTAGAGATATGGGAACAACTGTACCAGGAAACACCCGTACTCGCGCAGTTCCTGCAAGCGCAAGAAGTCAAGATCAACACTCATGATCTTATCGCTATCCTTTTCCAGCATTTGATTACTGCTGCGGGTGAAACCCCGGAAGAAGGGTTTCTACTGGAGCATTTAAATATTGCTATTGTTACCCCCGATTACCTCAAGGCTTCGCCTGATTTAGTCGCCTATTTAACTAGTCGTTTCCAGCGGGAGCTTGATGTAATGGTGCCTCATTGTAAGGGTACTCTTTCCTATTGTGATTATTCGCATGTGGAGGTTCGGGAGGGAAAAGTATATGTGAATAACCAGCGGGCAAAAATCTTGTTGGAGTTTTACCGTGGGGTTGTACCGCCGCATCTATTAGAAATCGTGGAAGCGGGGCACCTGTGTCTTGTGAATGGCCCTATAGGCGGGTTATTGAGTAATAAGTTCTCCATGTCGTTACTTTCTGAAAATGGCGCTACCCGCCATTTTTCGCTTGGGGAACAGGAGATGATTAAAAAATATATTCCGTGGACGCGGAAAGTGATACCCGGTCCTACCACTATCCCTTCCGGTGAGACCGTCGAGATGGCCGAGTATTTGTACGCTAATCGTGAGGTGTTGGTATTAAAGCCTGCTGGGGGTTATGGCGGTTCTGGGGTGCATATTGGCAATCGTGTTTCTCCCGAACAGTGGCGGAACTATGTATCTACCTCCATAAAAGAGCGCAAGTGGTTAGTGCAGGAGTATTTAGCGCCGTTGCCCCTTTTATTTCAGAGTGGCGCAAGTGGATGTTGTGTCCATGATTCCGTATGGGGTTTCTTTGTATTTGGGAACCGTTATGGTGGAGGTTACTTGCGGGTAATGCCCAGGGGAAATGATTCCGGTGTCATCAATTCCGCCCAGGGAGCTGCGGTCAGTACAATTATAGAAGTGGAGGAGAAAAAAGAGTAATGGTTATAAATGCTATCGACAGGGTTGGACAGGAGTTTCACCTCTACGACTGCCCCTGAATCATGTTTATACTTTTGGCTTTTTTTTCTTCTTGGTTTTTTCTATTGTAAACAAGTTCGCCGTGTATTTTTCGTAGAGTTCAAATAAAAAGACCATACGATTGGCTTCGCTGGTAAATGGTTGTGGGCGATAGCTTAAATCCACAACCTTGTCTAATTGCTGGTGTGCTTTAACCAGGGCCGGAGGCATGGTCAAGGGGTCATATAAATCAGCCAAGGAACTGTTGGGAAATTCCGTTCTGGCATCTAATACGTTTTGTGCCGCCGTTTCTATGGCTTTGATCTGCTTCTCACTGGGATTTTCCGGCCATGGAAAATTATTGTAAACTATCGTATTAGAATATCTAAAATCGCTTTTTAAGCGGCCACACGTATAGGCTACCCATGAATTATGCATTAATGACGTAAGAATTCCAAAATGATAACGTGTTGCATTTTGTACAATGGAACAACTATTGGTGACAATAAAATCTTTTGAAAAGAATCCCAATGGAATATAGCGCCTTTTTTCCGATGAGGTTAAGGGAATCAATAGGAAATCCGCAGCGGGTTGCCTTGGTTCCCCGAAGCGTTGTGGCGTCAATGCAGCAAGTCTTGTGATCTCTTTCGTGCTTTTTTTTCGAAACTCCGCCACTTTTTTTATGCGCTCATAAACCAATTTCATGGAATTTAATTCATTAGGCAAAGCATATTCTAAGAAGAGAACCCATCTGTTTTTGCCATTGATAAATTCATCACCAGATAAAATAGGTTTAAAGAATGTATTAGCCGCCGGTTCCTTCAATAAGAACTCTGCCTTTTCTTCGTCTGTAAATAAATAATTTCCATCATCTACTATCTTACTGCCAAATAAAATCTCAGGTACAGTGCAGATTGGTTTTGTTCTTGAGGATAAAGCAAAATCTTTGCCTTCAATTAAATAGGGATTAATATTTTTTACTTTGACCTCATGCGGTTCGCCATCAATTTCGGCGTACTCGTAAATACATTTGTTAATAGAATTATAGCTTGCAAAACCAATAATAACCACATGCACCGCAGCGTTTCCCTTTGCCTCATTACTCCAACGGAAAGTACGATGAGCAAAATGAATCTTTATATTATATTTATGGAACAGAACATTCCACAAAACGCTCACTTGTTCACCTTGAACAATAGAGTTGGTCGCCACAAAAGCGACTTTTATTTTAGTGTCTTGAATATATAGGGCTGACTTAAGATACCATGCCGTCACATAATCCAAAACGCCAGCCCCATTAATTCCCGAAAACACTTTACCCATATCATTTTTTTGATCTTCGCTTTGCATACTTTTCCCCACAAACGGTGGATTCCCCAAAATATATGAAAGCTCAGCTTTGGGAACCCATGTTTCCCACTCAATTTGCATGGCATTGCCATGGGTGATGTTGGGGGCCGTGGTTAATGGCAATCGTGTAAAGTACCGGCCAAACTCGTGGCTGATCAACATGTTCATCTGGTGGTCGATCAACCATAGCGCCACCTCGGCAACACGGGCGGGAAATTCTTCTATTTCAATGCCATACATCATATCCACATTAAGCTGAATGTTCCAATCTATATTGAATGTCATTTGTCCCAAGTAACTGGCACGCAATATCTCGATTTCCAATAACCGTAGTTCCCGGTAGGTAATGACCAGGAAATTCCCACAGCCACAGGCCGGGTCAAGGAATTTAAGAGCGCCAATCTTCTTGTGGAATTCAGTCAGTTTATGTTTGTTTCCTTTCACTGTCTCGAATTCCGCCCACAGGTCATCCAAAAACAAAGGTTTGATGAGTTTTAAGATATTCTTTTCACTGGTGTAATGGGCGCCCAGATTCCTCCGTTGCATTGGATTCATCACGCTCTGAAACATGGAACCAAAAATAGCCGGGGAAATATTCCCCCAATCCAGATAACAACACTCCAGCAAAATCCGTCTCATCTCGCTGTCAAATGAAGCAGGGGGCAATGTCTCTCCAAATAGTTTACCGTTTACATAGGGGAATTCGTTTAATTGTTCATCTATATTTCGTAATCGTTTTTCTTTCGGAGTATTCAGGATATAGAACAATTCGCTTAAACGTGCGGCCAGATCACTGCCATCTTCCGATGTTTTTTGTGCGATGAAGTCAGTAAAAATGTCCTTGTTAAAAATGGTGGTATCATCGGCAAACAAACAAAACAACAGGCGCACCAGATATACTTCCAATGGATGGCCTTCGTACCCGATGCTTTTGAGTTTATCGTGCAGTTTACCCATCAATTCCGCAGCTTTGATGTTCACCGGGTCTTGTTCTTTATAGGTCCGTTTCTGATAGCCTGCAATAAAACCGAAATGCTGCACAAAGTGGACCAAGTCTGGGAGTGTAAATTCAATGAACGAGTTTTCACTGATCGCGATTTCTTCAAGATCGACCAGTCGGAAGCGTTCAAAGTCACTGACCAAAATGTACTTGGGTAATTCGTGTGACTTTAATCCATGCATATAATCTTTTACCTGCGTGTAGGCTTTATCCAGGCTTTTTCCCCGGCTTTTCATTTCCACAGCCAAGGTGCCTTTCCAAATCATGTCTATATATCCATCATGCTCATCCAGTTTTTTAATGCGATGTTCAAAGGTGCCCACTCTCTTTTGAGAAATGCCAAACACATTGAAGAAGTCCACTAAAAATGGTTTGGCGTCGGCCTCCTCATTGGCTGTATTTGCCCATTCTTTGGAAAACTTGACTGCCCTGTCTTTGATTTCGTTCCAGCTTAAAACCATATTTCACCTGTTCTTTTTCTGTGATTGTGCCTACTCATGATATGAGTATAGCAAAAAAAGAACGTCAAAGCAAGCTGGATCGCAGGAGTGGATTCACCGCCAAGTTTCTGAAATCGTTGTGGACGATATGGACTTAGTGGACGATATGGACAAAAAAATGCTTTTGTTTTTGCTCCACATCGTCCATATCGTCCACTCTGTCCATGTCGTCCATGTATTTTCAAGAATCTGGCGGTGAATCCAGGTTACATAGTTCATGTCTTTTTCCTCCTCTATCTCAAAGATTTCTTCTGCGAGCTTTTTTTTCAAAAAAGCGCCGCTATCCTCTCCAGACATTAGGGGGGCAGGAATTCTTAACTAGTGCAATAAGCCGCTACCTTTTCCTTTGTTTTTTCCAATTGTCTGACTATGTCTTTAAGCAAGGGTTTGATGTTGCGAAAATAATTGGCAAAGAGTTCCAACCCCTTGCGCACAGTGGTCTCATTTAACTGGCGGGCACGGATACTTTTATACTCTTTTAAATAATGATACATCGGTGCAGCCGACCACATTTCCATGATTTCTCCATTATCCCGGTCCATGTAAAGATCGTTTTGCAATTGCTCGGCCTGCTGCAACAAGGGCACTAACTCCACTGCTACCAGCGGCGCACTTTTTTCCAATAAGGGGAGCAACGCCACTACTTTTTGCTGGTATGCTTTGAAGAAAATGACTTTCTGCGCTAAGAAAGTAATGGAACGTTTTATATTATCTTCTTTATCCAAGGTGGGAATAAGGGCCAAATGGCCGAGATGAATGGTTTTTTTCCCAAACACAAAACGCTCCATGGCATCATAAAGACGAATGACCGGGATTTCAGAAAAAATACCGCCCTCGGTGGCATTAAAAAAATGGGTCCCTGGATACCGGGTCACCAATCTAGCGAGGAAATTTTTATATAACACCAACCGCTCGGACGTGATGGTTTTGTGCCCGTAGATATTTTGGGTTTCAATGATCTTACGATCACCACCAATAGAGACACTTTCAAAACGTTGCAATTCATCCAGGTTGCGGGTGTATTCCATTTTATCCTCTTCCCACGATGTCCCACGGCAATGATTGCGAGTATTTGAAAAAGCGAAGTCCTGCCCAATAAAAATAATGGGATTCAACCCGATATACACGGCAAAATCGAGGGCAATACTGATGACTGAACCCCAAGCTTCAATCTCTCCCAATGGCTCGCTGTGTGCTTCGAGTAAACGGGTGATGGGTTTGCCAATGGACAGGGAAAAAATATGGGGCAGAAAGTCCTGGTATATGCGATGCGCAATCCCGGCCTCGGCTACAATAAAATGCGCTATTTTTTTCTCTGTACCCTGCACATGCAGATAGTTTTTATAGGATGGGTCACCAATAGCGGTGAAATGGGGCTGAATAGCACGGGCTAACAATGGTTTTAATGCGGTATCGACGGCTACTAACAATGCGCGGTCACGGATTTTTTTTAAGTATAATACATTCTTGTCCAACGATGGTCCGGCTCCGACCAAGAACCCAGGCACTCCCTGAAAGATATTTTTTAAACTGGTAATCGGGCGACTCTTTAATATCAAAGGAAAATTATTCAAGATGTTTCTGGGCATCATCACACTTTCTGCCAATCGGGTTTTAAAATCGTATAGATTGCTTTTAATTTCTGCTTCCAATGCGTGTCTGGCTTTGGAAAAATATACATCCAACAGGCGGGTTTCTGAAGATAATTCGATAAACTCTACTTTCTCGAAAGCGGAGATATTAATGAATTGATGAAGCGTTTCCCCAATGAGTCCCACTTCGGGCCCGAAAATATAAAAAAACTCCTTGCACTTTAACCATTTATGCCAGGGAAACCGATACAACGACTGAAACAAAATTTCTATTTCTGGTTCGATCAATAACACCCGAGCGAGCGGGTCTTTCTTTTCCAGAATCTTTTCCAAGTGATATCCCAAGCCGAGACCTAACACCACAATATGATCGGCATTTAAATCTTTCTTTTGCAGAATCTTGATACTCTCTTCTTCGGGGTTAAACTTGGAATGCAAGTAATAGGGGATGTTGTCTTTCGCGTAGCTCAGTGTTAACGAGCCGTTTTTGGCTGTTTCTAATTTGCAATTGTGGTTCGGCGTCGTTTCCAGCAGTTTTAATAGTTCTGGAAATTTCTCTTGCAAGAAATTCACGTTGGTTTCGTAGACACCTGGCATATTTTTTTCTACGCTTATTGCTGCGCTCATGGTAAGATTTTTTTTAATTCTTCTAACAGTTTCGGGGAGAATTGCGGCGGTAATTGGCGCAGCAAGGTTTCTGCTTCTGTTGTTCGTTTCAACAAGATCAAGGCGCGGAGTTTTTCAAACCAATAGATCGGGTGATTCACATCTTGGTTCAACAGTTGCGTGGTAATTTCTAACGCTTTTAATGGATTGGCTGTTTCATTGAGGCATCTGGCTTTGATAGCTAACAGTGGGGTGTGAGCGGGATGAAAAGACAAGCCTTTTTCGACATAACCCAGAGCACGCGACCATTGTTGCAAACTAACGGCGGCGCCAGCCACCACTTCCCAGAATTGTTTCACTTCCGGGTACTGCCGGGTCAAGTGGAACCCGATACGTAGCTTTTCCTCGGCATTTTCCAAGGTGGACAGATAATAAAAAGCCATTTTAGCAGAGGGGTCTTTTTCCCATTCACTGCGGATCAGTTCCCTGTAGGTTTTTTGTTTGAGTTGTTTCTCCTCATCCGTCCTTGAAGCGGTTGTCCACCCCATATGGTAGATGGGTACATCGGTAATGCAACTGGTAAGATGAAGTTGATGGATAGATTCGCCCACGAGTTCGTGAATGGCGCCATGGAAACAAACGCCTTTAAAATTTCGGAATACGCGGATGAGTGGCGATTCAATATAACCGGGCGCATAGGTATGAAACTGGGGGGGCAGGGTCATAATACTTTTCCAGAGCATGTCGTCAAAGGAATAGGTAAAATTGATCTGTTTTAGCGAGTAGGCATCTTTTTGTTGTTCTGCCATGATGGTTTTTAAACGGACGAAATCTTCGGGCAATACCTGTTCGTCAATATCCAGAACTATGACCCAGGGGCGAGTAGAAAGAGTGAGGGAGTAATTGCGGGCCTGAGAAAAATTGTGGGTCCATTGGAAAAAGTGACGCTTTAAACGATGCTGCTGGACGATATCGTTGCTACGGTCAGTGGAACCGGTATCAACCAACACGATTTCGTCTACCAGATCACGATGAGCCGTGATAAATTTATCCAGGTTCTTTTCTTCATTTTTATAGATCGCGCAGAGTGAGAATTCGCTCATGGTGATCATTCCTTTATAATACCTTTTGAATCAATTCAGTCATAGGATAATGGGTTTTGAAGTCGTGATAATTCTGCGCTGCTTTTTCTTTCAGAGTGGCGGGTTGGTTCAGCCAGGCCACGCAGGAATCAACGATATTTTCATAGCCAGTCATGGTTAGTGCTACCTTGTCGTAGCAATAATTCACCGAGGTTTCCGAAAGCACAAAGCATTGGTTATTCAGCAAATATGACACGCGTACTGCCTCGAAGATTTGTTTGGAGTAGTGGTGGATATTTAAATTTATTTTGGCACGGCAGATCCATTTATCCCTTTTTTCGCCGTAGATACCGAAGAGCGTTTTTAATTGGCACAGGTCGTGTAGTTGTTCCAGTATTATTTTGCGTCGTTCGCCGATGCTGCCATAGAAGAGGATATCAATGTTTTGTTGTGTGGCAGGCCGGATCATTTCCAGGTTCTCGTGGTATCCGGGCACCAGATGGTGGGCGGTTAATCCCAGGTCTTTAAGAAAGGAGATATTTTTTTCCGAATAATCCCATATTGTCAGACCATGACGCAACACGTTTTCCATGTTTGGTGAGAAAGGAAATTCCTTGGTATGGAGTTGTTCCAATTGGTAGGGAATATAGCGGATATTTTTTAAACTTTCTTGCCATTGCAGTAAATGGTAACCCAGAACAATATTGATACGGTCTGGAGCGAGTTGATTGAAGGTAAAATCGCAATGGCAGCCATTGGCTTTCAGCGCACTGAGCAGCAGCAGTCCGACTTCCCTAAAACAGAGTGAATGGGGATTGTCAGGAGGTAAGATCAGGCATACCCGGTAATTCTCTTTCATGTTATTTTCACTGCACGACCCATATTGAAATAATTTTTGCGCTGGATGCACAGTACAATCATATACTAATTAAGGATAAAATACAACCGTTGTGAAAGTACCTGGATTCACCAGCAGGTAATGGGAAAGACTGGACTTACTGGACTTACTGGACTTCCCAAAACCTTTGTATTTTGTCCAGGTTGTCCAGTAAGTCCAGAGTGTCCAGATAGTCCAGTTAGTTCAAAACATTATTTAAAAATTCGCGTTTATTTTGCCGCTGTTTTACTTTTCATTTCCAGGAGAATTTCTACCTTTACTTGGTCGCCCAATACGAAACTGCCTTTATCCAGGGCTTTATTATAATTGAGACCAAAATCCTTGCGGTCCAGCAACGTGAATCCTTCCACTCCCATTCGGACTCCGCCCATCGGGTCTGCGACTTTGCCCACTACTGTAAAAGGAATAGTGACCTCTTTGGAAACACCATGCATGGTCAGAGTTCCAATCACCGCGAAATTATCGCCTTCTTTGGCGAACCGTTTGGATTGGAACGTTATTTCTGGGAACTTCTCGACATCGAAAAAATCCGCGCTACGCAGATGTTTGTCGCGAGTCTCATTGGCCGTGTTGATACTGGTGGTTTTGATAGTGGCCGAGACGGTCGATTGGGTCAGGTCTTGCTCGTTCTCCATAATTGTCACGGAAAAATCAGTAAAACCACCACGCACTTTACTGACTACCATGTGGCTGATAGTAAAAGAAATAGACGAGTGGTACAAGTCCACTTCATAGTGAGTGGCACCAAAATCCAAACCGCTTAACGCCACGATTAACATTGCTATAAACATATATTTTTTAAACATGATACGTCCTCCTTTTTTATTCTTATTTTTAGAACAGTATACAAGAAAATAAATTATTTGCAACTCTTTTTTTTAAATATTTTTGTTTTTTCCTGGTGAAGGTTCCAACCCACCGCTCAGAAAAAAAAAGTTGAACACTGAATAGTTGAAAAAAGGATGGAATTGGAGTACCATTATGCTATTAAAGGGAAAAAGGTGACGGACAGTGATTGAATGTGAACGTGAGATTATTAGTATACGGGGTATGATTCATAGTGCAGGGAATACTGGGTTCCCCAGGTTAGAATGTCGTGATTCCTCTGTGCAGCACCTGGACATTCTCACCCGGAAATTGGCGCAACAGCGGGAGGAAAAAAAGCGCAAGAAACCGCGCATCCTGTGCAGTCAATGCTGGTATCTGATTACCCATAATGAGTACGCTATATCTGTGGCCGGATTGTTTAAACATGTCTTTGTTAATCCTGCCGGGGTTCCTTATCAGATTGGTTGTTTTTCTTCTGCCCCGGGTTGTTGTTTCGTAGGTGAACCCACCCTTGCATTTACCTGGTTCCCCGGGTATACGTGGAGTTATGCCATGTGTGATAAATGCTTCACACACTTGGGCTGGTATTACCAATCCGGGGAGTTTCACTTCTATGGATTGATCTTGAATCGTCTCATTGATGCTGCCGAAAAAGAATAAAATTTTTTTTTCTCTTTACATTTGATGGTTTTATATATACAATTTACCTTAAAATTTTTTTGCAATTTTTAAAAAGAAGTGAGTCGGATGCCTATTGAATTGTCTAGAACTTGAATAAGGAGAATAAAAGATGCGGTTATTAACTCGTTCTGATTTTGACGGCCTGGTATGTGCCGTATTACTGGTAGAGGCCGGTGTGGTAGATGAATATAAATTTGTCCATCCCATTGATATCCATGAAGGGAAATATGAGATCACAGCAAATGACGTTTTGGCCAATATCCCTTTTGTGGCAGGTTGTGGTCTTTGGTTTGATCATCACTATAGTGAAATGGAGCGGATAAAGCTCTATTCTTCCTTTAAGTACAACGGCAAAAGTGATATGGCACCGAGTTGTGCGCGGGTGATTTATAATTATTATGGTGGTGCCGCGAAATTTTCCCGTTTCGAGGAATCCGGTTTGATGGCTGCCGTGGATAAATGCGACAGCGGCCATTTGTCGCGGGAAGATATCGTCAATCCCACGGGCTGGGTCTTGCTCTCCTTTATCATGGACCCCCGTACCGGGCTGGGCAGATATAAAGATTACCGCGTTTCCAATTACCAGTTGATGGTGGAATTGATTGAATATTGCCGCACTAAAAGCGTGACGGAAATTCTCCAGGTTCCCGATGTACAAGAACGTGTGCAACGCTATTTACAACAGGAAAAAGAATACGAGGAAATGCTTAAAGCCAACAGTGTTATTGATGGCAATATCCTGGTGATTGATCTGCTCAACGTGGACCCTATCCTGGCAGGAAACCGATTTAAAGAGTATGTCCTTTTCCCCGAACCCAATGTTTCCATTCGTTTGATCTGGGGATATCAGCGTCAAAATGTGGTAGTGACTTGCGGTCACAGTGTTTTAAATGAAACGCTAAAAGCCAATATTGGTGCCTTGATGTTGAAATACGGCGGGGGGGGGCACCCTACTGTGGGCACGTGTCAGGTCTCTTTTGAAGATTTACCGCGCGTTAAAAGCGAACTGATCGCGGCATTAAAAGAAGAATGAACGGCTACATCTTAGTGAATACCAAAAGGAAGGCAAAACAAATGAATAATAAAAAAAACATGATCATATGTGCCCTGATCTGGGGTTTGTTTGGCAGTGGTGCAGTATTGGCGCAGGAAGTCGCGCAAAATAATGGCCGCGATGATGCGCTTAGTGCATGGAAAGGAAAGGTGCTTCAGTTTCGCACAGAAAAAGACCACGAATTCAAACACTCCTCCACCAGTCCCATGGCTGCAACCCAACGTTTAACTGTCAAAGGGGAACCTGGAAAACCGCTTTATATTGCAGAAACCAATCATGTGGTCACGGTGTCCCCCCAGCCAGTGAAACCTGCATTGTTTACTGCTCTGGTCCAGAATAACCAATGGACCTGGGAAAGAATGGATGCCCGGACTGTGTGTATGGTCGCGGATAAACCTGTTTCTTCTGGTGCCCCGTTGGTTTCCGAAGCTCTTTTTACTGGCGGTGAATGTGTTATTAAAGTATATACCGCGCGGGATGATCTGATTGTTATTGTCTTTGATGCAGCACGTCCCCAGATTCAGCATTTCTCGCAATTGCTTTATTATCCGCCCGATCCCGATTTTGCTGTTCCCGCTACCTTGGAAAAATTACCCGTGGCTGAACCAGTGATGTTAACTACGAGTCGCAACTTGAAAAAAAACTACTACCGTTACGCCCGTATCCATTTTACATTGGCAGGCAAGGAATTGGTTTTGACTGCTTTTAAAGCCAGTTTGGCAGACGATGAAGATGGGCGTATGCTGTTTATTCCTTTTGGTGATCTTACGAATGGAACTGATACCTATGATGTGGGGCGTTTCCTGGAAATTCCCGAACCTGCCACCGCGCAATTCACCCTGGATTTTAATCTTTGTTTTAATCCTCTGTGCAACTATTCTGATGCCTACAACTGTCCGATTCCACCCCGTGAAAACATTCTGGATGCTTCCATTAAAGCCGGGGAAAAAACATACCCGCATTGAGATACGAGAGTCTTATTATTTTTTTAAACCGGCGTTGTCCTGTCGGGTGTGCCACCTGCAATGCCGATGCCCAGCCCACGAATAACGTGGAACTGAACCCGCTGTGGTTGGCTGATTTTTTTAGGAAACTCAGGCAGGAGCCTTTGCCATTCTCCGGTTATATTCTGTGGACTGGTGGTGAACCTTTTTATTCTTTTCCTTCTTTAATGGTCGGTCTTGATCTGGCTGCAAGTGCTGGATATTCATCCGAGATATTAACCAGTGGCATATGGTTCAAAAGTGTTCCCGATTATTTGTCGGCGTTGGCCGCTCCATTCAAACCTCGCCTTCGTATCAGTCTTGATGCAGAGCATCAGGAACAGGTGCCGGTGTCTTTGCTTATTAGTTTAATCCGGGAAGCTGTGGCCTTGGGTTTAGAAGTGAATTTTACCTTGCGGGAGATTCCCGGTCGCTTGGAAAATTCGCCGCGCCAGTCTCTGGAAATAATCAAACAGCAATTACCGCGATTTTATGCAGAAAATATGTTACGTTCCCGTTGGCTGCATGTGATTCCCCATTTCCCGCTTACTGATCCCAAACCCCAATCTGTCGCCCGTTTATCTTGTCGCATGGCTTTTCGTGATCTTGTAATTGGTGAAGATGGTTTGGTTTATCCTTGTTGTGGATTTTTTAGCCTGCCCGCCCAGCAACGACCCATCGTAGGCAATGCACTGGTCATAAACAATGAATCTATTTTAGATTTCCGTGCCCGGCATCACTTTTACGCCCCGTGCCAGTTCTGTATTAGTGGTAGAGATGTGGCGCTGGATTCACTGCCAAGTTAATGGGAAGTATGGGAATGATGGGAAGTATGGGAATTATGGGATAAACAGAAATATTCCCATTCCTCCCATAATTCTCATACTTCTCATAATTCCCATTTGTGTTTACGATACTCTCAAAGAACTAACGGTGAATCCAGGTTGCGCGTAATGTTTCTACTGATCTTTAAATACGAATGAATACTCCCCTGTTTTTTCCAACACGTTGATCTCTTGTTCGTCTAAATGTTCCAGCTCATCCGCGCTCTGATCTTTATGGTGGATGATAACCGCCGTGATATTGTCATGACCGCCCGCATCGTTGGCTATTTTAATCAGTATCTCACACATTTTTTGAACCGGTTTGTTCAGTTTTAAGATCGCCTCAATCTGCGGATCCGAAATCATATCCCACAAGCCATCCGAACAAAGCAATATTTTGTCGTCTTCTCTTAATTCAAAGTGTTTATAGTCCGGGTTAATCGATTTAGAAGCGCCAATAGCTTGGTTTAATTTATTTTTCATCGGACTCACGCGCGCTTCTTCCATTGTCATTTTTCCTTTTTGGACCAGTTCCATCACATAACTGTGGTCCCGGGTCAGTAACGTCAGTCCGTTTTCATTCGCCAGATAGGCCCGTGCATCGCCCACGTGGCAGAGATGAAGATTATTATTTAATATCAACGCCACCACGATAGTACAACCCATACCCTCGTATTGTGGATTATTCTCGGCCATTTCCAGAATTCGATCGTGGGCATGCAGTAAACTTTTGATGATGGTATCTCTGATCTTGCGGTTATCTCCTTTGATTTGTTTGATTACTTCTTCAGTCAGGAAAGAATTTGCAATAGTCGTTGCATTCAGACTGGCGATATCTCCCGCATTATGCCCGCCCATACCATCGGCCACGATAAAAAGATGCTTCTCTGGTTTGATTATAAAATAATCCTCATTTACTTGGCGGTCTTTTCCCACGTCAGTGAGACCAAACGCCATTTTTCGCAGGGCCTCTTTGCGTGAAATTTCTAAAAATTTCTTTATTAATTTCATTACCCTTTTGATTTTACAAAAGAACAATTTTAAAGTCAATTGAAATCGACTTTATACAAGGAATAAATTTTTTTCTGTGCTTCGTACGGGGTCTAAAAAATAATCTGGATTCACCATTCAGTTTCTGGACATGCTGGACTAAATTCAAAGGTTTTGGGAAGTCCAGTTGGTCCTGTAAGTCCAGTCTTTCCTGAAACTTGGTAGTGAATTCAGGAGCAATCCTCCATTGGCAAGAAAATTATGTTATAATTAAAGGGTTGTATTGGTGATGAATTAAAAAATAAGATTTAAAAAATGGAGAACGTCGATGAAGTCAATGGTATTAGCAGAGAAGCCCAGTGTCGCAAAAGAAATCGCCCGGATATTAAAATGCAATCAGCCCGGTAAAGGGTATTTTGAAGGTTCCCAATATGTCGTCACCTGGGCTTTGGGGCATTTAGTCGCGTTGGCCGAGCCCCACGATTACGATAAAAAATATAAAGAATGGCGCATGCAAGATTTACCCATGATGCCTGAAAAGATGAAATTAAAGGTCATGCGCGAGACCTCCCATCAGTTCCAAATTGTCAGTCAAATCATGAAACGCAATGACATCGGCCAGTTAGTCATTGCTACTGATGCCGGTAGAGAAGGGGAACTTGTAGCGCGCTGGATCATGAAGCTCAACAACTGGAAAAAACCATTTAAGCGCCTCTGGATTTCTTCCCAGACCGATGCTGCCGTATCCGCGGGCTTCGCTCATTTAAAAGCAGGTGAATCGTATGATAATTTATACCACGCTGCCGTGTGTCGTGCTGAAGCCGATTGGCTTATAGGTTTAAATATTACCCGTGCTTTAACTTGCAAGTTTGATGCCCAGTTATCTGCCGGACGGGTTCAAACTCCTACCCTGAGCATGATCATTGAGCGTGAAAACGAGATTCATCACTTTGTACCCGTTGATTTTTGGACCGTGGAAGTTAATTTTGGCGATTATTTTGGTACGTGGCGCAGTAAAGAAGGCAATACCCGTATTTTTAAACAGGAAAAAGCCCTTGAAATCCAAGCCAAGATCAAAGATAAAGCCGCCGTGATTCGCGAGGTTCGTATCGAGGAAAAAATCGAACCGCCGCCACTGGCTTATGACTTGACCGAGTTGCAACGCGATGCCAATCGTAAATATTCTTTCTCTGCCAAGAAAACATTGACCGTGCTTCAGGGGTTATATGAGCATCACAAAATCGTGACTTACCCCCGCACTGATTCCCGTTATATTACCGCCGATATTAAAGACACTCTGCCGTTACGTTTACAACGTATGGCTGCCGGGCCTTATGCCGCACTTGTTAAAACCCTCTTGGAAAATAAACTTTCCATCACCAAACGATTCGTTGATGATAATAAAGTCTCCGATCATCATGCCATTATTCCTACCGAGCAGCCTTTGGATTTAAGTAAGTTAGAAAATGATGAGAAGCGATTGTATGATCTTATTGCCCGTCGTTTTATTACCGTGCTTTCCCCACCATATAAATATGATCAGACTACTATTGTCACCGAGGTGAACGGCGAGTTCTTTTATTCTCGTGGTAAGATAGTGAAGTCTATGGGTTGGCGGGCTGTGACCAGTGCGGTGCTATTAAATGAAGAGGAATCCGGGCAAAATTTACCTGACCAGTTGCCTTCCCAGACCCTCAGTTTGCAACAGAAAGGTGCGCCAAAGACCATTAAAGAGTGCAAGCTTAAAAAAGGAAAAACCCAACCACCGCCCCGTTACACTGAGGCAACACTGTTAACTGCCATGGAGAGTCCTGGCAAGTTTATTGCGGATGAAGAGTTGCGCGAGTCCATTAAGCAGGGTGGTTTAGGAACACCTGCTACCCGTGCTGAAATTATTGAGAAATTGCTCAGTTCTTTTTATATTGAACGTAATGGCAAGGAGTTGGTGCCCACGTCCAAGGGTGTGCAGTTGATTGAGCTTGTACCCCCAGAATTAAAGTCTCCTGAATTAACCGCCCAGTGGGAATTGCGGCTTTCTAATATAGCCAAGGGCAAAGAAAAAGACAGTCAGTTTATGTCTGATATCCGCCAGAATGCGCTGGCACTTGTTAATATTGTCAAGGCCGATGATTCCACTTATAAAGTTGATAATCTCACCAAGACTAAATGCCCCATGTGTGGCACCTTTATGATGGCTGTCAAGATTAAGAATGAGCGTATGCTTGTGTGTTCCGATCGAAAGTGTCGTCATGAGCAACCTGAAAAAGGCCAGGAACAAATGTTTGATGCCCGACGTTCCAAACAGGAGCGCGGCATGAATCGCCGTTTGATCGAACAATTTTCCGATAACAAGAAACCCATCAAGATTGAAGGTGGGACCATGGGAGATTTATTCGAGAAAGCCTTGGGGAAAAAATAGACCACCGATTACACAGATTTAAAGGATTACACGGATTAAAAAATAAATAAAGATTAATGGTTGTTACTTTTTGTTTTTGGCTTCTGCTTCTGCTTCTGCATTTCGCAATTCAATTAAATCCGCCCATTCATGCATCTTTTGTTTTAATAAGGCTTTGGGAATTAATTTATGCTCGTATTCAGCTACAAGCGCGGGAGAAAGAGTCCTACTTAATGCGTATTCCACTACTTCGTCATCTTTACTGCTGCATAGTAAAACACCAATACTGGGATTTTCGTGTGGTCGTTTTCGATCACGGTCAAGCGCTTCAAGATAAAACGAGAGTTGTCCCAGATGGGCCGGTTCAAATTTGCCTGTTTTTAGCTCGAATGCCACCAGACATTGCAAGTCTCGATGATAGAAAAGCAAATCTAATGTAAAATCAGTACATCCTACCTGGAGACGGACTTTTTCGCCGACAAAGGTAAAACCATCCCCCAATTCAAGTAGAAACCGACAGAGGTTTTTAACCAGCGCTTCTTGCAAATCGATCTCGTGATAGGGTTCCGGTAGGGAAATGAAATCCAGAAGGTAATGATCCTTAAATACACCGGTGACATCCTGCGGTAATTCTCTCACCACTGGTGAGAGTTTTGGCTCGGCAAGCATCGTGCGTTCAAAAGCGCTTCTTTTAATTTGGGATTCAAGTTCACGCTTTGACCAGCCAGCTTTGACGGCAGTTTGTAAATAAAACATTTTTTCTTCCAGTGTTTTACATTGCGCCATAATGATGCAATGGTTGGTCCATGACAAAACTCTCAGCAGTGCCGAGAGTTTTGCATTCCCGTGATACATTTCAAAAAATTGTTTCATTCTCCATAAATTTTGGGATGAAAAACCCTTTATCTCCGGGTCTTTTTTCATCAACCAAAGTGATAGTTTTTTAACGATACCTTTTCCCCATTCCGCCTCTGCAACCTTGCGGGAAAGATAGGAACCAACAGCCCAATAGGTTTCTATCAAAGCCACATTAATGGCACTAAACGCACGAGCACGGCCTTGTTTTATAAGTGCTAAAACCTCGGAGAAATCTCTTTCTCTTACTTGCTCAAGATTTTTGGTCATCTTGCCTCTCTTCCAATTGACTAGTTATTTTCAGCGTATTCCCCCGTTTGGTTCGGTTCTGTCGTAATTGTTGCACCATCTTTCTTTTTTTCCCGGGTAAAGGATTTCGTATACTTTAATCGCGATAAAACCAGGGATGATGAAGGCGATAAAAAGAACCAGTTTGTCTTGTGACCCAATATCCATCCGTTTGACCTCCCTTCATTTGATTTTAATGGCATCATATAAAGAAGGATTTTACTCAAAATCAATCAAAAAGTCAATTTATATCGCTGGGAAAAAAAGATAAGAGGCTGATCCACGAAGAATAAGAAGGAACAGAAAATTTCTCTCACTGGGGCCACGGGGGACACAGAGATAGATGAATAGGATGTCGCGTCTACGTAGACGCGCCATCCTGGCGCATTAATAAGCGGCGAAAACAGGGTCTTGGATACAATTTCGGGCCAGTTTCTGGGAAAGAAGAAGCGACCTCACGAACGTCGCTGCGCTCAGTGGGATTATAACCGGAAAGTAACTCATGCAATTCAGAGTTCTTGGAAACAGTTTTCCGATAATAAAAAACCCATCAAGATTGAAGGTGGGACCATGGGAGATTTATTCGAGAAAGCCTTGGGGAAAAAATAAGGGGGACAATGTCCCCCCAGGAAATCTGGCTTATAGTTAAAACGTATATCCCGCACCCATACTGAAATAATTGGACAAATTTTTTCCGTACTCCATTTTAAAAACAATGTTCGGGATGGGTTTCACCGTGAGGCCTATTGTTTTCTCTGTGAAGCGATAGTCTTCCCGAATCTTTTGATCGGAGGGGTTACAATTTGCATAATGAATCCAGGGATAAATGACGGCTTTAGTATGAAACAGGTGACCGATGTTGTAACCCAAGTCAAAATAATAGCCAAAGGCTTTTCTATAGTTGTTATCAGAAATCTTGGTACTCCCAAGTTCAAATACAGCGTATACATTGTTGGCTTCATATTTGGCATGGATTTCGGCGATAGTGTAGCTGAGGTCCTTGATTTCCATGTTCACCATTTTCTGCTTGGTAAACGAAACAGAGGCTCCCGCCAATAGACCGGGGATTGCCGTGTAATCGACGCGCAAGTTATAAAAAAGGGAATCAAAATAGGGAAGTTGCGTCACCTCGTTTCCATAAGAATAAGACCGATGGTAGGTTTTCAGACCCTCCATTACCGTTAATTTGTAATCAAAACCGCCTGCATTTCCATAAATAGCGGCCCCATTGTTATACCGAGGCCCGAAAAGAATGTTCTCGGAATAATTGGGGCGTTCCACGCTCAAAAACATTTGCGGTTCGTGCTTATCGTTTAGTAAACCCATTGAAGGTTGTACCACTCCCACCTGGAAACCAAAATATTGGGAACCACGATAATCGATAACCGCTTTCACCAGGTTTAAATGCTTATCATCATGAGAGGTATAGAAGTCGGACCGCTGATCCACTCCCACTTCAGTCTTGACGGACCATTTTTTACTGAATTGATAGTCAAGAAATAGATAGAACCGATGAAACTCTATTCTCTTTACGGTCTTATTATTCCCACTTTTTGACATACTGAAGTGAAGCTCACCGTATCCTCCAATAGTGGCTTTGGAATCATCGGCGATAACCCCTACCGGTAACGCCAAGATGAAAAAAAATGTTAACAAGAGAGCCGAAATTATTGATTTTGACATGTATATGTCCTCCTTTTTATTTTAATAAAGCGTGTTATTACAATGTTTTTCAAGTTTTTGTCAAACAGCATCAGTGGCCTGAAGAAGTTCTTCCTGAGGTTACACTAAACCCGAAGGAGCACGAAGGTCGCTATCCATAAATACCCCGCTGGCATCCTGCGGTAATTCTCTCACCACTGGTGAGAGTTTTTCTTCTCCGACATTAGAATTAATTTTCAGCGTATCCCCCGGTTTGGCTGGTATCTGTCGTAATTGTTGCACCATCTTTCTTTTTTTCCCGGGTAAAGGATTTCGGATACTTTAATCGCGATAAAAAGAACCAGTTTGTCTTGTGACCCAATAGCCATCCATTTGACCTCCCTTCATTTGATTTTAATGGCATCATATAAAGAAGGATTTTACTCAAAATCAATCAAAAAGTCAATTTATATCGCTGGGAAAAAAAGATAAGGAGTGTTTAGTATTTGTTTTTTTCCAGTTTTTATGGTATATATTTAAACATGGAATACGCATTAAAAGAACGAATCGGCAAGCCTGACCTGTTTACTGGCAGAAAAAAAGAGCTGGCTTATTTTCTCAATTGGATCAATCGTATCAAAGATGAACTATCCCGGAGTACAGCTATATTGGCCCGTCGTAAAATGGGAAAAACCGCTTTCTTAGAACGTCTGTTTAACATCACTTATTATAACAACGACCAGATCATCCCCTTCTATTACGAGATCAAAGCCAACCGCATATGGCAGGTAGATTTTTGCAAGGATTTTTTTCTCACCTTTATTTACCAGTACATCGCTTTCAAAACCAGGAAGGTGGAGTATCTAACCCCGGCGGATAAAACGGATCTGAAAAAGGCGATTCATGTGGCTGAAAAAGAGGGCTTCTCTTATTTGGTGGAATTTATTGAAGGTATAAAACATGCCGCAGATCATGAATCTCTCGATTCCCTCTGGTTAATGGTGCGCGATGCCCCACGTGCTATCGCCACCAGACGGGGGGAATTTATCGTGCAGATGATTGACGAGTTCCAGTTTCTAAATGCCATGATTTATCGCGACAAAAACTTTAACCCCGATAGCCTTGCCAATGATATGGCTGCTGGTTATTTAAATCTTGCTGAAAGTAAAATTGCCCCGCTACTGGTTTCTGGAAGTTGGGTGGGTTGGTTGATGGATGACCTGACCAAAATGCTGCCAACGCGATTCATGTATCATTATCTTAAGAATATGCCCGAAGATGAAGCTATCGAAACGGTGTTTAAATACTCCGGGGCGTTGGGCGTGCCCATCACTGGAGAAACGGCGTATATGATTGCGAAGATGTCCGAGGGGAATCCTTTTTATATATGTTCCATCCTTGGTTCCAGGTACCCGGAAAAGAATCTGACCACCCTCAAGGGATTAACCGCCACATTAGAATTTGAAACTCTGGACAATGAGGGGCAAATCAAATCGACCTGGATGGAATATGTTCTCGCAGCTTTTAACAAGGTGAACCAGAAAAAAGCCAAGAGCATTGTGCTTTATCTTTGCCAGCACAGAGATCGCGAGGTGACCCGCAAGGAGCTTTTGGAAGAACTCTCCTTGGATATGGATGATCAGGAATTGGAAGAGAAACTAAAGGCACTGATCAATGCAGATATTATTAACCAGGGCCGTACCAATTATGATTACCAGGGTGTGCAGGATAATATTTTTGATAAAGTGTTTCGTGGTGTATACGAAAAAGAGATACAGGAATTTGATGTCAGTATCATTGCGAAAGAGTATCAGAAGGCGTTTCAAAAGATAAAGCGGCAGTATCAGCGTTTATTGGGAAAACTCAATTATCAACAAGGGTATTTTGCCGAGTTCATGATCTTGATTCTTTTGAACTATCGCGCCCGTAAAATGAATGAGCAGTTGAAAAGAGTCACCCGTTATTTACCTGTTGATTTTAATTTTTGTGATTATGCGCGGGTATGGCGGTACGATGCCGCTATGGAGTATAGCCGCCCATTTAATGTAGATATCTTCGCCCGTGCCAAATCTGCCAATGATTACTCGATCATCGCTGAAATAAAAAACCGGGAAACAACAAAATTCTCCAAAGATGAAGTCCGCTCTTTCATGGAAAAATTCGCCGCGCTTAAGAAACTGGAAAAACTGGAGCGAGTGATTCCGTTTATATTCTCCCCTGCTGGTTTTACCAAGGAAGCGGAAGCCTATTGCCAAGAAATGGGTATCGCGTGCAGTGAGAATAATCTCTGGCTGGAAAATTAAGAATAGAAAAGGTGTATCACCATACATTTTCATTATTTTATTCTCTGGGTTGTCCATTTCCATTAGAGGCAAAACACAAGTTATTTTAAAGATTGAAAAAAATCAGCGATTATGTTATAGTGCCTGTATGGATATTGAGAAACAGATTACTTATTGGGAAAAATACCAATGGCTGAAGGAAAAACTGAAATAATCAAAACTCTTGGGGAATTGCTCAAAAGCTTGCGCGAGAACAATATCGCTATTTCTGAAGCCTATCTTTTTGGTTCTTATGCCAATGACAGCAACACCCGGTACAGCGATATTGATGTGGCATTGATTTCTGAAATCTTTACCGGTGTAAGATACCTGGATATTAAAAGAATCGGGCGGTTGGTTCGGAACATTGATTGCCGTATTGAGATTCATCCTTTTTCGGTTGCCGATAAAGGCGAATCCATGTTCTTGGATGAGATTATACGTACTGGGATTCGTGTGGGGTAGTTTTTCATGTTCTTGGAAACAGTTGAATGAAATAATGCGACAAGGATGTCGCGTCTACTTATTCAGATGAACCGAAAAAGAACAATAAAAAACTACCGGGAGTAGGTTAAGTTTCACACTGCCCCCGGTATCCTTGTGCGAGTAGTTACCATCCGGCGCAATCTTGATTCGTGGAGTCAGCACACTCCATTTCCATATACTGAATACCATTTATGTTGACACAAAAACCGCTATACAAACCGATGCAAGTGCCAACGTCACAAAAACTATACTCCAATTCAAACCCCCAGATGTCATCGCCAATGCAGTTACTAAGAAATAAAACCTCGCATTCAAAGCTCTTGTACGCCTTGCATTGTTTGTTTGCCAATGAGGACAGTTGTACGGTGTAAACGATTGTCATTGCTAAAACAATGACTACCGTAATGGCAAAAAATGTTGTTTTTTTCAATTTAATTCCTCCTTTTTGGTTTATTTTTTTGGTTTAAAAATGACGGGTAAATGGTCTTGCCAAGAAAATCCATAAAATAAATTGTTGCACTTAGCCTGGAACAGTGTATCACGCTGGCAATTACTATAAATATGAGTTAAACGACCCGATAGGGAAAATTGGTAAATAGTACACTCCCTATCTACACCATTCTGTTGCAAATAGAAAAACGGTGCATCCTGGTCTATAAAACAAGCAATGAACATTGGACGTTGAAATGCAATCGGGGACTCTGACCTTGCACTCCTGTTTTTCGCGACACTCTCTATCACATTTTTTTTAAAGTGTTCCATTACCCGATCAATGTAAATATCGAATTTTCGCACCAGTTTATCCTTCACGAATATAAAAGCAGTGGAGCTTCGGAATAAATAGATGAGCAATTGGTCATCTGCTGTTTTATCATAGAAACAGTTATTGATGTCTGGAGCCCACCATTTAGTAGGAGGGGCCGATTTGTTTCTTAATTTTTCCGCCCCTTCAAAATCCGGGCGGTAAAAAATAAAGCGACGATTGAGACTTTCATCCAGAAATGGGGATACTAGTTTAAGATTCTTATCCAGTTTATCCACAATGCCGCCATGAATCGAGTAGGTGTACAGGAACCCATTTTTATCGAAAACAGGCCGAAATTCTTTTATGGTTATGGTGCTTCGATTCATTTTAATCTCTTTGACATATTCACCCAGTTGATTATAAACCAATATTTTATCGCCGATTCCGTCATGACAGTATAAGAACAATCCATCCTGGGAGACATGCAACGCTTTATTAAGTGGTGAGGGGGACTCATTTGGTCCCATGCCGCGTGATAAGGTCTGTCTTATACATTTATAATCACGGTCGAACACAAAAATCTTTAGCAACCGCTGGTCATAAACATAAAAATGACCACTCTTATTAACGGCCATGCGCCAAGGCACGGCCAAGAAGAGATCCTTGTCAAAATCAGGCTCTATCTCTTTGACCACCTCCAATTCGGTACGTGGCACCCCATCGAGTTTATAATTTGCCTTGGGCAGGTCCGAATAGTGTTGACTTAACAAGAAACATGGAAAAACAAGTAACGATAGCCACACCATGCCAATCGGTGAAAGATTTTTTTTATTGCCTGTCATTGTGATACGCTCCTACGTTTTTTTTCCTGGGTTCTAAATTTCTCTTTGATGGTCGCCATAATCAATTCAAGATCATTTTGAGATAAGGTGCCCATTTTGAATACAATCACCCTAATAGCACACTTCCCCCTTCATTGTCAAGCTATTTTTTTAAAAAAAATAGCTTGACAATGGGAATTCTGATGCGATTTTCCTGAAGGAACGGGTTCAACATTTTGAAGCCAATTAAAATAACTGCAAAAAACAGAATAGAAACGAATGAAGGTATCTATTCAGTTTTTTTCACGGCCTCCCTTCCCATATGGCAATAAGTTCCTGGTTTCTATCCGTCTTTGGGTTTTCGGGAATTGTAGACGCGCCATCCCTGGCGCATTCACAAATATTCCACCCACTTTATCAATGAAAAAAGGCAATCCAGGTTTACCCGGACATTGTTTCGAATTTTAGAAGACAAAGTAGAGCGGAACTTAGACTTATTACCAGTGCAAGTAGATACTTTAGGTTGGAAATAACACGTTTCATAGCGAAAGTTAAGATTGTACCACGACATTTAAAGATGTTACTTTGACATTTAGAGAGTGTACCACAACATTTAGAGATTGTACCATAAAAATGACTGATTCCACCCCAAAACCCATTGATTGCCAATTTTATACAGTAATTTGCACTAACTTGCTTTTTTCCTGGCGGTTTTTTCTTGGCTATGCCTGATTCCCATTGATACCCTTGGGTCAGTTGATAACTCCGGTCTTTTGCTTGTGTGAATGCAGTAACTTCTGGGCTTTTTTCTGCCATTTTTTACAGTCTTTGAAGAAAATAAGACGGGCGGAAACAGCTAAAAGGGCAGCATTATCCGCATGATTCTCTTTCTCTTTCAGCGCACTCTCGGTCAAACGCAATAATACATTCCAAAACTGAAAAGCGATTTCACCGGAAAGACGATTCTCTTGAAAATCCCTGGTCAACGTATACAAGATCAACAAATAAAATTTGTACTTGCCTACAGTTAACTTGCTGAAATAAACTGGATAATTGTCCATGGTGATTTCCTCTCGATAAGACTTGAAAACGTCAAGCAACGCATAATTCTCGACTTCAAAAGAAGAAAATAAAGCACTCACATACGCATGCTTGACAAGATACGGACTCAACGCCAAATACGCGGAAGGATACGCCTCAGAACGAGCAAAAAAATCCACTTTCTCCACTAACGGCAAAGATAAATCAACCTTCTTAAAAAACACCTGCGACATTTTCTTGAGATACTCCCGCTTGGGAAACAAAACCTCTTTATCCTCTTTCCCGGCAGATAAGAACAGACTGAAAACAAAAACAACACCTATCATGATAGGAATAATAATGCTTCTCTTCAAAGTAACCTCCTAAAAAAGATCAACTATTAATTAATCTTTTAAAACGGATCACTGTCATCGGTTTCAATTACCCCTACTTCAGTGAGTTCTTCGATATTGGGAATTTCGGACAGGAAACGGGACGGTTCGGAAAAGATCATGCCCGGCATGTCGTAACTTTGCCAGGAACTTTTTTCCAGTTCAGGTTTGAGGAGGTAGAGGTTCTTTTGGGCACGCGTGGCCGCGACGTAGAAAAGACGACGCTCTTCTTCTATCTGGGACTCTGAATTCAACGAACGAAAAGAAGGGAAATAACCCTCCACCAAATGAATCAAGAACACGGTGTGCCACTCCAAACCCTTGGCTGAATGAATGGTGGAAAGCACCATCTTTTCATCCTCTTGGTCTGTTGCATCGGTATCTTTTTGCATAGTATCCGGCGGTTCAAGAGCCATGTCAGTGAGCATCTGTTCCAATGAAGTATACCGTTCTGAAATACGCAACAAAGAACTGAGGTCCTCGCGTCTACGGCGATAGTCATCATACGTGACCTCAAAAATAGGCAGATAAAAATCAATGGCTGTTTCCAATTGTTCGGCTGGAGTCAAACGCGAACCAGACAACCTTGAAAGCATCTGATGCAATTTAAAGAGCAGTGGAAAGTATTTCTTTTTGGCAAAAAGAGCACCAATCAATTGCCCGATATCTCCACCACTACCAATAATCGCAGCCGTTATTTTAGTAGCCGTAGCCGGGCCAATACCATCCATCAATGCAAGCATACGAAGCCACGCGATTTCATCAAACACATTGTGAAGCACACGCAGATAACTTAATATATCTTTCACATGCGCTGCTTCCGCGAATCTCATGCCACCATATTTAACAAAAGGCAAATGGGCATTAGTTAACACGACTTCCAAGGCATTCGCATGCCAGGACGCACGAAACAACACCGCAATCTTGGATAACGGCACGCCTTCTTCCCGCAAAACAAGCACCCGCTGGGCAATGAATTCGGCTTGTTCGTTTTCATCTTTAACATCTAAATAAACCGGTTTATCTGATCCTTCAATCGCGGAGAAAAGCGTCTTGGAAAATTTCTCTTTGGCTTGTTGGATGATTGCATTCGTCAGGTTCAAGATAGGACGCGTGCTGCGGTAATTTTGTTCCAATGTAGTGACGCGCGCACCAGGAAACAGCGTGGGGAAATCCATGATGTTTCTGAAATCGGCACCCCGAAAGGAATAAATACTCTGCGAATCATCGCCTACGACAACTACATTTTTATGTTCTGAAGCCAACAACAGGGTGATATCGGCCTGGACTTTGTTCGTATCCTGGTATTCATCGACCATGATATAACGATAGGTGTTGGATATCGTGCGCCGGACCTCATCATTATTGCGCAAAAGGTCGCGGAGATGAACCAACAGGTCATCATAGTCCATTACCATTTTTTCCCGCTTAAAATCCTTGTACCGTTGCGCCACTCTTTGAATATCGTCGATATCATCTTCAAAATTCGGGTATTCGTCACACACGATATCTTCAATAGCAGTGGATTTATTGATCGCCTGGGAGAAAATATTAATCAAGGTGCTTTTCCTGGGAAAACGGCGGTCTTTTAAATGTAATTCCAATTCCGTGCGGATGATATTCACAATATCTTCCGCATCGCCACGGTCCACAATAGTGAAATTGGGGTGCATATGAATGTGCAGCGCATATTTTCTCAGAATCAGATTGGCAAACGAATGGAACGTACCCCCAGCCACCCGACGACACCGATCATCCAAAATCGTGGCCGCACGACGCATCATTTCCTGCGCCGATTTGCGCGTGAATGTTAATAATAGAATCGAATGCGGGTCAATGTTGTTCTCCACCAAGTAAGCAACCCGGAAAATCAACGTGCGGGTTTTCCCAGAACCTGCACCCGCGATGATCAGTTGCGGGCCATTCAAATGCGTGACCGCCTCGTATTGTTGCGGGTTCAGCTCGGCTTTATAATCGATCGTATAGTTCTTTTGTGCTCGTTGTTCCGTTTTTTTTAAAGTAAACTTTTTCATGGTTCTATTTTATAGTATAATGCAGGTATTTAGCAAGGTTTAAACAAAAGTTTTTCTGCCAGAAGATGATGTTCGGCTTCCAGTGCGGCCTATACCGTGGGAATTATGGGAGTTCTGGGAATTATGGGAAACGATTCCTTTTCAGTGTCAGCAACACCAAGGAACACGACGTGCTATTTCTTTTTCCTAACTTCCTAGCCTCCTAATTTCCTAACTTCCTGCTTTTAACTATGCGAGATAGTGTATAAGAAGCGCTTGATTTTTTTCGTGGGCGTCTTCTCAAACTCCTCTGGGAAAAGCTCGATACGGGAAACTTTACTGTACACTGGCAATAAACTATTTAATGTTTCCAAATTGAGGTTCATTTTCTCGCGCAATTGGTCGGAATTCAATTTTTCTGCATCTGCTGTTTCCATGTTCGGATAAACCAGCGCCACGATCTTTTTATCTTTTTCAACCACCAGCGACTCTTCCACGTAAGGGAGATTATTTAAGCGTGCTTCTATCTCTTCAGGATAGATGTTTTGACCGGAAGGGCCTAATAACATGCTCTTATGGCGCCCTTTCAGGAAAATATAACCTTCACTGTCCATGACACCAATATCACCCGTATGCAGCCAACCATCCTCGGTAAACACCGCACGGGTTGCTTCCTCGTTCTTGTAATAGCCCATCATGACATTCTCGCCGCGTACCTGAATCTCACCCGAACCATCAGTAGAACCAGTGACTTCGGAATCAATACGCATTTCCAGGTGATACATTAACATGCCCACGGACGCTTGCTTGTGAAAAGCCCAGGGTTTGTAACTGATCAAAGGTCCACACTCGGTCATACCGTAACCGCACGTGTACGGGAAATTAATCTTCTTCAAGAAAGCTTCGACTTCCTCATTCAACGCCGCACCACCAATGACAATCTCCAGAAAACGACCACCAAAGACCTCGATCAGTTTGGCACGAATTTTACTCAAGATCAGAGCGCTCACCCCGGGGATTTTTGTCAATACTTTGATCGACATTTTATCTAACTTCGGCTTGAGATTCTTCTTATAGATTTTTTCAATCACCAACGGCACTGATAAAATCAGGTGGGGTTTGATTTGATCCAATGCTTGCACAAGTATCTTGGGGGAAGGAATCTGGCCGAGGAAGGTAATGTGGCACCCAGTACAAAAAGGGAACAAAAAATCAAAGGTACAACCAAACGTATGGGCATTGGGCAAAAAAGAGAGGATAGAATGCCCTGATTTTAAAGGAATACTATTACGTGCAAAATCAACGTTGGCTGCCAAACTGTTATGGGACAACATAACACCCTTGGAAAACCCAGAAGTACCCGATGTATAAAGAATACCGGCCAATTCATCGTTACTCGTGGGTGGCAAAACAAAATTATCACGCGTTACCGGGCCACCGAGCTTATCCAGATAAGAATCATCGACTTTCTCCATTACTTTAGCGATGTTTTTCTTCTTGGCAAACAGCAACTTGAAATCTTGCAAGGAAAATATCCCTTCCACCTGGGGCATCTTGGCTTCATCGAGCTTGTCGTAAATCGCATCGGAAACAAACAACAACAGGGAATCGGAATGATTCACAATATGGTGGAAATCATTGGTATGGAAATCAGGCAGCACGGGAATAATAACCGCGCCATACGTGACCGTGGCCAAATAAATAATCGCCCAATTCACGGAGTTTCGACCCAGCACGGCGATTTTATCACCACGCTGAATACCACTCTTCTCAAAAATATAGTGAAACCACAAAATCCTGTCGGCTACCTTGCCGTATGAGATTGAATCCTCATGATAGTTGGAAAAAGCAGGCAAATCCCAGTTCTCACGAATACTGGCACGATTCATCTCCACAAAGTTTTTTTTAAACATGTCAACACCTCCAATGTTTGTACCATAAATGATATGTATATATTAAAATTATATTATAAATAAATCGGTTGTATCGCTCCGTCACCTATTTGGACATGATTTTAATCTCATTGTTTTTCATGGTGACCTCGAATTTTTGGTTTCTGGGCACTTTATTGATCATATCCAGTAACCTGTGTTTGATTTGACGGTCCAATTTCTCCGCCACCGTATGGGCAAAGCCGCCTTCTACTATTGATTCCTGGGAAATATTGCTAAACACCCCGTCCCCAACAAACACATCGGTATTATACTTCTCTTTGATCTCAATAGTGATATCATTCATCTTGGAATTGGCGATTTCTTGTAAATCTTCCTCTGCTAACGGCGTGAAATGGATGATTTCATCGACCCAATCAAGCAAATTATTGATCTTGGGCGCGATAGTGATCTCGCAACGCACCATTTTATCAGTGATAAAGCCAATCGGCGTCTCAATCTTTTCCTCCCCCACGCTCGTCAAACTCAGTATGAAGATAATATTGGAGATATGGTGCTTCTTCCCTGCTGCATCAATGATCTCACTATTAACCAACGTCTTACCCAACATGTTTAACACCGATTCCTCCGCCATGTCAATGTGCTCGAAGAAAATAACCGAAAAAGGATGGGCATCTACTTCTTCGATCAACAAACCCGGCTTGGCTTTCGTATCGCCCACCAGTTTTTTAAAATCTTCCGGCTGTTTATAACTGGCCAGATCAATGACACGTAACTTTTCCTTGGAACCAAAAAGATACTCGGCCAATTTACGGGCCATAAAACTTTTCCCCACACCGGGGACACCCAGAAACAAAAAGATTCCTTCCGGTCTGGATTTACGCATCTCGCTTTCCAAACCCGATAGTTTGATGATGCGGGAAATCTCTTCGATAGCTTCGCGTTGATTCACCATCTTACTTTCCAAGAATTCGTGGATATTCAAGCGATGTTGGATCGGGTCTAGCTTGACAACGTCAATAGGCAGGCGTACAATGTCGCTGATACTTTGATAGATGATCTCTATATCCAATTGCTGCCTCTGCTTTAACGCCACCCGCGAACAACAGACATCCAACAAATCAATGGCCTTGTGGGGAAATGAACGGTGCGGCGTGAACTTCTGCAATAAATAAACGATCCGCTCAAATAAGTGATCAGGAACGGTCAACGAATAATAATGCTCAAAATAAGGGGCCACGCCTTTTAAAATATCCAGCATCTCGGTTGGATTCGGTTCATCAATCAAAATAGGGCAGAAATTCAACGCTAAGATTTCATCGTTTTTAATCGTTTTATAATAATTCTCCGGCGTGGCCGTAGTAATAATGCTCATTTCACGGTCCGTGACATAAGACCGCAACACCGTGTGAACCTGTTCCTGCCAATTCATCTTCTCGGATTCAGGAACAGAATGCAACTGCATCTCATCAAGAAATAAAATAACCGAATACTTATTGCCCATGATTTCGGAAAGAAATTGTTCGAGGTCTTTTAACAACACTTTCCCCGAATCCCGCGAATAAAAGAAACGGTTCAATGAAAATTCCAGGATAATTTTTCCAATCAGTGGCGGTGGTACTTTGCCCTGATTGATACGGGCCGCTACTTCCGTGATCAAGGCTGTTTTGCCCACCCCCGATTCCCCCACCAGGAGCACATTGTGTTTTAAACGGCGCATCAGTGTTTCCAAGACCAATTCGATTTCCTTTTCCCTGCCAATAAAAGGCAGGCGGTCTGTTTTAAACGCCTGCTCGCTTAAATTCTCCAGAAAAGCGCGGAATTTGACGGATATGTTCAATTGTTTGATACTATCATTCATATTGGGTCTCCAATTGTTTTTGGGAAGTGTGGGAATTATGGGAATTATGGGAAGTATGGGAATTATGGGAAGTATGAACTGTGGCGTAATCGCATGACGTTGCTAATGGGCAAGTTGTGCAGGCTGGTTTTTTTTTACAGCGCGTTTTGCCGTGTTCCACCAGTAGCGCGTGGTATTCTTTGAAGATAATTAGCGTATCGTTCTTTTCTTGATCATTATGGTAGGTGTAAGTCGTATGGAATAAGTGTTGCAGGTGGTCGTAGTTCTCCAGGTTGGTCGGCGGTTCGGTGTAAAAGAGGCGACTGAAGATACGGCGCGTGTAAGCATCCACGACAAAAACGGGAACATGAAAGGCATATAACAACATCGAATCCGCTGTTTCCGGCCCGATGCCCCAGATAGCCAATAAATCCGCGCGACTGGGAACGGCACCTTTTAAATCAGAGAAATAGGTTCGAAACGCCATAACCTTTTTTGTCTTTTGATTAAAATAACCCGCTGGTTTGATTGCTTCTTTTAAAATATCGGTTTGTGCAGGCAGCAGGAAATCGCAGTGCAGTAATTGTTGTTCCTGTAATCGTGCCAGTGCTTTTTCCACTTGCGTCCAACTCGTATTTTGCGTTAGGATCGCACCCATGCAGATTTCCCATTGCCCCTTACTGTCCGTGATCGTCGGTAACGTGTAATCCAACGGGTGATAACCCCGTTGTCGCAAAGGAAGATCGTGGTTTATTTCTTGTGACCCCGTTAAAGGCCACCAGCCCTGGGGACCATAGTTAGCGTAAAGTGTCTCGTATATATTTTTTATTCGTTCGGTGTATGTCATGTTCTCATCACACCGGTCTGTTCCCTTTAGTTCGTACTATCAATAAATTGGAACTTCAAGATCGTGCGCCACAGAATAGCCAGATCCAGTTTAAACGTCCAGTTCTGGATATAATAGATATCGAATTCAATGCGTTTATCCAGTGGCGTGTTACCGCGCAAGCCGTGAACCTGTGCCCAGCCAGTCATCCCTGTTTTAACACTGTGTCGTAACATGTAGTTCGGGATCGAATGTTTGAACTTCTCCACCAGTTCCGGTCGTTCCGGTCGTGGACCTACCAGACTCATATCGCCCAGCAGAACATTAAATAACTGCGGGAATTCATCTATCGACAACTTGCGTAAAAACCGTCCCACACCAGTCACGCGCACATCATCTGGAGGTGACCAGATCGCGCCCGTTTGTTGTTCTGCATTTTGGATCATGGTACGAAACTTGATCATGCGGAAATGTTTGCCGTCTAAGCCAACCCGGGTCTGGCAATAAAAAATAGGACCCCGACTATTCAAACGAATCAGCAACGCAATCACAAGGAAAAAAGGCAAAAGCAATATCAAGCCAAAAAGACTGAACATAAAATCAAACGTGCGTTTAAAAACCCATTGCCAACCTTGCAACGGAATATCTCCCAGGTTGATAATAGGGATGCCTTCGATATGTTCCATGCCCACTTTTAAAGAGGCAATCTGAAGGATATCCGGGACCAATCGAATTTCAATCAACAGGTTATTCGCCACTTCAATTAATTTAATAGTCGTCTGGTATTCACTCGAAGGCAGCGCGATCACCAGGTCTGTGATGCCGTATTCTTTGATCACTTGTTCCAGGTCCGCAAATTTCCCCAGCACCACGTGGCCTTTCGACTTATCTTCTTGTTCAGCTTGTGCCCCATGGTCCAGATGGTCCACATCGTCCAGGAACCCCACTATTTTAATGCCGAAGTGGTGGTATTTTTTAAGATTCTCCGCTGTCATCACCGCGAAATCACCCGTGCCCGCAATCAATACCTTGGAAACGCCGTTGCGCATCAGGAAAACGCCCTTGAATAAATGAAATACCAGCAATCGTTGGCAAAATAGAAATACAATACCCAGTGGAATATATATAAATAGATATACATGCGAGATTTCAAAGTCCACGAAGCGATAACTTTTGAAATAACTGAAGGTCAGCAGCAGCAGAAATGCTGTTACAACCGTATTGAGCAGTACCAGAAAAAGGTCATCCAAGCGGTTTCGTTTTAATTTAACCTTGTAAAACCCCTGGTAAGAGAAATGTACCAAATGCAAGAAGAGCAGGATCGGGATGATCGTCAGGTATTTCTTGAACTCCGGGATTCCTTTTGGTGCCGCCAGCAATCCAGAATGAAAGCGCACCCAGAAAGTCAGGTTGAAAGCCAGTATAATCGCAATAATATCACTCGTAATATAGAATTGCGTCAGTTGTTTCCGTCTTTTTTTTATCATAACCGTTGGTTCAAGTATTCCTTAAAATTATTTTTAAAACATTCTGTCGAGAATTTTAAACTATTTTCGCGTATAATTGAAGCCTTGAAGGCAATATTTTTTATTTTATCCAGGCCCTCTTGAATGGATTCCCGTGTTTGCGCTCTGAACAGCACCCCAGTTTCTGCCGTGACAATATCTTGGACCCCTCCTTTTTGAAATGCCAGCACAGGCGTGCCGCAAGCTTGTGCTTCTACAAAAGCAATGCCAAAATCTTCTATTCCCGCGAACACGAAAGCACGCGCTCCTTGATACAGGCCCCGTAATTCTTCCCGTGAGAGGTTCTTTAAAAAAGTAATGTTTCGCCCCGCCATTTTTTTCAGCTTTTTTTCTTCCGGGCCCTTTCCAACCACAATCAAGCCATCTCCCGAGCGATTAAACGTATCAATCAGCAGGTGATTTTCCTTGTAAGGCACCAGAGCCGAGACCGTCAGGAAATAATCCCGTGGTGAGTCTTCTCCTATTTGGAAAAAATCAGTGTCTACCGGTGGGTGAATAACTTCAGCGTCTCGGCGGTAGTATTTCCAGATTCGTTGTTTCACATAATGTGAATTCGCGATAAAGTGATCCACCCGTGCCGAAGCTGTCACGTCCCAGGTTCTTAACTTTGAAGCTTGCCGTGCAATAAACCATTTTTTCAAACCCCGCGTAGTGCCAAAATAGGAGTGGTATTGGTCCCAGATATACCGCATTGGTGAATGAATATAGCTGATATGAATCGCTTCCGGCGCCGGTACAATGCCTTTCGCCACACAGTGGGAAGTGCTCACCACCACGTCGTAACCCGACAGATCAAAACTCTCCACCGCAACCGGAAAAAGCGGCAGAAAGTGTTTGTAATGGTGGCGGATAAAAGAATATTTATTTAAAGAAGAGGTAAACACGTGATGGGCATTAATACGTGGCGAGATATTATCTCTTTCATAAAAGAGCGTGAAGATATCCGCTGCCGGGAAAAAGTCTAACAGCTCTTCCAGAACTTTTTCACCGCCGCGCATCCCGTTCAGCCAATCGTGGATAAATGCAACTTTCGTGTTTTTATTCATGAAGACTTATTTTACACGTACTTGCCAAATAAATCAACCATTTACAAAAAAAGGGGCATGAACACAGTAAAAAATGGAATTCCACCAGCGCTTCGTGGTTTATTATCCTGGATTCACCATCAGATTCTTGAAAAAACATGGACGACATGGACAGAGTGGACGATATGGACGATATGGACAATGTGGAGCAAAAACAAAAACATTTTTTTGTCCATATCGTCCACTAAGTCCATTAAGTCCATATCGTCCACAACGATTTCAGAAACTTGGCAGTGAATCCAGGTTATTAAAATCTATTGAAATCACAACAATGATAGAGTACAATGCGAGTGTAACGGAGAACTGAATTGAATAAAAATACAATACCCTATGATGTGATTATTATTGGTGGTGGCCCGGCAGGTTTGTTCACGGCTATTAATATCCACAGAAATAAAAAATGCCTCCTACTGGAGAAAAACGAGACCACCGGACGCAAACTCTTGATGTCCGGCTCTGGTCGTTGCAACCTGACCCACGCTGGCGATATCGAAGCTTTCTTGGCACATTATGGCGATCATTTCCGCTTCTTACGGACAGCCTTTAAACACTTTTCAAACGAGGATTTGATTCAATTCTTCAAGGAAAGAGGCTTGTATATCACCGTAGATAAAAACGGCAAAGTGTTTCCCGCCACTGACAATGCAGTCAGCGTACTCGATGTCTTAACCCATGAATGCAAAAAAAAACAGGTGACTATCCATTGCCGTGAAACCGTTCTAAAAATCGAACACAGGGACGGGAAGTTCTGGCTTGAAACCAAAGGGAATGAATATACCTGTCTGACCCTTGTTTTTGCTACTGGCGGGAAATCTTACCCGTCCAGCGGTTCAACTGGTGATGGGTATGGTTTTGCCCAAAGTTTGGGGCATACCATTGTGCCGCCTAAACCTGCTCTCACCCCGATCTATATCCACCATTATCCCTTTGCAGACATTTCCGGCGTATCTTTGCCCATGCGGGCCATGTCCTTGTTCCGCGCTAATAAAAAAATAAAAGAACATGCAGGCGATATTGGTTTTACTCACAAGGGTTTGTCTGGTCCTGGTATCCTAGATTTCTCAAGATTCATGGAACGAAACGACAGACTGGAAATAAACCTAATTGATGTGAACATGGCAGATTTTACAACCACCTTTTTGGCCGCCTGCGACACGGAAGGCAAAACAGCGATCAAAACATTCTTAAAGCGCTTTGACCTCCCCGAGAGCTTGCTTAAACTAATCTTGAAAGAACTAAACCTTGACTTTAATGAAAAACTGGCGCATATCAACAAGAAAACAAGAACCGCTATTATTGATTCCTTGTGCCGTTATCCCTTTGTTATTGAAAGCCTGGGTGGTTTTAATATGGCGATGGTCACCCGTGGCGGTATTCCTTTAACAGAAGTCTCCGCCAAAACAATGGAATCAAAAATAATCAAGCACCTGTTCTTCGCCGGTGAAATTCTGGATATTGATGGTGATACAGGCGGGTATAATATCCAGGCCGCTTTTTCCACAGCCTATTTGGCAGCCAACGCAATTCAATAAAAAAAGCTGCCCACGAATTTCACGAATTAACGCGAATTAAAGGAAACAAAACTCTTCTCCATTAAATTCGCGTAAATTCGTGTCATTCGTGGGCCACTCTTTTCGTTTACCGTGGTGGATTGCCTCTACCCATTTTCTTGAAGAGTCGACCACCTATAATGGCCGGATCATCTTTATAACCCAGGGCTTTAAAATCAATCCGATCTTTCATTTCTGGATACACCATGCGCGTGTGCGTAGGCAAATCCATACCCACCGCATTTTTATGACAACGCGTACACGTGATCGCCTCTTTCTTGTGACAATCAGAACATCCCAGCGCCTTTATTGCAGGCACTACCCCATGATGCAACGAGGTGTACATACGCGTCTCAACAAAATCGTATTTACCCGAATAGCTCATACCTACCGTAGCCGTTCCTTCTTTAATCGCACGGTCCCAATCATAATACTGCCAATAACTATTATAAAATTTAATCGGCAATAATACGTTTTGTTCTGTATCGTAGGGTTGTTTGGCCGTATGCACTTTAAAAGGGAAAATACGCGATTCCGGGATATATTTCTCCCCTAATGGCGCATTAAGTTCCACATGGTTCAGGTTTTCAATTTTATCACCCAGCACATAGGTTTTCCGCGTGCCATCGTACCAACGGTATACTGGTGCCACATGTTTGCCCCAGGTTAGTGCGCCCAGATTCTTATCATAAAGCGGCATACCCAAGACATCCATTGTGATTGCACGATCTTGTCCCGCTTGCGAGAAATCCGTGGAGAGGCGCGTGGCGGTTTCCTGGGCAAAAGAAGGAATATGACACGCTTCACAGGAGAGCGCCTTGACATGGTCGTCCAAATGACGGCTCAGGAACCCGGTAATGGAATGCGGTTGCCAACCATGACAGGTTTCACAACTCACCCGGCCCTCGGTGACAGGAGCCATAAAAGACATACCCGCCATCCGATGCGTTTCCGTGTGGTGGCAATCCTGGCAGCGCATACCCACCATACCCATATGCACGTCCATCTCTGATTTCGGATTCGCCAGAGCCGGTTCCAAGTCGCCGTTTTTGACATTGGCTCCACCCCCCGCATAAAAATGACAACTGCCACAATTGGCCCGTACTGGACGCCCGACTTTTATGACCAACTCGTGCAGGTTCGTGCCAGCCATTGGCAAACCCTTGTTGCTTTTATCTTTTTTATAGGTCAACGTCGTGTCGTGGCACACCAGACAATCAATGGTTAGCGGGTCCTCAAAATCGTTCGTATTTTCTGCGTCACTTGTACGGTAACCAATATGAAAATCCAGGCTCTGCACTAAACTGGGAATCATCGTGATCAAATAGTTATCCATCACTTTCATTAATCCCGTGTCCGCGCTATGTTCATGTCCAGCAATCGAAGGCGATAATCCTTTCCAGTTCCAATGAGCTGTTTTGAGAATATCATTACCCACTTCCGTATGACAGTGCAAGCATTGGGCCGTGACTTGATGTGGGTCGGCTTGGGCGGGCAGTTTTACCAATGGCTTATGATCGGGAGTCAGCGGATTATGGCAGGAGCGGCAATCAATCGGCGCACGCACGGTGGCGGGTTGTTTCTGATGGCAACCAATACACTGCTGGTGATACGCCCCTTTAAGACCAATGCGGGCAGGATAATCCGGTTCATTGGAAACACCATGGCAAGCACTGCATTTTTGGAAGCGTTTTTCCTTCAAATCAGTATGACAATCCGCGCACGCACCCCCAATGCGCACGTCAATCGAGGCGTGCATCTCTTTCAAATCCTCCCCCACCCGATTGGCAGGGTCATCGGAAACTCGGTGATGGCACACGGAACAATCACTGCCCACATTAACATCATGCGTGCGATGACTGAAACGCACCGGTTCATAATAATCGGTTCCCGAATTCAAAACCGCATTGTTTAATATGTAGAGATTGCGGTATTCCAAGGGACGGGTGTCATGTTTAAAAGCCAGGGGAGCTTGGTCGGCGGTAGTCGCTATTTTTTTTAATTTCCATTCCGTCGGCGCAAACTGTTCTCCTGCCAGAGCCTGTCTATGAACAACCGAGTAAAGAATCACGAACAAAAAGAGTATCGCAAACCCCACGCCACGCACAGTCCAGACAGAAAAGGGGGAGAGTTTTTCCGATACGGCGTAATCATCATCTCCTTCACCTTCTGTTTCATCTGTTGTTTCATCCACGTTACTCGTTAACTGTTGGGCGGGTAAAACGGGGAAAAATGAGACAATGAGGCGGTAAAAAAAGATAATGGTACAAATCAGGGCAAGGGTCATGGCGATTTCGCCAATAGAGGGGAAGTAACCGTTCTGGGTAAAGGGCGAGTAATAACCGACCAGATAGGTATTGAGTCGATTGAGCACCACGCCACCGATAATCAGTAGCACAGCAAAAAGCAGTAAACCCGGGGAACGCCGCACCGCACGGAAAGAGAGCATAAAAATAGGAATCAACAGCCCGGCAATAATTTCAATAGCGAGGGAGACGGTTAAATTGGGGTGGCTGAGAAAATTCAATTGATTCCAGCGGAACAGGAGGTCACCGACCTTAAGAACGAGATAAAGCCCGGCTATCCAGGGCACAATAGCAGCCAATGAACCGACTACATTCATATTAAGTTTATATTTAAAGCTACGACTGGCCAGAATGGATTCCATGATGATCATGGGAAAGCCGACCATCATGGCGGAAATCAAAAAGAGCAAGGGCAGCAAGGGGGTGAACCAGAGGGTGCTGAGTTTGGTAGGGGCGATGAGCATAAGCGTGCCGAGCGAGCTGTGATGCATGCAAGAAAGAACAAAACCGGCGATAATAAAGATCGGTAAAATAATTTTAATCCAATTGTGAATAGTGTTAATGGGGCCTTCAATTCGTTTCAGCACGCGGGAACCCCATTCATTGGTGTTCATCCTCGCTTTTAATCCTTCCAGTATAGAGGGGGAGATTTCAAAGGACAACACGATTAGATACGCCATGACGCACATGGCCACTTCAAAGAGCACCGAGTTACCCTGCCAATTAAAGATAGGTCTCCAGATATTCCAATAACGACCGAGGTCAAAAACCAGGCTGACACCAACCATGATATACCCGAGAAAAGCGGTGAGAATGGCCGGTCTGAGCAGACTGTGAAACTTCTTCCTGCCGAAGATATCAATCAAAGCGGCAGCAGTAAACCCACTGGCCGCGAGCGCGACACCTACAGCCACGTTGATGGATTTCCAGATACCCCAGGCATAATGATTATCCAGATTGGTGACCGCGCCCAGTCCAGAAAAGAAGCGTGCCAAGCCAAAGGAAAATCCAATCGCCATGATCCCCAGCAGGATAAATGTGCCGGAAGTAAAAAAAGGTTTGCGGACCGGATAGGGATGGATGTGGTGGGTCATTGTTGGCCTCCTTTTTCAGTGGCTTTTTTGGGTGTAGGTTCATGTTGTTCATGCTGTTCCTGCTGTTCCGGGTGGTTCATTTCCTTTTTGTGTTGGATGCGGCGGATATACCACATCGAGCCAGCCAGAGCTCCGTAGAGTGCCAGAGGTAGTGCGCCGTATTTATAGATACCGTGTTGAATCGATTCCGTCAGTACTGGTGGGGCGGTTTGCGGTAGTGGGATCAGTTGTAGTTCTTCTGCTGGTCTGCCAGTCAGGTATAGCCATGATGTGCCGCCCACTTCATATTGGCCGTAGATATGGTTCACATAGCGGTCTGGTCTATTTTTAATGCGTTGTTCCGCCAGTTTAAGCAACGATTCCCGGGAACCGAAAACCAGTGCTTCTGTTGGGCAGGCCGCAGCGCAAGCCGGGTTGGCCCCTGTTTTATCAGCTAATACAGCGCAGAATTGGCATTTGACAATCTTGGGTTTGAGTACCACGTCGTATTCATAGGCTGGAATTTCAAAGGGGCAGGCCACCATGCAGTAGCGGCAGCCAATGCAAATTTCAGGCTTGTACACCACCGAACCATCCGTGCCTTTCAGCAATGCGCCCACAATGCAAGCCGAGACGCAGGCCGGGTTCAGACAGTGCATGCATTGGACCTTGCAATAGGTTTCTTTCGCGTGCAGTTGATCTGGGGAGGGATTTTGTGCGTATTGATTCACCACGGTTAAGGCTTTCGTGTCCGGGCGGCGGGGTTCACGAAATACCGTGGGATCGGAAAAAGGATGTTCTGGTCGTGGTAATTTATTGCGGCGGTTACAGGCTTCCTCACATTTGCGGCAGCCAATACACAGCGTTGTGTCTACCAGACATCCCACCAATTCCGTTTTAGGGGCTGGTTTTTCTTGTTCTTCAGTGTCTTTTGCCAGCAGTGTGCTGCTGGTGATCGCGACCAATCCTGATTTGATAAAGTGTCTACGATTTATGCCCATTTTTGACCTCTCTTTGATTGCTTTTTATAGGAATCTCTGCTAGCGCAGAAAATTAAAGGGTAAAAACAGAAATATAACATAACTGGGGGTGTAAAAAGAAGGGTGAGATATATTCGGGCGTACGAAGCAGTTAGTCTGTAATCGTTAAATTTCATGTGTTAATTTTATACGATAACTTTTTATTAATCAATAGTGGGGAAGATAATAAAGATAATTTTGGTTGGATTCGTATAAATTCGTTCCAATAGGGTGGGCGATGTTTTAAAGATTCTGGATTCACCGCCAGTTCTTTGAGAGTATCGCAAAAGCAAGTGGGAGGAATGGGAGTTATGGGAATTATGAGAATTATGGGAGGAATGGGAGGAATGGGAATAATTAAGTTTATCCCATAATTCCCATATTTCCCATTAACTTGGCGGTGCATCCAGACATCCAAGTCTTGATGTTTTCGGTGTAAGGCGGGAGTTTCAAAATTCTTCCTTGTCATTTTTAAATTCTAACCTACATTATCCCATTTCATAACCTTAAGTACTCAATTTATCACTGATCTCTTTAAAAGTGATCGCCGATCCCTTTCGGAGTGATCGCCGATCCCTTTCGAAGTGATC
>CAZCVI010000001.1:53924-317333 GCA_964502145.1 uncultured Clostridia bacterium
GCCGATCCCTTCCGGAGTGATCGCCGATCCCTTCCGGAGTGATCGCCGATCCCTTCCGGAGTGATCGCCGATCCCTTTCGAAGTGATCGCCGATCTCTTTCAAAGGGATCGCCGATCTCTTTCGAAGGGATCGCTGATCTCTTTCGAAGGGATCGCTGATCTCTTTCAAAGGGATCGCTGATCTCTTTGCAGGGGATCGCTGATCATTTGATAAATTTTAATCTATAGTCCGCGCAATCCTTTACTATAATCCCTCCACCTTTCGGTATGCCTTTGGTTTTTGTTCACTTGGTCTACACGACCTAAATTTACTGCCAAGTTTTAGAAAAGACTGGACTATCTGGACTTACTGGACATTCTGGACTAACTGAACTTCACAAAACCTTTGATTTTTCCAGCTTGTCCAGTAAGTCCAGTAAGTCCAGAATGTCCAGCTTGCCATGGTTATCCGTGGCTCTTTTTAAAAATGATGGTGAATCCAGCACAATCCCTTACAACTACCTTAACAAGTTAAAAAATTACTATTTCTCGAGATCATTATTTTGTTGTAATTGAAAAAAAAGAGATTTATCTGTTATTATTTAATCGGTGATACCATGGATATAGAAACAAATAACCCTGGTTAATCGAACGATTGCTAAGAATTCAGGATGAAGTTTTGATTAATCGGCTAAAAACCTTTTTTGAGAACGTAAATCGGAAGGACGAAGAAGTCACACAATGAGTCTCGAATCCTTTTACACCCGCATAGACGAATCTGAACGGGACGTTTTATGCGGCCACACCATCAAAAACATCTCAAAAGAAATCATTTGAATCTGCATAATCTGTGGTTTTTTTTTGCCCTATAACACCGATTAATCTTCAACAATCGCGGCGGTTTTGCGCAATTGTGCTTCCGCATCAATCACATCACGGTTGATGAGATAGATGGCTTTTTCAATTTTGGTTTTCACATTGTCAGAAGCCGGGGTGTCCAAGATTTCGCGCAATACCTGGATACTCATGCGATAATAACGGATTAACTCGCCCTCATCAATATGCAAACGATCGATGATGTTTTGGAAAGGTTCCTGTTTCATCCACTCTAACACGGAAGCAGAAAGGTCATAACAAAAAGGTTTGCTTAAATAATTCAAGCCCATTTTTTGTTCGTAGCGATGAATCCCTTTTATAGCCTCGTTGGTAATGGTTTCCAAGGCTTTGATTTCCTGGGGTAGGGGAGGCAACTTGAGATTCGGGCGGGGACTGAACACGGCAGCCAAGGCCATGACTCCCAATTGATTCAAGGAAAGGTCTTCCAAAACACCATAACCGAACAATTCGGCAAGGGGTAACTCATTGCCATGGATTTTTTTGGCAAAATGGCCTTTTTCGGTGAGATGGTATTCATGAATATATCCCAATTGTTTTAAAATGGCCAAGCGGGCTTCCATTTGTTCTAATTGTCGCGCCCCAGAAGCGGCTTTTTCCTGAAAATAAAAGAAAGAGAGGGCATGGATATCCAACAAGGCTTCGCCATAGAGTTCATAGAGGTTCAAAATAGTCGCATAAGAGGCATTAAAGCGGCTGCGGATATCTTCGGGCGGGTTTTTGAAAATAGCCTGGAGTTCATTGTACCCAATTGACTTGGGATTGACGCGACTGTATACAAAACCCTCGGTATCAATCCCGCGCCTACCAGAACGACCAGCCATCTGGAAAAAATCCCGCACTTTTAAGGCACGGAAAAACCTGCCGTATTTCTTTTTCATTTCATCCATCACAACAGTGCGGGCGGGCATGTTCACACCGAGGGCAAAAGTCTCGGTGACAAAAATAATCTTGATCAATTTGCGGGTGAACAACTGCTCCAATATCTCTTTTAACATGGGATGAAGTCCAGCATGGTGATAAGCAACGCCTTTTTTTACCATGGCACGCAGAATTTGGGCACGTTCATCATGGGCGATCTCAAATTCGAGGCAAAATTTATCATAGAGGGATAATATCTCATCGCGTTCACTGGCCGAGAGATAATTCAATTGGGCGGCTTCCTCGGCTAACACCTCGCAACGCTTGCGGCCAAAAGAAAAATAAATACAGGGCAAACGATCCTCATCGGCAAGATGCTTGATCAATGCAAAAGGACTGTCTGCTTTTCCCACGGGTTCATCTATTAATTGATTGTTTTTGAATTTTCGCTGGCGGCGGACATTGTACCCGATAGCTCGGACTTCCTGCAACTGGTCGCAAATCTTACCACGGCATTGAAAATAAAAATGCAGGGGCACAGGACGGTTCTCTTCTTTGATGACTTTGATGGGATACTTGTGGATTTCCCGAAGCCAAGCGGCAAACTGGTCGATATTGGGAATCGTGGCGGAAAGCCCCATAAATTTCATGTGCGTGGGCAGAAGAATTAACGATTCCTCCCAGACAGTGCCGCGTTCGAGATTATCGAGATAATGAATTTCATCGAAAATAATCCAAGAATGGTTGGACAAATGGGATTTTGTTTCCAACACCTTGTTGCGAAATATTTCGGTGGTCATGATGAGTAGGGGAGCATGGGGTTGGATGCTGACATCGCCGGTAATAATACCGACTTTACCGGGAAAAACATGATCGAATTCGCGGAATTTCTGGTTTGAAAGTGCTTTGATGGGGGCGGTGTAAATCACCCCTTGATTGGCCAACATGCATTTGCGAATCAAATGTTCGGCAATCAATGTTTTTCCCGAACCAGTAGGCGCGGATACTAACACGGATTGCCCGTCTTCGACAGCAGCAATGGCGTCTTTCTGGAACTTGTCCAGCGTAATTAATTGTGGGTCAGATACCGACATTCTATTTTATTGTCTCCTATCTTATATCTTGAATTTCTTTTTCATTTTTTAATGGATAACTCTCTGGTTCGGGCACGGGAAGTAGTATTAATGCCTGGGCAGCCAATTGCCCGCACGCGGATTTGATATCCCTGCCCTTGGACCAACGCACCACAACGGTATAACCGCGAGAATACAAATACTGGCTGAAACTATCCACGGTTTTGGTGTCCGGGGTTTTATAGGGCAAACCATTGTTCTCATTGTACGGAATGAGATTAATTTTGCAAGCGATGCCTTTGAGTAGCACGCTTAATTTTGCAGCGTGTTCAAGGGAGTCGTTCACGCCTTTAAGCAAAACGTATTCAAAGGTGATACGATGTTTGCGGGAAACACTCCTGAAATGATTGAGTAAGCTTGCCAATGATTCCTTGTGGGTGATGGGCATGAGCTGTTGACGGGTGGTTGTATCCGGAGCATTCAGGGAAAAACTGATTTTAATGTTGGGAAAATCGAACTCAAACTGCTGCAACCTTTTTAAAATACCGGCAGTAGAAAGGGTGATATGACGGGGTGAAATACAAATGCCTTTTTCTGCGGTGATGATGTGCAACGCTTGGCTCAGATTCTCATAATTGAGCAATGGTTCGCCCATGCCCATAAAAACCAGGTTTATTTTACCCGTGTAGGTCTGTAAGTTCTTTTTGAGCAAGAGTATCTGGCAAAGAATCTCCCCGGCACTCAGATTGCGTTTGAAGCCAAGCTTGCCAGTAGCGCAAAACTTACAACCCAGGGCACATCCGACCTGGGTGGATAGACAAAAAGTATAATGATCGCGTTCTTTGATTGAGACTGCCTCGATTTTTTCCTTGTCGTGGAGTTCGAGCAGGAGTTTTTGTGTGCCTTGGTCATCGGATTTAATGTCTAGGATAGTATTGTGTCCAGTATTGTATTGATAGGCCAGGGCCAGGCGGTTTTCTTTGCTGATATTGCTCCACTGCTCCATATCCTGAATATTCTTAAGATACAACCACTGGAAAACCTGATCTACGACAAATTTTTTAAGACCAGCAGCGGTGACTTCGGTTATCAACTGTTCATGGGATAAATCATAAATCCATTTCATAGGTTATGCTTCTGCTATTATAATAATTACGTTCATTGTTGTTATTGTTTAAACAGGATATTATACCACTTTCAAAAAGATTTGCAAAAAGTAGCGTGATAATCTGGTGATTTTCTGGCACTACTGGCACTGGGGATGGTTGAATCTTTAAAAGCCGGGGTGAATGTTGTGGGAGTTATGGGATTGATGGGAATGATGGGAAGTATGGGAGTTATGGGAGTTATGGGAATGATGGGAAGTATGGGAGTTATGGGAAAATGCAATCGCTTTTTTGTTTACTAGGGCTTTGAGAGAGTGATGATGGATTTAGCATTTCCCAAATCATTCCCATCATTCGCATAATTCCCATCATTCCCATCATTCCCATAACTCCCATAACTCCCATCATCCCCCCGATTTAACAGCAGCCCAGTGAATTCAATAAACGAAAGGGTTGAATTATCTTCGCAACTGCTGTACAATACAATCCTTAGAGCTGCAAAATACAGCTAGGAGAACCAGTGACCATTGGCGAGGATTTTGCCTTTTATTCGCACTGTTTACCCGCGCTTTTTATCTTTTTGGGCGCCGGGGAAAACAGGAACCTGCACACGTCGACCTTTTCGATAGCGGAAGAGAGTTTTAAATACGGGCCTTTACTGCTATCCGCTACGGCCTTGGAATACCTGGGAAACAACCAATGAAACGGACACATTGGAAATGGAGAGAAAAAAGTGCTTCTTAAAAACGGTAGAAAAATTTCTTTTTTTAAAGATGAGTTACGGAATTTCCAGGATATTGCCGCCCAAATCAAACCTTCTTCTGGTGAGATACCCACCATCAAGGGCTTTGACATTTACGGCGAAGTGCTCCCTTTTAACGGACTGGTCGGTGGCGATCACATCGTGTACGTGGATTTTAATAAACGCTATGACCTGAACCATCGGATCCAAGACGCCAAACAACAGAACCGCTGGGATATTGTGGAGAAATTGGAACTGAATAAAAATAGAGCGGGGATATTATTGGCCGATGTTTCCGGTCACCATATTACCGATGGGTTACTCGGCGCCATGTTACACCAAGCTTTTTTGACTGGCGTGCAATATGAATTATTATATCAGGGTGAAGTGACCTTGAATTTATTTGAAATTCTTAACACCCGCTTTTTTAATTCTTCCAGCTTCTCCAAGTTCATTACTTTAATTTACGGGGAAATCCAGGAGAATGGGAACTTTACCTTTGTCAATGCCGGGCATCCGCCACCAGTTGTATTTTCCCATAAATATGATCGTCTTGTGGACGTCAGTGTTGACCGTGTGCGTCATTTCCCCCCTATTGGGACACTCCCTTCCAGCGAGGACATCGACAGCCGATTGAATATTACCCGTTTGGGGTATAAAAAAAAATACACGGTGAATCAAATCAACCTGATGGGCAATGGTGATATCCTTTTATTATATACCGATGGGTTGACTGATCAATGCAAAGATGAAAACCACCATTATTTCCCGCTGGAATTGGAAAAAACACTCAAAGAGATGAAAAGCAGGCCCGCCCGCGACATTTTCGCCCGGATCAAAGCGGACCTGCTCCATTTTGGGAAACCACTGGACGATATCAGTTGTGTGATCATTAAAAAATTATAGCTGTTTTATTCGGGGGTATCGGCAATAAGTCCATCAAAAATACGGACAGTGCGCTGGGAATAGGAGGCGATGTGGTTATCGTGGGTAACCATCAGAATCGTCCGTCCTCCTTCCCACAGGCGTGTGAATAATTTCATGATCTCCTCGCCGCTCTGCGAATCCAGATTGCCCGTGGGTTCATCCGCCAACAAGATAGGTGGGTCCATAGCCAGTGCCCGGGCAATCGCCACCCGTTGTTGTTGTCCACCCGAAAGTTCCGTGGGCCGATGTTTCCGCCATTCATAGAGTCCTACCATGTTTAATAGTTCTCCTACCCGTTCCTTCCTGGCCGCTGCTTTTTTACCATTGTATAACATGGGCAATTCGACGTTTTCAAATGCCGTGGCATAGGGCAGCAGATTAAAGCTCTGGAAGATAAAGCCTATTTTCCGGTTGCGAATCGTGGACAATTGATCAAAAGATAATCCTGAAACATCCTCGGAATCAAGATAATAGGAACCACTGGACGCGGTGTCCAAACAGCCGATGATATTCATCAACGTGGATTTTCCCGAACCTGAAGGCCCCATCAACGAGATAAATTCACCCTTGTTTACCTTTAGAAAAACACCTTTCAGAGCCTCAAACGAGACCTCCCCCGTATTATATATTTTCTTAACATTCCTGAAATCAATCATGGTTGCCTCTTTACTTTGTTTATGCATTTGTTATTTCTCTTGAATGGATTCTTTTTATATTATGTGTATCGTACTATTATTCATAGCGTAACGCTTCCACCGGGTTCAGCTTGCTGGCCCGTAACGCGGGGAAAATGCCAGAGCAAAAAACAAGCACGCCCATCACGGTAATAAAACTCAGCATGATGTCGGTGCTAAAGGCCGGGCGTAAAAGATAGGATTGAATATTGGTCAATCCATAGCTGATGGGAATAGACCGCACCAAGCTAACAATATTAAAGGCAATGAGTGTGCCCCAGAAAGTGCCTTTAAGAAAAATAAACAGCGCTTCCAGCAGAAATTGCAGGACAATGTCGCGTCGTTTTGCACCCAACGCCATTTTAACCCCGATTTCGCGGGTTCTTTCCTTGACAATCGCGTACATCAGGTTGGTCACACCCACGGCTGCGATCAGCAACGTCAAACCGCCAATAATACCCAGAAAAATCTCTATGCCCTTGAATATTTTTGTGGCAATCTTCGTGTTTTCAATCGTATTCCAGACATTGGTCGCGTATTCATCTGTTGCATCAAAGCGGTATTTTTTACCCAGGATATGTTTCACCCTGTTTTCCACTGGTAGCGAGAGGTCGCGACTCACCGGTTGAATATGAATCCGGTCCACGTGCAGTTGCGAATCCACCTGCGCAAACGTGGAGAGGGGAATAAACACGTGGTCATAATCCATCCCCTGATAATTGCCACTCTGCAACTTTTTTTTCATGATGCCCACCACCGTAAACGGCGAACGGTTGATATAAATCGTTTCCCCGATCGGGTTTTTCGTAGCAAAGAGTTCTGTGGCCAAGTTCCAGCCCACAAAGACTACCCGGCGTGAAAATTTTTCATCATCTTCATTAATAAAGCGCCCGCCTGCTTGCGCGTACATGCTGCGCATTGAGGAGAATGGAGCACTAACACCATGCAACGTGCGCAGGTTTTCCTTTCCTTTGTAGGTAATTGACGCATCGTTATAGGTTTCCGCGCAGATTTGTTTGATTTCCGGCACCAGTCTGCGAAGCAACTCCACATCGCCCGGGTAAAAACGGATCTGGCGTCCCTTGGGAAGTCCCTGGTACTCTTTCGAGGTTCTGCCGCCACTAAACATGATCAGATCAATACCCAGCCCGCTAAATCCAATGCGGAACTGGTTGGTCAAGCCGCGTCCAAAAGACATCATCAACAGGAGAGACAACGCGCCCCAGGCAATTGCAAATGTGATCAAGGCTGTTTTTTTCTTGCGTTTGCGAAATTCATTCAGATACAATTTTAAAATTTGAAACTTCATGTTAACCTCTTTAGGTTTTACTGGCGTCTTAGCCGCGTAATGCTTGAATAGGATCGGTAGAAGCGGCTTTTCGTGCGGGCATTAAACCGGATATCGAACCAATAATCAACAACACGATCACGGTGATCATACCCACCATATAATCAATCTTGGGAATACCCACCGCATCTTTGATCAGTTCCACGGGAATCACGGCCACTACCAGCACGGCCATTCCAAAGCCAAGCAAGCCGCCCATTAAAATAATGGTGATAGCCTCGACAAAAAATTGCAGTAAAATTTGCCTGCGTTTGGCACCCACTGCCAATTTTATCCCGATTTCACGCACCCGTTCTTCCACCACGACCAGCATGATAGAAGCCACACCCACGCCTCCCACTAACAACGTGAACGTACCAATAACGCCGAGAAAAACAGTGAAGGCGAGAAAAAAAACATTCATGCTTCTTTCCATCTCGGTAAAATCCCAGACAGAAAGCGCGTCCATATCCAGGGGTGAAAAGCCAATCTTTTCCCCGAAGTATAAACGTAGTGCCGTGATTGTTTCCGCCGAGCGTTCCGGGATATCGGGTTGGACAATAAACAAATCGACATATTTCTGTCCGTAGAGCGAGGAAAACGTGGTATAGGGAATAAACGCGCACTCGATATCCCGTTGACCATTGTAATTACTATCCTGGGTTTTATCTTTCATCACCCCTACCACCGTGAAAGGCATACCCTCGATAAACACTTTTTTTCCGATTGCATCATCACCATGGAACAAGTTTTCCGCCAGTGTTGTGCCCAGGAAACAGACCCGTCGTTTTTGAATTTCATCCAGTTCATTGATAAAGCGGCCTTTTTGGGCAAAACAACTGCGCATTTCGGCGAATTCCGCATTCACTCCGCGAACCGTATTGTTGTATTCTTCTTTTCCATAACGTATCCGGCGGCTACGCATGAATTCCGGGGCCACACGTTTCAGTCCCGAGACTTTTTGTTTCACCAAAAGCACCTCTTCCGGTGTGAAGCGCACTTGTTTTCCCTTGGTAAATCCTTTGTAAGGTATTGTTGTTACGCCGGGAAATCCCAGGATGATCCCAGACCCCATGCCGTGAATATCTTTCTGGACATTCCGGCTGACACTGGCACCGAAGGTCAGCAGAATTACAATGGCAAAGGTTCCCCAAATCACACCCGAAAGAGTCAGGAAAGTTCGTAATGGCTGCCGGTAGAGGTCCAAGAACAAATTTCTAAAAAAAGTGATGTTCATTGTTCGCTCCTGCTCGTTTTTTCGCTTTCTTACGTTTTTACATGATCTCTTTTGGTGGTCTGTCTACGATCTGTTGGCCCAATTGGACCCCTGCCGTCACCTCGATATTCAAACTGTCCGATAACCCGGTTTTAATCTCAATTTTTTCAATTGTCTCGCCTTTTTTTACTTCCACGAAGCGCTTGCCGTTTTCAAACGTGACCAATCGTTCCGGGATGACCAGCACATTTTTTTTCTCGCGGATTTTCACGTAAGCTGTTGCCGAATATCCCGCTCGCAGGATATTGCCGGTATTTTTAAGAATCAGGATCTCGATATCAAATAAAGTGGCATTGCCATCTTTCCTGGCTTTCGGGGAAATCCGTAGCAGTTTGCCGCCTGCCATTAAATCAGGGAGCGCCCCTACTTTGATTTCCACTGCCATCCCCGGCTGTATTTTGCCCACATCAATTTCATCCACTGTGCCCTTGAATAACATCTCCCCCATGTCTGCCATTGCGCACAGGTCTGTTCCTGGCTGGAAATTGGTCAATGGCACCACTGGATCGCCCACTTCCACTTCCTGCGAAAGCACTACTCCCGTGATCGGAGACTTGATGATCGAATCGATATTCTTGCCAGCCACCTGGATACGTCCTTTTTCCAGCAGCTTGAATTTTTCATAAGCCGTCAGGTACCTTAAATTGCTTTCGCTCAGCTTTGATTCCCCGTTTTCCATATCCGAACTGGAAAGAATGTTTTCCTTGAAAAGTGACACCTGCCGTTCCTGATCTTTGCGTGCTTGTTTTAGCAGCACTTCCGCGATTTCCATGTTCCGTTGCGCGTCTGCGTATTCAAGTGGCGTCGGGTTGGGCGCTATTTTAAACAGCGGGTCCCCTTTTTCCACCGTATCACCTATCTTAAAATAGAGATCGCTGACCAGACCTGAAATAGCTGATTTAACTTTGATTTCTTTCTCTGGTTCAATCGTTCCCACGGCCAATGCCTTTTCTACGATATCTCCTTTTTCCACAGCTACCAACTTGTAATCCGGCCCCTTACCGTTCTTCGAACCAAAAACAAACATCAACGCGACTACCACTAATAATAAACCCAGGCCATAAAATAAAATTTTTTTCATTGCTCACCTCAATTTGATTTACCAAGGATATCACCTATCCTATTTCCTTTAAACGTAGGATACAGGCAAAAGGTTCTAGCGTTCTTCCTGAGAAAAATAAATAGTGTCGATAAGAAAAACCCCAACTGCCAAAAAATTATTTCAAATTATTTTGAATTTGATCTTGAAATTCTTTTGAATATACGGTATATTGTTGTTCGTGAAGCTAAAAAATATTGAAACAATGACAGTAAGGATTTTTAGGATTCCAAGTAACAAAAGTCTGCAAAAAAATCCGCAAAAAAATTTGCCACGTACAACCACAATATCATCAAAAAATAAAAGAAATCATAGTCAACATATGGCTATTACGCTGAAAGGGGGCGGTAACACCTATGAAAAATCAACTTAAAATTGAAATCGGTCAACGAATGCGTAAAATCAGGAAAGCACTGGGATTAACGCAGGAAAAGATAGTCGAGCATTTCAGTATAGGCCGGGCCAATTATTCCCGGATAGAAAAGGGCGAGGTTCATCCCGGTGCCCTTATCTTAAGCGTCATGCGCAGCAAATTTAATGTCTCACTGGACTGGCTGATCAGCAACAACGGGACCATGTTTCTGCGCAATAAGGAACAACAAGAACAAGATATCATACTCAATTTCGGGGCGTCTCAAGCCGAGATCAGGGAGATGCTCCAGTACATGGAGAAATCCTCCATGGTCAAACATGCCTTGTTGAGCTATTTTTTCGAGTACATGCAGAAAAACAAAGATATCATCAAAAGTGACATGGAAGAAAGAACTCCTCCCACCACTACCGTTATCCCACCCATAACGCCAAACCTTTCATAATCAAACCAAACAAGGTGTATCATATGGGCGCCATAGAACTGCTTGATGAGATGCGCATTCTGCTAAATATTCCCCAATTCCAGAAATTTATGTTCCACAAACTGGAGGAATTGAAAAAACTTTTTGAAGAGGAAGTCAACTTTTTAATGGAAACCCGGCGGAAGTTTCAGAAATCAGTTTACGGGACAATGGAAATATGCACCGATGCGGATCAAGAAGAGAATTTCCAGGCCTTTTATTTTGAAGCCCTACGGTTGGTATCTGGGAAATGGTGGACCAAAGTAGAACCTTTACCGCCACCAGGATATGATATTCACGATGTCATTCCCGATGACATTATCCAATACATAAACTCCACTGCCACGGTCACCAGAAAAACAAATACCATTGAAAAATTCTCGCGCCCCAATCTGCAACACATTGCCTTTGATTTAAAGTTCCTGAAATACTCCGATGAATATATTTTTGGAAACATCACCCCACGGAGACAATTTATCGGGCCCATGTCTATACCGATGTCCCAACCGGATGCGGAAGAAGAGGGGAAAATTTACCAGTACAACCCAAACAACCGCGGCGACGAGAGTAATTTCCAGGAATTGCAGTATTATATGAAAGCATTCCCTGCCTTAAAAGCCTATATTTTCACCGAATTACACATGCGACTAAAGCCCCTTGTTCTCAGTAACATGGTCGATTTTACCGCAGTCGCACATTACGGGGATCGATCTTAAAACTTTTATAGCCGTGGATGTTAATACCCCTTTCAACAGGTAGCGCCGTTTGATAAAATTCACAACTGAGAAAAATAATAATTTTATCCATTCGATTCAACAGGTTGACCAGCGCAAGGAATCTATATTCCAGCTCGGCTGATTTCCCTTTCAGAATATCATTCACGACAATTACCTCTTTATCTGTGGCCATCGTAACCGCCACGTAAAGTTTAAAGACAATCTCCGCGCGTTCTTTTTTTGAATAGTGTCCCCCCAAAGCCAGAGTTTCTATTTCCACCCCCAATACCTGCAAGTTTTGTTTCACCACCAGAGCATCCACCCCCGCGTGGCTGATAAAATATCTAAGCGCTCGCGATAAAGGGAGCCCCGGATCCAATTCTCCGCTCGTGGCATTGTCCAGTAACTCCCAATTCTTCTGGGCCCCGTAATGATAAAAAAGAGCGTTCTTATATGTTTCGTCTTGGCACAATACGAAATAACTAAGGCCCGCTTGGAACATGTAGTCAGGACAGGTGACGGACATTGAATCAATTTTCCTTCTCCTGAGAAGAAAATAAGCTGCTGTTAACAACAATCCCGTATAACCCCCCGCGATTAAGAGTGCCAGCGTAAACCAGCGCGGTAATTTTGCCTTTGTGGAAAAAACATGGTGTCGGACCGGGGCAATTTGTGCTGCATTTTGTACCCCGTCACGCCGCTGCGCCTTTTCCAAAAAAAGTCTCTTGTTTTCTTCCTGTAAAAATGCCGTGTGGTCTATCAAGCGGGAACGCTCCCCGAACCCGTTCCCTGACATTTCACCGTTTAAAAAGCGATAGAAAGCAGTGGGATAAAAAATACTGGCCATTTCATACCGTTCCAGTACCAATTGCATCTGTTTCGAATACCTCCCGTTCCCCGCCACCCGTAAATCAACCGTTTGCTTATCAAGGAATCCCTCCAGAAGTGGAGGCACAATTAATACGGAGACCACCCAAAAGATGATCAGATTCAAATAATATGCCTTGTAACCCCGCGAAACCACCCGGATAAATACCCCGGCAGCGTAAAAAAAACTTAAATACACCAGCAGATACAGACAAAAATAAAAAAAAATCACTCCATCCCCAGGAGAAAATGGCAGCCCCATCTTTCCCGCGACATAAAACAAGCCCGCGCAGAGCACGAGGAAAAATACCCAGAGAATAACCAGTCGTTCGATCACATGGCTGAAACTAAAAAAATAGTTCTCACTATTATAAGCAGTCAGCCCCATAAATGCCATGTAGAGACTGCCCAGCAGAAAGAACAGCCCTGCCAAGTCTTGCTGTTTTCCTCCCCCCAGCAGTAGCTGCCCCGTCTGAAGTGATGGCGTGAGGGTTATCTCTCCCTGCATGTTTACCATGGTGTGCGCGGCCTCAAAAACACTGTGACTACCACAAAATACTATCATCGGGGAGGGTTCATGCCATACGTGGAACTCCCCGTTTCCCCCCTGAGGAGAGGTATTAATAAATACACCTTTATCCATTCCTGTCGTCATAAAAGATAATTTTTCCTTTTGAAAGATTTTTAATTTTGTACTGCCCGAATAAACCAAAAATATCCCCATCATAAAAAAAAGAAAGAAGAACATAATGTTTTTTCTCCTCCTGATGATTCTGTCCAGTTCAAATTGGAATCCATGAAGCAACATATTATCCCCCCTCAGTTGATATAATCGGCACAGGTTTGGAAAGTGTGCTGGAAGTACTTCACCGCCGCCCCATTTAGCGGGCTTAAACTCAAACAAAATAGAGTGGCAGTATTAAAAAAAAAGACAAGTTGCATTATGTAATATATTAATAGTCTAAACCGTTGTTTTGCCGTTTTTTGCGTAGTTTTATTAAATTTATACAAGTATTTGCCGGTTGTGTAGATAAATATTTCTTTTTTATACATAATTTCTTGTCCCTCCTTGGAGTTGTCGCTTATTTTTGTTAAAAAATATTTTACGTATTTTATTTTTTGCTCTTGTTTTTCACCGCAATATACGCTATATTGAAAGCTATGAAAAAAGAAAATAGGTTTAATTTTTGCATTTTTAGGGCAAAGCCGTGTAGAGTTACTGATTGTTGCTTGCATGGCCAAATCATAAGCTTTTCCATAAGAAAAGTCAACCATAAAACGAGATTTTATAACGCGTAAAGGAGAATAAAAAAACTATGAGGCATTTTCAATTAAAAAAAGACGTTGGAGCGCGGATGAGGAAGATCAGGAAGGCGCTTGGTTATACGCAGAACAAGATTGTCTCTTTCTTTGATATCGGCAGAGCCAATTATTCGCGCATAGAAAAAGGTGAGATTTTTCCCGGTGCAGCTATTCTGAATACGTTGCGGTCCGAGTTTAATGTTTCCTTGGATTGGTTGTTGACCAACAAGGGAGACATGTTCCTGCAATCGGCGGAGAGCGCCAACAAGGAACGGCTCAATTTCCTGAATCTCGGTGATTATACTGGCGAGGTCAAGGAACTACTTGTTTATATGGAGAAAGTTCCCATGGTTAAACATGCCGTATTGGGATTCTTTATTGAATACCGCGCCAAAAACAAAAGTATTATTGACCCTTTGATGGAGACAATCAAAGAACAGCAGCAAGCTGAAGCGTAAGGAGAACTCCTTGCTCGTCAGCCCCGTGCTGTTTGCAGAGCTAAAAAAGGTGAGGCAGGTGAAGCGGAACCGGTAAAGGTCGGTTATTGACCGTCTGGCACGTTTATCCCGTTTTGCAGCATTTATATTTCGCTACACCCCGCCTTCACGCTTTGTATTTTTGTTTCTATGGCCCAATAATAGTGTTGGTAAGTCCCATTGGATATAGTGCCAAGTCATTTGCCAGCTTATTTTTGTTTCAAGTGATGGGTGTTGTTTTGAGACGTCCGCCGGCTTTAACAATAGCACTACGGGCAAGAATCAACATGGGGTCAACGAAAGGGATTTCCATGTCCCTTTGATTTAATAATAGGGGGATTTCACTACACCCCCCGATGATCGCATCGATTTTTTGAGAAATTAAATAGGACAGAACTTGATTTAACAGTATCTTGGGTTCTTCTTTGAACCCGCACTTAATCCCTTTTTCGCCATATATCGCGTTCATCACCAATTGTTGTCGCTCTTCATCGGGGGCGATGATTTCCAAGCCATATTTTTTGAAAAAAGAGCTGAACAAGCCCGATTGGATCGTACCCGTCGTAGCGATAAGTCCGATTCGTTTTGTTTTGATGGGAAGTGTTTGGACATAAAGCAGCACTTCTTCTATAGCGTGAACAAAAGGAATGCGAATTTCTTTGAAGATGTCATCATAAAAGAAGTGGGCGGTGATGCATGGAATCAGAATCAAATCGGCGCCCGCTTTCTCCAAGAGGGTTGCGCTTTTAATTAATTCGGGTAGCGGCGATTGGCCGTTCCCTAATATGAACGCTGTGCGGTCGGGAATCTGGGAATTGCTATACGTGATTGTGGGGATATGATCCTGATCTTTTTCTATAGCCGTCCATTTGACCAGCAAGTCCAACAAATTGACAGTGGCGTCCGGTCCCATACCGCCGAGTATACCGATTGTTTTTTTCATGTATTTCACCATTTTTTTGATTGCTGCGCAACTTAAGGAACTCACCATTCTATCATTTTTAATGGTTTTTTTAAAGACCCTGTTTTTTTTCTTGACATTCTCCTGAACTTTTAATATAGTGAAGTGTTATCGTTAAAATAGTCATAGAAAATAGTCATAGAAAATAGTCTTTGCAGGATGGTGGAATTATGGAGCTGGTAGCTCAAGAAGAGTCGGTTTTGCAAATGATTGGTAAAGCCATTGAACTGATAATGGCAGGTCGTAGCCACGAAATTGATATGGCCCCGATTCAACGTTTTGCCCCGGATGTGGCCAGTAAATTGGCAGAACTGATCCAAATCATGAATGTAATCCCCAAACATTTACCGGCGGGTTTGGTGGACATGCCTATTATCAACCAGCATCTGCTGCACATTTCGCAAACCACCGAAGCTGGAGTGCTGACCGTTCTTAATACAGCCGAAGCTATCATGAATGAGGCCAGTAAAATTAAAGAATTGTTGGATGATATCGAGCGTCACTGCCCGGATGATGACCCCAGGCGACAAGAACTCCAGTCTGCCCTGGAAATGCTTAATGCCATACAGGATAATAGCTTTTCAATACTTACTTCCCTTGAGTTCGAGGATGCCAACCGTCAATTGATGGGAAAAATTATTCAGCGGTTAGAGGAACAAAACGCGCATTTGCTTGAGGTTTTGCCGCTCATCAAAAATGTGCAGCCACTGGATAAAAACGACTCTGTTTTCCTTAAGGGACTCAAACATATTATTGATCTTGAACACACTTCCAGACAGAGCCAAGATATGATCGACGATTTCTTCGAAGATTTCGGCGACTGACAACGCGTAACCTAAGAGACTATAGCCTGAAAGAATATGGTGAATGCCAGGAATGTAAAGGAAAAAAAAAGACCGGAGGAGGTCCAGCTATGAGAAAGAGATTATTCAATCCATTGTTCCACGTAACGGTTATGGCGGTATTTTTTCTTTGTTTTCTAATGATGCCGCGTGTTGTTTTCCCCCAGGAAGAGGGGCAAAAACCAATCGTGGAAAAAGTCGAGGTCACCAATGTTGAAGTCCCGGTGCGCGTTTTGGACAAAGGTCAACCGGTGACAAATTTGACCGCAGAAGATTTCACTGTATATGAGAACAACAAGAAAATGGCGATCAATGGTTTTTTCCTTAATCGTAAGACTTTAACGCTCACGTCTACAACCAACGTCTTAGAACCTACCAGCTCGGCCCCATTGCCACGAACCTTTGTATTGGTGTTTAATATCAGCCTTTATAATGATAGTTTCCAAAAAGCAGTGGACCATTTATTCGCTAAAATCCTTGTGCCCAGTGATCGGGTTTTGGTACTGGCCAATGATGTGACCCGCGAGTACGCGGATTTAAAAAATATGGTGCAGGTGAAAGGCGAGATTTTGGCTGTTTTGCGAGCTGAAGGTACAAAAGCCAGACAGCGGTTAATGGAATACATCGTGCGTATTGAAACGTATATGAATGTCTCTGATTTCCAACAAAAAATAGGTAGCCGCGATTCTGATCGTGCGCAACGTGCTGTGAATTTTCTTAAGAAGTATATGTTGACTTGGCGCGAGTACCAAAACTTGTATCTTGTTCCCAAGATTGACAAGTTCTATTATTTCTCCCGGTTTCTGGAGCAGGTAAAGGGTCAGAAGTGGGTATTGAATTTTTATCAGTTTGAATTTTTCCCGCGCATTCGACCCGGTAGTACGACCATGGACACTATCCGCGATTTGGCTACCGAGCTGACCAATACCGACGATTCAGCCAGTCTCACCCAGGGGCGCTTGCTGGAAAACATCCTGAGCCAAATCAACAGTGAACTGGTACTCAATAAAAGTTTTCCCAATGAAACGATCAGCAAGTTGTTTTACAAGGTGGGCGCGACATTTCATAGTTTTTTTATTAAATCCAGCAACACGGCTTTTTTGCAGGATATTGAATACAAAAGCGTCTCTTCCGATGTGGAGCAGGTGTTAAAAAGCATTACCGAACTGACTGGCGGGAAAAATATTACCTCGACCGATCTGGTGACCTCCATTGATACTGTGGCAAGCGTGGAAGATAGCTTTTATACTCTGACTTATGTCCCTGAAGACCGGAATAAAATAGGCAGCTTAAAAATTAAGGTGAAGGATAAAAAATACAAGGTGTTGTACGATGATAATTTCCGTGCCGATTATATTGCGGGTTATCTTAACAATTTAGAGCAGAAAATCCAGACGCCTGATATCCAAGTCACCGATTTTTCCTTCAAAGATAAAATTTTGGCTTTTACAGTCACCCATTTTTTAATGGGTGTCATTGATGGTGGGAAAGCGGGGCGTATGCAGGTACGGATTCGGTTGATTGATAAAAAAGACAAGACGATCTTCGATTCATCGAAGCTATTAACGGCTCAGAAACCTGATATGAAAATTTCTATTGGTGCGTTTAAAACATTGCCCAAAGGAGAGTATAATTTCCTTATTGATGCGGTGGATATGTTGACCAACAAACAGGATAATCTGGTAGAAGGTGTAGCTGTAAAATAATCCATTCTACCGGATACACTGGTCAAAATTTTTTTCAGTTGATAATATATTGGAATGCGATTATAATAGTAATACCATAGAATAGTAATATTGTTTGATTTAAAATAGTTAATATCCGGCAAAGGAGGCATTTGGTGCAAGTCGCAACAGACTTTTTTGATAGAGTTGCTGAAAAGTTAAACCTTTCCAGAGAAGAGATGTTTCGGGAGAGTGTCAGATTTTTTCTGGGGAAAAAAATCAGGGAGCTAAAAACAGATATCTACCAAATCCGGTCCAAATACGGAGTTTCTTCCATTGAGGAATTCGATGAAAAATATAGAACTGGTGAATTGGAAGAAAATGGCTCCTGGCAAGAATTCCAAAAACTTGACCACTTGGAATTCAAGAAAGAAGAACTTGAAAAAGCACTGCAAGCCTTAATGTGATTGTTGATCTATATCAATTAAAAGAAATCGCGGAAATTGAATTCTATGATATCGTAAAAGATGCAATACTTCAGGATATCAACGAATTAAGAATTTTTCTGAATGATGATAGCTTTATCGACGTGTGGTATTCTTTGAAATTAAAAGATCGTTATAGCTATCACTGGGAGCGGAGACATGTAGATGAAACGATTTTTCGCCATGATAATGCTCCTCATCGAAAATGGCTCTTAATATCAACCTTTCCAAAACATTTTCATGATGGGAATGAAGAACAAGTAGTGGAAAGTTTTTTAAATGAAGCCCCGGAAAATGGCTTGCGAAGTTTTCTTTCCTTTGCCAGGGAGAAGCTCGGTCGCAAGTGAATTGTTGTCAAACGTCAGTTATTTTTGGCAGTGGCATAAAGGAAGATGCGGGTTCATGTTTAATGTTCCCCTGTTTTAAGGAGCGTCAATATCTCCGTGGCGGTCAATTCGCCGATAGTGTCCCAGGTGGAACCGTTGTATCGTTTCAATCGGCGGGGGGTTAAAGATGAAGGAACAATTACTCTTTTACCGTTTAAAAAATCAACCCCTTTTTTCCAGGAAAAACCACGCCGCCTTCCGAACCCGAATCAAGGGTGTCAATAATCACTGGAATTAAAGCGTTGATATAATCGGTGCGGTCTTTTTTCTTATCCAATTTGCCACTGAGACCATCCGTGTTGATTTGGATGGCAATGGCGAAATGGTAACGGTGATAAAATTGCATGATGGAAAGATACCCGGGCATAGTGCCACGATGACCATAAACCAAACCTTCCGGGGTGTTCCAGATTTCTAGGCCCAGACCGTAGCCTTCTTCAGCCGGTTGACCTGTTTTTTCATTGACTGCACGGGTCATCAAGGCCATGGACTTTTCTGACAACAATTTGCCATTCATCAATAAATAATTGAAGCGCGCCAAGTCTTCGGCGTTGGTAATTAACCCGCCACCGGTCCACTCGAACTGCGGATTGATCACATAACGCCCTTTTTTTACCATTTTGGCAGGCAAATTAAATGGCAGTACATGATCACCGGTATACCCCGGGACCAAACCAGGCAAATCACGCTGTATGGATGGCGAGGTATGGTTCAGATTATGAGGCTTTAATACGCGCTGGCTCAATTCTTCATAATAACTGTGCCCTGTGACTTTCTCAATGATCATACCCAATATAATAAAATCTGTATCCGAATACGCCCAACCCTGCCCTGCTGGATGAACGGGTTTTTCATCCAGAATAAAAGCCAGACGTTCTGCTGGGGTCCATACTTTATTCGGGAACAAATTGATTTGTGCCCACAGTTTTTCTTTTAGCACATATCGGGGCAAGCCGCCCGTGTGGGTCATGATCATTTTAACAGTGAGGTCATTGGCATTGGGCAAACGGTGGAACCATCTTTCTTTGCCCAAAAAGCGGCTAACCTTGTCATCCAGTGCCAGTTTTTGCTCTTGCATGAGTTGCAGTGCCACTACCGCGCAATAGGTTTTGCCAATGCTGCCCGAAAACATCCTGTCCGATGGTTTCATTGGTTGTTTTGACTCGCTATCTGCCAGACCAGAGGCAAAGGTCATACTCTTGCCATCCGGGAATATAACGGCAGCAGTGACGCCAGGGAACCCTTCGGCTTTGCACAGTGTATCCAGTTTTTGTTGGAAATCGGTTTTAAAACGTTCATCATTACTGGGCTCTTCGGAGCGAAGAATGGTAGTATAATATCCCAGGATAAGTACAACACCCACAAAAAGAAATAAATTACGCTTCATGATCTCACCTCGACACATTAGTATGATTCTAAAGGAAATAGTTTACCCTATTCTGTTGAATTTTGCAATTTCTTTGGGACCCCGGGATTCACAAGCAAATGTTTGTAATCATTTTTAAAAATCTGCTGGTGAATCCTGACACTGATTTTTATAAATATAAGGGCCAAAATTCCTTGAATAAAAAGCGAATTCATTGTATAATGCTACCATATAAAGCATGCGCCCGTAGCTCAATGGATAGAGTGATAGACTTCGAATCTGTGCGTTGGGGGTTCGAATCCCTCCGGGCGTACTTGCTTCCCTTTTTGACCGCCATGTACCATTGTTTATGATTGGTTTTAATTATTGAGTGGTAGTGCCTTTTGGGCGCGGAGTTTTTGGTTTTGTTCTCTTTTTTGGATTTCCGCTGCCATGAGGCTTTCGTTTTCAATGGCGTATTGGGTGATAAATTGCAGGGTAGCCAATTGCAACAAAGGAGAGTTACGCACGAGTGTCAATTTATCTTCCATAAATCCGGCATCATACCCAAAATAGCCGGATTCTTCTTTGGGCGTGTCACTGGGCATTGGTATTGGCGAGGGCGGCAAATCTACTTTCTGGAAGAAAACGGGTTCTATGCCATGTAACAAGTAAAGGGGATTCACTTTAACAGCTTGGGTTACTTTAAGAAAAAACGAAAACCCAGGCGCTGTGGTCCCGGACTCAATCTCACATAAAAAAGTATTGGAAATACCAATCTGCTTGGCAAAGTCAGTCTGAGAAATGTGAAAATAATCACGAATCCTCTTCAATCTATTACCAAAATCAACCAAATGGTCCTTCATTCTTTTTTTCATTTGTTACTCCTCAATCTTTTAATTTATTTTTTAAGTGGATATTATACCATAATACTGGTTAATTTTAGGCATTAGTATTGAATTATTTTATTTTTTTCTGTTTTCCTCCTTTTTTTTCAGAGCTTGGATGCACGGGCAATGATTTAGGGGTCTCTTAAACCATGTGGGAGTTATGGGAGTTATGGGAATTATGGGAGTTATGGGAATTATGGGAATCATGGGATAAATAGAAATACTCCCATTACTCCCATAATTCTCATAACTCCCATGATTCCCATTAGCTTAGTGGTGGATTTGGGGTGATGTTATTCGCTATAGCGAATATATTTTCGCTATAGCGAAAGATGCTTTCCTTTAGAGAAGAAGTGTTTTTGTTGACGAATTTGCCTCCACATGCACGAATATCTTTCCTGTTTGACGAAGGTATTTACCGCTTCACGAATTCGCATCCTCTTCCACGAATTCATTTCCAGCGCGACGAATTTGTCTTCTGGGTCACGAATTCGTCACCACTTCCACGAATTCAATTCCAGCGCGACGAATTTGTCTTCTGGGTCACGAATTCGTCACCTCTTCCACGAATTCCCCTCCTGCTCCACGAAATAGTCTCTTTCCGCGTGAAAACACCTCCGCCCCGGTGAATTCGGCTCCTCTTTCATGAACAAGTCGGCGAGATGCATGTTTTTCCAATTTTACTTAACAATTAATCTGGTAATTCCAGGTTTAATCCACTGCTAAGTGTCTGAAATTGTTGTGGACGATATGGACTTAGTGGACGATATGGACAAAAAAATGCTTTTGTGTTTGTTCCACATCGTCCATATCGTCCACTAAGTCCATATCGTCCATATTGTCCATATCGTCCATATTGTCCATATCGTCCATATTGTCCATATCGTCCATATTGTCCATGTCGTCCATGTTTTTTCACGAATCTCATGGTGAATCCAGGGTTTACAGATTGACTTCTTTTTCTATTTAGGGTATTGTATGAGCATGAAACTATCCGTTGTTTTGATCACATTTAATGAAGAAGACCGCCTTGAGGAAACTTTAAAGAGTTGCCTGTTTATTGCAGATGAAATCGTGGTAGTAGACTCCTTTTCCACGGACAACACGGTGGCAATCGCGGAAAAATTCAAAGCAAAAATCCTAAAACACCGATTCCTGGACTTCGGCACACAAAAAAACATCGCCCTGAACTTGGCTAGCTTCCCCTGGGTCCTAAATCTGGATGCAGACGAACGAGTTTCGGAACAACTGCAACAAGAAATTTTAAAACTAAAACAACTGCCAGACAACGAGATTGACGTGGACGGTTTTTTAATCAAACGGAAGTCAAAATACCTGGGCCGATGGATTACCCACTCGGGTTGGTACCCGGACCGGAAACTACGGCTGTTCAAAAAAGAAAAAAGCGCCTGGTCTGGTCGTATTCATGAACGCTTGCACCTGGATGGCACTACAAAAAAACTGGATGGCGATATCCTGCATTTCACCTATCGACATATCACTGACCATATCACACGCTTGAACAAATATTCCCAATTGCAATCCCAAGATATCGTGGCAAAAGGAAAAAAATGCCTCTATCTGCGGGTCCTATTATTACCATCCATCACTTTTATCCGCTTTTATATCTGGAAACTGGGGTTTCTCGATGGATTGCCGGGTTTTGTTATCGCGCTGATCTCTTCCTGGTCAACAGCGATGAAATACCTCAAAGCGATTGAAATTAAACGGGAACAGAAAGCCCCGATTCAAGAATAAATGATTTAAAAAAAGCGACAGGATGTCGCTTCTACTTGACGAGTTGGTCGGCTAAACACAACGCTGAGATCATACTGGCAGGATTGGCAATGCCTTTTCCTGCAATATCATACGCCGTGCCATGATCGGGCGAGGTTCTGATGTAAGGTAATCCCAGTGTCATATTTACCCCGGAATTAATGTTTAATAACTTGAAAGGTATCAACCCCTGATCATGATAGAGGGAAATAACAACGCTATCCGGGATACCCCGGGCTTTTATAAAAACAACATCGGGAGGATAAGGCCCTTCAATCTGCATCTCTTTTTTTAATACGGCTACCGCCGGTGCGATTTCATCCAGCTCCTCGGTGCCCAGAAAACCATTCTCCCCAGCATGGGGATTCACACCGGCAACAATCATAGTAAAGCGCCGGGAAAATAACCGGGTTAACGACTTTTCCACAAAACGAATAAAACGAACCAACTTCTCCTGCCGAATAAAACGAAAAATCTCTTTTAAAGGGATATGCACGGTAAATAAGGCGACTTTCAAATCATCCGACCAGAAGAACATGCAATGATCTTTCACCCCGGCAGCTTCAGCGAGAAACTCGGTGTGACCTTTAAAAGGAAGACCTGCACGCAACCACTTCTCCTTGGAAATAGGGGCGGTCACTATCGCGGCCACTTTTTTCTGCACCGCCCACTCCACAGCCATACGAACATACTCAAAAGAGGGGTCCGTGTTGATGTCCGACAAAGGAATATCATAAAAATAAACGCCCCCTGCCTCTACCTCCTCTATTTGGGAGAGGTGAGGCAGGGATATATCTGGGTAATAATCAGCAGTTCCAATCACCACCCGTGCGCACCGGCTGGAAGTAGCGGCCAAACTTTTTGAAACAATTTCTGGCCCTATTCCGTCCGGGTCGCCCAAGGTAAGAGCGATTACGGGGACAGGGTTAGCCACGGCTTTTTTTATTTTCCCACTCGCTTATGCTTCTACTTCTTCCTTAACTTCCGGCCTCGGTTCCCTTTTTCTTTCGGGTCGCTCGGTATTGGAATTTGGCGTATCGTCTCCCGCTTCCGGGTTCTTGTACATGTATTTGATAAAATGTTTAAAGACGATAAAATTCGCATTATCTTCCAGTCGGAACTTCAGGCATTTTTCATCATACCACTCGATACGTCCTTTTAAGACTTCGCCGTTGCCCAATTCTACTATCATCGGTGTGCGATTATTCATCTGTTTGATGTAGTAGTAGTTTTCAGCATGAGTCTTGTATGCCGGTGGTGGCTTTTTCTTGGATTCTTTCTTCTGATATTTTTTTATATCATTAAGATCAGGCTTTATGAGTTTCCGGGTCATATTATCTTAACTCCTTATGCATTTGTGAATAGATAATAAACCAAATCCGCCCAAAAGTCAACCCATAAAATTTCGTGGCAAACCTATTTTGGTATTTTGATATTTTTTTTGGTGTGTTCACGGTTGAATTGATGCGGATCAGTTAATGTTCAAGAGATTTTACTTTTTTTTTACGTGACACCCAGCCGGGAATATTTCGTTGTTCCTGGCGGGCAATAGCAAGCGAATCTGCGGGTACTTCCTTGGTAATCGTAGACCCGGCCCCTACATAACTGTTTTGCCGTATGGTGACGGGTGCGACCAACTCGCTCCCAGAACCGATAAAAACACCATCCTCAATAATGGTTTTATGCTTATTAACGCCATCATAATTACACGTGATAGTGCCGGCGCCGATGTTGACATGGCTGCCAATTTGGGCATCTCCGAGATAGGTCAAATGCATGGCCTTGGAACCGGGTCCCAAGACACTTTTTTTCATTTCTACAAAATTTCCCATTTTAGCGGCGGTTTTTACCAGGGCGCCATTTCTTAAATGGGTATAAGGTCCGATCTGCACCTGATCTTCCAATTCGGAATCCATCACAATGCAACCGGGCAATAAAATACAATTGTCCGCGATCACTGAATTCTCAATATAACAATGGGGATAGATGCGCACATTTTCGCCGATACGGCAATTCCCTTTGATGACTACACCCGAAGCGATGCGTGTTCCAGTTCCGATAGGAACCATGCCCTCGATAAAAAAATTACCCTGGTCCTCAATAATAACGCCTTTGGAACGACACTCTTCGGCCTGGAAATTCTTAATCATATGCTCAATAAACCCTAAATCCCGGTGTACATCAAGCACATCAAAGCGATTTTGCAGATCAACTACCCTGACATTGCCATTATTTCGTAATCTGACGGCGATATCGCCCTGATTCTCCAGATGCATGCCCAGTTTATTGAATGTGCCACGGGAAAGGGCAAAAAAAGGTTTGCCCACCACGGAAAAAATATTTTCTTTTTCCGGGTCGCGATTATTTAGGCGGCTGAGAATTTCATCAATGCCTGCGGGCGTAGTGGCGAGAAATCGTTGCGGGTCAAATACAATCAAATAGTGAAACCCCAATTCCCTTTTATTGGGATCATAGGGTTCCACGTCCTTGAATATCTTTCGTTTCCAGAAATACATGCCCCGGCCCCGAATTAATATCTCCGGGTGGGCGGACAATGGTTCTACTTGTTCAAATGACTCAATCAGCATCGACCATTCAAATCCCGGAATCTACGAGCGACACAAAATCATCGTACTCGGCCAAACCGTCGAAATTAGTCTCGTTGTGAGCGATGATTCGATATGACGGGTCCTTATGAATCGCTTTTTTTAGATAGCTGATACAGTGACTGGTTTCCCTTTTTTTGATCGCGATGATCGCCAACAGGTAATATAGATAGGGGTCAGCGTATTCTTTCTCTAACAGGTAATGAAATCGTTCAAGGGCTTTATCCAATTTACCGGCATTGAGGAAATAAATACCATCAAATAGATAATCCTCATCGCAGGTAAGCTCGATTTTAACCGGGTTTATCTGGCTTTGGCAAATATTACGATATACCATTGAACTGTTCCTGACCATGAGTACACGATCAAAATGGGAATCCTTGTATTGGTCGATAATCTGCTCAAACATTGTTTGTGCTTGTGGGTAGGTTCTTTGTTTAAAGGTTTCTACAGCCTTTGAGAAATCAGCCGTGATACTGCCTAGTTCTTTTTCTTCATTTAATTCCATGATTGAGATGTCCTCCTTCTCCAGATGTCATTCTACGCTATGTTCTTACTTTTGTTTTTTTAAATCATACCCGCACATCGCCCACGTGTTAAGCGTCCGCGTGGTCACTCATCGGCAAGTTTCAGACCCGTATGTAATTGGGTACAAAACAACCGCCCAAGCGGTAGCGCTACTCACGGAAAATGGAGATGGCGGGTATGGGAATTCCAAATGGAACTTAGAACAAAGAACGATTAACCTTCAGACTCATATGCTTGGGTCATAACTCCCAGGACTTCAATTCCTGCGCCCTTGGCGACATCAATGAGTTGCAACACGTCTTTATACAACACGGTTTTATCCGCCTGAATAAAAATCGTCTTTTCCGACCGTTGCTGGAAAAGATCTCTCAAGCGCCCAGGCAACAAATCCATCGTGATTGGTTCCCGGTTCAATTTTAAGGTTTTATCCTTTTCCAACGTTAAGACGATACTCCGGTTCTGTGCCTGGGGTTCATCGCCTGGGGTGGCTTGCTGGGTTTCCGGCAATTGGATATCAATACCTTTTTGGGCGGCTGGTAAGATCACCATGAAGATGATCAACAACACAAGCAGAATGTCGCACAAAGGCACGACATTCGGTTCTGATTTTGCGGAACTACTTCCTACATCAACACTCATTAGACCTCCTAATCCTTATTTTTATCAAATATAGCAGGAATTGTCAAGAGCAGTTAGAAAAAAAATTATTTACAAGTGCATCAATTCACAAAAAAAAATATTTATGATTGACAAGAATCAAAATAAAGAGTATATTAACCATTCGGTTAAACCAACGGGTTAAACCGACGGGTTAAACAACGTGATTTACAATGTGGTAATAAAAATGATCAATGAAAATGATGTACAAGCCAGAATTTTAAAAGCGGCGCTCAAAGAGTTCTCAGAAAATGGGTTCGCTGGAAGCCGGATGGAACATATCGCTACAGCGGCGCAGGTCAACAAGGCAATGATCTTCTATTATTTTACCTCCAAGGAGAATCTCTATCAGCGGCTGATCAAAGATGTGTTTGACCGGATGTCCCCGATTATTATCAAGCTAATTGTTTCAGACCCCTCACCCGGGGAGTTTCTTGATCGCATTGCCGAGTTCTACGTGGGGGTGTACGCGCAGAACCCGGAATTCGTTCGCATGATGGTACTCGAATTGATCCAGAATCCCACGCACCTCACGGGCCGGGTCACCGGTTTTTTCGCCGAGAAGTACGGTCACCAAGGACCACCCCAATTGCTGCAAATGATTCGCAAATGGTACGATACAAAATTGATCTCCGAAGCCGATCCCTTTCAGTTCATGATGAATGTCGTTTCTCTTTCCCTGCTTTCTTTTATTGGCAAGCCCTTTCTCGAAGCATTATTCAAGATCGAACCGCATCAGGAAGACGCCTTGCCAGAATTCTATCAAAAGCGCATCAACAGCGTAACACATTTACTCAAGCGAGGTATGTTAACATGAATACGAAAAAGAATAAACACAAAAAACAGGCAGGTTTTTTCCTGCTTTGGGTCATCCTGCTCACTATAGGCCTGTACGCGGGTGATATTCCGCTGCAAAAAGCCGTGGAAAAAGGCATCCAAATGGACGCGAACTACAAAAACCGGGGCGTGGACGCGCAAAAAAGTGTACTAGAATTGGAAAAAGCGGGTAACCAGAGATGGTTTAACATGGATTTTGGCGGTTCCTATCTTTTTAAATCAGAGCAGATGGAAATCTCGTTTATCCCAGGAAAAACGATAACAGCGGGTGCCAAGCATAATTACGATTTGAAAGTAGGGGTATTGCAACCGATCTTTTCGGGCCACATGATCACCAACACCATGCGCCTGGAAGAACAAAAAGCAGGGTTGATTACCTTCCAATTGGCCTCACGGGAACTGGAAGTGGCAGGTATGGTGAAATCCTCTTATTTCACCTACGGTTTGTTGGCTGCGAAAAAAAAATCGCTCTTTATATTGATAGAAAACCTCAAACTGCACCTGGACAGAGTGACATCTTTATATGAAGAAGAACAGGTCAAAAAATCGGACGTGCTGGAAACAGAGTTGAGGATCACGGAAGCAGCACTCAATCTGGAAGAACTGGAACGCCAGATGGAAGAAGAAGACATCCGTTTTACCCGCTTGTGCTCCTACTCGATCAATGATATCGAAGTGAATTACCAGGAAGATATCGGTACCCTGGAAGAATCGTTGGCGCGCTTTAACGCCGCGCATCCCTCTTTAAAAATCTTTGACCAGAACATCGACATCATGGAAACAGGAAAAAAAATCATGACGGGGAATTATTTGCCCCGTCTTAATGGTTTTGCAGAACTTCATTACGGCAAACCCGGCCTTGATTTCTTTAAGAATCAATGGTCCTTTTATTTCCAGGGGGGGATCAATGTCAGTGTGAAACTATTCGACTGGCACAAATTAAAACGTGACAAACAACTGGCAGACATGTCTATCCAGCAGGTTGTCAATCAAAAAGCAGAAGTCATTCTTGAGGTCACACAGAAGCTGAAACAATTGTATGCCCGGTTACGTTCTCTGGAAAAGCAAATGCATACCACGGTCAAACTGGCGGCCATTGCAGCGGAGGATGCGGGGTTAAAAGAAGCCCTGTATAAAGAGAACCAATCATCCAACCTGGATTACCTGACCGCGCTGTTAAACCGGGAACGGTATGAATCACAACAGAATGAACTGAAATTTCAATACCAGTGGGTTAAAATGAATATCAATACATTAATTGCCAATAATCCATATTCAGCAACGGATAAAGCGGCAAAGGAGGAAAAATGAAACAGCTATCTTTCCCGATCCGGGTCTTAATTGTTCTGTTCGCAGTAACCGGATCATTTTATTGTTCCAAGGCAGAAAACAACCAGATCAAAGCACCGGGTATAGTAGACGGTGATATTATCACCTTAAAATCGCAGGTAGCGGGCACACTGCAACAACTTAATATGAAAGAGGGCCAACCCATCACACGGGAAGCCGTACTGGCCACAGTCAACAGCGAGAAAGTGGCAAATCAATTAAGAGAACTGGATATCCAACGCAAAGAAATCACCATCAAAACACAGAAAACGACCCAGAACCTGCGCTTCCTTGATGAAAATACCCGCTATTTAAACAAACAAGTGCAACGGTTCCGTCGTCTCAAAGAAAAGAACGCGGTGCCGGGCGAAAAACTGGAAGCACTTGAATTAAAATTAATGGAAGCAAGTACCTCCCAATTCGATCTGAAAAAAACCGTTGAAGAATTGGACATTCAAAAAGAAAAAATCGCCAATAAACAGGAATACCTCCAATTATTAATCGCGGACCACCGCATCACCTCCCCGGTGGACGGTGTCGTTGTAGAAACGTTTGTCAGCCAGGGAGAAAATGTGTTTCCCGGCACTGCCATTGCCGATATTATTGACCGCGCGTCCCTCTACGTCGAAATTTTTATCGAGGAAGAGGAAATGTCTACCTTAAAATTGAACCAGTCCGTGCAGATTCAGGTCGATGGTTTAGCTAACACCGCCAAGAATGGCAACGAGCTCTCCGGTGTCATCTCTTTTTTTGGCAAGAAAGCCGAGTTCTCCCCCAAGTATATTATTTCCGAGAAGGAACGCAAATCACTCCTCTATCAAGTAAAAGTCCGTGTCGTCGACACTGCTGGAATCTTAAAAATCGGTATGCCTGTTACCGTGCTTTTGAAGAAACATGCTTAGACTGGAACAGGTTTCCAAATCCTTCGCTGAGATCGCAGCCGTGCGCCAGGTTAGCCTGGAGATACCACCCGCACAAATCACGATCATTGCCGGAGCCGATGGCGCAGGCAAATCCACCCTCTTTAAAATGATGGTGGGATTAGTCAAGAAGGACAGCGGCACCCTTTATTTAAACGGCGAAGCCATAAACGACCAATACCAGAAAATTACCGCCGTGACCGGGTATATGCCCGAGCGGTTTTCTCTTTACCCGGACCTCAGCGTCGAGGAGAACCTGAATTTTTTCGCTGACATTCACCGCGTGCCCCATCAAAAACGCGAGGAACGGAAAAAAGCATTGTTGGAAACCACTGGCATGATGCCTTTTCTCAAACGACGTGCCGGGGCGCTGTCCGGGGGCATGAAACAGAAATTATCACTCAGTACTATTCTCCTCTCCGCCCCGCAATTGATTATTCTTGATGAACCCACCACTGGCGTCGACCCGCTCTCGCGCATTGAATTCTTCCATATTATCGATCAATTAAAAGCAGAGGGAAAAACCATTATTATTTCCACTCCTTATCTTGATGAAGCTGAGCAGGGCGATTATATTGTTTTTATGAAAGAAGGCAGGATTATTCGCCAGGATACCATGTCCAGTTTGAAACAGACATTTCCCGCCCGCTTGTTCCGTGTGACCCCGCAGGGCAATATTTTCCAGATCATGGAAAGCTTGAAAACCAACCCCCAGATATCGGGCCATGTTTACATTCGCGGCAAGTTCATCAAATACCTGCAATCTGGGCCCGAAAGTTTTCTCCAGCTTATCCCCCATATAGAAGCCCAGGAAGAAACCCCCAAATTAGAGGACATGTACATCTATTATGAGCGGTTGGAACCAGAAACAGGGAGCCAGATATAACATGACCCAAGATATCATTACCATTACTAATTTAACCAAGCGGTACGGTTCATTTACCGCCGTGAACCACGTGAATTTCACCATCAAGCGCGGTGAAATTCTTGGTTTCCTTGGCCCCAATGGAGCCGGTAAGACCACCACCATCAAAATGATCACCGGCTTGTTGAAAATTACTGCCGGTGATATTTTTATCAACGGTTTGGATGCCCAGAAGCAGCGTAAGAAAGTCAAGCCATTGATCGGCTACATGTCGCAAAAGTTTTCTTTGTACCCCTTGTTGAGTAGTTTCGAGAACATCGAATTTTTCGCCGGGATTTCCGGGTTATCCAGGGTTCTCATCCGCCAGAAAAAAGCCGCCATTGCCGCCCAGATTGACAACGCATTGTTAAAGCAGAAAGTAATGGATATTCCCCCAGGCGTGCGGCAGAAAGTGTCCCTGTTTGTTTGTCTCATGACCGATCCCCAGATTATTTTATTAGATGAACCCACCTCCGGTGTTGACCCCGAGGTGCGGCGAAATTTCTGGTTTGAAATTTATCGGTTGAAGACCCAGGGCAAGACCATTTTAGTAAGCACCCACAATCTCGATGAAGTCGAATATGCCGACCGCATGTTGATCATGCACCGTGGGAACCTGTTGATGGCCGGTGAACCGCATGAATTATTGGCACAGCATGGGAAATCGTCTATTCCCGAACTGTTCAGTGCCGCCATTGCCAATGACGATGCCCGCATGGGACAGCGGGAAACCATCGCCTAAAAAAGAGGTAAACATACAGCCATGAAACGATTAAAGGCAGTCATAGTGAAAGAATTTGCACACATCTTAAGAGACCCTACCAGTCTCTCCATTATTTTTTTGATGCCCGTGTTGATGTTGTTCATTTTCGGTTACTCCATCAACTTTGATCTTGAAAAAATTCAGACCGGGGTGATTGATTATTCCAACGGTGAGATTTCCAAAGAATTGTTGCGCAAGTTTGCCAATAACCATTATTTTATCATCCACCATTTAAAAGCTGAGTTTCCCAGTTCGGACCCCATGCAAGAGGGCGAGAAAATGTTAAAATCCGGGGCATTAAAAGAAATCATCATCATTCCCCGTGATTTTTCCAAGGACCTTAAGAATGGCGGTACCACCCAGGTCGGAATCATCATTGATGGCAGTGATTCCAATGTTGCCAATCTCATTTACCAGTACAATGAGCAGATCATTTTCAGTTTTATCTCCGAGTTCCGTCATATTGAAAACCTCTTGCAAGTCAACACAAAAATCCTCTTTAATCCCCAGTTAAAGAGCTCATTTTTCTTTATTCCCGGAGTCGTGGCCATATTACTCGTGATGATCTCCGCTATTTTAACCTCTCTCAGTATCACGCGTGAGCGCGAGAGTGGTTCTATTGATTTGATATTCATTTCTCCCTTAAAATCCTGGGAAATTATCTTAGGAAAGACTATTCCATATATTTTCGTCGCCTTCATCGTTGGCATGTTAACCCTTTTGTTCGCGCGGTTTTGGTTTGGCATACCCATCCGGGGAAATCTTCTCGTATTGGCCATATTTTCCTTGTTGTACATCATTTCTGGGTTATCCATGGGAACTTTGATCTCCACCCTTGCTGCCAGCCAGAAAGCCGCCATGTTTGCCGCGTTGCTCAGCACCATGTTGCCTTCTATCATGTTATCCGGGTTTATATTTCCCCTGGCTTCTATGCCCCTCCCGTTGCGGGTCATCTCGCACATCGTGCCAGCCCGGTATTTCATAAAAATCATCCGTGGTTTAGCAGTCAAGGGGGCCAGTATCCAGCATTTTGTTACCGAAGGTGCCGCCATGATCATTTTCGCCATCATCTTAATGACCGTGGCAGGTATCAAATTTTCACAAAACAGGAAACAATCAAAATGAGACTCTTTTATCTTGTAAAAAAAGAATTTATCGAGTTGTTCCGTCAGAAGGAGTTATTGCCGCTCATATTCATCGCGCCCCTCCTGCAGATTATCATTCTCGGATACGTCGTTAATACCGACATCGAAAAAGTGCCCGTAGAAATCGTCAATTTATCCCACAATCAGGCAGCCGTGCAAATTATCAACCGCATTCAAACCAGCCCATTGTTCGTAGTCAAAGGCATTTATTACCAGAACCGGGACAACGTGGAAACCTTAAAACGGGGTACTGTGAATGCCGTGATTGTGTTTCGTGATCCCGTGTCCACCGTGGACCGCGCGAACAAAAGAAAAAATCCCCTCCATTATCCCCAGATACAGATCATCATGGATGGAATTGATTCCAATACTTCCGCTATTGCAGCCGGGTATTTTAACGGTATTATCAAGAAATATATCTTTGCTGATATCGCTCAATCCGGTTTGACCATGCCCGTGGAGAACAAGACCTTGATACGTTTTAATCCCCGTTTAAAGAGCATCAATTATATGGGGCCCGGTATCGTCGCCTTGTTATTGACCATCTTAACCCTTTTCTTGACTTCCGTCTCCATCGTTCGGGAGAAAGAACAGCAGACCATGGACACCCTTTTGATTTCCCCTTTGACCCCCTTGGAAATTTACATAGGCAAAGCTTTGCCCATGGCTATTATTGCCCTATTTGACATGTTTATTGGCATAGCCGTTGTCGTGTTGTGGTTCAACATACCTGTGCGGGGCAATCTCTTGTATCTTGTAGTAGCCGCCGTGGTTTTTTTAGCCGCTATTTTATCTTATGCACTGATGATTTCCACCTTTGCCGCTACCCAGCAGCAGGGGCTCTTTTTTGCTTGGTTTTCCATGGTCTGTTTTATTTTGTTATCCGGGCTTTTTACTCCCACCGAGAATGTACCCGGCGCCTTTCAGTTCCTTGTGAAGATAAATCCCCTCGCTTATTTGATCAAGATCATTCGCGAGATTTTCTTAAAAGGCAATGGCATAGAGTATTTTTACAAAGACTTATTATCCCTCGGTGCCATTGCCACAGTCATCATTACTATCTCCCTCCTCAATTTCAAACGCTTTATTTCGCAATAGCTCGGTAGAAACTGCAATCAATTCAAGAGTGCTTTACTATTAAAAGCCTGGATTCCCCAGCAGATTCGTGAAAAATATGGACGATATGGACTTAATGGACGATATGGACCCTGTGGACCAAAAACAAAAGCATTTTTTTGCCCATATCGTCCATTAAGTCCATATCGTCCACAACGATTTCAGAAATGTGGCAGTCGATTTAGAATTAATTAGTGTGGATTTAATTTCCATTGGACTTGTGGTAGAATATATCCATGATGAAAGAAAAATCAGAACATAGCCAGCACCAAGAATGGCCAATAATTTTATGGACAGGTATTTATTAACATGAAAATAAGCCGGATTAAACTCAAAAATTACTATCAATTTGCCGACCTGGACATTGACTTAACTTATCCCAAAGGTCATGCCAAAGCCGGTGCGCCGCTCGATAAAGTCTGCTTTCTCGGCCACAGTGGCACGGGCAAAACCACTTTGCTGCGATTGATCAAATGGTTTATCTCTCTCAACCGTGATATCGGGAAAGATATGGTGCTTCCCATGCCACCTGTGCCCAGGTCCATAGAAATGGATTTCCGGTTTTTTGATCTCCAATATCGGATGTTTAATCAGAAAGTGAACCCATACCAACACCTCGGCTTTGAATCGACTACAGAAATCGTGACGGAGACCTTCTTCCCAAAACTTGAGGATTATTACCAACAGGTAAACCCCGTGCTGATAAATTTTCCCACCGAATTATTATGGGGGAAAAATCCACCCCCCACAGAGAGTAAGAACCCAATTGATGAGTTGCAGAAAATAAAATTAATTGAAAAAGGCGCTGGTTTTTTTGGAAATCCCAGCATCATTGATTTTGCCATCGAAGATGTGACCAAACATTGGGAATATATTTTAGAAACCATCCGTTCCCATCGCACCCAGGAACTATTAATTAAGAAAAAAATGGCGGATACCGCTTTGCAAAAAGGTAATTCTGCCAGTCAAAAAAAGGAGATGAAGAAACAAACCGATGAATATAACAATTGGCTGGCACAAAACCCATCTCCTTTAGATAACCTCTGTGATGAATGCCTCGATCCCTTGTTGTTTCATATGGGCTTAAAAGTTAAACGAGATATAGATGAGTCGTCCATTCAAAATCTCGGTTTTATATCCCTGCAAACCATTAACGGCCAGGATGTTCCCATTGATTTTTGGAGCACCGGAACCCGGCAATTTTTACAGACCGTGATTCCTCTCTTCCAATTAAAACCAAAAAACGCCGTGATATTGGTGGATGAACCCGAACGTTCCCTGTACCCCGATATCCAGAGCCGTATCATTGATACCTATGTGAAAATAGCGCCCGGTTCCCAGTTTTTCTTTGCCACCCATTCCCCAATCATTACTTCTGCCTTTGAACCCTGGGAGATCGTGGAATTAAAATTCGAGAAACAGCACAATCACGTGTTCAGAGAAATCTATTATGAGGGTGACAACCATGTCGATCATTATAAATATTTCCCAGAATATATGCGCTGGGATTCTATCTTGCAACGAATTTTTGATCTGGAAGAGGAAGGCAGCGATAAACGAATTGAGGCTCTGGAAGAATTAGCCGAGAAACGGGCGCAAATCGAAAAATTAAAAAAGACCGCCCAATTGGATTCTGCGGAAGGCAAAAAACAGGTTAAGCGGTTTCATGATCTCAGTAAAATATTGGGATACACCACCAGAGACTGAAACTCATGAAACATATTGATAAGAGTAAAATCCTTTCCACCGAGTACAAAAAATGGGTAGACCAACTTGAGCATGATCAAGTCCAACACCCCGAAAGTCGTAAATATTATGTGGATGTAGTAATGAACCTACTTCACTGTCAGGGCGGTGTATGCGCTTATACCGAGATATTACTATGCGATCCTGAACTGGTAAACAAAAACAAATGGAAAAACGGCAGGTATCACGATCAAGAGATAGAACGATTTGGCAATCTGGAACATTTCGATTTCCATTTAAAAGTGGATCACACGTGGCAGTGGGAAAATCTCTTCCTTGTCTATTCCGACCTCAATCCAATGAAAGGAACCCAGGAAGTAGATGAGATATTAAAACCCGATTTGCCGGACTATAATCCCTTCATTCTCATGGAATACGATGTATATGAGCATATGTTTATCCCTCACTCAGATATTGCTGATGATGACAGAAAGGAACGCATCCGCAAAATGATTAAAACTCTTCAGTTAAATCATGGACGGGTTCGTGATCAGCGGAAAATATTTTTTAAACAAATGAATGATCACCATTTTACAAACTCCCAATTTACCCCATACCAATTCTTCACCGCCTACGAAATGGCGAAAGCCAAAAACTACGTCCCTTTGTTTTGCCTCTAATGGAAATGGACATCCCTCTCGAATAAACCAGTTTACCCAGATTGACTTTCCTTTCAAAAAATATTTTTATAATTTGAAATTCTTGTTTAAAAAAAAATCAAAATATATTAAAATACAAGAATACTCTATTTGAAAGCAGGTAAATTGTGGTTACGTCAAATACGATTAAAAGAAAAACGCGGATATCAGCGAACTGGCCCTGTAGGAGCAACCAATCCTCTACCGTAAGCTTCCCCATAAGCCAGAAGCGCAGGAAACACGAGGCATCATGAACGGAAATTTTATTTCAAAGACAATCACCACCATTAATAATAATAGCTTCAAAGTATTACGCCAAAAAGGTCTCAGTAAGACCATTTTTTTATGGTTCTTAACCCTCTCACTCGTCCCACTCCTCGCCGCCAGTATTATCAGCTACATGACAGCCTCCTCAATACTGCGCCAAGATGCTGTCCAGTCATTGAATTCTATTTCCAGACTAAAAACCGAATATATCAATTCTTTTTTTAGCGGACGCATCAATGACCTCCAATTAATGTCCGAATTGAGCTCCTGCGTCAACGCAGTCAAAGATATTCAACTCAAATATAAAACCAGCGGCACCACCCTGAAAGAATTTACCCAAACCTTTGATTATTCTGGATACACCATGGATATCCGCCTGGACCTCGAAAATTTCCAGAAAACATACGATTACGAAGACATCTACCTCCTCGACCTGAATGGCAACATCCTCTTTTCCCTGCAAGACGAAAACGTAGTCGGCGAAAATGTCTTCACCGAAACATATGCTGGCTCCCTCTTTGCAAAAACCTGCAAAAAAGCCCTCAAAACCGAGAAACCACTTTTTTCAGACCTGGAATTCTTCGGCCCCAAAAAAGATCGCCCCACTGGTTTTTTGATCCAAAGTATCAAAGAAAATAAATCACCCGTGGGCATCATCGCTATCCTGATCCCTATGGGAAAAATCAACCAGATCATGCAGATCAACACTGAACGAAGCAAAACCGGCGAAACCTACCTCATCGGCAACGACTTACGGATGCGTTCCAGTTCACCACTCGAAAAAGAATCCACCGTCCTCAAGGTCAAAGTTAATACCCTCGGCGCCCAACAATGGCTGCAACGCCTAACCATCGTTCCTAATGTTTTCCCAACCCAAACCGAGATTTCCAGTTATCCCAATTACCGCAACAAACAAGTGCTCGGTGTAAATTACAACCTGTCCAGCCTGCGGAACCTCGGCGTCGACTGGGGCTTAATCGCCGAGATCGAAGAAGATGAAGCCTTCAGTTCAGCCAAAGGGTTGCGCTGGCTTGCCTTTGGGATCGTTATTGGCACGATACTGCTCGTCTCCATAATCGCTACTATCGTGTCCCGCCGCATCGTCGAACCCATCCGCCAATTATCCCACTGGGCCCAACGAGTCGCCATCGGCGACCTCTCCTATGAACAAATCACATCCGTAAAAAATGAAATCGGCGAGATGAATGCCAGTTTTCAAAGAGTCGTCGACTCCTTCCAATCGGTCACCAATGTGTGCGAAACTATTGCCCTCGGCGATTTTTCCAAAACCGTGTCCGTGCGTAGCGATAAAGATACCCTCGGCAAAGCTGTCAACCAAATGAAAGATAACCTCGTTGAAGTCGTACGCCAAGCAGATAGTATTTCCATGGGCGATTACTCCGGTGAAGTCGTGCGCCGCGGTTCCAAGGATATGCTCGCCATTGCCCTCGAACGAATGACTCGCACCCTGCGCGATGCCGCTACCCTCGCCGAAGAAGTGTCCATCGGCGATTACTCACTCAAAATGGATATTAAAGGCGAGAAAGATATGCTGGGCCGCGCCATGAACCAGATGATCGAACGCCTCAAAGAATCCAATGTCGATAGCCAACGAAAAATCGAATACCTCAATAATATCCCCACCCCCGTACACGTCGTGGATAACGATTTTAACGTGCAATTTATCAATCACGCCGGCGCCACCCTCGTCGGACATACCGTCGACGAATGCATCGGCAAAAAATGCTATGCCCTATTTAATACTTCCCACTGCCGGACCGATAAATGCAGGTCATACCGTGCCATGAACCAAGATAAAGTCTTAACCGGCGAAATGACCACCGCTTTACCCGGAAAAGATGTCCCCATGCGCTACACCAGCGCTCCACTCAAAGACGGCGACGGTGAAATCATCGGCGCTATTGAATATATGGTCGATATCAGCGATGAAATGCAGGTTGTCGAACTCGCCGAAAAAATTTCCCGCGGCGATTATTCTGTAAACGTCAACAAACGCTCCGACGATGATCGCCTCACCGAAGCCCTCAACCTCATGACCCACTCCCTCAGAGATGCTGTCGAACAATCCACCCGCCAAAACTGGTTCAAAACCGGCCAAACCGAATTAAATAACCGCATGCGCGGCGAACTCGGTATCCCTGAACTCTCCCGCAATATTATCAGTTTTCTGACCTCTTATCTTGATGCCCAACTCGGGTTACTTTATTTTCTTGCCGATGACAATGTACTCCAACTCGTAGGCAGTTATGCCGTGGGCAAGGAAAAAGCCCTGCTCAAAAAGTTTAAATTTGGCGAGGGCATTGTCGGTCAATCCGCCCTGGAGAACCGGATGATTTTTATTACCGATATCCCCCGGGATTATATTAGAATCAAAACCGGATTTGGCGATATCCAACCAAATAATGCCATCATGATACCTTTTTCTTATGAAGGACATGTTATCGGTGTCATTGAGATCGCTTCCATTCACCACATCACCCCCCTCCAACAAGACTTCCTGAACCAATCCCTCGAAAATATCGGCATTGCCTTGAATTCCGCCGAGTCACGGCGACAATTAAACGACCTCTTGCAAAAAACCCAGGAACAAGCCGAAAAACTCCAAGCCCAACAAGAAGAACTACGACAATCCAACGAGGAACTCGAAGGACAAACCAAAGCATTGATTGCTTCCGAAACCAACCTCCAAAGCCAACAGGAAGAATTACGCGTGATCAATGAAGAACTCGAAGAACGCACCCGCGCCCTCGAAAAACAAAAAACCGATATCCAACAAAAAAACAAGGAACTCCTGCACGCCAGGAATGAAATCGCCAAAAAGGCCCGCGACCTCGAAGAGGTCAGCAAATACAAATCCGAATTCCTCGCCAATATGTCCCACGAACTACGCACCCCACTTAATAGCATCCTCATCCTCTCCCAATTACTGTCCAATAACCCCGAAAAAAATCTCTCTGCCAAACAAGTTGAATTTTCCAAGACCATCCACTCCTCCGGTTCCGATCTTCTCGCGTTGATCAATGAGATTCTTGATCTTTCCAAGATAGAGGCCGGGATGATGGAAATCCGTATTGATAAAACCCCCATGGAGGAGTTTGTCGGGAACATTAACCGTGTCTTTAAACCCGTGGCCGGTAATAAAGGCTTGGCGTTTATCCTGGAGATACACCAGGATGAATTGCCCGAATTTTTTTATACCGATACCCAACGCGCCCAACAAGTAATCAAAAATCTTCTTTCCAACGCCTTTAAATTCACCGACGAGGGCAGCATCACCTTGATTGCCGCCCGGCCCCCTGCCGATACTGACCTGTCCCAGAGTGGCTTAAAACCCCAGGAAACCATTGCCTTCTCCGTCAAAGATACCGGTATCGGCATTCCCAAAGACAAACAAAACATTATATTCGAAGCCTTCCGCCAAGAAGACGGCACTACCAGCCGTAAGTACGGCGGAACCGGATTGGGACTCTCCATTTCCAGGGAACTGGCCATTTTACTCGGCGGCGAAATCAAAATGGAAAGCGAACGCGGCAAAGGCAGCATCTTCACCCTTTTCCTACCCGAAAAACTGGAAGCCCCAGGCAAACGCTCATCATTGGACCGCTACAAAAAGCTCGCCGTTGATGAACACCCAACCGATGAGACCGAAACAATCCTGCCAGAAAATACCCTCAATGAAACTACCGATACCGATTCATCCAACACCGCTACAAAAGCCATCTTAGATGGGTTGATGGATCGGGAAATCATGGATGATCGCAAAAATTTAAAGCCCGAAGATAAATTACTCCTTATTATTGAGGACGACAACGTCTTCTCCGAGGTCGTCATGGGACTGGCACGCGACCGCGGCTTCAAAATTATTATTGCCGAGGATGGCGAAACCGGTCTTCATTTCGCCGATTTTTACAAACCCAGCGCCATTATATTGGATGTGAATCTACCCGGTATCAATGGCTGGGAAGTCATGGAACGACTCAAACAAAATCCCGATACCCGCCATATCCCCGTTCATTTTATCTCTGCTGGTGATAACTCAAAAGACGCCTTACAAATGGGCGCCATCGGTTACCTCCCCAAACCCGTGAGCATGGACGCTATTGATGATGCCTTCGCCAAGATCGAAAAGGTCCTATCAAAACCAGTCAAGAAACTGTTGCTGGTAGACAGCGATGAAAGAGAACGAAAAAGTATCATTGAATTAATGGGCACCGGCGATATTTCCACTGTTTGCGCCTATTCCGGTGCAGATGCCATCCAACTCTTAAAAACCGAGGATTTTGATGCTATTATTCTGAATCCCAATCTCCCCGATATGCCCGGTTTTTATTTACTTGAAAAAATCGAACCCAGAGCCGATGAATCCCATATCCCCGTGATTGTTTACTCCGAGAAGGAACTGAGTATCCAAGATCAGGAAACGGTCAAGAAATATTCCGATAAAATCACTATCAAAGATGTCCAAACACCAGACCGGTTATTTGCCGAGGCCACCCTGTTCTTACACCGCGTGGAATCCGAAATGCCCGAATCCAAGCAGCGTATTCTGAATCGGTTAGTAACCAAAGAAGACGTGTTAAAAGGCAAAAAAATCCTCGTCGTAGACGATGACATGCGCAATGTATTTGCCTTGACCAGTATTCTCGAAGAGAGCGGTTTAAATACCATCGTGGGCAAAAACGGCAAGGAAGGTCTGGAGAAATTACAATCCGAAGGTGATATTGATTTAATTTTAATGGACATCATGATGCCAGTCATGGACGGCTATGAAGCCATGCGTATCATACGTAATGATAAACGGTTCGGTAAAATCCCCATCATCGCCCTAACCGCCAAAGCTATGAAAGGTGATCGCAGTAAATGCGTCGCCGCTGGTGCCAGCGATTACCTCGCCAAACCTGTAGACGGTTCTAAATTGCTCTCCCTCTTAAGAGTATGGCTCTACCAGTCCAGATAAACAAATGAAACCCTATAATAGCCAACCCTCATCATCACGCGTGGGCGTGCATGGATGATGGCGCTAGTATATAGATATCCGAAAAGCAATAGCGATAGAGATAATATCGCGGAGAATACAAATCATGAATGCTCAAAATATAGAAAATCATGCGGGTGACGATCTTATTTCCGAGTGGCACCTGGAAAATGAGAAGATCGAAATCGACCTCCTGCTTGAGGCCATTTACCGCAAATACCATTACGACTTCAAAGATTACTCCAGAGCCCACTTAAAACGACGCTTGAAATACCGCTTGAATATGGCCCAATTGGATAACTTTTCCCATATGCAGCATAAAGTATTGGTTGATCGCAGCTTTTTCGAAACCCTCTTGCTTGATCTTTCGATCAATGTCACCGAGATGTTTCGCGACCCCAGTTTTTACCTCTCCATTCGCCAGGAAGTGATTCCACGGATTAAAAATTTCCCCTTTATAAAAGTGTGGCATGCTGGTTGTTCTACCGGCGAAGAAGTCTACTCCATGGCCATTCTCTTAAAAGAAGTCGGTTTGTACGATAAGGTGCAGATATACGCCACCGATTTCAACTCCCTCGTGCTGGAAAAAGCCAAGGAAGCCATTTACCCCATTGAATTGATCAAAGAATATACCGTTAATTACCAAAAAGCCGGTGGCGTGAACTCCTTTGCCGACTACTATTCCGCTAAATACGACTCCGTTATTTTGGACCCTTCCCTTAAAGAACGGATCGTTTTTGCCGACCATAACCTTGTGACCGATGGCGTGTTCGGCGAGATGAATATCATCCTGTGCCGGAACGTGTTGATCTATTTTACCAAGAAACTACAGTCCCGGGTCGTTAAATTATTTGTCGATAGTCTTGCTTCAAAAGGGTTCCTATGTCTTGGCTCCAAGGAGAGCCTCCAATTCTCCGAGCATTTTCACCGCTTCGAAACCATCGTGGATAAAGAAAGAATTTACCAGATTAAACCCGGTAAGGGAGCCGAAAACCACGAATGATCTCCACTCCCAGGTATAAATGTATCGTTATCGGTGTCTCCTCCGGCGGCATGAATGCACTGAGTAAGATTATCCCCAGCCTTCCCAGAGAATATCCTATACCTGTCATTGTCGTGCAACATATCAGTCCCAATTCCGATAATTATATGACCCGTTATCTCGATAGCATCTCAAATGTAAGTGTCAAGGAAGTCGATGAGAAAGAATCCCTCCAACAGGGATTCGTTTACACCGCCCCCCCCAACTATCATGTTCTGATAGAGGACGACGAGACACTTTCCCTATCTGTCGAAGACCGCATTAATTTCGCCCGCCCCTCCGTGGATGTTTTATTCGAGAGCGCTGCCGATGTGTTCGGGCATCGCTTGATAGGTATTATTTTAACTGGCGCCAACAATGATGGCAGTCTCGGCTTGAAAAAAATAAAGGATAAAGGTGGACTGGTTCTCATCCAGGATCCCGATACCTCCGAGGTCAACGGCATGCCCAGCGCTGCCTTGTCCGTGGTAAAAGCCGATCATGTCCTGCAACTGGATGAAATCGGCCCATTCCTTGTAAAAATAGCGGAAAAGAAAGCATCAAACAAAAAAACTGAACGACCATGATGGATAACCATAAAACCAAACCCCATATCTTGATCGTAGACGACCGCCACGAAAACTTGATCGCCCTGCAAGCCTTACTCGATTCCATGGATGTCGAAATCGTTACCGCCGCCTCCGGGAACGAGGCCCTCGGCATCATGTTAGACCAGGAATTCGCCATGGTTCTCCTCGATGTGCAAATGCCCGAGATGGACGGTTTTGAAGTCGCTGAATTGATGCGCAAAAGGGACAAGACAAAGGTCGTGCCCATTATCTTTGTGACCGCTGTCAGTCAAAGCGATACCCATATTTTTAAAGGCTATGAAAGCGGCGCCGTGGATTTCCTATTTAAACCCCTGGAACCCATTATCCTGCAATCCAAGGTCGCCATTTTTATCGAACTGTACCGCCATAAAAAAGAACTCGAACGAAATAAACAGAGAATCGAGTTACAAAACGAGCAGCTCAAAGAGTTGGCTATCCGCGACGGGTTAACCGGTTTATACAATCACCGTTATTTCCATGAACTGATGCACCGCGATTTTTACCAGGCCAGTCGAAATAATTACGATCTCTCCTGTTTTATGATTGACCTCGATTATTTTAAAGATGTCAACGATACCTTTGGCCACACCTTCGGGGATTTTGTGCTCCGCAATTTCGCCCGTTTGCTCCGCGCGGGCATTCGCAAAACCGATATTTTGGCCCGTTATGGCGGTGAGGAGTTCGTATTGTTGCTGCCCCATACCGATATTGATGGAGCACGCATATTGGCTGAAAAGTTCCGCAAACAGGCCGAGAAATACGTGTATCACGTCGAGCGCCACCACAAAAAGGTGACCGCCAGTATCGGCATCGCTACCTTCAAAGCCCATCACCCCAAGGAACCCGGTGATCTCATCACTTTCGCTGATAAAGCACTCTATGCAGCCAAAGCCGAGGGTAGGAACCGTGTTAAAATTTACAATGAAGAGGCATTAACTGAATCCGGCGCGTTAAAATCAAACCACGGCGATACCGATTCCCTCTTCGGGCTGCATAGCCATCTAAACAAGCTACTGGATAAAACCCGCAACGGCGTAATGGCCGCGCTGGACAATATCGCCCAGAACCCACGCACCGCCGAAGAACCACACCTGCTATTCAATAAGGAACACAACAACCGCACTACCGAGATACTCGACCTCATGGGTGAGCGCCTGGGATTACCCTGGGCTATCTTGCAAACCTTCAAACGCGCTGCCAGATTACACGACCTTTTTAAAATTTTCCTCAAAGATGAAACCCCCCTCAAAGAAGGACCCTTGTCCAGCAATGAACAACTTAATATCGAGGATTACCCCATTATTTTGGAGCAATTAACCCTCCACTTCGATCTTTTTTCCGGTGAACGGGCCATCCTACGGCACCACCATGAATGTTATGATGGAACCGGTTATCCCGGTGGTCTCGAAGGGGCCGAAATTCCCCTGGGAGCCCGTTTGTTTGCATTGGTCGATGCGTTTGTGTCCATGACATCCAAACGAAGTTACCGCCCCACCTTGAATCCCCCCCAGGTGATCAATGAATTGGTCAAACAAGCCGGTCACCAGTTCGATCCCATGCTCGTTCAGCACCTGCTTTTATTGATCGAGGGAAAACACTTGTTATCCGTGCCCCCCGGATTAATTCAGGCCGCCCAAGAGGAGCTTCCCAGATGAAACGAAACAGTCTTGCTGACCGTTTGATACGTAAAGTAGATACATTCCCCGCGCTCCCCAGCGTCACATTACGCATCATCCAGATTTGCGCTAACCCCGAGACCACTATCTTTGAGTTGAAGCGTTTGGTTGAATCCGATTCCGCCCTGGTCGTGGATATCCTCAAACTTGCCAACTCTCCATTCTACGGTCTGCGCCGCAGGGTCACTACCGTGGAGCACTGCCTATCATTATTGGGCATGTCGGAAATCAAAAACCTCGTGGTTGCCAAGACCATGTTCCAAACGTTCTCTGCCCCAGGTAAGATTGATACTACCGCGCTCTGGCTGCACAGCTTTTACTGCGCCCTGGCAGCCAAAAGTTTGGCCCCAGCGTTTAATCTTAACCCGGACGAACTCTTTGTCGCCGGTATTATTCATGATATTGGCAAATTGATCATCTATATGGAACTGGAGGATCAGGATATTCGCATGTTGGAATTCAAACGACCCGTTAATTTTAATATTACCCAGCACGAGGAGAAGATTATTGGCATCAGCCACGACATTCTGGGTGGCATACTGTTGGAATCATGGATGTTCCCCCCCATGCTCGTCAACGCCGTGCGCAACCACCACCACCCCCACCGCGTAGCCAATGAAAACAGTTTTTTGTTGGTCGTTCACATCGCTGACCTATTAAGTCATATCATAGCCACCGCTCCTGCCAGCGAAGAAGAAACAATCCTGACAAATCACCTTCTTTCGCCGGATAATTGTGGACTGGCTAAGAGATTCGGATTTTTGTTAGATAAAAATACCCTGCCTGATATTCTTTTAAAACTGCGCCTGGAGATAAAAAATGAAGATGCCACTATCTCTCTCCTTACCAATCCAGGTGCAGGAAATTAATAATAATCGAGAAATATTTTGAATTTCACCCAATTTTCGTATATAATAGACATTTAAGCGCTGGGTAAGGAAAACATGATGATGTCTGATAATAAAGGAAAACGTACCAAAGAAAAAGTGAACGTGCTGATAGTGGACGATAGAAACGAAAACTTGATCGCCATGGAAGCATTGTTGGATCGCCCGGACATCCGGGTGATCAAAGCCGACTCTGGAAACAAAGCACTGGGCATGATGTTGGAATTCGATTTTGCCCTGGTGCTTCTCGATGTGCAGATGCCCGAGATGGATGGCTTTGAAGTAGCTGAATTGATGCGTAAGAAAGAAAAAACAAAGGAAATCCCCATTATTTTCATTACCGCCATCAATAAGGAAGATAAATACGTCTTTGAAGGGTACGGTAAAGGTGCGGTGGATTATCTCTTCAAACCCATTGACCCCGAAATCCTAAGAAGCAAAGTAAACGTCTTTCTGGACTTGCATCGTAAAAAAATGGAATTGGAAAATCTCATCAATGAGAAGAACCACTATATCGTGGAACTTCACCAATTAAACCAGAAAATCCAAGAACAACAAAAAGAGTTGTTGGAAAAAGAGAAATTACAGAGTATTCTGGAAATGGCGGTCACCATCTCCCATGAATTCAGTCAACCCCTCAGCGTGATCATTGGCTATACCGACATGCTGATCAATACCATGGAAAAAACAGACCCCATGTACCCCAAACTTAAAAAAATCCTGGATAATGGCGAAACCCTGGCGGAAATCATACGAAAGGTCCGCAGTATTACCAATTACAGGTCAATTACCTATTCAGGTGCCGCCCGTATGGTGGATATTGATTAATCAGGATTAGGGTTAACAAGGAAGCAAGCAAACTTAGTAATTCGATTCTGTTTGCTTGCTATTGTCTTTTTGAACTCAAGCTGTGCGTGAATGTTTGATGGAGTAATAGAATACCAAACCAAAACCAGTGGTCAACATCACATGGAAAGGCAGTAGACCATAATCCTCTAATATAATTCCCAGCGCTGTGCCCAACAGGAAATAGATGGCCAACAGCATCTCTACCAGTGTTCCACGGCTCAGTTTTCGTTTTAAGTACCGATTGGCATGCCAATCATTCTTCTTGCCTTTCCCCGTGATATTAAATTTGGGGGTGCGGATAAACGGACTTTTAAATCCCAGCAGTCCTTCCAGTACAGCAATCGAGTTATGGAGCGATATACCCATGGTTATAGCCAAGAAGATGGGGAACATGGAAAAGAGTTGTTTCAAGGTTTTCCTACCCGTTTCATAGCGCCGGTACAGTGAATAGAAATAAAAGATTCCCAGCGAAATAAAACTGAGCAGAAAGAATGACATCATCATAAAATACTTGGCATACGCCGGTTCCGCATTTTTTATCAACAGCACCGGGATGCTCAATACAGAGCAGGTCAAAACCATCAGGAACAACAAGCTGCTGGTAAGGTGTGCCGTGCCATGGAGTTTCTGTCCTAGCGTGATATTCGATTTCCAGATACGGCTCAGGATTTTACGGCCTGTTTCCGCGCCGCCCTTGGTCCAGCGAAACTGTTGGGACTTAATAGCACTCATTGCCAATGGTAATTCAGCCGGTGAGGTTACATCTTCCAGGTACTTGAATTTCCATCCTTTTAATTGCGCCCGATATGAAAGGTCCAGGTCTTCTGTCAGTGTATCTGATTGCCAGCCGCCAGCGTCATCAATACAGGCGCGACGCCATACCCCGGCAGTCCCATTAAAATTGATAAAATAACCACCCGCATTGCGTCCCTGCTGTTCCACTGTGAAGTGGGCATCCAACGCGAACGCTTGTACCCGCGTCAATAGCGAGTAACCTTTGTTTAGATGTTCCCATCGGGTCTGCACTGCACCAATCTTATCTCCTTGAAAAAAGTAAGGGATCGTGAGTCGTAAGAAATCAGGTCCCGGGACAAAATCAGCGTCAAAAATAGCGATGAATTCGCCCTTGGCCGTGTTTAAACCCACGTTAAGTGCCCCGGCTTTGAATCCGGTCCGGTCGGTACGCGTATTCAGGGTGATATTTACCCCTTTGGCTTGCCATTCTGCCACCTTATTGCGGGACAACTCAATGGATTCATCCGTGGAATCATCCAATACTTGAATTTCAAACTTTTCCCGGGGATAGTCAAATTGGGCCACCGTATCAATCAACCGCTCTACCACGTATAACTCGTTGAAGACCGGAAGTTGTACTGTCACGAACGGCAACTCTTCATCCGTCATGGTGGGTGCGATCTCGATTTGTCGTCGATGAAAACGCACGTAGTTTATCACCAGATGCAATTGCATCATGCTGTACGCAAAAATAAATGTTAACGAGAATGTATAGATGATAAGTAATGCTATAGCCATGTTTATGCCTTTTATTAATTCTTTACCCTAAATCGTTTATTTTCTGCCAAAAGTATATTTTATCCGAAATGTGGTTTTTTTTCAATAGAGAAACATACGCAATGATAAGTTATCAATACATTATTCAACTGGGAACCATTTTCTTGCCTGTGTTTTAAGACATGCGCTCAGACTTGAAAAATCTTTTTTTTCTCAAAAAAAAAATAATAAATTATTAAATCATTATTCTTTTTTGCCAAAGATTGAAAAAAAGGGTTTGTGCTTTTTGGACATGTCCTCGATGTGGCGGATCATTTTTTGGGCCAGTGCATGTTCCATGTTAATGGCCAGAGCTTGGCGGAAGTAGTTTTCAGCTTTCTTGGACAGGTTTTCAGACCAGTACAATTGGCCCAGGTAAAATAATGGGTCGGCATTGCTGGGTTCCATTTCCGCTACCATGCGGAAATTTTTCTCTGCATAGGGTCGCAAGGAGGGGATACGGCTTTGCGCCAGTCCCAGAAGCAGGATATAATTGCTGCGGTTCGCATCCAGTTTGACCGCCTCGTCCAGGTAGCGTACCGCTTCAATGTATTTTTTCCCCTTGTACAGGTCATGGGCTTTCAGGTATAACATCCGTGCTTTCTGAGAGCGTTCTTCTTTCAGGTTATCCCCGGTTTTAGCAGTTTGCGGGGGAGCGGGTTTTTCAAACTGGCCTGTATCGTAGGCTTTTTTCTTTTCCTCGTGGCTCAAGGTTTCGTAAGCGACTGAGGCTTGTCTGATGACAAAATCCGTCATCTCGCGGGCCTCGGAATCGGGAGGCGCGTCAATCGCTTCAGGATCATACTTCTTGGTGAAGGAAAAATATTTCTTGCGAACTTCATTGACCGTGGCCGTATTTTTTAATTGCAGTAAATCGTAGTGATTGATTGCATGGCTGGTTAGCTTTGTATGCAGGTCGCGGATCTGTTCGATCTGTTTATTAAGTTCCGGGTCCAAGCGGAACTCGGCGAAATCAATCACGCTAAACAAATAGAGGCGCACGATTTGTGGCCAGAATTGTTCCTCCGGGATATTGAAGATAGCCATGACCTGTTCACTGGACATATAAGGGTATTTGGTTAACTTGACATAAAACTTGATATCATCGCTGGGCAACATCTGTCCTAACTCTTCAGGGATGGGTAAGACTACCGGGGATCTGAAATTAAAACGCCCTTTATAATAGAGGTAATTCATATTCATCGGGGTGCCCCCGATAATTAACCTGGACAAGTTCACACCGAACCGTTGCGCTCCTTCCGGCAATGGTGCGCCCTCGATAAAACTCCATTGACCCGAATAGAGCGAAAACATGGAGATACCAATCGCGCAGATTTGCATCTGCAACGCCTCGAACAGTTCCGGTTTGCTTAAGATGTGATATTGCACCAGAATTTTTCCGAATTTTTCCACGCTGTCTTGCCGCATCTTGCGCAGCATGATCAATTGCTCCGTGGTGAGCCTCCCCTCGCCATACAATACTTCACCCAGCCGGTCACTTTCCACCGTGGAGGTCGCGTATTGCAGAATCCCGGAAAAGAAATACAGTTTTTTATTAAAACCCAGGCCAACAATTTCCAATAAGCCGGATAACTGGTCTTTCAGTATTTTTTTTAATATCAAGGGGACTGGATATTTCTCGATTAAATTCGCCATCGTTGTTCAATTTGCCATGTTATACTCAAAGTTTTACTCTCTTGTCTGTTTATCACGCCGTTATTTTAAACTAAAAAAAAGTCGATTGCAATACCTAAGACCATCCTAAATCGACCGCCAAGCGAATGGGAATGATGGGAATGATGGGAAGTATGGGAAGTATGGGAATGATGGGATAAACAGAAATATTCCCAGTACTCCCATAACTCGCATTGACCCAGAAGCGAATCTATAATGTTCTTGACTCCTTTCTCCCGCTGATGTATAGTATTACTTAACGATTAAAAACCGGTAAACTTAGGAGTTAAAATGTATAAAAAATTTAGCACCACTACTTATTTGGCCCTCCTGATAGTTTTTCTATTATCCGGTTGCGCTACCCAAAAAGATATCCGCCAACAACCAAAACCGATGTTATCCCAAACAGAGTTCCAAGAAATTATTGCCCAGGGTGACACCTTCTTTGCCCAGATGCATCTCTATGGTTGGCGAAAAGCCGCTGAATATTATCGCAACGCTTACGCGCTAAAAAAAACAACCGAGTTGCGAGACAAACGATTTCTCACACTCTGTCTGATCGTTATCCGGCAATACCACGAAAAAATTGTTAACCAGTCCGCCTATGAAGAACTGGACACCCTGGGAAATTTCCCGAAGAATCAAAAGCAGCAATACCTTTTTGATATCGTGACCCATTACCGCTCGCTTCCTGTGGCCAGGGACTCCAGCGCACGGGTGGCGGCAAAAGAAAAAAAAGAGCTGGATGCCTCCCTGTTCGACCTGGAAAATTCACCGCTGGATGCCTATCTGGTTATGTATTGTTTGAATTATTATACCTGTGATTTGCGAATCTACAATGATGAATTGCTCCAACTGCTCAAAAAATATCCGATCCAATCCTTGATAGCCAAGTATTCCGCGCATCCCTTGTTCATTTACTTTAATTATCCTGCCAGGGGTGCCCAGGTCGAAAACGCCGAGGAGCAGTACGGGCATTTTGCTGAATATTTTGTTTATAAAGCCAATGAACTGTTTAAAAACAATAAGCTCAAACAAGCCGCCGTGTATTATCGGAAGGTATTGGAATCCATTCCCGATTATACCGAGGCGATCAATGGTCTAGGAAATATTTATTATTTTACCATCCAGGATTATGATACTGCTATCACTTATTATCAAAATACCCTGGACCTTGATCACACCAACCCAGTGGCGCTCTTTGGCAAAGCCGTTTCTCTCCATTACCTGGGCAAATACCAGGAATCCAACCAGGTGCTTGATTATATGTTGGCCAACCAGGAACTGTATCATGGTGAAGCCACTTATTATAAAGCGTATAATTATTATCACTTGCAAGACCACGCTGCTGCCAGAGAATGGATTGATCGGGCCAAGGAACTGCTTCCCAATGCCGGGGAAGTGGATTTTCTCTCCGGCTTACTCTATTTTAACCGGGGCAATAAAAAAGAGGCCGAGAATGATTTTTTAAGTGTCTTGGACGATGATCGTTATCCCCACTATTACCCGCTTTATTATGTGGGCATGGCCAAACTTGAACGGCAGGACTGGACCCTTTTCAAAGATTTTAGCGATTCTATCCAAGCCTTTGAAGGTGGTATTTCAAGCATAGAAGAGCAGATAAAAAAAATTGCTGACTTGGAACTGGAAGAATATCAACGGCAATGGATGGTTCGTCAGCAGACGCAAAAGCTAACGGAGTTTAAAATAGCGGCCAAACAAGTCATCGAACAAATGGAACAAATCATGGCGCAAAATGCCGACCGGAAAAAAGCAATCGAAACACAATCCATAAATGCAAATATTGCAGCGATGAAAGCCCTGTTACAAAAAAATCCCCACCGTTTGAATGCCCGCGAACCCAAGGAGAATGGAAACACCCTGTTGCACAAAGCTGTTATTGCCGGGCAGAAGGAAGTGGTCGATTTGCTGTTGGAACGTGGCGCACAAGTACACATTACCGACGATGGCGGTTATACTCCTCTCAGTTGGGCCGTTATCTTGGGGCATGTGGAAATAGCCCATAACTTGATAACCAAGAACGCCCCTGTGAATAACAAAGGTCCTGCCGGGATGACGTTGCTCCATGAAGCCGCTTACAATGGCAATAAAGAAATGGTAAAATTACTGCTGGACCACGGCGCTGTATTGGATGCCAGGGAAGAATTTGGGAAAACACCCATGGACCTGGCTGTGGAACGACAAAAGTACGATGTCTTACCACTGTTGAAACCGTTGCATGAATCCATTCAAAAGAGAGATATACCGGGCTTAAAAAAACTCATCCAGCGTTACCCCGATTGGCTCGAAGGACGGGATGAGAAAGGGAGAACTCCCCTTCATCTGGCTGCCGGGTTGGGCGCAGAAGACTTGGCTACTTTATTATTGGATGCTGGTGTTTACATGGAGGCACGGGATATGGATGGGTTGACGCCATTGGAATCTGCCATGCGCAACCAACGGCAAGTATTGGTGCAATTACTGAAAAATCGCGGGGCTGCCCCTACGAACCAGGAAATATTAGCCCGCCCATTGGCAGAAAAAGAAGCCGTGTTGTGGCATCTGGGTGGACTCGGTTGGGGGATGCGTACCCGTTCCCATTTTATTGTTTTTGATTACGCGCCGTATCCTTCCAGATTGCGCCTGCGCCCCGCCCAGCCGTTGCTTGGCAATGGGCAATTAAACCCCTTGGAATTAAAGGACCAACCAATGATGTGCCTGCTCACCCATGAGATTATTAATGTGGAGGAACAGAACCCGATACAAAAGTTGCAACGCGATTTTCCCCGGATGATAGTTGTCAACCACGACAAATCGGCTAAAGACCCCGGCGTCATATCCATAGCACCAGGGGAGAAAAAGAGTTTGGATAATATCGAGATTATTTCTGTGCCAGCTCGTGCAGGTAATAATATCCAGGGGTATGGTATAGCTAGCGATGGGTTGCATGTTTTTTACATGGGCTGCCAAAACAATTGGAACCAGGAAATGTGGCCCGCATTCACACATGAAGTGGATGTAATTGCCCAAGCTATGGCTCCAATGGATATTGTATTTTTTCCTATATCCGGTCAGGCCAGTGTGTTGAATGACTTAGAACGTGCCATGATTGAAAAAGGAATTCGCTATCTGTCCGAAAAACTTCACCCCCACCTGCTGATATTTTTAACCACCGAAGGCGAAGAATCCGCAGGCGTGCAGTTTACCAAGGACATTATCCAAAAAGGAATCACCACTCCCAGTACTGTTATCCGTTGCGCTGCTGTCCGTGGAGACCGCTTTATTTATCCAGACCAGCCATCACAATAATGGCGAGCAAAGCGTGGCGGATGCAGTCCCTTTTTTAGACTTCCAAACGCTTTTGAATTTTTTTGTCCACGTCGCCCATAAGGTTTTTAAAAATTCGCCCATGAATTTTATTACTATTGGTTGACATAAAGCGCAATAATTAGGATAATATTTCTTACAGACGAAAATATTCCCGAAGGAGTGAATGATGATAAATGCAGATTTGACCCGGCTAAAAAAAAGTGCCGATTATATTCGTTATCTGGCATTGGAAAGTATTGAACAGGCCAATTCCGGCCATCCTGGCTTGCCTTTAGGTTGCGCTGATATAGGCGTCATGTTATATCGTTACATCCTGACCATCAATCCCCAGGATTCTCACTGGTTGAATCGTGATCGGTTTATTCTTTCTGCCGGGCATGGTTCCATGCTGCTTTATCCCCTTCTTCATACTGTGGGCTTTGATATTACCTTAAAAGACATGGGCCATTTTCGGCAACTGCACAGCAAAACTCCCGGTCACCCTGAATACCAGATAGAACACGGTATTGAAACCACTACTGGTCCCCTTGGTCAGGGTTTTGCCAATGCCGTGGGTGTGGCACTTGAGGGAAAAATGATGGCGCAACGGTTTAATGTTCCTGACATTACCCTGTGTGATTATACTGTTTATACTCTTATGGGTGATGGTTGCATGATGGAGGGGATCAGTTACGAGGCTGCTTCCATTGCCGGGCATCTTGGCTTGGATAATCTTGTCGCCATTTATGATTCCAATAGTATTTCTATTGACGGGTCTACTGATATCACGTTTACCGAGGATGTCGGCAAACGTTTCGCAGCTCAGAACTGGCATGTCGAACATGCTGAAATTAAAAACGTGGCCGATGTCCTGGCTAAATTACAGACACTGAAGAACTTAAAAAACAACCAGCCCAAACTGTTGATTGTTAAAACTATTATTGGAGAGGGGCTTCACAAGAAAAAAGGAACCTCCGACATCCACGGTTCGCCCGCTGGAAATGCTGAAATCGCTTATTTTATGCAACACTCCTCTATTAGTGAGCTCTTTGAAAAGGAATTCGGCAAAGAAACGGTCGCTGATACGGAGCAATTAATCCATAAAGTCCAGGAACATATCAAAACCAAGAAGCCACTACTGGACTATCCTCCTTGCCTTGAATTTATGCAAGAAGGGATGGTGGAAGCCAAGACTCGGTATCAGGAATGGCAAAAAAAATACCAGACGTACCAGACTAATTATCCTGAACTTTACCAGACATTGACCCAATACCTGAATTTTAAAGTCTCAGAGACATTGGCACAAAAGCTTCTGCATTATTCATCTCCTAAAGCCGATGCCACCCGCAATATTTCCGGGGCGGTGCTCAACCTGTGCGCTGAAGATATCCCGCAGATTGTGGGTGGTTGTGCAGACCTGCGCGGTTCTACCAAGGCTGCTATTGTCAAATCCCACTATGTTTGCAAGGACGATTTCTCTGGCAGGAACATTGCTTTTGGTATCCGTGAACATGCCATGGGTGCCATTGCCAATGGTTTGGCGTTGAATAAAAGTTTCATTCCATTTACCTCTACCTTCTTTACTTTCTTTGATTATATGAAACCTCCTATCCGTCTTGCCTCGTTGATGAAATTAAAGCATCTTTTTATTTTCTCTCACGACTCTATTTATGTGGGCGAAGATGGTCCTACCCATCAACCCATTGAACATCTCAATGCCCTGCGTTTGATTCCTGATCTTTATGTATTCCGACCTGGCAACGATATGGAAACCGCTTTCGCGTTCCTTTATTTCCTCAAGGAGATGAATGGTCCAGCCGCACTTATCACCACCCGCCAGAACTTCTCGGAAATCATGTTCCACTTGCCTACGGACCGGGACAGCAATCGTCTTGATTGGTTCCAGAAATTTAGCCAGGGGGGGTATGTGTTCTATCAAACCAATCCAGCCAAGAATCCTGATATTATTCTGATTGGTTCTGGTTCCGAACTTGATTTGGCAGTTAAAACCGCGAAACTTATCGAAGAAAAAGACAAGATGAACGTCCGAGTTGTTAGTATTCCTTGTTTGGAACTTCTGAATGAGACCAAAGAAGAATACAAGAAAGAATTACTCACCCCCAACACTCCTCACATATTATTGGAAACCGCGTCCCATCGCGCTGTAAAACTTTTCTATGACCGTGATTTGATCTTGATTGACATTGAATCCTTTGGTCTCTCTGCTCCTGGCGACACTGTAGCCAAAGAGATGGGGTTCACTCCCGAGGCTGTTTACAAAAAGATATCCGGCAAAACGAATTAACCGCTTATTAATGCGCCAGGATGGCGCGTCTACGTAGACGCGACATCCTTGTCGCATTATTTTATTCAACTGTTTCCAAGAGCTCCGAATTGCAAGAGTTTTTTTCCGGTAATAATCTCACGGAGCGTAGCGACGATGGCGGGGTTGCTTTCTAATTTTTTTTCTTCAGGGTAATCTCTATTTTTGTTTGTGTTCATTTGGCAAAAAAGTCAAACAGTCAAACACGGCTCCCTGTTTTTTTATTGGTTTAATAATGATATCGGCAAGAGATGATGGTAAAATAATTGTTGTCTACAGCATAGACCAATCGGTTGGTATCATCAATGCGACGTGACCAAAACCGGAAAGATTCTCTTTTAAAAGTTCCGGTTTTCCTATTCCTTCAAATGGTTGTCGCATAGATGCATCAATCAGCTTGTTTATTCTTTTTAGGGTTTTTTTATCCTGGGATTGCCAATAAACATAATCCTTCCACGCTTCATCGGTCCAAGCTAATATTCTACTCATGAATCAAATCTCGATCATGAACTTGACCACGGTGATATTGCTCAATTGATTTTGTGAGGTGCTTGGCATTGGCCGGGGATTTCAAAAGATGAAAGGTTTCCAAATAGCCGTTAAAGGTATCAAAAGACATCAACACTGTATCCCCTGCATCCCGGCGTTTTATAATGGTATAATCGACATCCTCAACAACTTGGTCCAGAATAGAACTCAGGTGGTTTTTGGCTTCACTATACGTTACAACTCTCATTTAAACCTCCATACCTGACTATGTATCCCATCAAGTATACCATATTATATTTTAATAAGCAAAAAAATCCAGCAGGTTTGACCAGAGTTTTCCTGTTACCTCCAATAACCGGGCGATTTAATAAAATAGGGAATAAAATAGGCAAGGATGCGGGCTTTCAAATTCCTGGTTGTGTCTGCCATAACGTCTATGAATATCGATTTGCTCTCGATCTTTGCAAAGATTTCGGCCCCGCTTATCCTGCGGTTCATACCGTGGTGCAAAAACACCTTCATATGGGATCCGTGCTTTTCTCATGGAACCATTATATATAAAGCAAAGAAGTTAAGCACCGTTCCTCTTTTTTCATTTAATCATATTTGTGTTATGTTGTTTACTCCAAACAAATCAGTTGCCTTAACTATTACCTGCGGGCTTGGATTGTGGTAAAAAACTGCGAGATTCTCTTTTACACGGGTACAGCATACATAAAATATTTTTTGCGATCTTCTGAGAACGCTTTCTGTACCTGAATTTAAAAACAAATTTTCAAAGTTATAATAATTCCAGCCTCCGTTATCTAAAATAACAAGTACATTATTGAACTCTGTTCCTTTGGTTTTGTGCTGTGTAGAAAACGGGGTTTTACCTTCAAGATAAGCATACAATTTTTGAAACTCACCGAAACAAACGCCTTTTACCCTGTTATACAGGTATTCACTCTTTGTTTTGAAATTCTCCAGCTTATCGTCTTTAAGACAAATGCCTTTTTCATGTGCATCATTGATTACTTCTTCAATCGTCTTTCCGCCAACATTAATAAGACTCTCAATATTGCTTTTTAATGCCTGCTTGTCCGCAATCCGAATTATTCTGCCAATATAGTCAGTTGCTCTCAAAAATTCGTTGTACCTTCCACTTTTGTACAATACTATATTGTTTTGAATTTTAAAGAGATGTTTTATCAAATTATCTCTTTTTGTGCCCTTTTTGTTTTCATCATCTTCATCTTGTTTTTTATCGTCAATTAAAGCCTCCTTATTCAAATATATCTTTCTAACTTCTGAAAATGGGTTATCCTTTAATTGATTGTATAGATTTCTGTTTGCTGGATCTTCATATAGAATGTCTTTCTTTAACTTTCGTTGTCTATTCATCAATTGGAACTTATTTACAACGGTATCAAAAGTATCATCCTCACCTATTTCAATTTCAGGTTTATTATTCTTTTTGTTCTCTTTAATCTTGTTTAAGATTTCATTTTTTAATCCTATTACGGGGTCCTTATCATAAATATCCATCAAAGTGCGAAAACCAGCTTTGTCAGCAATCAGATTGTGTGTTAAATTCAATTCTTTTGTTTCCATATCATCTTCAAAATTCCATTTGCGATTCTTAGATAAGTATTGTTTCACTGCCAATATATCACCGTTAGTGGAATATAAAAAGAGAATGTTTCCTTCTTTTACCTTACCTGCGAACATATTAGGCGCGTTTTCATCAGCGGAAGGTTGCTGCAATATTCCATCAGTTCTTAATCTGTTGGCCAAGTCAATTACTTTCTGCGGGTTTCTTCTATTCTGCACTTTCTTTACTTCATTTACTGTATCTGCCGCATCTCCCTTGTATTCATTTATATCTCCAATTCCGTCATCATATATGGATTGCATGGCATCTCCGAAAAAGCCGACAATGTTTTTTTTGCTACTTTTCTTGAAGTGATTTAGAAGAATTTCAACAACAGCCTTGTTTGTGTCCTGGTACTCGTCAATAAAAATGAAGTGATATTTATCTTTAACGATGTCGCTGAGCTTTGAATATTTTTTAAACAAGTAGTTCGCTACAATCAAAAGCTCATCATGAGAAATAATGCCTTCTTTGAGTCTTAAATACTCCTTATACTGAACTCCTTTTTCGAGACTGTCAAAATAATTGTCTGGAATAGAATTGCTTTCGTCAATAAATATTTTAGCTTCATTATCATTTGCCAATGCGACTAAGGCTAATTTTAACTCCTTCTGAAAGTGCTTGATGTTGTCCCATAAAAAATCATGAATAGTGGATACATTCAAATTTTTATGGTTTACCCGTTCTTCAATTTCTTTAACGGCTGCATTGGTATATGTCATACAAGCTACTTTGGAAGTTGGATTTTCAGCAATTACTTGCCGGATAGCCTGAACCAAAGAATAAGTTTTACCACTTCCAGCACCACCGCTTAACAAGAAATTTCGCTTGTTATCAATGCACTGGAAAATTTCCTGTACCTCCGGTTCTAATGTCAATCTTTCTTCAACCATAGCAAACCTTCTTTTATATAAGCAGGAATTTCCCAGTTATTTAATTCTTTGTTACTGTGATAAACTATGTCCAAAGCAAAGTGTGTTTTTTTCTTTATACACTTTTCGGCCAAAGCATAAGGGCTATCCACATTTTTAAAATAGTCTCTGTTTTGAAGCCCCATAAAGTTGTCTATATTATCGTTTACGTAATCTCTGTTAATGCTGATAAATGAGTCTTCAAAACTTCTTGCGTTATATCCGTTTTCTTCGGTCTGATAAACGACACTGAGTTTCCCCTCTGCCTGATTTACCCAAGCACTACCTACTTTGTTGAATAATTTGTTTGGAAGTTTATATCCTTTTAGATCATTCAAGGTAGGTGGGTTGTATTCATTTATAATTGGTTCATTTTTTTCGTCAAATTTTGGCTTTCTGAAGAAAAATCTGATGGCTTCATTAGAACAATCAACACCTGCCGCCACCTCGCATTTTTTCCCTTCATCGTCAACCGCATCAATATCAGTAATGATCAATGATTTAATCCCTAAAAAATCAATGAACTTTTCAAAGATTTGAGAATATGCTCCAACCTCAATGATAGATATGTTTTGAGAAAGCAAAGGCAGGCGTTCATCCTGTTCGCCCGATTTTGCATGTTTCTTTTCTTCTTCAATGTCCACCTTTCTCATAAAGGTTGGAACAAGTATTCGCTCCGTATCTCCTTCGATCAGAATGGCTTTGTCAGCAAAAAATATTTCTGCCCGGCTGATTGTCAAATACTGTTTCAGGAATTGATATTGCGTTGTTTGGGTATCATATTCATCCTTCAGGTCTTTTAGGTTTTTTGCAATTATACCGCCTCCACTTTCCCTTTTGAGGTATTTGATGCAATCAAAATCACTGTCTGCTACAATACAAGCTGAATGAGTACTTATAATGTATTGCAAGTCTCTGTGCTCTCCGTCTTCCCGTTTAATGCCTTCACCAAGAAGTTTTTTTATATTCTTGATGAAAACATATTGCATCTGAGGGTGGGTGTGTGCTTCCGGTTCTTCTATAAATAGCAGGTTAATATCCGCAGGTTTTTTGTCCCTTTCTCGCTTATACTCATGCACAAGAATTTCAATTTCAAAGATAATGCTGATAAGGTTCATGTAACCCAAGCCATTGTAGTGCTCGGGTAAATGATTATCAGCATCATGCTTATAAACTACCGTAGTATTCCCTTCGAGTAATTCCCGGTGTTGGAGAGTAGAAATTATTTCAATCTCCGATTCATTGATTTTTAAACCACCAAAATCCCTTACCTTCTTAACTATGCCATCAAAAAGCGTTTTGTAAATTCCGCTTAAATGAGTGTCTGTTTCGCTCAGTTTGTCCTTAAAATCTTCAATGGCTTTGTTCTGCTCATCACTTGTTTCTGTGCGCATGTAAATCCTTGATGTTTGACCAGAAAGCGTTTTATCAACTTCTTTGTTCGCAACATCTCTTTTGGCACTGATATATTTGAAATTGATTATATCGTTATGCTCGGTATCCAATTCAATAGATGAATCCTCACTTGCCTGCTTGGTATCTGGATCGTACGCCAATGAACGCTTGTTTATTCTGAAGTAATCCGACTGGTGCAACCGCAGGAAGTCATATATACCCATAGTGGCATAATCCGGCTTTGCTTGTTTTTTCACCTTTTCCCTTTCTTCAAATTCCCTGTATTCTTTTCTAATCAGGGAATACCCTTGAAAATCCATAGTATATTCAAAACCAAGGACGATAACATTGTTGTCTGGGTCTAAGTCCATCATTACCCTGCTGATATTGGATAGGTTGTCTGTTTCAGAGTATTCGATAAAAAGCCTGAGCCTTATACCTAATTTTTTATAGTTTTCCTCAGAAATGGCTTCTTCTGCCTCAATTTTGGTTTTGAGTTCTTTTTTGAAATCTATATTGAAATCGTCAATGGTGAATTTATTTCTATCAGACCGGCATAAGAACTTATCAAGAACTGACAGAATGGAAGTTTTACCAGTATTATTTTTTCCAATAATCAAGGAAAGTTCCTTTTCCAAGTACACTGAGAAGCTTTTTAGCAACCGGTAATTCTCTATCTCAATTTTGAATACTTTCACACTCAATTCTCCATTAACATGCTATATTAACTTACAGCACAAAATATTATAGAGTTTGTACAAAACAGTAAACACAGATTGTTTCTTTCCATATAAAAAACCGTGACTTCGTGCATCACCTTTTAACTCAGCCATATGAACCCTCCTTTAGGTTATAAGCGGATTGTTACTTCCAGTTTATCCCAGAATTTTTAGAATAATACACCAAACAATAAAAGTCAAGTCTAAAATACAAATAAATTGAAAATGAGTATTTTTACCTACCCTAAAAGAATGACATTGGGATGCGACCCTACCAATGTCGCTATGCTCCGTGGGATTATAACCGGAAAGAAACTCTTGCAATATCCCAAAGGGCTTTCTCCCGGTTGATAAATGGTCCACATTGTCCACTTAGTCCACTCTGTCCACATTGTCCATGTCTTTTCACGAAACGGATGGTGGATTTAGGGGGGCAGTTGTTCACAAGCCCCCCGGGTCGCTGGAGATAAATGTTTATTCGCCGCTGATTAACTCGGCAATTGGACGCAGAATAGTGATGTTCTGGAAAATTATCTTGAGCGCGGAGGTGAGGGGAACAGCTAAGATCATCCCGACAATACCCCAAATATATCCCCAAAAAATCAAACTGACAAGAATGATGATGGGGGAAAGATTGAGACTCTTACCTGTTAATTTGGGATCCAAAACATTGCCAATGATAAATTGCGTGGCCATCAACCCAAGGGTCATAAACAGCACACGAAAACAAAAACCATACTTTAATACTCCAAACAAGATGGGAAAAAAGGTGGCCACAATCGAACCAATATTGGGGATATAATTAAATACGAAAATCAACAACGCTGAAAAAACAACAAAATCCATGCCAGTAGAGAATAAAATAATGGCACAGACAATCGCGGTGGATAAACTGATGAATGTTTTGACTACCAGATAATGTTGCACCTGGTTTTCAATGGCATTGATGATGTATTCCATTTTTTGGGCATGGTTTATTTCAAACGCCTTGTTAAGCCGCCCAGTCAGGGCTTTTCGCCCGGCTAACATGAACATCAAATAAACCAATACCAATAAAAGATTGCCAATGAAGGCGGCAAAAGAACCAAAGGTGGTGGAAAGAAAACTGGTAATGGACGAGGTGTCCACGGCTTTGTTCCAATCGATTTTGGCGAGATAACTGTTCAAATCAGCCACAGGTATCTTTAATTGCGTGAACAAATTTTGCACCATCTCACCTATCCGACCGGTGTAAGTAGGGAATTTCTCGATAAAACTGGAGGCACTGGAATAAATCAGCAAACCAAAAAAATAAAAAAGAATAAAAATGAAAACCAATAAAACACCCAATACAAGGGAAATAGGAATTTTCTTGGCCACCAAGGTCTTTACTGCACCATTGAAGAGAAAATAGAGTAACAAGGCCATAAACAAAGGAACAAAAATATTTTTCATCTGCTGCAAAATAAACATGGCAATTACCGTGGCCAGGAACCCGACAAAAATTTTGATCTGAAAAATGTCACTGGCTTTTTTGGCTTCAATAGTTGTATCTTCTATACCACCCGAATTATAACGATCTTTCATGTGATTGCTCCATTAATACTATGTTTTTTTGTCTGTATAGGTATACCCGTTTTTATTTTGGGGTCAACAGCTCGTTGAAGTACTGGCAACTTAATTATAATTCTGGACATCGCCCTCAACTTCAAAAATCTTTTTCTGCTTGAACAAAAGAAGATTGTTAATATGCCGGTAGGTAACACGGAAATGAACGGTAGAGTCTTTTTTATTAATGGTCACGTCCATTTGCGGGCCCGGATAAACGGGTACGCCACTGGTTGCGGTACTCTTATCAACGGTGGTCTTCCCATCTGCGTCAGGAACTTCATCCCCATATTCTGAAATACCGTTGCTGATCAAAACATTCCAGATCACGTTTTCACATGCCTCGACAGTTAATTCAGGTCCACGAATCTGTCCGATATCGTTGATTATACTGGTTTTGATCTGACTTTTTGTCATATTGGCACTGATAATTTTTACCACCACAAAACCGATATAAAACACGACGACGATCATCAGTAATCCGACAATGTTGATTTTCCCACTTTGTCTGTGTTGTGTCATTTTTTTAACCTCCATAAGATTTTTTTGGCTTTGGCGCGAATGTTGGCATCGGCGTCAATAGTAGAGATGTGCTCGATGTAACCGATTATTTTTTCATTGCCCTTTCCGACTGGATCATGGAGCAACGCCAATGCATCCAGCGCCATCTCGCGCGCCCAGAGATGACGGTCTGTCAGGTACTGGGCAATCACATCAATGGATTTAAGGGAGTTCAATTTGCCCAGGGGGATAAGGGCAATATATGAGTTCTCATTGTGTGTCAACAATAATTTAAACAATTTTTCCTCTGCCGCTAAACATCCGATTTCACCGCAAGCTGCTGCTGCGGCTTTATTATAATATGGATCACTTAATAATTCAATGAGCTGGGCACAACAATTTTTTGATTTTAATTTTCCGAGGGCTTCAATAATCGCTTCTTTAAAAAATCCCTCGGCGAATGGTAATAATTGCACCAAGATGTCCTGGTGTTGTTCTTGGATCTGATTGAGGAACAGGGGTTTTGCTGCCAGTTTTTCACCGATGGAACCATGGCGCATTTTTTCCATGGTGGCGGTTAACGCTGCGGGAAAGTCAGGGTCTGCTTGAACGGGCAAAGATGTAGAACGGGGAACGGGAACACGGGTATTCATGGCGAGACTATTGGGATGAAGACTGGTGGTTTCGATAGCATCAAAGGTTTGGGTGTCTTCAACAACGGAAGGGGGAACGGGTTGGAAATGTTGGGGCAAGTTGGGAGTGTTAATAGGAAGTTCGAGAATATGAAAAAGTTCATCGGCGAGGTTGCGGGCATTTTTATAACGGTCTGCGGGCAGGGGTTGCAAACATTTCATGACAAGTGCATCCAATTGGGGGGGAATGGCGGAACAATGACGACTGGGAGGCGGGAATGCACCCTGTGGTTTTAAACCGGTAATAGTTTTGTACAGGATCACTCCAATAGAATAAATATCGGCCCTGAAATCAACATTGCGGGTGTTTTCTTTTTGTTCCGGTGCAATATAATCCATGGTTCCCATGACTTCATCGGTGCGGGTGAGACGGGATTCGGGACCCCACAGGGCGGTAGCGATTCCAAAATCACATAACTTGGGCTCCATCTTTTTGGTTAGCAGGATGTTGGAAGGTTTGATGTCACGGTGAACAATCCCGCTTTTATGGGCGTAATCAAGCGCTAAAATCACTTTGTGCAACACGAGGAGTTTTTGTTTGAGGTTGATACCGGGTTGTTGCAGGAGCTCCCTGAAATTACCGCCATCAATGTACTCGGTAACAATATAGAATAGTCCCTCGGCCTGGGAGAAATTACTTTCAAAGATGCGGATGATATTGGGGTGATTGAGTTGGGCAGTGATACGGGCTTCGCGGAAAAAACGCTTGATATATTCGGAGTCGGTAGAGGAATCACTCCTTAATATTTTAAGGGCGACCAATTGATTATCGGGAATTTGACGGGCCAAGTAAACGGTGGACATGCCGCCTTTACCGATTTCCCGCAATGTTTTATAATTTCTCATGAAACTGTCTACCACTAAACTAGTTTAGCTGTCCTCTATCTTCAATCTGCCATATGGAATCGGCACGGGTGGAAGAGCGAATAGTATGGTTTATATTTTTGCTATTTTGACCTGGTTTTTCCCTGCGGCTTTGGCAGCATACATGGCTTTATCAGCGAGTTGTAGAAGGGTAGCGGATTTTTCTGGGGGTGTATCGGGACTGTAATCGGTAACACCTGCGCTGATGGTGGCTTTGATCGGATTATTTTCAAAGAGCACTGCCATTTCTTCAATCTGTTCCCGAATGCGATTGGCCAGAATAAATGCGCCTTGAATATCGGTTTCAGGCAGAATGATCAGAAATTCTTCACCACCTAAACGACCACTAATATCCTGTTCGCGTAGGGCACTGTTGATAATAAAGGCGATTTTTTTTAAGTATTCATCACCGGCGGGATGACCATGGGTGTCATTGATCACTTTAAAATCGTCGATGTCCAAGACGACGATACTAAATATGCGATTGTTGCGCTTGGCGATTTTAAAATGGCTCTCCAACTCGTTCAGAACATACCTGCGATTATATAAACCGGTCAAAGCATCAGTGGCGGCAAAATTAAAGAGCTTGGAATGATACTCTTCTTCGACATCGTCATTGTAATTGAAGCGGAATATGGTGTCACCAACAGTAATCTTGTCCCCGGAACTTAATATACGTTGGCGGACGGGTTCACAGTTGATATAGGTGCCATTGGTAGAATCAAGATCGGTTATGACAAACTGGACCAATTCCATGGATTGGGCCATGGTGATCTCACAGTGGTATTTGCTAACTTTACGGTCGTCCAGAACAATAGTATTACTTTTGTCCCGCCCAATACGGATAACGTCACAGGAAAAAGCGAATATTTTACCGAAGTTTATATCATTGCCCTGGATGATGGTTAACAGGATGGTGCAACTGGACGCTTTTTTATTGGTATTGACCGGCACAACAACCTTGCTCTTCTCGGTCATTACGGTTATTTCTTCAGTGTCTTTGATATGTGGTTTGCTCATTTTTTCACCATTACCAATGAAGGCTTTTTTACTGTGTGATCACCCGCTGGAGGAGTTAAGGTGAAGAGGGCGATATCTTTCAGATCGTTTTGGTCCATTGTGTAGGGAATTTTTAATTTGAGACGGTAAAGCAAGGAATTCCGGGTAGGATTGAGGGTGATTTTCTCGGTTTCAATGTACGGATAGGGGATACCGGTATAAACGCCGATCATTGAAAGGTACTTGGGCTCTTGTCCGGTTTTTAAAACAGCGTTTCGCCAGAAAATCAGTTGCTCTTTTTCAGTTAAATAAGAGAGTTCCACGGGTTGTCGTTCCACGATTTGACGACGGAACAAAAATAGGTTCTCTTTCACCACGGTGTTTATGGTCACGGGGATATTCTTGGTATTGGTGGTGATGGTATTGACATTTAGGGAATGGATGGGGGCGGAGTAAAAAAGTTTTTCATTGACATTGAATTTTTTGAAGAAATCATGGACGATACAAGTGGAATTTATGGTTATTTGATCATCGTAACTGTGAATCGTAGGATTAACTATTCCGGCTACATCAAGGTCCGCGATCTGGGGGTGCAAGTTTTCCATGGCAGCGTCCAAAATAGGAGGATGATTGAATTGTTCGAGGATTTCATGGGTAGTGGTCTGGATAACGAAAGGCAGACCGGTAATAGTGGGAGAAATATGCCAATCAATCTGGTTGACTGTGGTAGAAAAGGAAAAATCCCATTCTAATACGGCACCAACTTGTTTGCCGATATCCAAATCCAATTGACGGACGGGTGTCTCGTTAACCATTCGCTCGACAAGGGCGAAAAGCTTCTGGGTTAGTTTTAGCTCTTGGTTTGACATAACGCCTTCAATGCGGTTTCTATTCGAGAAAAAGGTTCGTATATGTCGATTTTATCTACAAAGGAACGGAGAATATTCAAAACCTTTTCCTGAACATCGGGCTCTGGGGAGAAGAAGGTTAGTTTCAACGGGTTTTTACTGGTAATAGGTTGGATGATGATCTCCTTTTCTTTAACGCGTTGAAATTCTCCTGCCTGGCTAAGCCCGGGCAGGGTGGTGGTTTGTAAGGCTACCATGGGCACATGATTGACAATATCCTCGCCGAGCAAATCCAATTCAGTGACAAAAAAAACAGCGGGAATATTTTTAATCTCTTTGAACAGGTTTTTTTTGATCACTTCTTCACCGATGTATTTTTCCAATACTTTTCCGAAGATGATTTTATGGATGCGGGTGGGGCGGATCGGTTCGGTATATTTGAATTCGAGGGGAATAGAGAAGTGGTCGGTAATCATGATACCGCCGATGTATTGTTCCTCGTTTTTTTGACTGGCAAAGTATCCGATTTTTATTTTTTCCATGCCGATTCCTTCTCTTGAAGTGCTTTTTGAACGGTGATACCAATATCGGAAGGGTTTTCCACGACGTGAATGCCGTTTTCTTGCAAGACTTTCATTTTTTCAGCGGCAGTGCCTTTACCGCCGGAGATAATAGCGCCAGCGTGACCCATGCGACGTCCAGGAGGTGCGGTCTGACCTGAAATAAAAGAAATGACTGGTTTATTAAAATAATGGCTGATATACGCGGCAGCTTCTTCTTCCATGGAACCGCCAATTTCACCGATGAGAACAACGGCCTCGGTTTCCGGGTCATCTTTGAAGAGTTTTAAGATATCTATGTAATTGGTGCCAATAATAGGGTCGCCACCAATGCCGATGGCAGTGGATTGTCCCATACCGAGGTTGGTAATCTGGTTGACAGCTTCATAAGTGAGTGTGCCAGAACGGGAGATGATACCAATCTTTCCTTTTTTATGGATCCGGGCGGGCATGATACCGACTTTGGCTTGACCGGGAGAAATAACACCGGGGCAATTGGGACCGATAAGACGGGAACTGGTGGTCTGAAGAAAATTCCATGCTTTGACCATTTCCAATGTAGGTATGCCCTCGGTAATACAAATAATCAATGGAATTCCTGCATCGGCAGCTTCCATGATGGCATCGGCGCCAAAAGCAGGGGGCACAAAAATAACGGACACATTGGGATTAAGGGTTTTTACGGCTTGGGCAACGGTATTAAACACGGGTTTATCAAGATGCATTTGTCCGCCGCGACCGGGAGTCACTCCGCCCAGAACATTGCTGCCGTATTCGAGCATTTGAGTGGCATGAAAGGTGCCTTCCTTACCGGTAAAACCCTGTACGATAATACGTGACTGCTGATTGACAAGTATGGACATGTTAAACTCCTATTACTATTACTAAAAGACCATTTCCTGAACCGGTTATACTTTCCGGGCCAGTTCCACTACTTTTTTCGCGGCGCTGGGCAGATCGGTTTCAGCGACAAAATTCATACCGGACTGATTGATAATGCGTCGGCCCTCTTCCTCGTTGGTACCAACAAGACGGATCACGATAGGCACATTGACTGAAATACCGCTGATGGCATTCACAATGCCTTTGGCGACAAGATCGGTACGCACAATACCACCGAATATATTAACAAATACAGCTTTGGTGTGGGGATCGGATAGTAAAATATTAAATGCTTCTTTAACTCGTTCCTCGGAAGTGCCACCACCGACATCGAGAAAGTTGGCGGGTTCACCACCGTAATATTTAATAATATCCATGGTGGCCATAGCGAGACCGGCACCATTGACCATGCAGCCAATATTACCGTCCAATTTGATATAATTCAAATCGTATTTGGACGCTTCTACTTCGAGCGGGTCTTCTTCATAGATATCACGCATGGCAGCAATTTCGGGGTGCCTGTATAAGGCGTTATCATCAAAATTAATCTTGCCATCCAAGGCAATGACGTCATCGTTACCAGTAATAATCAACGGGTTGATCTCCACGAGACTGGCATCTTTTTCAAGGAATAAACGATACAGGTTACGCACTAATTTGGCAAAGTGCTGGTGCTGGGTTTTATTGAGATTCAAACCAAAAGCGAGGTTGCGGATATGGTAATCGTTTAATCCGGCAGTGGGGTGAACGTGAACTTTAAAGATAAGGTGGGGATTGTGTGCGGCGACTTCCTCGATTTCCATGCCACCCTCGGTCGACGCCATAATCACGGGCATGGCTTTCTCGCGGTCCACGATAATGGCCAGATAGAGTTCTTTATTGATATCCACGCCTTTTTCTACCAGCACCTTGCGCACTAATTTTCCTTCCGGTCCCGTTTGATGACTGATTAATGTCATGCCCGCGATGGCTGCGGCGTAAGTTTTGGCTTCCGCACTGGTTTTGGCTAGTTTCACACCGCCTGCTTTGCCTCTACCACCAGCATGCACTTGGGCTTTGATCACGCAGGGATAACCTAACTTCTCGGCAATAGCAAAAGCGTGGTCACACGTGTCGGCCACGGAACCATCGGGCACGGGTACGTCGTATTGTTTAAATAATTGTTTGGCTTGATATTCGTGTATTTTCATCTTAATTCCTCTGCACTTATATTTCTTCTTGAAAGACTTTTGCATTCCCGAATTCATCGGAAACCTTTAATAAAATAATGGCTTTGGAAGAGGTATTCAAGGTAAAATCGAAAGTCTCGGCTTTGGAATCATTGAGTTTATCAGTGGGAAAAACAGGGAACCACAGGATGCCGTCAAAAGAATACAATACTTTAGCGACAATGGAAGTGAGATCGGTCACGGTAAAAGTGATTCGTTTATTGGCTACGGAGAAACCAGAAATCACGGGGGCGGTGGAATCAATGAGAAAAGGCGAGGATTCTAAAACGTGGCTTTGAGCCATAGCCGGGGGATTAGACAGGGTATCGTCAGCAGTGATACGCAATTGGTATTTGCCATCCTGGTAAAGCTGTGGGTTCAATTCCCAGGAAGTCTGCTGGAGATCATTTTTAATAGTGATCCAATTGGTGCTGCCATATCGTTTAATGGCAAGATTGTATTTTAAGGTATCTTTATTTAAATCTTCCACTTCCCAGGTGACCAGTAGCCGGTTCGGGATAGTAGTGGAAGCTGTACTGGTTGTTTTAGGTGTGTCTTCTTGTAATTTGACAGGTTGTTCTGAGAGTTTGGTCACAGTGATCTTTTTTAAACGGGGAGAAAGATTGGCTTGGATGTAGAAGACTTTAAAACTTTCGAGAAAAGGGGTCTGCCCGGAAGGTCCGGCATTTAAAGAGGCTTTGACCTGGAAGTAACGGCAATTGGAAACATTAACAGCGGAGTTCTCGCTGTCTGTGAAAGAAGCGGACCATTGCGACCACGTGTTGTCCGGCACACTGGAGTTACCAGTACGGACAAACAATTGGACAGTGGATTGGGATGTGTTTTGTGCTTCCCAATAAATCCGGCCCAATTGGGATTGGATTTGCAAATCATAGATTTCGGAAAAGTAAGTGCCGCTACTGTTGAGATTATTTGAAATATGAGTCAAGGAGGCGGTATTGTTACTGGCGAGAGTGAATCCCTCGGCAGTACTGGAAATTCTAAATATCTGGGCGGAATCGCTCTCGTACACCATGGCGTAACTGCCATCTTTATACAACCGGTAAAGACGACCGCGATCACCGGTGCCAATCAAAACGCTGTCGCTTTTAACATCATAAGCCAACGCATAGATATATTCAGTTCTGGAACCCCAGACTTTTTCCACTACGCCATTGGTATTCATACGATATAATGCGCTTTTATCCGGGGTGACAGGCATATCGGATTCGTGTTTGGCCTTTTTGGCTAGCGCATCCATATCTACGTCTCTGGGCATAATAGGGGAGGCAATACCCTTGGTAGCGGAAAAAAAGATGTTGCCTTCTTTATCCTCGCAAATACCGCGAATTTCTTCAAAGGGAGAATCAAACAGGACTTTGGCTTTGCGGTTGTCAATGCGATAGATAACGCCGCGATCACCGGAACCTGCCAGGATAGAATTATTGCTGGTAATATAAACGCTAATGATATGTGTATCTTCAGCAGCAAAAATTTGCACGCCTTCACCTGACGGGTCAACGCGATACACACCGCCATTCAAACCCACGGCGCAGATCAAGTTGCCCGCTTGGTCTGCTTTCATATCCCAGATGAATTTTTCTCCCGGGTTATAGAATTCAGTTGCTGTTTTGTCTTTATTGTTTTTGGCGATTTTATAGATTTTCCCGTCCGGGGAAGTGGCTACAAACACATCGCCGTTGTCTTTTACAACTACCGCGTACACATCCAGTTCCTCGTCTGCTGTGAAGATGTTTTCAATATTTCCCGCGTTCTCTTCTGCTGTGGGGGGTGTTGTCCCCGTCGTTTTGATTCTGAAGACCAAGGCTTTGTGTCCTGTTCCTACATAGATATCCCCGTTGGCAGCGGTATCAATGGCAAGGTGGTATTCGCCGACCGGTCCGCTGAGCAATTTGATCTGCGGCCCAATAAAAAGACGCCCCTTGCTATCCAAACTCGTGCCCTTGAATTCTCCTTTTTGAAAATCCTCAAAAAGGCGTACTTCTATCTTTTTTACTTCCACCCCATAGATGAATTGGGGCACCAGTAACGCGGCAAGAATAATTGCTGAAACGATTTTATTGAACATCTGACCTCTCTTTGATTTGTAACTTGAATAGTTTAAACCCTTTGACCACGGCGGCTATTTCGACTTGGTACTCCATCAGGGTCGAGTATTTCATCATGGCCTGCTCGTCTGATTCCGTGCCCTCAACCGCCAGACTATTATAGTTGAATACTTTTTCTAAACTGGAAGGAATGCTGGAATATTCATGGCCTTTAATAAATAGCCCTTGCACGGGAGTCATTACTTTTAAATAGACCCGATTATTTTTCCGTAAATTATTAATGGCCCGGATCAGCGGGTTCAGTTTCAGTGGAAAATAGTTGGAGCGGACATTCTTCGCATCGAATTTCCCCATTTCCGCCCCATCCGCTACCATCAGGTAAAAGAACGAGCCGTTTTTCAGACTCGGTGCTTTAATACTTAATTCTTCTGTAAAGTCCTCGCCATTTTCTTTTTTTAATTGGACCACCACGTTCATCATCTCGCCAGCCAGGAAGGATTTTTTATTAATCAGTACATTCTCAATAGCGGCGCGTTGCACGGTTTCAGAACCCGTGATATCAAAATCCATCTTTTGGATTTTAATATGTTTTTCCGGGTTATTCATCAAGAAAAAATTGATGGCCAAGAGCAGGTTGCTGAAATCCCCAAAAGAATCCATGCCCGTATAGAGGTCTTCGATAATAATATTTCGTTCCCCTTCGATGAAGATTTTCCCCGCTACCTTGATCGATTGAAACCCCACTTCCTGAAATGAGGAGGTGAGGATATTAACCAGGGAGACGGCGCTGAGTATCGGGGTTAGCAGTGGGTGGTGGATTAATTCCAGGTTAAAAGTACGGTCCCGGTTCGTCAACACGACTTTCAAAGGGATCATGTAAGGGACTTTTCCCAGTAGTCCTTGAACAGCGGAAAAGCGATCCTGTTGGATGCAACCGACCATCTGGCGTGTCGCGGCCATTTTAAATGAACTCTGATAGGAGGGCACCACGCTGATGACTTCGGCTTTATGCAATGGGAACTCCACTTTCCCGAGATTAAAAAAAGGATGCCCGAACAAGTAAACTTTATCACCATCGACATGCGTGACTGTGCCCACGGAAGAGTATTCGAAATCTCCTTTAATTAATGGAATAGAGGCGGCGTCTGCGGGATTGAGTCGTAACATGTCCTTGCTGGTGCTGAGGTTTAACCCCTTGGTATTGCTTTGGGCGGAGGACATTTTTAACGTATTTAACGAGGAAAAGATGGGGCTCAATTGCGCCAGTGCTTCGGGAACAAAACCGCGTTGCACTCCGACCAGTTTGATCGGTGAAAACGATGCTGCCGGTGAATATGCCATGCGCTGTTGCAATTCTTTCTGGACCAAGTTGGCAATCAGCAGTGTATTTTTGGGATCAAATTCCATTTTAATCGTTGAAACATCCATTGCGGATTCCTGGTTATTGTATGCCGATGTTTCCAAGATATCTTCAATCGGTGTGATGCCGCCAATCGGGCGTTTTGAAAACTCGAAACCAAAGGATATCGAACCAATTAATTTTCCGTCAATATAAGCCGGGCTACCGCTCATGCCCGCGATGATCCCTGCTTCATTGAGTACCGGGGAATCCAATTCCACGATAATCATATCTTTATCCGGGGCAAATTTCTCGATTATACCCAGGACTTTAAAAGGAAAGGATTCGATCTGTGTCCCTTTAAATATGGTTTTCCCTTCCCCGGTCATGCCCGCTTTGATCTCGGATAATTTCATGATCTGTATCGGGCTGGCTTGGATGAACAAGGGCGTGGTTAGAAAACAGAGCGTTAGAATACATAGCAGAGATAAACATATTCTAAAACGTATTTTGAAAAATGGGTAGGTCGATTTTTTTTTAAGGTTTTTCATTTAATGTATAGGCTCCAAAAATTTAGTGATACTCCCCATAAAATCAGAGACTTGAAAGGGTTTGAAAATAATCCCATCCGCCCCGATTTGTGTTAAGTATTCGTCGTCACACTGTGGGTCACCCGTTAGAATAACAATCGGGATATCAGGTTTTAATCCCCGGATGCGGACAATAAAGTCTTCTGCTTTGATCTCTCCCAGGTTCCTGTCCAGTAGAATCAGGTGGAAGTGTTCTTTGGCGATCAGTTCCAGGGCGTTGGCTTCCGTGGCTGCGGATTCACAAAGCACCCCGTCCATTTCAAGAAAGTCTTTTACCAGTTCCCTGATAAAATCTTCATCATCAATTATTAATACTTTTTTTTTGTTCATCTACTTTATCATAATAAACTTTCAACTAAAAATCAAGTCAAAAAAAATTACCATTCAAAACAAAAATCGCGAGGCGTAAAAATTTCCCTTTTAAAGGTTCGTGGGATTATGGTCAGACCACCTTTTTTAAAAATAGGGGGGCGAGACGGAGTATGCCACGTTTCTACTGAATTTGGGGAAAAAATGCCTGTGCAAACCCTTTTACCTAATAAACGTATTGGTCTTTATCTCGTTTCGATTTGATTTTCCTTCTAAATTTCTGAACGATCGCGCCCAGCAAGTCCTCGAAAATGGCCTTGCTCAGAATGAGGAGAAATACCCATAGAATGGTTCCGATAATAACGAGTCCAACCAACAGAGTAAGAGTTGCCCATATTGTATACATAATAGTATAACCAATACCACATCACGGCTTAAAATACAAGAGGAAAAAGAAAAAAAAACGTGAATCCCAAATTATTTGGTCTGGTTGGCCATTATTGCAGTGGAAAAACAGAGCAAACGTACAATATCCGCTGTGATTTTGGGGGTGATCCAATATATTGTATCCGCGCTGGTATGGTAACCGTGGTGGTCGCCATCGGCTGAGAAAATAGTCACGGCAGGGATACCGGAATTTAGAAAAGGATAATCATCGGTATTGGCACGCCAGGGTGGAATCCGCTCGCTACCGGTCACTTTCGCTTGTAAATGCAGTAGCGCTTGACCTTCTTCCATTAATTTTGTCAGTGGTGCATGGTTTTTTAAGCCTTGGATGAAGATATTGGGTCCTGCTGCCACCATATCCATATTAAAAAAGAACAGGATATTATGTGGCGTCAGCGGAGCAGGCAAATGTTCCATGAAGTATTTGGAACCCAATAGTCCCATTTCTTCGCCGCCAAACAGAATAAAAACAATACTGCGACGTGGTTTGGTTTTCAGCGTGCTTAACGTGCGGGCCGCAACCAGTAGCGCCGCTGAACCCGACGCATTGTCTTCTGCTCCTGGAGTGAGCACGGGCCAATTGCCGCAATGATCAAGATGGGCACCCAGGACAATAAATTCATCTTTTAATGAACGGTCCGAACCCGGCAGAAAGGCGATCACGTTTTTTCCTACACCTTTGGAGTTCTCACTTTTAACCATCACGTGAGCTTGCGCCCCAGTATTGTAAGAAGAGTATTTTCTTGAATCGAGCAATTCTTTTATCTTGGTGACAGTCAAGCCTTTATTGGCGAAAATCTTATCCGCGGTTTCCTTATTAATCGAGACCATGGGAAAGTTTTCCACATAATCCCCGTAGGCTGAGGCTGCTGATTCGCGGATATAGATCAAAGCTGCCGCCCCGTGTTTGCGGGCGTTTTGTGTGCGGTGGTTGTGGTATTCATAACTCTCCCAATCCTCTTTTACCAGTTTACTGGGAACTCCGCCTATAATCAAGACCACTTTACCCGTGACATCAATATCTTTATAATCATCGTACTTGAATTCCGGCGCGGTGATACCAAAACCAGCAAAAACAATCTCGCCTTGGACAGAACCACTCCCGCTGAAGTTCAGCGGGTAGAAATTAACAAAGTATTTACCTGCAATTGTTTCTTTTTTCCCGTCTGGGCTTGTCAGGTCAATTTTTAACGTGCTTTCGTAGATTTTCGTATAGGAAATAGGAAACGTCTGGTAGTATTCTTTGGAAAGAGGTTTGATGCTGTTTTGTTTAAAATAATTTGCCGCGAAAGTTGCCGCGTTATTGTATCCGATTGTCCCGGTCAAGCGTCCTTCATAGTTAGGTGAGGATAACTCGTCGATCAGGCTGAATATTTCGCCCGCTTTAACCGTTTGGTTCACGTGTTGAACCAATTCCCGTTTCCCGTCCTGCGCAAAAAGAGCAGGGATAGACCATATATATATGGTCATCAAAACCAAGACAACAAACCGTGGTAAAAACGCTGTAAATCCTGTGGTATTTTTTTTTAACATGTGACCTCCTATGTGTATTCTATTTTAAGATATGTTTATCTTTCTCCATTAGACACAACACCTTCTATATTTTAAATATAAAACACTGCCCAAAGTATATAATACGAAATCGCCATGAATAAGTTTAAAAAATAAATATCCTTGTTATGGAAAGAAATGTCCTAGATAAGGATAAATTATCCTTAATAAGGATAATTTCTACCGCATCACGGTAAAAAACGTCCCTGTTAGGGACGAACTTTTCCTTATCACGGTATGATTTGTTCTCATTGCGGTATGATTTGTTCTTAATACGGTATGAATCTTCCGTGATACGGTATAAATCTTCCGTGATACGGTACGCATTCTCCGTGATACGGTACGCATTCTCCGTAATACGGAGTGTTTTCTCCGCTTGGCGGTAAATTATTACTTTTTTGTAGAGAGCCATCGCTTAAATTTTTATTTCTGCGGACACATCATCCTCGTGGCAAAGAAGAATGGCTGTAATCTTTCCTGGATCCACTGCCAAGTTTCAGAAAAAACTGGACTTACTGGACTTACTGGACATTCTGGACTTACTGGACTTCACAAAACCTTTGATTTTTCCAGCTTGTCCAGTAAGTCCAGTATGTCCAGATAGTCCAGCCTGCCACGGTTATCCGTGGCTCTTTTTAAAATTTGACGGTGAATTCAGGCTTTGTTTTAATCTTGCTTTTTCTTTGTGGTAAATTGTTACAAGATAACCATTTCCTAGAAAAGAGCAATTAACCATCAACGGATGGTAAATCCAAAGAGGGGCAGCCGGGAAAGAAATGATGCAGATGTAAATGATTACACCGCTTCTTTCTTTTTTAATTTTTTACAAATAGGGCAACCGGAGAGTTTTCGGCTATGCCTGACCTTTTCTTGCCATTCATGGCCTTTGTCACATAACCACCACACTAAATTTTCAGAACCAGGGGTGACACTATCTGGAGTCAGTAAACCATTTTTGTCCGGGTGCCATAGTTTGGCCTTTTTCGGGAATAAAACAGCAAAATTATACTCTTCAGAAGCGTATTTTCCTGAGCAATAAGGGCACCCTTTCCCTATATTTCGATTTCCAATGATTGCTTGCCAGGAATGACCCATTGCGCAAAACCACCATACTTTCATCCTACCATTGACAGGTACATCGGTTGGCGTGAGCGGATAATTTTTTTCCGGATGCCATTCTTTGACTAGGTTTGGATTCCCTTCCAGTAAATTAACCCAGTGGTTTTTCTTTTTTAATAGCAGGCGATGGCAGGTTTTGCATCCGTTTTTAGTGCGCGTGTATACCGCTGCTTTTAGTTCATGTCCTTTTGGGCACAACCAATATACGAATTTATTTGATCCAGGTATAACATCTTCCGGTCTCAGCAGACCATTTTTGGTAGGGTGCCATTCCGCCGCTATTTCGGGGAACAGGACCAACAAGTTGTACTCTTTGGGCGCTTTTCGCGAGGGCATGATGATTCTTCCTCTATTTTCTGAATGTATAAAAGGGTAATATAACACGAATTGAGTTTTTTTTCAATCAAGTTTTTGCCCACGAATGATGCCGATGTAGCGAAAAAAAATGTCCTATCTCCTTTAATCCCTTTAATTCGTGCTAATTCGTGAAATTAGTGGGGGAGTTCTTTTTCTTCAACTGCGCTAACGCTCAATACAGTTGCTCTCTTTTGGCCATCAGTTCCTGCAGACGCAGTAATAATTCCTCATTCACCCGAAATCCTTCTTTTCGAACCTGGGACGTCGATCTTTTCCCAGTTACCCTGACGCAGAAAGCAATATTCTTTTTGTCTTTTTCATTCGGTCCATAACCCACATAATTAATATGGAACCCATCATCAAATTTCCCACTGGTTCCCGTTTTCATAAGAACTTGAAACCCTTCCGGGTCCATAAATGCCGCTGTTCCCCCGAAGTCAGTGACTGCATTCATGGCACTGCGAATAGGAGGCAACCATGAATCTTCTAAGATGCGCGTGGCATTGGTTTTTTCCCTGATAACGGGGAAACGCACCGGACTAAGGCCAGTCAACCCATCAACGGCATAATTCAGTTCGGGGAAACACCAATAACCATTACTGGCAAACACAGCCGCGATTAAAGCGGCATGTACGGGAGTGGTTAATGTATCTTCAAGGCCAATCGAAAGATCAGCCAAAACACGATCATCTCCAGCTTTAATAATTATCTTACCGAGTGGGAACGAATTATCCCCGGCACTATCAAAACCAAACCGACGCAGTTCTGCCAGCATTTTTTCCCAGCCCACTTTAATCCCCAGGTCCGCAAAAGCCGAATTACAACTGATAGCCAGCGCGTGATCCAGTCCTTCCAGTTTCGCTTTCCCCGAAGCGCAATACAGGTGTTTGCCCGCGTACATTTTCCCATTGTGGCATTTTACTTGCGCGATTTCGCTATTGGGGTCCAGATTGTTCCGAAACGCTGCGGTCACAGTGATTAATTTTGAAATCGAAGCTGGTTCCATCATTTCTTCAAATGCAGGTGAAGACCCCGGACCCATTTTTTTACAAGTAGCTTCATCACTGACCGCTACCAGTATTTCACCGGTATCTGGTTTAATTAATACAATACTGCCCATGTTCAATCCCAGCGATTCCAGCGCCAATTGGCTTAATTCTAAATCAATACATACCCGGAACCCATTGGGTAACTTCCCATTCCTTTGCAGGTAGAAGTTTTCGATCTCTTTAACCATCAGGGGTTGAATGAGCCAGCGGTATTCGGAGCGGTAAAATTTGAAGGAGTGATCCTTTTCGATTGTTCCGATGATGCGACCCCGGCGGTCCCTGATAATGCGAAAGGAACCGGCATGAAGAAGTTTTAATGTCTCTTTCAGGCGATTGCCCATGATGGTTTTTTTTAAACTCTCCGGTAAACTGGCATAATAGATCTGCGCCCGTCTCGTATCTCCCTTTTCCAACAGTGCCGCTGCATAATAAAGGGTTGCTGCATTCTCGCCGTAATATCTACCGATTTTAGCCAATTCAAGACAACGATCATAAGCAGATACCGCGAATTGTTTTTTCATCAGGAAAAGGAGGTGATAGGCCGAAATGTTCACCTCGTCCTGCTTGGGCAAGGTGAAATCGCTTACTTCCCGGTCATTTAATATCGCGGTGATGATGCTTCCTAAGCGGGCGTTTTTTTTGACCCAGAACGACCCTTCAAGATGTGAGAATAAGGCTTTCGCTTCACCAATCTTATTTTCATGCAGTAAAATTTGCGCTTCGCGCAGTTCTTGGCGGTTCTGTTTATATAGCTGCAGCACGATGATGGCGAAAAGACAAGCCAAAAACAGACTGGAAAAAATAAATAGCAGTGGTTTTTTTATTCTTATTTTCATATTGTTTTCAGATTCCTTGCTTGGAAGTAAAATTTGAAAAACAGAAATTAAATGTCTTATTTTAAATCAAAACCACTCTTTTTACAATACCCAATCTTCCCCGTGTTCACCGCCAAATTCTTGAAATTCTTATGGACGATGTGGACTTAGTGGACGATGTGGGCGATGTGGACAAAAAAAACTTTTGTATTGGGTTCATAGTGTCCACTCAGTCCACATCGTCCACGTTTTTCAAGAATCTGATGGGGGTTTAGGTGCCACTTCTTCGCTGCTGTTTTCTGGTTCTGTATTTTTTCCTTGGTTTGATGGCGCGGACAGACAATAGGATTCTCCTCTCATTCTGGGGCAATCCGTATATCCCGGGCACGCTAAACAATTCCCTTTCAATGTCGCAACTCCTGATTGGCAATCAACCCCAATGTTTTGATTTTATCAGTTTATAGGCTGCATTCATGTACTTTTCAACCATTTGGGCGTCAGTGTGCGTGTAATCGTCTTTTTTATTACCCACACCCGCCACCAGAACTATTTTGCCATTCTCTAAGATTGGTAGATTCATATGTTTCCTCAGATTGACGTGTCCTTGAGGATAGCCTTTTTTGGTTGGTTTGACCAGATTCTTATAGTCATTCGTTATGACAGCTTTTCGTTCCCTTACCGCGTCACCCCAGAGCCCAGTATCCTCCAGTTTGTAGACAATTGGCTTATTCATCATGGCGCAGTTCACCATGGCTGATCTCGACCAGCCGATCATGGTTAGAATCTTGCCAATACTATCATAAAGCGCAAAGTAGGAAATAGTAGAACCTGTGATGGAACACATACCCAGTGTTATTGCATCCGCAATTTCTGGCGTTGCCTTGTCTTTTAATTTTTCTAAATCCGCGATTGTTTCATCCACATTTTTTAATATCATGTTCTTACCTCCAGAACGATTTTATTAACACCCCTTAATAATAAATAAAAGAAAAACAGAAGTCAACAGAAATTGCCAAAAAAAGTTTCCATAAATTAATGATGTAATACCTCTATAATTGGTCATTTGAATAAAATAATAATTCAAGTCCTAACGATTAACTATGTGTGCCCGTGTGCCACTTTGTTATTGCAGAAAAAATGTTACCAGTCGACCATAAACCCTGAATTCACCGCCAGTTCTTTGAGAGTACCATAAAATCAAGTGGGAGGAATGGGAATTATGGGAAGAATGGGAGGAATGGGAATTTTTTTGTTTATCCCATCATTCCCATCATTCCCATACTTCCCATACTTCCCATTAAGTTGGCGACGAATCCAGGAAACAGAGGGGGGTTGACAGAAGACTGTGTTTGTTCTAATATTTAAAGCATGAATGGACATAATACAATAAATCAGATGGTTGAGTCTTTTGGGAATTTCCCGATCGCGGAAAAGGAGTATTTGCTTGATATTTTCTCTAAAGAACTCCATGAAGAGAAACGCGAATGCTTACATAAACGCCATATAGAGGTTAAAAGGAATTTCCAGAAAGGAAAAGTTAAACTAGGCACTGTTCAGGACTTAATGGCTGATCTTGATGAAGATTGATATTCGAATTTATTGATGAGGAGCATGTAGCTTGGGTGGGCATGATGACGTGTATTAGCGAGTTTAAATTATTCTGTGGGAGGGGAAACCCTCGTTCTCAAGAAAAAGCGTTGCTGCTTTTATTTATCCTACTATGAAAAAAAAACAGATTGTTCCACAAAACAGCTTCACAGAATTTTTACTCTATACCACGCCCAATGGCAAGGTAAAAGTAGAGATATTCCTGCGTGATGAAACCGTGTGGTTGACACAAGAAAAAATTGCCCATCTTTTTGGAGTGCAAAGACCAGCAATCACAAAACACCTGAAAAATATCTTTGAAAGTGGAGAATTGCAGGAAAATTCAGTTAGTTCCATTTTGGAACTAACTGCCGATGACGGGAAAAAGTACCAAACGAAGTTTTATAACTTGGATGCCATTATTTCTGTGGGTTATCGGGTAAATTCCGCCCAGGCTACGCATTTCCGCATCTGGGCGACACAAGTACTCAAAGAATACATCATCAAAGGTTTCGCTATGGATGACGAACGGCTTAAAAACCCCGCCAACATCTTCGGCAAAGATTATTTCGAAGAGCAACTGGCTCGCATCCGCGATATCCGGTCCAGCGAACGACGACTCTATCAGAAGATCACTGATATTTACGCCCAATGTAGCGCCGATTATGACCCGAACTCAGACGTAACCCGACAATTTTTTGCCACCGTTCAAAATAAACTGCACTTTGCCATTACTGGAAAAACTGCGGCAGAGATTATTAGCGAGAGAGTGGATAGTAAAAAACCAAATATGGGATTGACCACCTGGAAATATGCACCAACAGGGAAGATTCGCGAGACAGATGTGGTTATCGCCAAAAACTATCTGCATGAAAATGAGTTAGACATGCTGAATCGAATTGTAACCATGTATTTAGATTACGCTGAAATGCAGGCAATACGTGGGGTCATAATGGTTATGAAAGATTGGGTGGAAAAATTAGATGCCTTTCTCAAGTTTAATGAACAAGATATTTTAACCAATGCTGGACAAATCAGTCATGAAGTCGCGATAGCCTTGGCACTTGATGAATATGAAAAGTATCGCATTGTCAAAGATCGTCTATTGGAATCTGACTTCGACCGCGAAGTGCAAAAACTATTCAACACAATGAAAAAGAAACCGGATTGAGTCGAACGACAAGCTTTTCTCCCTATCGGTTTAGCGATTACGCAGGTTCTGTAAATCCATACCATCTTCCGGTCTATCGTTAATGGCTGGGGTTCAGAATTCGCTCGGAATCACTTCCATTCTTGCGCGAGGGTGGAAAATTCCTTTTGATATTTTGTCCAATCATGCAGTGTTGCTGGATCAAAATCCGCACCATTGGGCCATACCAATGTGTGTACTTCCGGGTCGATTTGGACTTGATTGAAGAGAGATAGGTCACGTAAGGGGGTATACAGTTCACCTTTTAGTATGGGTTGGAAATCTATCATCTGGGAAGTCTGGTCATCAAATTCCACATTCAGCGTATACGGTGCCGACACTTCTACGGAGATAACCTTATATATAGCATGATTCATCATTTTCTCCTTTTTTATTGCAAGGGTTCAATTTTATCGGGAGTTTGTCCATGTTGTAGACGTTCCCAGTTTTTGAGTAAATCTTCTTGATGCAATTCTGCCCATGCCTCGATAAATCTTAATTGACGGCGTGGGAGTTCGCCTGCGATCAATTCGATTGTTTCAATATTGTATATAGCCACGCCTCCCTGGTAATAAGCGTGAAAATGTGGGCAATTGTGCTTCTGATCAATTTCAACAAACATGCGAATAATAATTCCAAGAAAGCGTGCTATTTCGGGCATTAATTTCTCCTTACATTAATAATAATAAGGTGAATCATTGATTTTGTCAACTGTTTCCTTCATATCTTCGCAGTATTCTCCTAACTTCCTTTTTTTATTGACTTCTCTTGGCTATTGAGATAAGATTATTATTATTCTCTGTATGAAACGGGTTTACAAAGTTTTCTCTCGTAAAACTTTGAAAATACCACCTTCGCTTTCCAGAATTTCCAAGACTTTTAAATCCTCTTTCAGTAGTTCGGATAGGAATCCTTCAAGGATCCCGAAGTTAGCTTTGCTTCTGAGCACCTTTTTCACTGCCCAATCGAATCGAATATGTTTTGGTCATTTCATGCCATATATTTAACATAAAAGTCGATTGTTTTCAACTGGAATTCCGGAAAATATTGCAAATGTCTTGACTCTTATTGTTTTTTAATTTCTTATAGTAAAAGAATAATGAAAAAAGGGCAGGTGGAAATAGTCTCTAAATGAAAGGCACGGGGGATATCCCCCCCGTGCCCTGTAAACTACAGATTCTTCAGTACTAATAGGGACAAACAGGTTCCCATGAATTCCTATAACAATCATAACAAATCGTCGGTTCACAGGAACCCGAGCAGTAATAGGTGAGCCAGGCCCCCCCTTTGACGTTTGATTCTTCTAACTGGTTTAATTGAGCGATGGTTGTCTTGCTCAATTGCAACTTAGCTGTCTGTTTCTTAAGTTTCATTATAACTTCCTCCATTTTTTTTGTGAACATCTTCATAAATTATCCACAAAATCACATTCTATGTCAAGAAAAAAAATATTTTTTTTTGTTTTTTTAATGTTTGACTGTCACGAAGTCAATATATAAACCCTATATTATAGAAGAAAAATTATTTTTTCATTTAGGGATGACGGGAATCACCATGATTATAAATACCACAGTTTTGTGGTTATAAATGCCAGCCGCCAACGTGAAACAAAGAGACGGTGTGAATCTTCTTAATTTTTCCAGCAGAGATCGTGGTGGCCTAAGGCGTATTCATAATTTGATATGAGGTACAAATCCACTTTGCACGTTTCCGATTCTGCGCGATTGTTCTTTCTAATATCTGGTCATCATCCACCCGGCCCTGGTTAACGTCTGATGTTCGTAAAACATCATGCCCTTTCTCACGTAATTCTTGCGCTACTTCCAAAGGTAGCATTTGATCAAGATATAGTTTATGCAATCCTGGTATCCATCATTCTTAATTCTGTATGATCAAGGGAAGACATCGCATAATGCAGTGCAGCCTTAATATCATTTTTGTCCAGTTCCGGGTAGCTGGCAAGAATAGAATCCCTCGAAATCCCCTCGGCCATCTGCTCAAGAATAACCGAAACAGGAATCCTGGTACCTTTGATGACGGGTTTACCATTACAAACTCTGGGATTAAGTTCAATTCGGTCTTGTTGCATCATTCATTTACTCCTGGGAAACTCAACGGTATACCGACGTATTCAACGCAATGAGTTTCTCTTTCAGTTTAATTATAACGTCATTTTTCTCCATTGTCAATTTAAAATCATAAATGTTACGGGAGGATTATTCCGGCCTGTCCCAAAGGCCTTTTAATGAGTGACAAACCGGGAAAAGAAGTTTATTATTTATATAGAAAAAATGGGGATGGTATGTGGGAATGTGGGAATGTTTGCTATCTGTTCCCAGAAGTTTTTAGTTTCCCTTCATCATTTCCACATCCCCACGCACTGACCCTTGTTTCTTATTGGATACCGGGTAATCTCCAGCCCGTGCTGAAAAAGATGGGCGACCCCGGGATTCAGGACTCATTTTTAATCTCTTTCTGCTCCAACTGTTTTACAACCCGGTCAAAATCACTCTCGAAAAGTCGGTCCTGCACAATGCGGTATTTTTCGAATTCACTTTCCGCATGGGTTTTTGCCAGCTTGGCTGTCACCTTGCCACTGTCCAAAAGAATCTCACGATTACCTTCAGTTTGAACTATCCGGAAATTCCGGATAGTTGCTTCACGGCCAAGCTCACCTTGATCATAAATGTTTTTCAGGTGCTCATTAATTTTACGCACATCGACATCGAAGAGCTGACCCATTAGCTTTTGAGAGAGCCAGATGGTTTCATCCTCATACCGGGCCTCAATGTTCTGTTCACCGCTTTGTCCGGTGAAGATCAGGAACTCAGCCGTCCTCTTTTTTCCCATTTTTTCAAGGCATTGGGATGCCTGTTTTATTTATTTCATAGACGATTTCTTTCCATCCTTCTTGCCAGTCTTTTGTAGAGATGGGGTGGGGTTCGATTCGTGAATCGACTTTTGTTGAAATATTCATGAGGTGAATTCGTTCGACGAGTCTGTTCTTTCCGAAAGTAGGCGAAATAACCGCAATATCCAGGTCGCTATCCTTGTGGAAATTACCCTTGGCATAGGAACCAAAAAGTATGAGAGAGTCCACGGGGATATTATTGTTTTTAAGTTGCCTGCCGAATTCGAGGATTATTCCTCTGATTTGTTCTGTAACCATTTCAGAATCTCCATGGCTTCATTATATTTTTCATCCACATATTGATAATCAGGAGAGGGACTTTCTTCATCCGGGTATCTCGACTCAATATTAAAAGCAGTGGCCTCAATCAGAAACTTCTCATAATTAGCTGGAAGTTTCAGTGGAATTTTTTCAGCAAGATATTTCAAATTATGGGTAATCGGAGGGTGTTCCCCTTTTTCTTTTATGAAAAGGGCTTTAAGAATTTTTTCCAGAGAAAGATGGATAAAAAAAAGAGCTTGACGTAGTTTTTTATTTTTTAAAAGAACGCTCGCCGCATTAATTTCTTCATCTGCTGCATTCTTCCAAAATTCAAATCGTTTTCTCTGTTTTTCATCCATGTGGTTACTATAGCATTATTATTAAATTATTTCAACAATCATCCAAAAAAAGTGGAGGAATGCCAGTACTATTGCACGCCTCCAGATTTGTCAAGTACAAGGAGAAAAAGAAAGAAGAAAAGAAAAAGATTGAAAAAAAAAGATGGGTGACGGTGCGTGGGAATGTGGGAATGATGCAGGGGAAATGGGAACTTTAGGGAACAGGCAGGCAAACTCCACCTCATACTTGGCCCGGCTGGTATCATCAATGGACTCCACGAACACCACCAGAAAGATTTCAGCCAGTTCCAACCGTTTCCCGTGGGGAATTCCGGGATAACTTGTCCGCCCGGACTTTTTAGGAATTGATGTAAATAGGAGTATAAATTGAAATGAAAGATAGCTTCAAAGATTCTCTTATCCGTGCGCCAGGGAACCGCTTTGAACAACCAACTGCTGTTCTTTTTCAAATAGGTTTGATACAGGTTCATAATCTTGGGGATATATAAAACCGTGTCGGTCATCACCTCTGCCATAGAGATAAAAGGATCCACCAGCTTGCGCATGTCATTGAAATAGTCGTCGGCGAAATAATTAAAAAGCCGCTTCTGCACAAAAGGATAGGCAAACTTTAAATAATATTTTTTTTGATCCACAATCTCTTGTGCTACCAAGCCATTCATATATAATGCGTTCATGGTTTTGTTATCAAACGAGAACTCCAGTTTCTCGTCCGTTTGGAACATTTTTAATATCTGTGTTTTATTGGCTTTTTCTTTCGCCTTGCTGATCAGGTTCATGATATTATTATTGGGTAACGCATAGGTAGCGGCAGCATAAACGATTTCGAATTCCTCCATAGTGATGGGTTTACTGGTATCATTGGTATACCAGTTGAACCCTTCCGTCAATAATTCACCAAACCAACAGGTTAAGCCCGGCTGTCCATTGGTTTCTTTATATAATTGGTCGATGACCGCTGGTTCGATAGATTGTCCGCTTTCTCTTTCATACCATTGAAACATGCCCTGGACCTCCTCAATGGAAAAATAGGGGATTTGCACACTGCGTTGGATATTGAAGGGAGAACCTTGAACATTTTCGATCCCCAGCACACTGCGAACACCAATAAGAGCCAATCCATGCAGCAAATAATATTTTTCCTCGCTGGTTTTATCCGGTTCTCCGGTCCGACTCAAAAAAATATCCCGGAATATCCCGGCAAAAGAGTTAATAAAGTGTTCATCCAGTGCATCGAACTCATCAATAATCAGAATCACGGGCTTGTGAAAATACTGCGCGGTAAATAAGTGGTGAATCTCCTTGAATTTTTCGATGGCCGGGAATTCCATCTCAAAACCTATTCTCATTTTATTAATAAAAACATCGAGAATATCCTTTTCGTCTTTTTCGTATTTGGCAGATTCCATAGAGATCATGGCTACATGGTATTGGCCGCTTTGTTTTATTTGCTGAACCAGTTCCTGCATCATCCATGTTTTTCCAGTTTGCCTGGGTGCCCACACCGTGAAATAATGACCGCCTTCCTCTGGATTCTCGCCCTTCAATTGGGTATACCCTTTTTCCAGCAGCTCTTTTCTGGGCACATAATAATGTGATTTTTCATTGACCGGACCGTAAGATGAAAAGCGTCGCATGGTAGACTCCTTTTGTTTTACTCTTATACCCCACTATTTTAGCAGAACAGCCAAGGAAAGGCAATAAAAAGATTAATGGATAATTGGGTCTTCTCGCCTGACCCTTTGTTATTGCAGAAGAAATGTTGCCAGTCGAACATAAAAAGAGGGGGGTTGACAGGGAAGCTGTCTTGAAATGTTTCCATTTTTCCTGTAAAATATCTTTATGCAAAAAAGATACTATACACGTGCAACCGAGGTCTTATGAATGCCTTCGTAGATTTTATAAACCAATTTTATTCTCAGAATCCATCGCAAAATGCCGGATATGACGAATTATCAGTGCGAAAGTTGGATGAAATACCCCTCAAAATAACAAAACTTGTGGATGACGTTGCCAGGGGTACGGTGAATATCGTCATCTTTACCGGCAATGCCGGGGACGGGAAAACCCACCTCTGCAGTCAACTATTCAAGAGTTTGACCGGAGAAGACTTGCCCAACAAAAAAATATATCGGGCGAAAACAAAGATCGGCAAAAAATTACATATTGTTAAAGACGCATCCGAAGTCCCTCTGGAAGAACTGGAACCGTTTATTCGCGAAATGGAGCAACAGTTGAGTCCAAACAATACCAAAAATAACGATATCTATATCCTGGCGGGCAATGAAGGCAAGCTGTCAGGCATTTTTTCCAAAAATAAATTTCCGATGCTGCAACAGTTATTGGATAATGCCTTAAGCTCAACATACGACGATAGAAAAAAAGAAACAGATGCCACGAGATTGCAAAGCAATGCCAGAATGATTAATTTCAACTGGCGTAGCCTAGCTGAAAAAAATGCATTCTTTTCAATTTTGAATGCTTTTTCCAATTCAAAAAACTGGGAACCAGTTTGCGAAAAATGCACCCATTGCGCCGATTGCCCCATCTACTTTAATGCCCAATCCCTTAGATTTGAAAAAACAAGCGAAAGTCTCCGTATTTTTTTCAAGTTTTTTCAATATTTGAATGGCCACTTCACCATGCGGGAATTATTCTCGGCGATTGCGTACATTATTACTGGCGGATTACATTGCCGGGACATCGCGGGCACGGCGCAGGAAAAAAAACAGCCCTTTTACCTTTTGTATAATAATATTTTCTCTAGGCACCGGTTGGATGATGAGGAAAACATAGCACCTCAAGATCGAATATTAAAGGAATTACGAAAATATGATGCTGCTTTTGCTCCATTGATTGATGTGAATGATCTGGCGGTTCAGTGCCTGGAGCAATTATCGCAAAAGAATGAGTCTATAGACAACAACCAGGAGATCAGAGATTTACGCTGGCTACGAGCATTAATTGCCGACTCTAAGGATTTGCACATTCCGCTATATTATTATGATACCATGAAACGACGGCTATCTTTATTAACCGACCGAACCCAATGGCCCTGGCCGGATATTAACCCTACTCGAAATATCACCGACTATTTGCCCTTTTCCAGTTACTGTGTCTTTGATGATTATTTGATGAACCATAACCAGGAGTACCCAGACGTGGAAAAGGAGGAAAATTTCAAAGAAATACTCATCGAAAAATTAAATCTACTGGCCAATCGAAACGATAAAGAGGCAAAATTTTGGCTAAAAATCTATAAACCATTTAAAAGCAATCAGTCTCTAATCATGGAATTAAGAGGTGACCGGGTAGAAACTCTTCAATACCAACTGGCTATAAAACACCCGCTGAATGTTTGCCCCTACCTGGAAATGGAGCCTCTGGAATTGGCATTAAAGGTCAAGGTGGACGTCAATGAAGGGAAGAACAACTTGGATATCTCATTGTCTATTAACCTTGAACTTTTTGAAGGGTTATTGACCACAGTTGACGGGAATCCCGCTTCTCAGCATCTGGGTGACATGGAACGGGTGATTGATGATTTTCGCGAGGCCCTTTTTTATAGTCTTGTAAAAAACGAAAAACGACCTAAATATGCATTAAATCGTCGTAAGGCAGATAAAAATAAAGATAGTGCTGTCGAAATCATTAATGATACAAAACGGATATTCTTACGAAAGGTAAACCAATGAACAAAGAAAAACTGGAAGCCCTACTGGATACAAGCCGTGTTTATGGATTTGAAAGGGATGTTCCGCCTTCCGTAGTATTGGGAGGATTTTTAAAACAATTTTGGTTCCTCGGTGGATCAGATATAAAAAATCAAGTTTCACGATATTTAATCCCTGACGAAGAAATGTCGGAAATTGACGCTGTCCTGAAGATCAGCGATGAAAGCGGTAGCGACAAGAAGCAGTTAATTGATACATTAAAAGAGTTTTTACGGCAGATATTATGGACCAACCCCGAGTCTGTCATAAAACGCTGGGAAGATAAAAATAAGGAGAAACGCGATACTAATAAACTGCTAAAAACCGTCAATTGGCACCCTTTGGATAAGCGGTTTTTGGGTGATATTACTTACTCCCGTTTTGGCAATGCCCTTTACTGCGGATTAGTTCAATTAAAAGACAATAATTTTGCCAAACTCCAAGACCAAATCAAAAATGTTGATGAGGCTCAAGAAGCTGAAGTGAAGATTGTGGCCACCCTATTCGATAAATCTTGGAACCAACGCCAAAAAGATAATCCCAGATGCGACGCTGATGACACGGCACCCTCGGATCTGCATAAATATTCTTCTCTTTTCAGGCAAATGGGAGAGGATTTATCCGGACTTTTGAAGTTGGATACCAATATGATGTCAAAATCACGCTTCCTCCTATACCTCGAACGACTAGTCAATTTGTATGCACTTTTATATTACATGCGTGTGATCTGTGAGAAAACAGATTCAGATAACGGCAAACCCCCATCAGGGGATTTTCCTCTAATTCTACCTCTTTGTTCCAACGAGGCTGAGGATGGCTTTAAAGAATATAGCACCATTTGTTTTCAACGGTATCGCCAAAAAGCCGATACCTTTTGGCGTAAGTATCTTAAGGAACGAATTCAAAAAAACGTGAACAGTTTGGGATGCGGGGATAAGGATGCATCTACAATTTTAGATGCCTTCTTGAAAAATGAATCTGAAATTTTCCGCATCACAAAAGGTAATACAGAAGCAGCAGATAAATTAGTATGCGACAAACCTGATGAACTTTCAAAAAATAAAGCAATTAAAACTCTCAAGGATGAACTGACCGAAAGTCTCAATAAATTAAAACAGAGCCCAATCAAACTATCACCTGTTGACCAATTTACCGAAGCATTCCTGTCATACAATCTTAAGGGCTCGCGAACACTCGCCAGACTCAGACGCATTATGCACTCGCAGGGGCCTGGCGCAGGTATTGTCGCACCGGAAACGGATAGGGTAAAACATTTTCATTTAAAACCCGAGTTATTGGAACTACTGGTGATTCTTTTTTCTAGCCGCTACCGAAATCAGCCATCGCGTTTGGATCTGCAACATTTTGTTTCAGAAATAAGAGAGAGATACGGCATTATTCTTGGGCCTTCTGAAAATTGGCAGGAGGCTCTTAAAAAACAGGACTTGCCCATCCCCAAACACGGCCTATTAAAAAAGAACTTTGATCACCTAACCACCATGTTACGGAATTTAGACATGCTTGAAAGCCTTAGCGATACTGCAAAATATGTAAAATGCCCTTTCCTGTGGCAATAGGAGCGGAAATATGACCGTAGAAACAAAATGCAATCAATTAATAGCCAGAACATTACAGCAGATACTGGCAAAAAAGGTAGAGTTACGGACAGGGGCTGATAGTAAAGTTTTGGTATGTATCGAAGGTTTTTCTAAAGAGGTCTTTGCCGAAGTCAAGCGAATTTTTTCTGATAAAGCAGAGATATACTGGGCTGAAGAGGAATCCGGTGACACACTGGTGAGAAAAAGAAATGATACAGACTCGACCTTACCCCTGGTTATATTTACTGATACCTATTTTGCCGAGTCGCAATCACTGTCTCATTTCAGCCGCATTCAAGAGCAACTCTTACTAGAAAATAATGATTATCGCGACATACTTCTCAAAGAAATATTTCCCAGTCATAAAGCAGATACAATGGCGGTAATCAAAGAGGCTACAGGTGTAATCATAAATGAAATTAAACCGTCATTGCTGGAGATTGTAGATTATCTTAGCTCATCTGGAGGTGATGTAATTGATGAGGAAACGGTATTTAAGAATTTAGGCAAGGAGCTGTGGCGATTGGGGTTGTTTTCTTATGAAAAACTTATAAACGATAATATTAGAATTAAAAGGAAAATGGGACGTGACTGTTTGTTGACTGATCGATTTTCCATTTACCTTAGGCATAATAAAGTCTATTCCAGTGACGGATACCGAAGTCGATTTTCTTTCGAGCGTGTATTTCCATCCAATATCTTGGATGATGAAGAAAAAAAAATATTATTTAGTTATTCCAAAGGTGAATCCATTAAAACGTGTTACCAAGAAATAGATTTTTTAAGGGTAAGAGGTTTTTTAAAGAAACCACGTTCGGAGGAAGAACGGAAAAAATCTTCAAAGGGAAAAGAACGACCGGAATGGTCAGATGTGCTCACTGAAATTCCCAATGTGTTCTCCGGCGGGGGGGGATACCAGATTCAATTCAAAGACGAAGAGAAATTTATAATTCATTTAAATAAGATTGACATCAGCAATCTTTTCGGTCCGGTGGCAAGTTTCGAAAAATGGAACGCTTCACTCACAGCCGCAATTAATAATAGGAATAATAACAATGGCGAAGATGTAAACGAAAACATGCTTGATATTTCTATTTCTTCTGTCAGTGATAACCATTCTTCCGATACAAAGGTTTTCTCTCTGAATACTTCATCCTTTTTTAGCCAAAAGGATGGAGATATTGAAGAGTTTGATATCGATGAAAAAGCATTGCCAAAATTAACATCCTTCACCAATGAGTGGGCAATCTTTAAGGAGAAAAGACGAGAAATTATTGATGTGGTAAGGTATCCCGGCGCAGTAACCTTGCCTCTTGATGTTGAGGCTTATGTTCGGTCATACCTGAAGCTGATTAAAATATTGTGGGATAATGCAGCCCAATGGGCTCAAATTGTAGGGTTTCATAGTATCTTAAAAACCATTATTCTATTGGACATGGATGGATACAAAGAAGAAAAAGATGAGTTTATCGTCCGCCCCTCTCATCCCTTCATCCTTTTTCAGCGGCGTCTGCATGAAGTATTTGCTCTGGATTGGTTGGATGCGAAAAGAGATATTGCGGATGATGATGAGACTGATAGTCTTACGCCGTATGATTTAAGTTGTGAGTCCCTGTTTGAAAATTTTAGTAAAAATTGGCCGCTCTATATGGCCTGGAAAGAGGGGGAATCGCCATATGATTTCAACATCAGTGATAATAAGGTGACTTACAGAAATAGAAAAATTTATTCTCCCCCAAAATTTTTTCTGCGCAAATACTTAAGTGATGCGATTGAATGGTATCTGGAAAAAAATCCATTGGCTGCCCATACGTTAAAATTAACAGTATTAAACCCGCATGATGGCAAGGAAATTTTTCAAGCATTGGAGCGTTTATTTGCCTCAACCAACAGGAAACCAAGGCCAGAGTCTATTTATTTAAATGCGATTGGTCCTGATAATAGCGAAACCCTATCTTTTTTTGATATAAAAGTAAATACTGCTCCCGGTGATCTATCCGAAATGTTCCTACGCCACCAATACCGGTTTCAACCCTTCTGCCACTACAAAAAAGAACTGATCAAATCGGAAAAGCAAAATGGAGGTCAACCCTGGTTAACGCTTTGGCTGGATAAAATAACAAGTCAAAATGAAAAAGCAGATAAGAAAAAAGATATCGATATTATTATGGCTCTGGACCCTTTCAGAGAACAATCCATAATAATCGACAACTTTATGCCCATTGAAATGGCTGATGCCATTACACGGTATTTTTTTGAATTCGAAAATGGAACCATTGATCTTCTAAATTTTCTGACAGGCTCGGATCGTATCCACATGCGTCTTGCCTTCGAAGCCCTTTCCATCATGGCCATTAAACGTGGTGCTGAGAAACGAACCTATAGTGAATCTAATCCCAAACCAGAAATCTCCAAAGAATTGATGCAAACAATGCTTCGGAATGGAAAATATGCAATAGTTCTGGACCGTACCCAAAATTACTATGGCGCTGAACGACTAATGGATGAATTCACGCAACTGGAAAAGAAAAACAATAGAGAGATATTACCAATCCTTCAGGAGGTATTTAAAGGAACCAATTGTTTTTTTCTCAACCCAAGCCAAAGTTCAAAGATAGAACTGAAAATCCTCGACCACCTAGCTGAGAATGTACACTTACCGGGTTGGTTCGAAGCGGTGTACAACGATTTCATACTGGGACGCTCGTTTTGGCGGCACTTTTTTGATAATGATCGGCAGTGGTTCATTCCATTGGATCGGTTTCCCGACTGGATGATGGGTTGTTTGGTTAAGAATGAAAAGGATGATACCGGTGCCTCCCCTTCCATAGATGTCGGTACTTATGCCGTATGTTTCCAATTTCAAGAAAACGTTTCTCAAAATACGATATCCTATTATGCCGAGCTCATAAAACAAGAAAACAAAGATGATGAGACGAAGGTGGAGTACTCTCTAGATTTGTCATTTTTGAACCGCAGTGGGTCAGACGTAAGCATTTTTGATCGGTTAAAACGGAAAGTGTTTTACAACACCCTGCACCCTCTGGTCATTAACCCTTATCAATCATGGTTTCTTGCCCTTTTGGCACGTGGCGAAATCCTTTTTAAAGAAACTAAAAAACCATTGATGCCGAAAAATAATCCGTCCACAATTGGTAAAATAAAAGGGTGGTATTTGCGCTACCTAACCATTCAGTTCGTTAAACTGTACTCTAATAAAGTGGAGATGTCGGATAATGAGCGACATATTTTTCTGGATTTATTCGACCAGTTAAAAAAAGACTGTCCGCACTTCCTAAAAGATTTTCTGACCCATTTGCAGATGTACAAGCCCAAACTATTCGAAACGAATCTTTTTTTTAAACGATACCAATAAATAAACAGGAGAGAGGAGTAAAATGTCACCATCAAAGGATAAACGAACTTTAATTGTGGTACACTCCATAAAAGGGGGGTGTGGTAAGACCACCATTGCTTTAGCCCTTGCTCAATACTTGGCCGTTTCTGACAAATGTAACCCTGAAGAAGTCTGTTATGTGGATACAGACTTGGTCGGTGTGGGAACCCAGAGCCTGATCGCTAATGAATCAAAAGGCCGAAAAAAGACTTTTAGCGATTTCGTCCTATTAAACCCCTTTGATGATCGCCACTATTTTAAGGTTGATTTTGAAGACTGTCGACCTGAATTATTCAAAGAGGATTTTGTTTACGAGGCGGACATCGATGCCAATCGTCATTTTCACGCTATTTTTTCGTCTACTGATAACAATGTCTCACGGCAAGCAATTCATGCTACTAGCGATTTGTTTTATGCAGAAGATATCAAAAGCAAGATAAAAACGTTGCTGTCGAAGCTGTTCTCCACTACTATCCGAACCATTATTTTAGATACCACCCCCGGTCTTCAGGGTATCACAAAAATTATTTTAGACATCAGTGAAGAATTTGCGAAGAATGAGGAAAATTTTCTTGAAAACTCTATTCCTGTAGACATCAAGGTACTTCATATCATTTTAAGTACCAATAATTTTTCCCATTTGAAAGGATTACAGACCTACCTATCTGATAATCCAGCGCTTTTTTTAAAAAAAAGTATTAAACCGAAAAATAAAAGTGAACCGGGAGAAGACCAACCTCTAATCGAGTATTTTATAATCTTGAATCAAATTCCTATTGGTGCGGAGTTTATTTCCAACATGAATTATTCAATTCTTAATCAGACCTTTCAACCTGGGGAGCTCAAAGAAATGAAGGATATATATGATACGCGAATTACCGAATTTATTAAAAATGTGAAGGTTCAGATCGGTGATTTTGAGGAACTCACGGATCCCCAAAAAAATCAAGAGGCACTTGCTGCCTGGAAACAAAGAAAAGGGTATGATGCTTTCATAAACTTTTTTACCGTAAAGGAAAAAAATTTCTTACCCTCCAAATATGAAAAGGATAATAAAAACCCCGACTATAACATTAGTGATTTAGGTGAGAGAACCTTTGTTATTCCGGAATTGCCAGGAATTCGAATGAGTGCCGCCGAGTTTTTCAAATTTGACCCCAGCAGTTATTTCAATGAAATAAAAAAGGAGGTTAAAACCGGATACCTGCAAATATTGGGAGATAAAGTCGCAGAACGGATGGGGTTGCCTCTTGATTATAAAGGAGTAAAAGATGGAAATTGAACTCACTTGGCTGGATGTCAAAGAAACCTATAGATTTCTCAAAGAAAACTATAATAATATCCCCATAATAGCGCCTCCAACCGGGACAATCAGACCTTACACCATTACTCCAGAGCTGACCAGGATGGATGAAAGGAAAAAACGGATAAAAGCGTTATCCCATTTATTCGGCCCAGAATATGCGCAGCGATTAATGTATCTGCATCTGGCATTGGACCGGTTTATCCGGCTCGCCATGCCTATAAACCGCTTATCCTCGATCCTTAATGAGACCTTTTTATATTTTGAACGGTATTTGTACATGAAATTGGATTGGCAGAAAGGCGAACCAGGTTTTTACCGCGATCATTCTATTCATGCCGCCAGTGAATCCTACCTTGGCTATTTTTTACTGAAGGGGAGTCCTGTACTGGAGCAAAAATTTATCGATTATTTTAAGATGGACAATAAAATCACCCGATACATTAAGGATAATTGCCCCATTGGGAATTCCACGCCCCGGTTATTGCATATACTCTACCGCAGTTGGTTTATTGCCTCGATATTCCATGATCTGGGATATGTGATCTCTTTTTCACGGGAAAGCCGCGAAAAAATGATGGGGTTTCACCGCCACAGTGATTTATTACTGAAGGCTCAGCGTTCCAGTTTTGATGATATCCAATTATTGTTGGGGAACTCGTTGCTGTTTAACACTGTTGAGCAATCCAAGCTGGAATATAGCTACAATCAAAATAATCATGGGACATTTTCAGCTTTCTTGCTGCTATCGACTTTTTTTTCTCCACCGGCCTTTGATGGCATTGAACCCTTGGATCGGGTAGCCATCGAATTGGCAGCCCACGCAATTTTCTATCATGATAACCTAAAAGAAAAGAAAGCTCATTTGATAGAAAAAGATTTTCCCAAAGGTATCCAATTTGATGTGTATACACACTATTTTAAAAAGGTTAAACGCCCTAATCTTAAGCTTAAAACTTTACTAGCAGAAAAAAATATAGAACCCGGGCAATTATATAAAATTAATCTCCCGACCAATGAAGATGATAAATCCAATCGGGTATCCTTTCAAGAATCGCCCTTGGCTTTTTATCTTCGTTTTATTGATGAGTTACATGTTTTTGGCCGGAATTCTCTGGTAACCGATATGGTAGATCAGGAATTATCAAAGGAATCACCTTTCAGTTACTCAATGCCCAATACGAGGAATATTGTTCGCTTCCCAGCTCAGATTGTTGAACTTACCGAGGAGAATGTACTGAATGTTTATTTTGCCGCAGATGCGTCGTTATATTCTCGTGAAAGGCATGGTGTCAAAAATCCGTACCGTGCCTATGGTGAAGGCAAGCAGGAGCACTATTCAAAAGGGATAGAGCCTCTCCTTGGCGAATTGTATTGGCTGCAACAAAGCAACCAGGAAGCAAAATTATTCAAAGATATCTCCTTTTTTTTCATTGAGATATGGCCTGGAAAGTAAAAATTGGAAGTATATCACTTATTCATTTGTCCATAAAAAGGCTTTTGAGAAAATAACTTTGAACTTCCAAACCCATTCCTACAGTTTCCGTGGTTTTTTCCAATTTTTTTAGAGTCGGCAGCCAGAAGCCGGAAACTTATATCGCTTGATTACTTCCTTCATTGGGAAAGGTTCTAGTTTCAACATGGTGCAAATTTCCAGCTTGAGTTTTATTTCTTCATGATGGAAGATTGAACTACCATGATTAAAAAATCTATCGCCTCCTGCAACTTGACTAATGGTTTACGATTGACTATAATCTCATTACACCCTAAAACAATGAACAAATAAATAAACATGAAGGAGCAACCATGCTTTTTACACAAATTAAATGCGGCGGTGATCGCAACTACGGTTACGTCGTCACCTGCAAACATACTAATCTTACCGCGGTTATCGATCCCAGCCCGGATCCCTTGGATGCCTTCAACTTTTGTTTCCTGCGCAGGCTAAGAGTCAAATACATTATCAATACCCACACCCACTCCGATCATACCGGTGGTAATGGTATTTTTAGAGTGAAAATGGGCGCTAAATTGGTCACCCACCACTCCGCCACTATCGGTGATATCAGGGTAGGGGATAACGACACCCTTACTCTGGGCGATCTGACCCTCAAATTTATCCACACCCCCGGCCATACACCCGAATCCATGTGCATCCTGGCAGGAAAGAACTTGGCTACCGGTGATACCCTCTTTGTCGGCAAAGTGGGTGGCACGTCCAGTCGCCAAGATGGGGAAACGGAGTTTGTCAGTTTGCAAAAACTGATGCAACTGGAACCAGATACAATCGTTTGGCCAGGACACAATTATGGCGTCCGCCCTTCTTCCACTATCGGGGAAGAAAAAACCAGTAATCCGTTCCTCTTGCGTTTAAATAACATCGAGGATTTTTTCTGGTTAAAAGATAATTGGGCCGCTTATAAAAAAGAACACCATATCGCCTAAGTTCCGCGTGATGAACGTGATAGAAACTCTTTCACCATGAAATCCCAAAGCGAGGAAAAACCCTGGTTCGTGCAGTGGTTCGATGAGAACTACCGGACACTGTACAGTCATCGCAACAGCGCCGAGGCGCAAAAACAGGTCCGCTTGATTATCTCTACCCTCAGACCTGCAAAATCCCGTTCGATCCTTGACCTTTGCTGCGGTGAAGGCAGATATACCGCGCTTTTTCGTGATATGGGGTACTCTATCATCGGCCTTGATCTCAGCGAAACGCTGATTCGTTTCGGGAAACAAAGAGACCCTGCCCTTGATTTGGTTGTCGGTGACATGCGCGCTATTCCCGGCCATTTTGATATAATACTTTCTCTGTTCACCAGTTTTGGGTACTTTGACAGCGATTTAGAAAATGAAACCGTGCTTCATTCCGTGTATGCCGCGCTTCGTCCCGGTGGTATTTATTGGTTGGATTTTCTTAATCCAGTTTGTGTCGAACAAAACTTGGTGCCTGAAACGTTAACGCAAATTTCAGCGGGAATCGAAGTACTGGAAAAACGAAAAGTAGAAAATGGTCGTATAATAAAAGATATCCACTTTCGCAGTGTGGGTGTAAAAGAAGAAGAATATGAGCAAAAAGAATATAAAGAGTCCGTTCGTCTTTTTAGCCGGGAGCAACTGGAAGAGATGTTTGTGAGAAGTCGCTTGCAATTGCTCCATTGTTTTGGAGATTACCAGGGGCATCCTTGGTCCGCCTGTTCCGAACGTACTATTCTGGTAGGGAGGAAAATATCATGAATCCTTCCCCAGCCATTGTCACTGGTCAACAAATCGGTTTGTTAGGCGGCCCCTTGTACACCACTTACAAAGTGCTCGGTGCCATACATCTCGCCCACCAGTTGCAAGGTCAAGCCATATACTGGTTGGAAACCAATGACGCTGATTTTAACGAGATCAATCATATTGATTACCTTGACAATAACGGGCAATTGCAATCGTTGGTCTGGGATATTCCTTCCCAAGGTTTTTCCTGCGGGTTGATTCCAGTGGACAACCAGTTGATCTCAGTGTTGGAAACTTTTTTTGCCACTATTCGACCCACCCAATTCACGCCCCGCTTGCAGGAACTCGTACTGGATTGTTATACCCTGGGGCAAACACTTGGTGAAGCTTCATTGAAATTGGCTTCCCACTTATTTCACAATTTTCCGTTGCAATTATTTACTCCTGCGCAGAGGGAGTTTCGTGATTTTTCACGACCGATTCTTTTAAAGGAGGCCCAACTGACCCCAGATGGAGAGCAATGCCATCTTTTTTGCATGGTGGGTTCCCAACGTAAGTCTATTTTTAAAAAAGGTGAAGCCTTTTACTTGCGTGATAATACATTGGTGAACCTGAATGACTATGAACTTGTCCCCAATGTTAAGACTCGCAATGTGTGTCAGGATGCTTATTTTAATACCCATACCTATGTGGCTGGTCCTGGTGAAATTAAATATATTGCCCAGTTGGACCCTTTTTATTTGGTTCATGGCGTCAAAAAATCTGCTGTCCAGCCGCGCATGTCTATCACCCTTATCGAACCACGCGTCTCGCGCTTGTTAGTCAAAACCGGACTCACCCTACAAGACGTATTGGGCATCTCGGCGGATGAGCTGCTTAAAAAAGTATTAAAAGAGAATTCCACTGGTGGGTTTGATTTTAACCAGATTCTGCAATCCAGCATGGATATCACCGAAACTTATCTTTCGCAACTCGAAACATTGGGCTTGGAAGTTTCTGAAATTAAAAACCTCAGGAAATACCTCAGACCTGAAGTCAAAAAAGCCTGCGGTAATCTGCGGGCGCGTGAAAAAGAGAAACATCAGCGCTTGTTGACAGATGTTCGAAGTCTTTCTGATAATCTTTATCCGTTGGGGAAAAGACAGGAACGGGTGTTCAATATATTTTATTATATGAACCTCTATGGTGGGGTGGATTTTATTCCTTATCTCTATCAGCACTATGAGCAGCAGCGGGAAGTACTGGAGATTTACTATGAACATGAACAATAAACAAAATAAAAATAATAATAAACCATCCGTTCCCCATATGGATATCCTCGCCATTGGAGCCCATCCCGATGATTGCGAGATGTTCATGGGCGGAACGCTATTAAAGATGAAGTCCCTTTCCTATCGCGTGGCCGTATGTGATTTAACCCGTGGTGAAGCCGGAACTTACGGCACTCCCGCGACCCGTGAAGCCGAGTTGCAAGAGTCGACCCGTGTACTCGGTTTGGACGAGCGGATTACTTTGGATATACCTGATGGCAATGTCCGCGATACCGAGGAGAACCGCTTGCAAATCATTGAGGTCATCCGACACTTGCGACCTGAAATAGTTTTTTCTTTTGTCGACCGTCCTTTGCGGCATCCCGATCATTTTCATTGTGGTAAAATGGTGCGCGAGTGTTGTTATCTTGCTGGATTGCAGAAAATTAAGACCCAATCCCCTGCCTTTCGTCCTTCCGCGTTTATTGGGTTCCCTGAATTGACCTTTGACAAGCCCCATTTTGTCATTGATGTCACCCCGCACTGGGAAACCCGGCAGAACGCCATCCGTTGTTTTGGTACCCAGGTCGTATTACCCGGTGAAGATGATGCTTCCACCCGAACCCTGATTCGTTCCCACAGTTTCTGGGAAATCCAAGACGCCCGCGCCGGAATGGCCGGTGCCTATATCGGCGTAAAATACGGCGAACCCTTTTACGCCGATAATCCCCCGCAGGTCAGCGATCCCGTGTCAGCTTTTAAGCGGCACCTCAAGTGATGGCCCATCATGTTTTGTCCACAACGTCCATTTCGTCCATATCGTCCACAATGGATTATCCATACTATAATCAATACTATAAATCTATACCATATATATATGGTATAGAATTAATAATCAAAAAGGAGGTCAATTAAAATGAATATCGTAATCTTATGTTATCATCGAATCGGCGGTTCCGGTGTAGTCGCGTATGAAATAGGGCGGGCCATGGCCGAAGATAAAGGTCATACCGTTCATTTTATGGGGCTTGAGCCTCCTTTTCGTTTAACCGAGGACCATCACGAGCGCATGCTTTTTCATAAAGTTCATGTGGAAGAGTATCCCGTTTTTGATTTTCAACCCTATTCCCTTGCCCTTGCCTCGCAGTTGTCCAACCTCATCAAACGGTACGCCATTGATGTCATCCACAGCCATTATGCCTTGCCCCATGCCATTTCCGCTCTCTTGGCCCGCGATATTTCCGGTAAACATAACGTCAAGTGCGTCACCACCCTCCATGGTACCGATATCACCGTTGTTGGAGCCCATCCCAGCATGACCGATATTACTTGTTATGCCATTCGCAAGAGCGATGTTGTCACCGCCGTATCCAAAGACCTCGCCAATCAAACCGAAAAGAAATTCTGCGCTCCCGCTGGTAAAATTAATGTCGTTTATAATTTTATCAACGAGGAAGTTTTTCACCCCGGCTTAAGAAACAATGAACTCCGCGGTGATACCCCTAAATTTGTGCTTACCCATGTCTCTAATTTACGGGCAGTTAAACGTCCACTCGATGTCATCCGTATTTTTGCCGCTGTTCACAGTGCTTTAGGAGATATCGCTGAATTATGGATCGTAGGCGAGGGGCCATTGCAATATGATATGGAAGTACTGGTCGAATCATTGGGTCTTACCCATCAGGTCAAGTTCCTCGGTGTGCGGCGCGATATAGCCGCTCTCATCGCTTCTTCTGATTTATTATTGCTCCCCAGCCAAAGCGAATCCTTCGGTTTGGCCGCACTCGAAGCCATGGCTTGTGGTGTCCCTGTTATTGCCAGTCGTGTTGGTGGACTCCCCGAAGTTATTGATGATGGCAAAAGCGGGTTCCTGTTTACCGTCGGTCAAGTCGAAGAAGCCGCTGAAAAAGCCGTGCGTATTCTTAAAGACCCAGCACTATATAAAACCATCCGCGAAGCTGCCCTGCTTGATGCCACCCACAAATTCAGCATGACTAAAATCGTCAACCAGTACGAACAACTCTACCAGCAATCCGAGTCAAAATGAAATCCCCTGGAGGTTTCCTATTAAAGAATTAAAGACTTTATTCCCTTTCCTCAAAAAGCACGCTTTTGAGCTGCTAATGGGGTTCTTTTTTATGGTCGTGCAAAACTACAGCTACATGAAAGTCCCCGGTTATCTGCGGCTGATATTGGATGAAATCAGTGGCGCCAACCGGTGGTCTGTGATTCTGCCGTTTATGATTTATATTCTCTTGTACACCCTCCTTTTGGGTGTCACCCTCTTCCTGATGCGCAAACTCATCATTGGCGTGTCCAGAAAAATCGAATACCAACTCCGCGAAAAACTCTTTCATAAAATTCTCTCCCAGGAGTATCTCTTTTTCCAGAAGAACGAGACCGGCGATTTAATTTCCCGGTGTACCAACGACCTCAATCAGGTTCGTACCCTACTTGGCCCCGGTGTCATGTATATTCCCAATTCGCTCAGTCGTTTATTTCTCTTTTTGCCTGTTCTTATTCATCTCAGCAGCACTTTGATGTTGTGGATGGGCGCCATCATGGTTATTTTAGTCATTACTATCATCCGTTTACTCCCCTTGTTGCGTCCGTACTTCCGCCAGATTCAAGAAGCCATGGGTAGCATGAATAATCGTGTCTGGCAAGTAATTTCCGGCATCACTTGCTTGAAACAATACACTGCCGAAGACATTGAACTGCACCGCTTTAAAGAATTAAACCAGGAATATATCAAAAAACAAATGGCCGTGGCAAAACTTGAAGCTGTTTTTCGTCCTCTTTTTTTCTTTCTCCTCACCCTTTCTGAGCTCGTGATTCTCTGGAAAGGCGGTAATATGGTCATTAACCATCAAATGAGCATGGGCGAACTCTTGCAATTTACCGTCATGGTTTCATATCTCACATTTCCTATTATTTCATTGGGTTGGATGATGTCCCTCATGCAACAGGGTATCAGTGCCTTAAAACGGATCAATTATATTTTCGACTATCCCGTCCAAGACACCACCTTAAAAAAAGCCTACAGCGAAAGCCAACCCATTTTAACCCTCAGAAACTTGACCTATCACTATCCAGACCATTCCCAGGAAGTCTTGCACGATATCAATCTCACCATCACACCCGGCCATACCATTGGTATTACCGGTCCAGTCGGTTGTGGTAAAACCACTTTGATCAATATTCTTTCCGGGCTGTTAAGGCCTGAACCCGGGGAAATGTTTGTTAATAGTGACGATATCTGTGATCTTCGTCTCGATGATTTTTATCGTCATGTCGCCGTGGTCTCCCAGGAGCCCTTTCTTTTTTCCAAGACCGTTGCCCAGAATATTGCCCTTGGTCCCCAGCCACTTTCCGATGAAGTCATTCACACTGCCGCAGAGAACGCTGGTTTGCAAAACGACATCCAAGCTTTTTATAACCATTATGACCAGGAGATTGGCGAACGTGGTATTACTCTTTCCGGTGGTCAAAAGCAACGTGTTGCCATTGCCCGTGCCCTTGCTAAATGCGCACCCATACTTATCATGGATGATCCCCTCTCCAATGTCGATTCCAGAACCGAGGAACTTATTCTGGAAAACCTCCACCACCACCACTGCTTCAAAACCCTGATTCTTGTCAGCCATCGTATTTCTGTCTTAAAGAAAGCCGATGTTATTTATGTTTTGGCCAATGGCACTATCGTCGAACATGGCAATCATGGCGGCTTAATGAAACAAAATGGCCTCTATACCCGGTTAGCCCGCTTACAACAAATGGAACTGGATGAGTAAAAAAACAATGACCAAACAAATGGATAGCCCCGAAAAAGAAGAAAAAAAAGATTGGCGTTTGTTGCGCAGACTCTTGCCCTATTTAAAAAATAACATTCCCCTTGTTCTCCTCACCACCCTCTTCATGTTGATCATGGATGCTTCCGCCGTATTGCATCCCTATCTCATCAAAGTTGGTATTGACCGCGATGTCGCAGCCAATGATGCTGTTGGACTTCAGCATACCGTGCTGCTCCTTCTCATTGTGCTCATCTCTTCTTTTGTTTTCCAGGTTCTTTTTAATTATTATGTTCAATATCTCGGCCAAAAGCTTCTTTTCACCCTGCGTATTGAGCTGTTCAAGCATATGGTGCAGCTTTCCAACGACTATTTCGACCGCACTGCCGTCGGCAAGACCATGACTCACATCACCAACGATGTCGAGTCTATCCGTGAATTTATTTCCGAGGGTATTGTGTCCATCATCGGTGAACTCTTAAAAGTTCTTTTTATCATGATCGCCATGGTATTCGTCAATCTCAAATTGGCCCTGCTTGCGTTTATCATGATTCCTTTTTTTGTCATCATGACCATCCTCTTCAGGAAAAGCATTCGCATCGGTTACCGGGGCGTGCGCAAAGCCAATGCGCAGATTAATACCGCCTTGCAGGAATCTATCACTGGCATACGTGAAATAATCCAGTTTAATTATAAAGATCGCAGCAAAGAATATTTCCAAATTTCCAACCAGCAGTATCTTGTTTCCTTCCTCAAAGTTGTCAATGCCTATGCCCTGTATTTTCCCGTCATCGAAATCGTCGCCAATATCAGCATGGTAATTATATTGGCTACCGCCCATTATTCACTCGGTATTTCCGTGCATGTCGGTGAAATCTTCGCGTTTTTCGCGTATATCAACATGTTCTTCAGACCCCTCCGCCAACTTGCCGAGCAATTTAATACTTTCCAATCCGCTATGGCTGCTTCCGAACGTATCTTTCATTTTATGGATACCCCCATCACCATTCAGAACCAAAAGAATCCCCTTCCAATTGGTCCCGATTTTAAGGGCAAGATAACCTTTAAGCATGTTAATTTTTCCTACAATCCCGATACCCCTATTTTGCAGGATATCTCCTTTGAGATTCTCCCCGGCGAGAAAGTAGCCATAGTCGGCTACACCGGCAGTGGCAAAACCACTATAATCAATCTCCTCAGTCGCTTATACGATATCCAGGACGGTCAACTTTTGATTGATGATATCCCTATCCAACAGTACGATATCCAGCAGCTTCGCTCCCGAATTTCCACCGTGCCCCAGGACCCTTTTATTTTTACCGGTTCAGTTGCCGATAATATTTCTATGCATGACCCCCGCATTACCCATGAACAGATTGTTGAGGCCGCTACCCAGGTCAATGCCGATTCTTTTATCCGCCAACTTCCCGATCAATATCAAGAAAATGTCCTTGAAGAAGGAAAACGACTGTCTGTTGGTCAGAAACAATTGCTCAGTTTTGCCCGCGGCATCGTGCAAAAACCCGCCATCCTCATTCTCGACGAAGCCACCTCCAATATTGATTCCAAAACCGAAAAATTAATCGAAGCCGCCACCGAAAAACTTCTCCAAGATCGCACCGCCATTATTATTGCCCATCGTCTCTCTACTATCAGTAAAGCCGACCGCATCCTCGTTCTAAAAAAAGGCAGACTCGTAGAACAAGGCACCCACATCGAACTATTAAAAAAAGATGGCATTTACAACCGCCTCTACCAAACCCAAGCCTTTTCTCTAAATTAAACATAAATTAAACATAAATTAATACCAGCCCCAATTTTTATCCTTTCCCACCACACCGTCCATCTCGCTCCCACGTCTGTTAAAAATCCAAAATTTCTTGCAAAAAATCCAATATTTTTTAATTCCCCACCGATTTTATTTTGAAAAAAAGCCATATTGTTATAAAATAGATGTATGCATACAAAAAGTAATATTGGACCTGGTGCAACCACCATGAAAAATCGGGTACTGTTCGTCGTCGCCATGATGATTGTACTTCTTTCAGCGCTCTTTTTCTATAATATGATCAGCTACTCCAACCGGGAAATCCAGCACATCACCCGTATTTATGCCAGTTTAATTAAACAACATTACCACCGTTCCCGAGGGCATGCCAATTCTATTTATACCACCCTCGCCAAGCGCTTGCTCACCGATCAAAATATTATTGCTGCTGCTACAGCCTCCGACCCCCATAAACTCCAGCAATTAACCCTCGACATCTTAAAAAACAGCCCGATCATGGAGTTTTATTTAGAAGACGTCATCTGGCATTTTTCCCATCCCACGCAAAAACTCCCTATTTATCGTTCCCAAGAAAATTTTCCCCCACCATCCACACCCGACCCCATGCTGGCCCAGGCACTTCGCCTCAAAGCTCCCTGTTCCGGTGTATTCACTCATCCCGGCGGGTTCTCTTATCGCATCATCATTCCCCTTGATTCCCAACCTAAAACAAAAGTCAACCCTATCACCGCCTTGGAATTCGTACTCAACCCCGAACAATTTTTAATAGGCGGGGAAAAAATGCTTGGTATGCAAACTGTGATTGCCGTTAAATTACCCTACGGTTCAAAAAACTGCGGGCAAGATCTTGGCGCTGGCTATTTTTCAAAAAGTTGCATAACCCCCTGCCCTTGGTTACCCAGATCAGACTTCCACCCCATCAACCCAAAACTCCCCACCACCCAAATTTCAATCCGCAATAAAATATATGTCCGTTTCGATAATATTATTATTTCTGATTACTGCGGCCATCCCGCCGCCCTTATCCTTGCCGCACTCGACATCACTGATTTAAAAAAAGAAATAAACTCATCTCTAAACCAATTGATTCCCATTGCTGTCGGCATATTGATTTTTGTCTTCATGACCTTGTACTATGGCTTCGGACGTCTCATGGGGCGCCTCGTCATCCGGGATAAACAACTCGAATTCATCAATACCCAACTCGAAACCAAAATCCACGAACGAGAGACCATGGAAAACGAACTCAAAACCCATCGCGATCACCTCGAAGACTTGATTGCCGAAGGCACCATGGAATTGGAAATAAAAAGCCAGGAAATCGAAGCCAATGAAATGAAATTGCGCACCGTCACCTCTTCCCTCCAAGATGCCATACTCATGGTCGACCCCAATGGCAATATCCTCTTCTGGAACGATGCCGCTGAACGTATGTTCCAGTACAGTGGCGCTGAACTTAGACACAAAGACTTTTTTAATCACATTATCTCCGTGGGCAGTTATAAAAAATTCATCGAGACCTTTGGACAATCCGACCCCGCCCTTAAAAAAGATACCTATTCCCGTATTTTTGAAATCGAATGCACTGCCAAGAACCAACATGTCTTCCCCGCCGAGTTAGTAATCTCCGAGGTTGAAATCCATGAGCAATCTAATTTAATTGTTGTCATCCGCGATATCACCCGCAAAAAAGAGGAAGAAACCCAGAACCGCATCTTATTACGCGCCGTCGAACAAAGTAGTGTTGCTATTCAAATCGCCGATACCCAGGGCATTATTCAATACATCAACCCAAAATTTACCCAGATTACCGGTTATACCAAGGAAGAGGCAATCGGGCAAAATACCAATATCTTAAAATCCAACTTCAACCCCCAGGAAGATTATCAAAATCTGTGGGAAACTATTACCGCAGGTAAAGATTGGAACGGTGAGCTCTATAACCGCAAAAAAGACGGCCAACTCTACTGGGATTCCACCCTCATCTCTCCCATCAAAGACTCGCAAGGGAAAATTACCCATTTTGTCGCCGTCAAAGAAGACATCACCGAGCGAAAAAATATGGAGGTCGAGTTATTGACTGCCAAGGACGCTGCCGAGGCAGCCAGTCGTTCCAAGGGTGAATTTCTCGCCAACATGTCCCATGAAATCCGCACCCCCATGAATGCCATCATGGGCATGACCGAACTCGCATTGGGAACCCAACTCAACGAGGAACAACGCGAATATCTCGAAATTGTTTCCCAGGCCTCCCGTTCCCTCTTAAAACTGCTCAATGATATCCTCGATTTCTCAAAAGTTGATGCTGGCAAACTTATCCTTGAAGCAAAACCCTTTGAACTGCGAAAATCTCTCGGTGATATTATCAAAACTCTGGCTATCCAGGCCCATGCCAAAAATCTTGAATTAATCTATTATATTGATTCCCAGGTCCCCGAGCAACTCATCGGTGATGTCGGCAGGATGCGGCAGGTCGTCGTCAATCTCATCGGCAATGCCATCAAGTTTACCAATGACGGTGAAATCGTTTTAAAGATCGATGTGTTGGAAGACGGTATTGATAATAAGATTTTACTCCACTTCATCGTCGCTGATACCGGCATTGGTATCCATGAAGATCAACTCGGTTTTGTGTTTGAGAAGTTTGCCCAGGTTGATTCTTCCAGCACCCGCAAATACGGCGGCACCGGCCTTGGTTTGGCCATTAGTTCCAAGTTAGTCGAATTGATGGGCGGTGTCATCTGGGCCGAAAGTCCTTCCACCTTTCCCCATTCTATTGCCAGTGGTCCCGGCTCCACCTTCCATTTCACCGCCTTGTTTGAAATCGGGACTTTATCTTCCCAGCGTGAAGACAAAGACCTTCTTGATAAAATAAAAGGTCTGTCCCTCCTCATCGTTGACGATAACGAAACCAATCGGCGGTTCTTGCAGGAACTCCTGTTCCGCGAGGGTTTAATCCCCCAAACCGCCAGTTCCGGCCTCGAAGCCCTCCAAATCTTAAGCAACAAAGCCAACTCCTTTCAGTTACTCATCCTTGATTTCAGGATGCCCGGCATGGATGGCGGCACTCTCCTGAAAAAAATTCGCCAGGAACTTCATCTATCCACCCCGGCAATCCTCATTACTTCTGGTGTCAGTACCCAGGATATCCTTGAATTCAAAAGCTATCAAGCCGATGCCCACCTTTTAAAACCCGTTAACTCCCAGGAATTATTGCCCGTGATACTGCGGGTTTTGGGCTATAAAATCCAGGAAGTACAAGCCATACACCCCCCAGAATCCAGTCTCTCGCCCCAACTTACTCCTCAGCTCCACGTCCTCGTCGCTGAAGATAATATGATTAATCAACGCTTGATCCGACGCTTACTTGAAAAAGAAGGCCACCATGTCGACATCGCTTCCGATGGCATTGAAGCCGTCGCCCTCTTTATCAAACAAGTACAAAGTCCCCACCCCAATTACAACCTCATCTTAATGGATATCATGATGCCCCATATGGATGGCATAGAAGCCACCACTAAAATCAGGGAAATTGACAAGCATATTCCCATTATCGCCTTAACCGCCCATGCCATGAAAGGCGACAAAGGAAAATTTATTGCCCAGGGAATGGATGATTACGTTTCAAAACCCATTGATAAAAAAATCCTCTTTGATACCATTAACAAGTATGTTCCACATGACTTGGTAGCCGTTTTATGATTCCCCTACCAATTTCTTTGCAACTTTTTTGTTCGGCCATATATATCTTCAGACTCCCTGATCCCGGCAGTGTTTATTGATACTTATTTTTATAAAAGAGTTTTTTTGTGGCATAATAGGAGGGAAAACTTTGAAAGGGAAAAAGATCGTGAACCAAAAGCCAAATCTCGGCAGTTATGGAAAACCTCACACCAAAATCAGTGTGTTTTGCGCTCATTTGTAAACAAATTTACCGATTTTTAGGAAATTTCGACCGTCAGCCTGTTTTCCAAGTGATTTTCGGTCAGTGATGACTGAATTAGGCTCATAAAAGTGCAAATTTGGGGAACGATGACCGATTTTCACTTAACTTTTTTCTCAAAGCGTCAACGATGACCCTCCGAGGGTCATCGATGACCGATTTTGATAGAATTCAGAGCTAATTCGTAGCATTTTGACTGATTTTCACTCGCTGGTGACCGATGGCGGCAAATTTTGACCAACCAGCGTCAATGATGACTGATTTTCACTCGCTGGTGACCGATGGCGGTAAATTTTGACCAACCAGCGTCAATGATGAGTGATTTTTACTCGTCCAAGACCAACCAGCGTCAGCATAGAGTGATTTTTATGGAATCGTCACCTATGGGAAGAGCCGACTCATGACAAAGCTATTTCCTTACTCTTGGAAGAGTTAACCAAAATGGCATTCCAACACCCTGCAACCGGTGAAAAAATGATTTATTCTCTCGTATCTCTCATATAATATTCGTGATAAAAGTGCCAACACCGTTTCCGCCGAAATCAGGAAGTCTGATCTTATATACAACCAAACAACAGCCACCCATACCCCTTAATCCTGCTTCCCATCGTTTTCCATCACCACCGGATTCGTCAAGCGTCCGATTTTTTCGATTTCCACAGTCACCATGTCCCCCGGTTTCAAAAATGTCGGAGGAATACGCGTAAACCCCACTCCATTCGGTGTTCCCGTTAAAATAATTGTCCCAGGAAACAGCGTCAACGATTGACTGAGATTACTTACCAGATAGGGGATGTCGAAAATCATATCCGACGTATTCGAATCCTGATAAGTTTTACCATTAATCTCCGAATGTATCCCCAGGCGGTGCGGATTCGTAATTTCTTCCTTCGTTACCAGCCAGGGTCCCAACGGACAGAACGTATCAAAACTCTTGCCCCGCGCCCATTGCGTTTTTTGCTTGCGAATCTGCCAGTCCCGGGCGCTCACATCGTTCGCGCAAGTATACCCCAGAACATAATCCATCGCATTCTCAACCCGTATATTTTTTCCCTGCTTGCCGATAATGATCGCCAATTCTGCTTCATAGTCCACCTGGTCCGGGCCTGCTTTAGGCAAGACAATAGGTTCCATCGGTCCAATCAATGTCCCCGCCGCTTTTAAGAATAACACCGGGATTTCAGGATACTGCATCCCTGTTTCCACCGCGTGCTTTTTATAATTTAAACCCACACCTATAATATAAGGCGTATGAATCGGGGATAATATTTTTTTTATCACCCCTGTTTTATCTGTGACCGTGAAACGACCCAATATGTCGCCCTCAATCAAACGTGCCTTATCATCATCCGGTGATTCTATGACCCCATAATACAGCGTGTCGTCCTGTGAAAGAAATCTAATGATTTTCATGATGTTCTATCCTCTATAGTGAAATGCACTCAAAAATTTATTATACCATACAATAGCACCAGTATAACAGAAAAAAATAAAAAATATTTTCTCCTCAGGACAGCAATAACATTCATTAATTCGCTTGATCCTTGGTAAATTAATTGGTGATATCTGAATTTGTTAGCCCCCTCTCGTGCGCCATAAAATGCAGCGATTTTATTTTTTTTTCAGTTATCTCTTGAAATAGCGAATAAAAAAGGGTATAATTCGATCTTAAAAAAACAACAATCTCCAATTATGCTATTGACAAAATGGTGATAGTTGTGGTATACTTATTTTTTGGTGTGCTGGCGTAGCTCAGCTGGTAGAGCAGCTGATTTGTAATCAGCAGGTCGGGGGTTCAAATCCCTTCGCCAGCTGTTAAGAAGTTAAACGCATTATAAAATGTTTGGGCAGGTTCCAGAGCGGTCAAATGGGACGGGCTGTAAACCCGTTGGCGCCAGCCTTCGGTGGTTCGAATCCGCCCCTGCCCAAAATTTTTTATGCGGGAGTAACTCAGTGGCTAGAGTGGTAGCCTTCCAAGCTACTCGTCGCGGGTTCGAATCCCGTCTCCCGCTAGTATTTAGGCCCTCGTAGCTCAGTCGGCAGAGCGCATCCTTGGTAAGGATGAGGTCAACAGTTCGAATCTGTTCGAGGGCTTTGTTTTTTACAGTATAAACGGACGGTTTAAAAGAAATATACGGAAGCAATAAACGGACTATATTATGATACTATTAATTAAATACATGAACTAGGAGGTCAGAAATGACGAAGGTAAAATTTGATAGAAGTAAACCGCACTTGAACATCGGTACCATCGGACATGTCGATCATGGAAAAACGACCTTGACTGCAACAATAACCAAGATACTGAGTCAAGTAGAAGGATCCAAGGCAGTTTACCGAGATTTCTGGAGTATTGATAATGCCCCCGAAGAAAAAGAGCGTGGCATAACCATTAATATTTCACACGTGGAATATGACACCAAAAAACGGCATTATGCCCATATAGATTGTCCCGGTCATGCCGACTATATCAAGAACATGATTACCGGAGCAGCCCAAATGGACGGCGCCATCCTCGTGGTCAGTGGAGCCGACGGCCCAATGCCCCAAACCCGTGAGCACATCCTGCTCGCCCGTCAGGTAAACGTTCCCGCTATCGTCGTGTTTATGAACAAATGCGACATGGTAGAAGATGAAGAGATTCTCGACTTGGTGGAACTTGAAATTCGCGAATTATTGAATAAATACGACTTCCCCGGCGATGATATCCCCATCATCAGAGGCAGTGCCTTACGAAGTTTGGAAAGCGATGGCAAACTCGACAACGAATGGAATAAACGCATTATGGACCTCATGGATGCAGTCGATGATTATATCCAATTGCCCGAACGCCCCATTGATAAAGAATTTTTAATGCCTATTGAAGATGTTTTCACCATCAGTGGCCGCGGTACTGTGGTAACGGGTCGTGTCGAACGTGGTATTGTGAAAGTCGGCGATGAAATTGAGATCGTTGGTATTCGCGCCACCCAGAAAAAAGTCGTCACCGGCGTTGAAATGTTCAAGAAATTATTGGATGAAGGTCGCGCTGGCGATAACATCGGCGTACTGCTTCGTGGTACCGATCGTGATGATGTCGAACGTGGCATGGTTTTGGCCAAAACCGGCAGCATCACCCCCCATACCAAATTTAAAGCCGAAGTGTACGTGCTCGGTAAAGAAGAAGGCGGACGTCATACACCTTTTATCACCGGTTACCGTCCCCAGTTTTTCTTCCGTACTACCGATGTCACCGGTTCCGTCCAGTTGTCTGAAGGCGTTGAAATGGTTATGCCCGGCGACAATGCCCAGTTCACCATCCAATTAATCACCCCCATCGCTATGGAAAAGGGATTAAAATTCGCTATCCGCGAAGGTGGTCGTACTATCGGCGCTGGCTCTGTTACAGATATTATTGAATAGATTAAAAAATTAACTGATAAAGAAGTATACTATGGCTAAGAGTGAGAAGCGAGTTAAGATTCATCTGAAATGCACGGATTGTAGCGAAAAAAATTATTCGACTTACAAGAACAAAACAAATACCACGGAAAAACTGAATTTAAGTAAGTATTGTCCACGGTGCAAAAAACATACCGCCCACAAGGAGGTAAAATAGGTCAGTAGTTCAATTGGTAGAGCACCGGTCTCCAAAACCGGGTGTTGGGGGTTCGAGCCCCTCCTGACCTGCATTTGAAATAATATGAAAAAACTAGAAATAATAAAACGAACTCGGGCCTTCATTACGGAGGTCCGAGGTGAGTTAAAAAAAGTAACTTGGCCCACAAAAAATGACGTGCAAAAGACAACCATTGCAGTCCTTGTACTCTCGATTATATTCGGGATTTATTTACAGGTGATTGACTTTTCTTTCCATTTGATTGTCCAACGAATTATCACTATGTTCAAGTAATGAGCAGATAGCTAGACAGGTTGACAATGGACAAGAAATGGTACATCATTCATGTGTTTTCTGGTGCTGAGGAGTTTGTGGTCAAAGCCCTTGAAGAAAAGATACGCAAGTATAAAATGCAAGACCACATTTTTGAAATGGTAATCCCCAAAGAAAACGTCATCGAAATTAAAGATGGTAAGAAAGTGGTCAGTGAAAAAAGATCGTTTCCCGGTTATATACTGGTTAAAATGGAAATGAATGATAAAAACTGGTATTTCGTCAGAAACACCCCCAAGGTAACCGGCTTTGTTGGCGCCGGGAAACGACCCAAACCATTATCTGAAAAAGAAGTGGCCATTATCTTAAAGCACATCGAAACAACTCAAGTAACCCCCAAACCCAAATACCATTTCGAGGTCGGCGAAGCCGTCAAAATTGTGGATGGACCATTTATGAATTTTAATGGCGTGGTAGAGAGTGTACTGGAGGAAAAAAATCAACTCAAAGTGACAGTGACCATTTTCGGGAGACCAACCCCAGTAGATTTAGATTTTTTCCAGGTAGAAAAAATATAGGAGTATATACAAATGGCAGGCCCAAAGAAAAAACAGAAACCAGTAATAAAGACTTTAAGACTTCAATTACCTGCCGGTAAAGCAACACCGGCGCCGCCGGTAGGGCCGGCTTTAAGTCAGCATGGCTTAAACATCATGGAGTTTGTGAACCAATTTAATAAAGCCACTGCCAAAATGGAAGACGGGATGATTATTCCGGCTGAAATATTGGTTCACCCTGATAAAACCTTCACAATGAATTTAAAAACCCCACCGGTGTCCTACCTGCTGCGTAAAGCGGCTGGGATAGTTAAAGGATCTGGTGAGCCCAATAAGAATAAAGTGGGACGGATCAACCAGAAGCAATTGGAAGAAATTGCTAAGACAAAGTTACCCGATCTGAATACGGATGATCTTGGCCAAGCAGTGAAAATCGTAGCCGGTTCGGCAAGAAGCATGGGACTGGAGATTAAACATGGCTAAACCACATAAAAATTACCAAAAAGCGAAAGAAAAAATCGAACCACGTGAATATCCCGTGGCCGATGCAATCGCTTTGTTAAAAGAAATTAAAACCGCCAAATTTGATGAGTCCATTGACCTTTCCATTCGACTGGGTGTTGATCCCAAATACCCCGATCAAATGGTCAGAGGCACCGTCGTATTACCCCATGGAACCGGACGGGCCAAAAAAGTTCTCGTCATCGCTACCGGTGATAAACAAAAAGAAGCACTTGATGCTGGAGCCGATTTTGTCGGCGGCGAAGAAATGATCGAAAAGATTAAAACCGAGAATTGGTTCGACTTCGACGTGTTGATTGTGACTCCCGATACCATGAAAAATGTCGGGAAACTCGGCAAGGTGTTAGGCCCCAAAGGACTGATGCCCAGTCCCAAAGCTGGCACCGTGACCTTTAATATCAAAGAATCCGTTGAAGAAGTAAAAAAAGGCCGCGTTGAATTCAAGGTCGATAAAACCGGTATCATCAATAGCAGTATCGGCAAGAGTTCCTTTGTTAACGAATTTCTCGTTGACAACGCCAAGGAATTTTTGGCCGCTGTATTGAAAGCCAAACCCGTTGCACTTAAAGGGAAATATGTCTGGTCCATTTATGTCAGTTCCACCATGAGTCCCTCCGTTAAGTTAAGTCTTCAGGATTTTGAGATATAATACATCGCTAATAGGAGGATTACAGTGCCCAGTAAAGAAACATTAAAAGCAAAGCAAAAGCAGGTGTCTGAGATTAGCGAGATATTTAGAAGCAATGGCGTATACCTGTTCAGTTTTCGCGGCATGACCGTGAAGGAAATGGAAACACTACGAAATCGCCTCAGACCAATGGGCGGTAATGTCAAGGTAATTAAAAATCGCTTGGCGTTAAAATATTTTCAAGAAAAAAATACGAAGATTGGTCGGGAAGTCTTTTTTGGTCCACTGGCTGTTGCCTATGCCAATAAGAATTTTATTGATCTGGCTAAAACCATGGTGGATTTTGAAAAAGAAAATCCCAAGGTTCAATTAAAGGCTGGATTTATCGAACAAATCTACGCGGACAAAGAAAAAGTTAAAGCAGTGGCGAAACTTCCCGCTAAAGAACAGTTATTGGCACAGTTGGTACTTTCCATTTCAATGCCGCTGAAGAAGATGGGGATTGCCCTGTCTGCACCACTTAGAGACACACTGATTCTAATGAACAATTTAAAAGATAAAAAAGAAAAAGAGGAGAAAGAATAATGGCTGAATTCACAAAGGAAGACTTTTTTAAACATCTGGATACGTTGACTGTACTTGACTTGGTTGACTATATAAAAGAGTTCGAATCAAGATATGGTATCAAAGCCGAGATGGCAGCAATGCCTATGGGCGCTGGTGTGGCCGCTGCGGCTGCTGCTCCCGTTGAAGAAGAAGTTGAAGAAAAAACCGATTTCGATATTATTTTAAAGAATGTCGGTCCCAAAAAGATCAACGTGATTAAAGTGGTTCGCGAAGTAACGGACCTTGGATTAAAAGAGGCCAAAGCCGTCGTTGATGCGGCTCCCGGTGAAGTAAAAAAAGGCGTATCTAAAGAAGAAGCTGCTGAAATCAAAAAGAAGTTCGAAGAAGTAGGAGCTGAAATCGAAATCAAGTAAATCTGGTTTTAAGTCGGAAGATTTAAGTCGATAGATTGAAATCGAAAATTGAACAATAAATGATTAGCCTTGAATACCTAAAATAAAATAGCTTGAGGGATTAGTATGCAAAAAAATAAACGATACATTGACAGGATAAGTTTCTCAAAAATTCAATCCCCCATAGAAGTTCCTAATTTATTGGAGATACAAAAACGCTCCTATAGAATTTTCTTACAGATTGATGAATTACCTGAAAAAAGAAGAAACATCGGGATACAAACCGCATTTAAATCTATCTTCCCGATTTCGGATTTTAAAGAAACTGCTATTCTGGATTTCGACTCCTACTCTCTGGGAGATTGGTCCTGTAAATGTGGCGCTCTTGAAGGTATTGAAAATTCAAAACCTTATTGCAGTCATTGTGGCACATTGTTGAGTTCGGATACCGAGACTGGTTCTGATTCCGTGTGCCCTGACTGCGTCAGCAAAGGAACCGTAGAGAATAAAACCTGCAGCCAATGCGGTGACAAAGTAAGGTTGAAAATCAAATACACTCCGGAAGACTGTCTGGATAAGGGATTTGACTATGCCATTCCTCTTAAGGTCACCTTGCGTCTGGCTCTTTATGCTGAAGACAAAAAGGGACAAAAGGTTATTCGTGACGTAAAAGAACAAGAAATATTTTTTGGTGAAATTCCTTTTATTACCGAAAGGGGTACTTTTATTATTAATGGTACCGAACGTGTCGTGGTTTCCCAACTGCAACGTTCCCCTGGCGTGTATTTCCTCCCCGGCAAGTCCAGGGGGGAATATACCGCTAAAATCATCCCCGCTCGTGGCGCATGGATCGAATTGGAAGAAAAAATGAACCTCTTGCAGGTTCGTTTGGATAAAAAAACCAAAAGAATTAATATCACTACTTTCTTGAAGGCCATGGGACTCTGTGATGACCTAGAAATTTTGAAGAAATTTTATACTATCTTGGCCGCCAAGGTTGAAGACGGTGTGTTGTATTTTCAGACTTCCAGGTTTTTGAAAGATAATCGGCTCGCTGCTGCCATATTTGATAAGAATGGCAATGAGATTCTGCCCGCTGGTCAAAAGTTGATGATCAAACATATTAAAGATCTGGAAAAATTGGAAATCCAGTATCTACCCGTTGATATTGAATTGTTTGAAGACCTATATTCCGCTTCCGATATTGATGGCGTGATGAAAATCAACGAGCAAATCACCGCTACCCAGATCAAAAAATTAAAAAAGATGAACGTTGAATTCCATGTCTTCTTCCCAGAAAGTAGCGAAGAGGAATTCGGCCCCATGATGGCTTATACACTCAGGAAAGATAAGAAAAAACAAGATATCGAAATGACCGATAAGGTTGTTGTCCAGAGTGATAGCGAGAGCGATGAGAAAGTTTCCAAAGATCAGGGCGATGCCTTTATCGAGGTCTTTAAAAAACTAAGACCCGGTGAACCCGTTACTCTTGAAGGTTCGAAAAAGTTTTTTGAAAACATGATGCGCGATCCACGGCGCTATGATCTCTCTTCTGTCGGTCGTTTGAAATTAAACATCAAACTTGGTTTAAAAGAGGATTTTAATAAAGAAGTGTATATCCTCACCGTGGACGACATTATCGAGATATTGAAATATTACTTGCGCTTGAAGTATGACCGCACCGGGAAAATGACCGTGGATGATATCGATCATCTCGCCAATCGACGTATTCGTGCCGTGGGTGAACTCGTAGAAAATGCCTTCCGTATTGGTTTGATGCGCCTTGAAAAGATTATCCGGGAACGGATTACCAATGCTACTGACATTTCCGTCATGTTGCCCAGGGAACTACTCAATACAAAGCCAGTTTTTGCCGCTGTAAAAGAATTTTTTGGCACATCCCAGTTGTCGCAATTTATGGACCAAACCAATGCTTTGGCTGAAACTACCCATAAGCGCCGTATTTCCGCGCTCGGTCCTGGTGGTTTGAATCGCGAAAGAGCTGGTTTTGAAGTGCGCGACGTTCATTCTTCCCATTATGGTCGTATTTGTCCTATTGAAACTCCAGAAGGCCCCAATATCGGCTTGATTTCATCGCTGACAACCTATGCCCGGGTGAATGATTATGGGTTTATTGAAACTCCTTATCGAAAAGTCGAAGACAGCACCGTCTTCAACTATTGCCGGATTACCTATCCCGGACAATCCACTTTCGCCTATAAAAGCCTTGTCAGAGAAGATCATCTGATGACTGAAATCCAGCGGTTAACAAACGAGGGCAAAGAAATCCCCCTGTTCGAGTATCATCCCTTTTATCTCACCGCATGGGAAGAGGAAGGTTTTACTATTGCCCAGGCCAATGCTAAATTGGATGAGAATAATCGCTTTGTCTCCAAAAAGGTCAACTCCCGCAGAGGCAGTGATTCGTTTCCCTGTGATACCGCGGAAATTCATTTTATTGATATTTCACCCAAACAGATTGTTTCCATATCCGCCTCGCTTATTCCCTTCTTGGCCCATGATGATGCCAACCGAGCATTAATGGGTTCCAACATGCAACGTCAATCCGTTCCCCTCGTGTGTCCCCAAACACCCGTTGTTGGAACAGGTATGGAGTACCAGTTGGTAAGGGATTCCGGGATTGTCGTACTGGCAAGACGTGCCGGAACTGTCATGAATGCTGACGCAGAACGGATTATTGTCAGAGCTGATAGTGACAACAAGGGTGATTTCTCTGAAATCGGTGCTGATCTCTATGAATTAAAGAAGTTTAGACGTTCAAACCAAAATACACTGGTCAATCAAAGACCACTCGTGAAACCCGGAGATCGCGTGAAAGAAGGACAAATCCTCTGCGATGGTCCTGCTTCCAATATGGGTGAACTTGCTCTCGGACGAAATATCCTCGCTGCTTTTATGCCTTGGCGCGGATACAATTATGAAGACGCCATCGTTCTCAGTGAACGCCTCGTGATGACTTCTGCCTTTAACTCTATATATATTGTTGAAGAAACTGTCGAAGCACGGGAAACCAAACTGGGGAAAGAGGAAATAACCGCCGATATTCCCGGAGTTTCCGAACATATTTTGCGCCACCTCGATGAATATGGTATCTGCCGCATCGGAGCCAAAGTTAAACCCGGCGAAATTCTTGTCGGCAAAGTTTCACCTAAAGGTGAGACACAACTTTCACCCGAAGAAAAATTGTTGCGTGCTATTTTTGGTGAACAAGCCTCAGAAATTAAAGATACATCGTTGTATTGCCCTCCAGGTGTCGAAGGAACCGTTATTGATGTGAAAATTTTCACCCGTCGCGGTTTGGATAAAGATAATCGCGCTGTAGAAATCGACGAACTGGTTGTTGCCAAATGGGAACGTAACTTCAACGATGAGAAAAAAATATTAATCGCCGATAAATTTGAAAAGATTCGCAACCTCCTGAAAGGGGTCATCATCGAAACTGATTTTGAGTATGATGACATCACCTGGAAAAAAGGCACTGGTATTCCTGTCGAGGAAATCGCTACCTTGCACTTGAATGAACGATTCATCAAAGATTTGAAAAACCATGTCAACGACGTGACCGTGAAAAAGATCATTGAGATCGAGTCAAAGTCCCGTCTCCACATTGATGCCTTGAATAATGAAAAGCTCTCAAAAATCGAACAGATGAAGAAGGGCGATGAATTCGCTCCCGGTATCATCAAAATTATCAAGGTCTTGATCGCTGTCAACCGCAAGATTTCAGTCGGGGACAAGATGGCTGGAAGACATGGAAACAAAGGTATTGTGGCCAAGATTCTGCCCCAGGAAGACATGCCTTTTCTCGAAGATGGAACCCCGTTGGAAATAATTTTGAACCCGCTCGGCGTTCCTTCACGTATGAATGTCGGACAAATTTATGAATTGATTCTCGGACGTGCTGGTTTGATTCTTGGATTGCACTTTGAAACACCTGTTTTTGATGGTGCATCCGAGGAAGAAGTAAAACAGTATATGCGTAAAGCAGGCTTGCCCGATGATGGGAAAGTGCCGCTTTACGATGGTATTACCGGAGATAAATTTAACAATACCATCACTGTCGGCTTGATGTATATGATGAAGCTCGAACACATGGTAGACGATAAGATTCACGCCCGGTCCACTGGTCCCTATTCCTTGATTACCCAGCAACCTCTGGGTGGAAAAGCCCAGTTTGGTGGACAGAGAGTGGGTGAAATGGAAGTCTGGGCATTTGAAGCATACGGCGCTGCCTACTTGCTCCAGGAAATCCTGACTATCAAATCCGATAATATTAGCGGCCGTAATGAGATTTATTCGGCAATAGTCAAAGGAACCATGGACTTTAACCCAGGTATGCCCGAATCCTTCAATGTGCTTATTAAGGAATTGAAAAGTCTGGCTCTCAATGTCGAATTAATTCGCAAAGATAAAGTTCTTGAAGAGAACAGGGCTAAAGAAAACATTGCAAATATATCTTAATACTAATTAAGAGGAGTGGTTATGCAAAGATTTAGAAAGCATGGAAAAGATGTCAATATAATGGATTATAGTAAGATAAGAATCACGCTGGCGTCGCCAGAAGTGATACGCGGGTGGTCATCCGGCGAGGTTACCAAGCCTGAGACCATCAATTATAGGACTTTTAAACCAGAGCGAGACGGTCTATTCTGTGCGAAAATATTTGGACCCACCCAGGATTTTAGATGCCTATGCGGAAAATACAAAGGCTTAAAATACAAAGGCATAGTCTGCGAAAAATGCGGCGTCGAAGTCACCATGTCTTCGGTACGCAGGGAACGAATGGGACACATCGAGTTGAATTCCAAGGTCGCCCATATCTGGTTTTTTAAAGGCGTTCCATCACGAATCGCCGTGCTGCTCGAAATAACCAGCAAACAACTGGAACATATTGTCTATTTTGAAAACTATATCGTTTATGATCCCGGTAATGTTCCCAATCTTCGCTTCAAACAGATTTTGACCGAGGATGAGTATATTGATCTCGTGGATCGCTTCGGCGAGGATTCTTTTCATGCGGGCATGGGCGCGGAAACTATCTTTGACCTGCTCAAAATGCTTGAACTGGATAAAGAAGTCAAATATTTAAAATCCCGATTGATCGTTGAGAAATCCGTCCAAAAAAAGAAAAGCATGGCCCGACGCTTAAAATTAATGGAAGATTTTCTTCATTCCGGGAACCGTCCCGAATGGATGATTTTAACTATTATCCCCGTTCTACCCCCCGATCTACGGCCTCTCGTTCGTTTGGATGGCGGTCGTTTTGCTTCTTCCGATCTTAATGACCTGTATCGCCGTGTCATTAACCGGAACAACCGTTTAAAACGTCTGCTGGATCTGAAAGCTCCCGAATTGATCATTAAAAACGAAAAACGTATGCTCCAAGAAGCAGTGGATGCATTATTTGATAACCAAAAACGCAATAAGAGTTATATGAGTTCCCAGAAGAGACCTTTGAAATCCCTCTCCGATTCATTGAAGGGAAAACAGGGACGCTTTCGGCAGAACTTGTTGGGAAAACGTGTCGACTATTCAGGTCGCTCGGTTATCGTGGTGGACCCCAAATTAAAATTGGAACAGTGCGGTATTCCCAAAAAAATGGCATTGGAATTATTCAAACCCTTTATTTATAATAAATTGGAAAAGAAGGGTGTCGTCACCACTCTGAGAGTGGCACGCACCTGGGTGGAAGAGAACCGGGATGAAATCTGGGACGCGCTTGATGAGGTTGTCAAAGAACATACCGTGTTATTAAACCGCGCGCCAACGCTCCATCGTCTGGGTATTCAAGCATTTAAACCGCAGTTAGTGGAAGGAAATTCTATTACCTTGCATCCACTCGTTTGTCCCGCGTTTAATGCCGACTTTGACGGTGACCAGATGGCCGTGCATATTCCACTTTCACTTGAGGCACAAGCCGAAGCCAAAGTGTTGATGCTTTCCACCAATAATATTTTGAACCCTGCCAATGGTAAACCACTCGCTGTCCCCACCCAGGATATGATCCTTGGTTTTTATTATCTTACCTTTACCAAAAATGGCTTGAAGGGTGAGAACAAGGTTTTTAGCTCTAGAAAGGACGTGTTGCAAGCTCTCGAACAGGGACTGGTTGATCTCAATGCCAAGGTGTTGGTTCGTTATTACGGCGAAATCAAGAATCTTGATGCATATACCTTGGACAATCAGGATGTCGCCAACTGTCCTTCTTTCACCATTACCAAGGGCGATAATAGTTTTCTTGTTACCACTCCTGGCCGCGTTATTTTTAATGAGTTCTTGCCCAAGGGAATCCCTTTTATTAATGGCTTGTTAAAGAAAAAAGGTATTGGTAACCTCGTGTATTATATTTATCTCAACCTTGGCTTTGATGCCACCGTCGAATCGTTGGATTCTTTAAAAACCGGTGGTTTTGAATATGCTACCCGCGCTGGTTTTACCATCAGTATTTCCGATCTCGTTATTCCCGTTGAAAAAGAACAGATCATCAAGGACACTGAAAAAGAACTGGAAATTGTTGAAAAACAATATAATGATGGTATTCTGTCTGCCAGTGAGCGGCATAACACCATTATTGATAAATGGAGCCGCGCTACCGATCAGATCCGCGAAACCATGTTTGCCGGGATGAAAAAAATGAGTTACGAGGGCAATACGATCAATCCTATTTTTGTTATGTCCGATTCTGGAGCCAGAGGTAGTAAAGACCAATTAAAACAGTTGGCTGGTATGCGTGGTCTAATGGCCAAACCTTCAGGCGAAATCTTGGAAACTCCTATCACGGCAAATTTTAAAGAGGGATTATCTGTTTTGCAATACTTCATCTCCACTCATGGCGCACGTAAAGGGTTGGCTGATACGGCGCTTAAAACTGCCGATGCAGGGTATTTGACACGTAAATTGGTTGATGCCGCAGTGGAAGTGATTGTCAGGGAAGAAGATTGTGGTACTTTTAATGGTATTGATGTAAGTGATATTATTGAAAACGGAAAAGAGATTGAACCGTTGATTGAACGAATTATCGGACGCACCGCGTTAAATGATATCCATCATCCAGAAGATGCGGATTATGTTATTGTAAGCGGTGGTGAAGAAATCAACGAGGCCAAGGCTAAAATCATTGTCGATTCCGGTATTTTAAAAGTTAAAATTCGTTCCGTTTTGACCTGCGACACCAAGTCCGGTGTATGTCGCAAGTGTTATGGTCGTAATCTCTCTACTGGACGCCTGATTGAATTGGGCGAAGCAGTTGGTATTATCGCTGCCCAGTCTATTGGTGAACCTGGAACCCAGTTAACCATGAGAACGTTCCATATTGGTGGTGTTGCTTCTGGTGGTGAAGGACAGACACGGCTGGCCAGTGGTTTTAATGGTACCGTTCATTTTAATGATCTTGAAATTATCGAGGATAAAGATAAAATATCTATTGCCATGAATCGAACAGGTACCGTTCAAATCTTGGATGCACGGAAAAAAGAGAAAGCCGTTTATTCCGTTACGTATGGTTCCAAGGTGATGGTTGTGGATGGACAAACCGTGAAAAAGGGAGACCTATTATTGGAATGGGACCCTTTTGCTAATGCTATCTTAACCAAGGAAGCGGGCCGGGTCGAATTGCGTGATCTGGAAGAAAATGTTTCGTTTGTTCAGGATCGCGATGAAATTTCTGGTAAGTTGACCACCATTATCATTGATATCAAGAGTGAGAAATTGCGCGATGAATTACAACCGCAGATATTGATCAGGGATATTGAAACCCATAAAATTGTACGTAAATTCTATCTGCCGGTGAATGCGCATCTCTCTGTTAAAGAGGGTGATATTGTTAATCCTGGTGATGTTCTCGCCAAGATTCCTTCTGAATTTGCCAAGACCAAAGATATTACAGGTGGTTTGCCGCGGGTTACCGAGTTGTTTGAAGCTCGAAAACCCAGGAATCCTGCCAGAATGGCACAAATTGACGGTGTTGTTGAATATGGCAAACTGATGAAGGGTTCCCGGAAGTTAATTATCAAGCCGTTTGATAAAATGGGAAAACCAGATGAACATAATATTCCCCGTGGTGCGTATATTATTGTGGGCGATGGTGATAAAATTACCGCTGGAACGCCTTTGATGGACGGTCCTTTGAACCCAATTGATATTCTCACTGTTCTGGGTGAACATAAACTCGCCGAGTACCTTTTGAAGGAAGTTCAAGATGTGTACCGTTTGCAGGGCGTGACGATCAATGACAAGCATATTGAAATTATTGTCCGTCAGATGATCAAATGGCGTCGTATCGAGGAAGTGGGAGACACCAATTTTATTCAAGAACAGATCGTTGAGAAGTGGCTGTTTGAAGAAGAGAATGCCCGTGTATCGAAACTGAATGGTCGTACAGCTAAAGCGAAACCCCATCTGTTGCCTGTTTCCAGATCTGCTCTCGCGTATGATAGTTTTATTTCCGCTGCCGCATTCCAAGAAACAACCCGGGTATTAACCGAGGCTGCTATAGCGGGGAAAGTGGACCGCTTGATTGGTATCAAAGAAAATGTCACCATGGGACGTCTTATCCCTGCTGGTACTGGATATCAATATTATCAGCATGTGGAATTGGAAGATGAAGCGGATGATTTCTTCCGCTCGGCAAAACAAGCGTAAATACGTGGTAAACCGTTGGTGATGAATAAAGGATAGTAGAAACCGAATGGACAGAAAAATTCTGATAATAGATGACTCGCCAACGTTAAGAAAGTTACTGCGGTTTTATTTGAAGAAAAAAGGGTATACTGTTGATGAAGCCCATAATGGTCGCGTGGGCTTGGAAGCGATCTCGCGGGAAGAGTTTCATTTTATTATCTTGGATATGGATATGCCGGTTATGAATGGTGCGCAAGTATTGGAAAAGTTAAAGCATTTTGAGAATTTTAAGGTGCCGATTCTGATACTCAGTGCCGATAAGGACCAGGAAAGCATGGCCACCGGCATATCTTTGGGGGCTTCGTATTATATGACCAAACCGTTCAAACCCACGGAAGTTGTTTCTCGAATCGAAGAAATCTTTAAAGAGAGGGAGAGCAAGGAATAGTCACTGAGTCGTCATGAATGAAGATGGTGGCGAATTTCTAAGTCAAGATCGTCTACATCCACCTTGCGCAATCCCAGATACGCTGTAAAATGATAGTATAGCAGCAATGCTGGGATATAGAAAAATATATTGGGGCCCGGCAACAATGCTAGGATAGGGGTAAAGGGAATCACTAAACTTTCCAAGAGTGATAGGAACAACCGTTTGAATTTTTGTTCTTGAATCCAGATTTTAAAAAGATTTTTTGTCCAGCGAATTCGTCGTTGTGCTGCCTTGGAGTTTTGCCGTTTCTTGCCCCAACTTTTCTTTTTATGTGGCAGGACTTCGATAATGATTTTACAGTCGTAAAGTTGCGCCATTACCCGTTGTTTGGACAGGTATTGTAATATTTTGGGGGTATGTGTTCGTAATAGAGCGAGTCCTTTTTGCACCCATTTTTTATTGGACGTTAATTCTGGGTAGGTCGCCATTTCAAAATGAAAACCGAGCAGGCTTCTGATTTCAAATGTAATCGTGTGCAATGTTTACTCCACCGTCATAAATTTCCCCGTGGCCGTGGCAATGAGGATATTGTCCGAGTCCGTGATTGAACCCAGTGTTTCGATCAGACGTTTGTTGACTGACGTTATTTTTCCTTTGCTAGTAAAGGTCTTGTGTAGTAGCGCTTTTTTTTTGAAACGAACCGTTAGTTCTACCGTGGCGCATTTAAAACCGTTGAACTCGGCAGCTTTGATCATCGTTTCATCTAAGACCGTGGCGATCAAGCCACCATGCAGGACATTGGCCCAGCCTTGGAAGTGTTTGGGGAAAGAGGTGTGACACATCGCCTCTTCTGTTTCCTGGTTGTAAAAAAAGGCTAATTGTAGTCCATGGGGATTTGACGTGCCGCAAACAAAGCAAAAATTATCATCGGTGAATTGTTCCATTTATACTATATACACCATTTATTGAAAAGGGTCAAGTGGGGCCTGGATTCATTGCCAACTTAATGGGAAGAAGGGGAATGATGGGAATGATGGGAATTATGGGATAAATAAAAAAATTCCCATTCCTCCCATTCTTCCCATAATTCCCATTCCTCCCACTTGATTTTATGGTACTCTCAAAGAACTGGCTGTGAATTCTGGGGAAAAAAAAAGAACACAATTCTACTGTTTTTCTTTGACTTTTTCTTTGACTTTTACCGCATAACCATGTATACTTCTTTTTAGTCGCACTCCGTCACATTATTATTTTACAGGAAGAACCATTTATGAAAAAAAACCTGCATGATTTTTACAAAGTTATCGTCGAAAATATGAATGATGGCTATGCTTTTCAAAAAATTATCACCGATGACGTCGGTGTGGCCGTGGATTATGAATTTATTGAAGTGAACCTTGCCTTTGAAAAGTTAACTGGCTTGAAGCGTGAGGATGTGATTGGTAGAACGGTCAGCGCTGTTTTACCGGCTATTAAAAAGGATGGTATCGACTGGATAAACGAATACGGGAAAGTGGCGACTAATGGCGAACGTGTCGAGTTTGAGGGGTATTCCAGCAGTTTGAAACGATGGGCCCGTGTTAATGCCTTTTCACCCGCGCCCGGTTATTTCATTACTATTTTTCATGATATTTGTGTGATCAAGGAAACCGAGGAGGAAAGCGAGCTGTTACATCGCAACCTGATTGCTTTGAGTCCTGATCCGATTGCTATTTTGCAACGTGGGCAGTATCAAATGGTCAGTGATAGTTTTACCCAACTGTTTGGGTTCACGGTCGCGGATATCCAAGAGGGATTGGATTTCTTTCAATTGGTGCGCGAACAAGACCGGGCTTTCATTTTAAAACGATACGAAGAACGTCTGGCCGGTGCGGTACTATCTAAAACGATAGCGGTGGATTTGAAAACGAAAGATGGTGTATGGATTCCCTGCGAAACGTCGGCCACGCTTATCCAGTACAAAGGGGAACCCGCGCACCTGATTATTATCCGCGATATCACGGAACGCAAACAGGCGGAAGTGGAACGGCAGAAATTAGAAGAGCAGTTGCTGCAAGCGCATAAAATGGAAGCGATTGGGAACTTATCGGGTGGGATTGCGCATGATTTTAATAATTTATTAACCGTGATCAATGGACATACCGAGATAGCGACGAATAAATTGCACCGAGATTGTCCGTTGGAGAAAGATTTGCATGCGATTCTTCAGGCAGGTCGACGGGCGGAAAATTTGACCCGGCAGTTGTTGAGTTTTAGTCGTAAGCAGGTCGTGACTCCCAAGGTATTGGACATCAACGAATCGATCTCCGGGTTGGAAAAAATGATGCGGCGTTTGATTGGCGAGGATATTGGCTTGGAAATCGTTTTGGACCCGTCCCTGCCCTGTATCAAGTCCGATGCCGGGCAAATCGAGCAGGTTTTGGTTAATTTAATAGTGAATGCGCGGGACGCACTTTTAACGCGTACTGATTCGCCCCAAGAAAGAAGGATTAGCATTGAAACTCTACCGGTTTGCTTGGAAGAGGATTATGTCGCCTCTCATCCCGGTATGGCTACGGGCAAACATGTGTTGTTAAAAGTCAGTGATAACGGTATCGGGATGAGTGCGGAGACCAAGAGTAAAATCTTTGAACCTTTTTTCACTACCAAGGAGAAAGGCAAGGGCACCGGGCTGGGTATGGCGACAGTGTATGGGATTGTCAAGCAGAATAAAGGCAGTGTGTATGTATACAGTGAACCGGGATTGGGCACGGTGTTCAATATTTTTTGGCCAGCTACGGATGAAGAAAGAAGACTGGAACCTATTAATGAGGTTTTTGTGGAAGAGTCAGGGGGAACCGAGACGATCTTATTGGTGGAAGATGATGAGGCGGTTCGAAATTTTGCGCTTGAAACATTGGAAGAACGTGGTTACCGTGTATTGTCTGCCGCTAATGGCAAAGATGCGTTGCAGTTGATTTATGCCCGGGATATACGGATTGATTTGCTGTTCACTGACGTTGTGATGCCGCAGATGAATGGGGTCGAGTTGGCGCAAGCAGTGGAGCAGATTTTTCCTGATTGTAAGGTTATTTATTCTTCCGGGTATACCGGTAATCAGATCATTCGTAATGGTGAATTAAAAGAGGGGATTCATTTTGTTCGTAAACCGTATTCACCCCGTGATATGGCGAAAAAAATTCGTGCAGTATTGGATGGCGTGAAGTAACAGGTATTTTTCTTCTTATGTATTTCCTTCTTTTTCACCAAAAAAGAGGGGCTTTCTTGGAAGTGGAGGTATTTTCCCCATGGGGGAGGTCATTTCGTGAAGGTGGAGACAAATTCGTGAAGGTGGAGACAAATTCGTGAAGGTGGAGACAAATTCGTGAAGGCTGAGACGATTTCGTGAAGCAGGAAGTCATTTCGTGAAGGTGGAGACATATTCGTGAAGGTGGAGACGAATTCGTGAAGCAGGAGACAAATTCGTGGAGCAGGAGAAATATTCGTTGCAGAGGAGAGGTATTCGTGGAAGTGGAGGCGAATTCACTTACAAGGACAAAAATTCCCTATCGTGAAGCCTATTTCATGTAAGAGGAACATCTTTCGCTATAGCGGAAATATATTCGCTATAGCGAATATTTCCTAATAAACTGCTTTAAATGCAGTATCGTCTAAGCATTCTGTTTGCATTGCATTAAAAAAAAGGGTGTGGGAGGGTTCTAAAAAATCGGGTTGAAATCTTTCACATTTTATATTATAATACTCGTGTAGTAGTAAAACAACCCAAACAAGGAATAAACATGCTGGCACATCTGGATAATGAAACTGTGTTCAAAAAGGCTTTCACTAATAAGGCGGTCTTTAAAGCGTTTGTCAAAGACATCGTTGGTATTGATATTGAAGTGGATAAAATCGAAACCGAAAAGAGATTTAAGCCCAAGATGGGCAATATCGACATGGTCTTTGATATATTTGCCGAATCCATTGATCAACGGGTGGTGATTGAAATCCAAAGAATTGATTATGACTATAATTTCGACCGTTTTCTTGGTTACTTTATATCAGCCATACTGGAGCAACAGCGGCGCTCCGCAGATTATACTATCGCACGGCAAGTATATATGATCATCGTGTTGACCGCGCCGTATAAAATTGATCCGGTGACCCACACCATCTTCAAGGACGAGGTTTTGATCTCCTCTTGCGACCCAAGAAATCTTAAGGATGAATCTATACCGGTATACGGCCATAAATTAATCTTTCTGAACCCCAATTTTCGTCAAGAAATCACCCCCCCCAATTATCGGGACTGGTTAGACCTGATCTATGAATCCATCCACAATCCAGAGGATTATAAAGTTAACTTGAATAATGAAGGCATCAGGATGGCCGTCGAATTAATCGATTTTGACAATCTGGACGCAGAAGAGGTTCGTCAATCAAAAATAAATGAACAGAAAAAGGTTGTCTTAAGACTGATGGAACAAAAAGGTTTTGAAGTAGGTATTGAAGTAGGCAAGAAAGAAGGTATTGAAGTAGGCAAGAAAGATAGCCAACTGGAGATTGCCACTGCCATGAAACAAAATGGAGTTGATATTCATTTGATCGTAAAATATACCGGTCTGACACAAACAGAGGTAGAAGCTATTTGATAAAGTGTTTTTGTTTTTGGTTTTCGGGCTATTGTAGACGAGACTTCCAGCCGCTTTCAAAAAAATCCAGCCGCTTAATCATTGAAAAAAGGCAATTCAGGTTTATCGGGAAGTTGCTTCGAATTTTTTAAGGCAAAGTAGAGGGGAATCTATACTTTTTACCACTGCAAGTAGATACTTTAGGATGGAAATAACACGTTTCAGTATAGCAAGTTATGATTGTCCCAAACAATTCTCAATTCTCAATTAATTTTTTCACCCCTTGACTTTTGAACCCAAGATGCACTATTATAATTAATTATGGAAGATAAACTATGATAGAAGCAAAAATAGTAGACATACCCCTGGATGGATTGACCATCGGACGGATCATAAGTTACCCTGGCGCAGATTCTCTTTTTCTTTTTGATACCAAGGGGCTGGAAATGCGGCAAATCTCTTTATCGCCTGACTTGAAAGTGATCGGAACCCTGTCAGTTAAAGATAAAGCTGCTATTCAACAGATGGATACCGTTTTTTTCGATACCCAAAAGAGCTGGATGATGATCGCGGATTCATTGGCGAAAAAACTCTTTAAGTTTACGTTGGAATTTTCGGGAAATATTCTGCAATCCATTTCCCTGGTGGGCGATGTGCCGCTGAGTCCGGGAACTATAATTACTGCTGCCGTGGTATTGCCCGATGAATACGTGCTGCTGGATAAAGGCAACTCGATGATCCGCGGTTATAACAAAGACCTGGTGGAAATGTATACCGTGGGCAGTCGCATGGGATATATTAGCGAATATGCAGACCAACAAGGGACACGATTGGGTTTTGAATTCCCCGAAGATATGGTGGCTGTGGCAGATGGCATGAGACTCGTGGTTGCCGATTCTGGGAATAAGCGGTTGGTAGTGCTTCATCGCGAACGCCGGGAGGCACAGGAACGACGCAGCGAGAATTGCTGGGTGCAGGAGAAGATTATTACTATGCCGGAATATCCTTTTAAGATTCTTGGCTGGGATAAAAAAACCGATAGTGTCATTGTTTCTGATTTCGACCGCTCTTGGCAGCGCGTTTCGTTTTCACATGGTTTTGTTTGCCAGGATGAATTGACTGTGGCCGTGGATTTTTATCCCGTTATTTATAATTATGGTGAAACGCAGGGGATAGGCTACGCCTATTGTGCCAGTGAAAGCAACCAGTTGGTGGAGTTGATTTTTAACGACACCTCATTGGAAAAGAGCGCGTCCATGGCTGGGAATTGGCTTGTATTGCTGAAAATATGCCTGGAACAAAAGAGGGTGCCAGAGGCGCGACAACTGGTGGTGGAACATGGGGAACTGCTGCCAGAGTACGTGAAATATGGTCTACTAGGCGATGATTATTTTAAAGATGAGTTGCAGACCTTTGTGGAAAAAACGTTTCGCGCCTCTATGGTAGCCAATCAGGTGTTGTCAGACGAAATTGTGACATTAGCCCATCAATTTATCATCAAATATAAATCGATTCCTGAAAGTCAGGATATGGAAGCGGCCCATATTGATAAAGAGAATATCCGCCACAACATGTTCTTGAAATTAAAACAGTTTCGTACCCACTTGTATAAAATCGCGGAACTAAACGCGGTGGTCAAACACTATCCGGCGGCCAAAACATTGTTGTTGGGCGTGCTGAACACTCGCTTCGAAATAGTTAAAGTTGAACTGCTTGAACAAGCGGCACGGATTGAGAAAAACCTGCTGAACTTTGACGAATTGGACATGCTGAAGGCTATTGTCGAGTATTGGCTGTTTAGTGAAGAAGAGGCGGTTGTGTTCCGGGAGAGAAATTATGTGTATCCAAAGTTATTTGGTGAGAATTTTATCCTGGCCATATTAAAAGATTTTTATTACCAAATTGGCCTGTTATTTTTAGCGCGGCATAAAATAGCGGAGTATATCAAATTTATTGACCGCGAAATTACCATGTACTCCGATAAAGTCGGCATCTTCAATTCATTTATCAATCAATTGATCAGTTTAGGTAAATATGACGATGTCTTTCGTATGTTAAATAAAATGCCGGACCGCAATAAAGAGAATGTCAATTATTTCTTGTACCGGGTTTATCTCGGCCAAGGCGATAAAGATAATGCGTTTTTGCACTTGAAGAAAGAATTGGAACTCTACCCGCACCGGATGAATTTGATCCCCGACTTGATCCGCTTGGGGAAACTCAGTCCTGAAGAGAGTCAGGGATTCATTGATAAAATCCTCAACACCTCCGGGCAATCCATTGATCTCTATTTGAATGTGGCAAGAGCCTATCAAAGTATCGAAAATTATGAACGGGCGGAGTTTTACGTGGACCGCGAACTGCAATTATTCCCGGAAAATAAAAGTGCCCTGTTGCTAAAAATGGAATGTTTTAATCGTTTTCACACTCATTTACCAAGCACCGATTACTTTTGGAAAACCTGGGAAATATTCAAGGGGTTTCTCAAGAGCAATCGGGGTGAGAACACAGTGGGAATTGAACCCTTCATTTTGTTCTTCAGAGTTTTAAATCACGTGGAAATCGACGCGGCGGGAATCAAGGAACTAATCGGCTTGCGAGACTCAATCAATGTGAATTCTTTTAAAAAAGAGCTGAATGCGTATCTCTCTTTTTTGATCCATTGCCTGCAAAAAAATAGTCAGAACGGGGAGCTTCCCGCACTAGAAAGATATGATGCCCAAGTGTATCTTTCCAGTTATGCCACGCGGACATTGGCCTATGATTTTTTCCTGGCGCGAGCCACCACATTAAAAAACCAGGGCCTTTGGGAAGAGATGTTTGTCTTGCTGGAGAATATATTAAAATATAATCCCGGAGATAAAAGGGTTTTTTCTTTTCTGGATGCTCTGGTTGGAAATGAGAATTCTGGTTAAACAGAATTGCGCTCTATAAATATCCGAAATCCGCTTCTGTATTGGAAGGAAAAAGTAAAATTATTTTTCTTTTCTTCCGATATATAATAGTTGTAATAGTTAAAGTTGTTTTTAATGAGGAATAAAAATATTGTTTTAGTTGGCCTGAACTCCCCCCACTGGCGGAAGCCTGTCCGGTGGGTGTGGATGGATTAATAATTAGATTATTGGCAAAACTATGGAGAAACCCTGTGATTCTTAAAGGAAAAAAAATACTGGTTATTGGTGGTGCGGGTTTTATTGGTTCCCATGTGGTGGATGAATTGCTCAAAGAGGATGTGGCAGAAATCGTGATATATGACAATTTCAGTCGGGGCAGTTACGATAATATCGTGGACGTCTTAAAAGACAAAAGGGTGAGGGTTTTTGAACTGGGCGGGGATATCCTTCATACCGATATTTTAAATGAGGCGGTAAAAGGGAAAGATGTGGTGTTCCACTTGGCTGCGCTCTGGTTATTGCATTGTCATGAATATCCCAGGAGCGCTTTTCATGTGAATATTGAGGGTACATTTAATGTATTGGAAGCCTGTGTGCGGCACAATGTTAAAAAATTGATTTATTCTTCTTCAGCCTCTGTTTATGGCGATGCTGTTGAATTACCGATGACAGAAGATCATGTTTATAACAATAAGACCTTTTATGGGGCGACCAAGATTGCAGGCGAGCATATGTGCCGCTCTTTTTATCATCGTTATGGTCTGAATTATGTGGGGCTGCGTTATATGAATGTTTACGGGGCACGGCAGGATTATAAAGGAGCATATATCGCCGTGATTATGAAGATGTTAGATCGACTGGATAACGGCTTGGCACCGCTGGTGTTTGGTGATGGCAGCCAGTCCTATGATTTTATTTATGTCTCCGATGTCGCGCGGGCTAATATTTGCGCCTTAAAATCGGAAGCGATGGATGCCTGTTATAATGTCGGTTCAGGTATTCAAACCTCTATTAAAGAACTGGCGGAAGTGGTTTTAAAGATCACGGGCAGCAACCTGGAAATTCAATACGAACCGGCAGGACAAACCTTTGTTACCAATCGTATCGGTGATGCGCGACGGGCTGAGAAAGAGTTGGGCTTTAAATATAAGGTGGAAATTCCTGAAGGTTTGCACCAATTGATTGAGTGGCGCGACAGTCACAAAGAGCTGGTCGCGCAAAGAAGAAACAAGTGACGATAAAACTCCCCATTACCAAACCCTGTTTTGATGACAGGGAATTTGAATTGATACGCAAGCCCCTGGAAAGTGGCTGGGTGGTGCAGGGACCGTATGTCAAAGAATTTGAAAACAAAATGGCCGCATTTACCGGTGCCCACTATGCAGTCGCGCTGAATTCCTGTACCTCCGGGCAGATGATTATGTCCCGGATAATCGCGTTGAAACCCGGTGATGAAGTTATTGTTCCTGCTTTTACCTGGATTTCCACCGCCAATGCCGTGGAGTTTTTAGGTGCAAAAGCGGTATTTTGTGACATTGATTTACAGACCTATAATATAGATGTTTCGGACATTGAAGAAAAGATAACCACGAATACGCGGGCCATTTATCCCGTGCATTTGTTTGGGTTGTGTGCCAACATGCCGGAGATTCTGGCCATTGCCAAGAGCCACGGTTTAAAGGTGATCGAAGATGCGGCTTGTGGTTTGGGCGGGTGGATTGGCAACCAACATGGCGGCACTTTTGGAGAGGCCGGGGTATTTTCCTTTCATCCCCGCAAAGCTATCACCACTGGTGAGGGGGGAATGATTGTGACCCAAGACAAAACCTTTGCTCAATCTGCGGCCAGTCTTCGCGACCACGGCGCCATGAGGACCGATTATGAACGGCACCAGCAAAAAGAGGGATTTTTGCTGGCGGAATATCCCATTTTAGGCTATAACATGAGAATGACCGACATTCAAGGCGCATTGGGAGTGGCCCAGATGGAGAAGCTCACCTGGATATGCGAGCGCAAACAACAACTGGCCCAAGAATACAATCAGCGGTTAAGAGAGATGGATTGGTTAAAAGCACCGGTAGTACCCAATGGATTCACCCATGGTTATCAATCCTATTGCTGCCTGTTTAAACCCGAGCAAACGTTGGCCGCAGTACTCAAGCAGGATCAACAGGCCATTAATAAACTCCATCAAGAGAGAAATACTCTCATGGCCGCACTGGAAGAAAAAGGTATTGCCACACGACAGGGAACACATGCCGTGCATATCCAGCAGGTATACCGGGAAAAGTATCATTATTCACCCATGGATTTCCCCGTGGCTTATGCCGCTGACAAGTTGTCGCTGGCACTACCGTTTTTCCCCACTATTACCAGGGATGAGACCGATTATTTATTTGAGCAGTTGCAGGGATGCGGGTTAAAATGAAAAAAATTCCCATTACCGGTTGTGCCCGATTTATCGGTTTTCACTTGGCGTGCTGTTTACTGAAAGACAGGTGGCAAATCGTCGATTTAGACAATAGTAATGACTATTACGATGTAAATCTTAAATACGCATGGTTCCAACAGCTCGGGATAGCCAAACCAGTGATGGAATACGACAATGGTACTTTGATTATTACAGCAGCAAGTAAAAAATAAGGAACGCTAAACGTATGTGTGGAATAACCGGGATATTTAATATTGATGGACGAGTCGTCTCCGTTCCCCTGTTGAAAAAAATGGCCGATGTGGTCAAACATCGCGGGCCTGATAGTGAGGGTTTCTGGGCCGATAGTTTTATTGGTTTTGGGCACCGACGATTGTCTATCTTGGATTTATCCCCTGCCGGGCATCAACCCATGATGTCTGAAAATGGCCGTTTTGTTATCGTTTACAATGGAGAAATCTATAATTTCCAAAACCTGAAAGTCGAATTGGAGACCAAAGGATATGCTTTTCGTTCTTCCTCTGATACCGAGGTGGTATTAAACGCCTTTCAGGAGTGGGGGGTGACTGCAATCCCCAAATTTAACGGGATGTTTGCTTTTGCCATCTGGGATCGCAAGGAAAATTGTATCACCTTGGCCAGAGATAGATATGGTTTAAAACCGCTTTATTACCGTTTAAAGAATAAGACTCTCCTGTTCGGTTCGGAAATAAAATCGCTTTTGCAGCATCCCGACGTTTCCGTGGACGTGTGTATACCCGCATTAAATGAATACTTCTCTTTCCAGAATATCTTTTCTGATTTGACCCTTTTTGAAGGGATTAAATTAATCCCGGCTGGACATTATCTTAGCTTGCAATTGGGCGATGTGAATACCCTAAAACAAGTTCAATATTGGGATTTTGAATTTAAGGATACAGAACAATATGGTAGTGTAGAAGAATATACCGAGGAGTTGGACCGCTTGTTCCAGTTGGCGGTTAACCGGCAGTTGGTGAGTGATGTGGAAATAGGGGCTTATTTGAGTGGTGGCATGGATTCGGGCGCGATTACCTCGATTGCCGCCCACACATTTCCCAATTTAAAAAGCTTTACCTGTGGTTTTGATCTCTCCTCCGCTTCCGGGTTGGAACTGGCTTTTGATGAACGAAAAAAAGCAGAATACTTATCCAACCTGTACAAGACGGAACATTACGAGGTGGTATTAAAAGCGGGGGACATGGAACGGGCCATGGAAAAAGTCATCTGGCATATTGAAGACCCCCGTGTCGGGCAATCCTATCCCAATTATTATGTGTCGCGACTGGCGTCGAAATTCGTGAAAGTGATTTTATCCGGGACAGGCGGTGATGAAATATTCGCGGGTTATCCCTGGCGTTATTATCGCGCGGTAGCCAACCAAGATTTTAAGAATTATACTGATAAATATTATATGTATTGGCAACGATTGGTACCGGACCGGTTTAAAGCACGTTTTTTTCAACCGGATATTTACCCCAGTATCTTGGAACATCCCACTAAGGATGTCTTTAACAGTGTTATTTCCAAAATATACTCCGCTGCAAAGATGGCACCGGAAGACTACGTAAACCACTCCCTCTATTTCGAAGCCAAAACATTTCTTCCCGGCTTATTATTGGTGGAAGATAAATTGAGTATGGCCAATGGTCTGGAAACCCGTGCCCCCTTCTTGGATAACGACCTGGTGGATTTTGCCATCAAGATACCGATAAAATACAAACTTAGAAACCTGACCGAAGCGATCAAGCTGGACGAAAATGAACCGGGGTTTAAACGGAAAGAATATATTGCCCAGACCAATGATGGGAAAATAATCTTGAGAAAATTATTAAACCGATATGTACCGGATGAGTATTCCAATGGAGTGAAACAAGGTTTTTCCGCTCCCGATGCCTCCTGGTTCAAGGGAGAGAGTATCGACTATATTAGAAATTTACTTTTTGATCCCAGGGCACGGATTTATGATTATATTCAACCCTCTTTGGCCAGGGAATTAATGACCGAACATTTTGAAGGCAAGACCAACCGTCGCTTACTGATCTGGTCACTGCTTTGTTTTGAGAGCTGGTTGACGACCTTCAGGGATAAATAAGATCATGGCACAACCTCATATTCAACCCCTTGTTTTTATCGGAGCGTCAACCGCGTTTTCTGAAATTAACGGGCTGATTCGTGATATTAACCGGGAAAAAGAAACCTATGATGTGGTGGCCATCGTGGATGACAACTCGGCGCTACATGGCCATCAACTGGAAGGAGTATCGGTTATTGGTAGTCTTGAGTGCGTCCATCAGTACCCAAACGCGAAATTTGTATTTGGGATCGGTTCCTTTCGGAATCGTATCGTCAGGTATGAGATACTTAAGCGCCTAAATGTTGCCGATGACCGTTTTGTGACCTTAATTCATCCCTCCTGCAACATTTACCCCGGGACACGGGTTGGTCCCGGTTCAATTGTGCATGCCGGCGTGGTGATTGGGGGCGGAGCAGTACTGGAACCCTTTGCAATTGTTACGTTTAATTCTGTCATTGGCTCTTATGTCAGGATGGGACGATGCGCCATGGTGACCACCATGGTGGTCGTACTTACCGGCGTTCAGATCGGCCCCTGTTCATTTATAGGAGCCCAAAGTTGTCTGGCGGAGAATATTAAAATCGGACCGGGTGCCATGATTGGCATGGGGTCCTGCGTGTATCGCGATGTACCAGCAGGGGCCTTTGTGCTGGGAAACCCGGCCAAAAAAGTATATACGATTAACGTTCCCCAAGAATTGGAAAATCTGTGGCAAGAGGAAAAAATATAATGGATATAAAACACGCGTTTAATGTAATGGAAAAATCCCTGAATAGTTTACACCGTTCAGGAATGCTTGAACAAGCGGTCAAAGTAGCAGAAGATACCGTATTGCTGGGCGTGAATTCGCCCCTGGATTCCGTCGCTTTTGTCTCCTTCATAACAGACTTAGAGGAGCGCCTTAGCCAGGAGGCCGGGGACGAACTGTTCCTGGTCATTGACGATATCCATGAATTTAAAGAATCCGCCTCCCAGGTTCCTTTTCTTACCGCCGGAGTATTGGCGCATTATATTGTCCGTCTGACCGGAGAAACGCGTGCCCAAAAATACTGATTTACCGGTGATGGTTATTACCGGTACAAGTAAGGGTCTCGGTCACGGTTTGGCCCAGTATTATCTTACCCAGAATTACACTGTAATCGGGTGCAGTCGTGGTGCTGGTGCAATTGATACGCCAGGTTACCATCATTATCAAGTGGATGTCAGCGATGAAAAACAAGTGCGCCAATGGATACGGGCCGTAAAAGAATCCTTCAAACAAATTGATGTATTGATTTGTAATGCTGGTCTTGCCACTGCCAATCGACTGTTAACCGCCACTCCCGGTAGCGTGCTGGAACCAATGATAAAAACCAATGTCTTTGGTACCTATTATGTATGCCGGGAAGTGGCCAAGTTCATGGTGCTAAAAGGGAATGGCCGTATCATTACCATCTCTTCAATGGCTGTTGGCTTACATGAAGAGGGCACATCCGCTTACTCCGCTTCTAAAAGCGCGGTGGTGGAAATGACCAAAATCCTGGCAAAGGAGTTGGCCCATTATGGCGTTACCTGCAACACGGTTGCTCCCTCCATGTATGAATCCGATGCACTGGAAGCATTGGGAGCGGAAGTAAAGGACCGCGCCCTTGGTAAATTGACCATTAAACGAGTATTAACTATCGAAGAAATCGCCAATACCCTTTCATTTTTTATTTCTGCCAAGAGTTCTGCCATTACCGGGCAGGTTATTTATATGGGACTGGTATGTGAATGAATCCTCAAGAATCTCTTTTCCGTTATGATATCGGCCAATATACCATTACCCGGATTTTGACCAGCAGAAAATTTATGCAGAATTGTTATGTGGTCGTCATTCCCACCTATGGGCAAATTGTGTTTGATCCCGGCGATGCTCCCGATGCTATTGCTGATGTTATTGATCGCAGTTCCCTTCCCCTCAAGCAATTATTATTGACTCATGCCCACTTCGATCATATCGGAGCTGTTTCTCAATTATGTCAACGCTACCATGTGACCTGCCAGTTACATCATGCTGATTTAAAGCTGCTCAAACGCGCTCCCATTTACAGCGTGCGCTTTGGCGGCAAAAAAGTGGCTGAACCCCAACCGGTTGAAACTTTTCAAGAGCTGCAGCTTACACTAGGGGACGTACAATTTATGAAAACCATACTGTCACCCGGACACACCGAGGGTAGTGTCTCTTTTGTTTTTGACCCATTTGTTTTTACCGGTGACACCCTGCTCAATCGAAATATCGGTCGGACCGATCTGCCTGGAGCCAATAAAGAGTTACTTTATCAATCCGTTGATCATATAATCACCCAGTTGTCCGATGAAACAACCATTTTTCCCGGTCACGGCAAACCCTGGAAAATAACTGAGGCCAGAGTGTGGTGGTCTCAATTCCGGCAAGTGGAATGGGCAGGAATGGTAAATTAAAATGAAGGACAGTGGAGTTGGCGTAGTCGGGGTGGGTCAATATATCCCTGCCTTAAAAGTAACCAACCAGGAATTGGAAACACTGACGCATATCCCAGAGGCAGAAATATTAAAAAAGACCGGCATAAAAACCAGGTATTATGTAGATGACACGGAGACCGCTTCCGGGATTTCCGCCCAGGCCGCTTTGGCTGCCATAAAAATGGCGAATATTAAAGCCGAAGAGATTGATCTCATTATTTTTTGTGGTTTTAGCGGCGATTATATTTACCCCGCCACCGCCTGTAAAATCCAGGAATTAATCGGTGCCAAAAATGCTGGTGGCTTTGACCTCATGGCCAATTGCACCGGGTTTCAAGTCGGACTTACCATTGCCTCGGACTGGATGAAAAGCGATGTCACTTTGAGTTATTGTCTGGTCGTGGGGACCGCTATTCAGTCCCGCTTTTTTAAAAAGAATGACCCCAATGCTGCCATTTATTTTGGTGATGGTGCCGGTGCTGCTATTCTTGGCCGGGTGCCCCAGGGTTATGGGGTGTTGGCAACCGATATTTTTACCAACAGCACTGTCTTCGAATCCGTGCGCCTGCGGGGTGGCGGCTCCAGTTTTCCTTTAACCCCGGAAAATATTCACCTGGGATTGCAATACTATGAAATGAATGGACTGGAAGTATGGAAACAAGTGATTCAATATCAGCCAAAAGTAGTGAAACGGGCTCTGGACAAATTAAACTTAACTGTCCGGGATGTTGATTTTTTTCTCTTTCATCAAGCCAACCTCCGATTGATTGAGTACTTGATGGGTAAAATGAAATTACCCATGACCAAGACCTGTACCAATGTCCAGGATATCGGTAACACTGCCGATGCCTCATTGGCCATTGTGTTGTGTGACGCCGTTAATCAAAAACGGCTTAAGACCGATGATATTGTCGTTATTTCCGGTGTTGGGGCAGGTTTTATTTTCGGCGCCACTGTTTTGCGCTGGTATTAAATAGGAATAACCATGAATCGCAATATATATTTAGGAAAAATCCCGTTTTACTGGGGCATGCAGGACGATCTTGATCACATCCCGGGCAATATCCCCCAGTTCTTACCCTTCGAGCTGACCTTTAATGAGCACTTGCAGTTATTTCAGCAAAAAAAGTGTGACTATGTGAATAAATGCCTGCAAAAGGTCTATCTGCACGATTCCAATGCCGGGTATTTGCAGGAAGGCCATGTTTTGGCCGAGTTATATGGTGGTGATTTCCTTAAATTCATGGATACCCTGCTACAACAGAGACCCCAGCTTCAATCATTTCTGGAAATAGGCAGTGGCGGTGGTTATCTGTTGAAAAAATTGAAGCACCGCGGCTATCAAGTTTTAGGAATTGATCCCAGTCCCGTGGCTGTGCGCAATGCCAAAGCGTGTAATGTAGACGTCATAAACGATTTCTACCCCGTGTCTGGCCAGACCATTAACCCGGTGGATTGTATCTACCATTACGATGTATTGGAACATGTCTCCGACCCCGTTGCATTTTTAACCGCGCATAAAAAAGAACTTAAACCTGACGGTATTGTGATTTTGGCAGTACCCGATTGTACCCTGAGTGTTCGCAAAGGAGATATCTCCATGGTATTGCACGAACATATCAATTATTTTGATGAGGAATCATTGGCCAATACAATTAAAGCCGCAGGTTTTGACCTGCTGCACATCCAACCCTCAAAAAAAATGGGCGTGTTATACGTTGCTGCCCAGAGTACAGACAAGAAACATGTTTTTCCTCCTCCGTCCCTCACCCAAAAGAAATTTGATACCTATCTTAAGGGGTTGCATAAAATTCTTGTCAATTTAAAGAATTTCCTCGACCCTAAAAACTCCGATAAAATCACCGGTATATATGTACCCCTTCGTCTTATTCCTTATTTAGCTATTTTAAAAATAGTGAAGCGCATCCGTTTCTTTGATGATGACCCTGCCATGAGGGACAAATACTTTAGTGGCTTTGATATTCCTGTTGAAAACATGGAACAACTGGTCAGCAAGCCCGTTGACAGACTCATCATTGCCAGTTTTCCTTTTGCTGCCATTATTGAAAAAAAAGTGCGCGAACGTCTCGGCCAAACTATTAAGATAAAGCATCTGGCAGATTTTATGCCAAGGCTATCACGGGATGATTAACACCTCTATGAGAAAAGAAACCGTTTATTTCAATCACATCCTCTCGCGGATAGTGGAGAAATCTGTTTTTCAAAAAAAGAAGTTAGAGAAATTTCTCACCAAGATGGACGATCAATTTTTCAATGATGCCGAAGCCTTTGCCACCAAGTACTCTGCATATCTGGAGAGCCAGGGCATCAGTTTAGACAGTGCTGTGGATTCCTATCTGAAGATGGTCAATTCCATGTTTAAATACCAGGTGAAATTTATAAAAACCGGAGCCTACCCCGAAGCCACTCTTGAAAAAACATATACCGATGTGTATGCCAACAAGAATGAGATGTTATCTTATATGGTAGCTTTAGCCATTTCACAATTTATGTGGCCCACGCACTATGCGATTTACCGTTTTTTTTCACAAGTCATCCGCGCTAAAAGCAAAACCATTGCCACCTACCTTGAAATCGGGCCCGGTCATGGTTTGTTTTTGAATAAAACCCTGGAGGTTTTGAACGCCGCTGCCCAGATCGATGTGGTGGATATCAGCCCCGTATCCATAGACATTGCCCGTTCGATTGTTGCTTATTTCCAGCCCCGTTTAACCTCTATTCAATACCATACCATTGACATGTTGAAATTTGAGACCATAAAACAATATGATTTCATCACCATGGGGGAAGTATTGGAACATGTGACCGCCCCGCAGCAGCTTTTACTGAAATTAAAAAGTCTCCTAAAACAAAATGGCAGCGCATTTATTTCTACCTGCGTCAATTGTCCAGCCGTGGATCATCTCTACCAATTTTGCACTATTGAAGATATCCAATCCATGTTGACCCAATGTGGTTTTACCATCCAGCAGCAATTGATTTTACCCGTGGAAGAGTTGCCTATGGCAGAGATTATCACCCAAAAAATCACCATAAATTATTGTGCCCTTATCACGTTATAACAAGGAGTAATGATGAGTAAATTCGACACCATCCAGTTAGGGGACAAAGCCCGGTTAAGCCATACCATTACCCAGGATGATATCGACCGCTTTGTCCAGCTCACCGGGGATGACAACCGGCTGCACACCGACAGTGAATTTGCTGGTAAAACGCCATTAAAAAAAACCGTGGCTCACGGCATGTTGAGTGCCTCCTTTATCTCTACTATTATAGGTACCAAACTTCCCGGTGACGGTGCCTTATGGTTCTCGCAAAATTTTCAATTCCTATTGCCTGTACGAGTTGGCGACACAATAAACATTATTAGCGAAGTAATCAAGAAAATTCCAAGGGATAAGATAATCGAATTAAAGACTGATATTTTCAACCAGCACAATCAAAAAGTAACCACCGGCGTCGCCCAGGTGAAGATCGTTGATCAAGAAGAACCCCAACCCGAGAAGAAATCAGCGCCCATTCCCGGACGGCCCGTCGCGTTTGTCGCCGGTGGTTCCGGTGGTATTGGCTCAGCCGTGTGTGTGCAGTTGGCCGCAGAGGGATTTGATATTATACTCCATTATAATAAAAATAAAGAGAAAGCCCTGGAAGTAGCAAAACAAATTCAGCAATTGGGCGCAAAAGCCGTTTTGGTAACCGGTGATATTACCAATGAAAAAGATATTCAAGAGATCGCCACACAGGTCAGTCGTTATTTTGATTCCATAACTGCGTTAGTCAACTGCACCACGCTGCAAATGGCGGATGTAAAGTTCGAAGAGTTGGAGTGGCAAGATATTCAACACCATTTTGAACTACAAGTGAAGGGCTGCTTTACCCTGGTAAACTATGTTCTGCCCATGATGAAAAAGAATCAATACGGTAAGATCGTGCTTATCACCAGTCAAGCTGTGGAGACCCCCAACGCCGGGTGGCTGCCTTATATTACTGCCAAATCCGCGTTAAACGGTTTCTCCAGATCATTGGCCTTGTCATTGTCGCCCCATAATATAACCGTGAACCTTGTCTCTCCTGGTATGACCGAAACCCCTTTAATCATGGATATCCCCCAAAAGGCCCGTTTACTCACCGCGGCCCGGACACCAATGGGGAGACTGTGCAAACCAGAAGACGTTGCTTCTGCTGTCAGCTTTTTAGTGTCACCCAAAACCGGTTTTATAACCGGTGAAACCATCCGCGTAAATGGTGGACAAGTCCTGATGTAATCGCAAGAGAGAAGGGAAAAAGAGACATAAGAATAAGAGAAAAAAGAATTAGAGAAAAAAAATAAGAGAAAAAAAATAAGAGAAAAATATGTCAACCGCAGAGATACCTTTTTTGGATATGCTGGATTTCATAAACAAATCCGCTGCTGCAAATCACAGCACCAGTCCGATCATCCGTATTCATTGGTTGAGAAATTTTTCAGTTGAAGGCGTCGAACCCTTCTTAAAATACCATCTCTACCGGGCCGGTTTTAATCCCGCCATTGTTTTTGGAAACTACGATACTATTCGTCAGGAAATATTGGATAGCTCCTCTCATTTGTACCAGCACTCGCCCCATGCAATTGTATTGGCTTTATATCTTGAACAGCTAGCGGTTGATAGTTTTTCCCCCTCCTGGGATTATAATCAGCTTATAGAAGAGCTTCAATCCATTTACACCATGCTCGCCCGCAACACCAATGCACTTATTATCGTAAATACCTTTATTCCTTCGTTTGTTTCTGAATTTGGCATTACCAATGTCCCTGGTCAAATCGATCGTGGGACTAAAATAATGGAAGTTAACCGTTTTATCCGCACCTTTGTCAATCAAAATGCTTCGCGCTTTTTCCTGGCCGATTGGGATTGGTATATACGCATTCATGGTGAAGAACAATGTTTGGATTACCGTTTCTGGTACTCTTCCAAGGCACCCTTTAAAAAGTGTTTTCTGAATGACTATGCTTTTAATATTGTCACCATCATCAACGCCCTTCAAGGCAAAGCCAAAAAGTGCCTCGTTTTAGATTGTGACAACACCCTGTGGGGAGGCATTATCGGCGAGGACGGCTTAAGCGGCATTAAACTCGATCGGAACGATGCCCCCGGTACCATATTTTATCACTTCCAACACTGTGTATTGCAACTGTACCGGCGCGGCGTGTTGATTCTCCTATGCAGTAAAAATAATGAAGACGATATCTGGGACGTCTTGGACAATCACCCCGCTTGCTTGCTCAAACGGTCTCACATCGCAGCGTACCGCATCAATTGGCAGGATAAAGTCACCAATATAAATGCTCTTGCCCAAGAATTAAATCTCAACCCCGATAGTTTTGTTTTCCTGGACGACAACCCCATGGAGTGTGAATTCGTTCGCACCATGATTCCTGGCATCACCGTTCTGCACGTTCCGCAAAAACTCTATACTTACCCCTCCCTGCTGTTAAAAGAGGGCCTTTTTGATACATTGTATATAAGTGACGAAGATAAGCAACGTACCCAAATGGTCCAGAGTGAAGCCAAAAGAAAAATAGTTCTTGAAGCTTCACAAGACATTGAAAATTATCTCGCTTCCTTAAATATCCGTGCCACTATCCACCCAGCCACAGCCGAAGAAATTCCCCGTATTGCCCAACTCACTCAAAAAACCAACCAGTTTAATCTGACCACCACACGTTATTCCACCACCCAAGTGGAAACTTTCATCACTGCACCGGAATATGCCGTGTTTTCTATGACCGTAGCAGATAAGTTCGGGGATTTGGGGTTAACCGCAGTACTGATCGCTAAAAAAATGGCAGAGACTGCTATGATCGATACATTATTGATGAGCTGCCGGATTTTAGGGAGAAAACTGGAGATTGCTTTTGTCAATCATTGCCTGACACATTTAGAGAAAAAGTGGCAGATTCAGCAGTGGCAAGCCCAATACATTCCTACCAGAAAAAATATCCAGACCGCCGATTTCTGGGACAAAACCATGGGCTTTTCAGAGATAAAAGGGGAAAACCAGGGACGAACCTTTCGCTTAACCGCGAACACCCGCATCAATCAAAGCATAAATTTTATTACCATTGAGGCTGAATAAATGAACCCCATTCAAAGTGAAACCAAACTAAAAGAACTGATGGCCACTGTTTTTAATGTGAAACCTTCAGATATAACCGACAGGTCGACTCCCGATACCCTCGAAAACTGGGATTCCGTCAACCATTTAAATTTGATCCTGGCTCTTGAGGAAACCTTCGCTATTGAACTGACCGAGGATGAGAGCGTCGAAATCCTAAGTGTCCCCCTAATCAAACTGGTACTTCAAGAACATGGGGTCGTTTTTGAAAAAGAGTAGTTCCTTATAATAAAAATAATTATAAATGGAAGCCATAAACACCATCCTTACCCGTATGCACACCAATGCCGCTAAACCCGCGCTCTTTTGGAAAGAGAGGGAGTATTCCTATACTGATTTTTTCCATCTCATCCACCAATGGGATATTTATTTTGATGAGCATCACATCCAAGTTGGCACCGTCTGTGGTGTGGTGGGTGATTTTTCACCCCAAATCTGCGCCCTCTTTTTTGCCCTGATGATCAAACGGTGTATCATCGTGCCCTTTTCACCTGAAGTGAAAGCCGAGATGCCCGGGTTTCTTAAGATTGCAGGTGTGCAAAAATTGTTTCGCTTCGATAGCAATGATGAATGGACCCTTGAACCCATTTCCGGGCTCACTCTTATCCCACTTGAAAATGAGTTATTAAGTTCTTTTCGAACGACACAAATGCCTGGGTTGATTGTATTCACTTCCGGTTCTACTGGCAAACCCAAGGGCATCTTGCATAGTTGTGAACGAATCATGAAGAAGTTTGTACTCCCGCGTCAAGGGTGGCGCACCATATTGTTTTTAATGATGGATCATTTTGGCGGGTTTAATACTTTTTTGTCCGCCTTTGCCTACGGCGGTACTGCCATATGTGTGCCTCAGCGCAACCCTGGCGATGTGTGCCGCGTGATTGAACAATCCAAAGCCGATCTATTACCTACCACTCCCACCTTTCTCAATATGCTCGTGGCTTCAGGAAGTCACAAGACTTTTGATCTCTCATCCTTAAAACTGATTAGCTACGGAACCGAGGTCATGCCCGAATCCACCCTCAAAAAGATCAGGGCTGTTTTTCCTACCATCACATTTAAGCAGACCTATGGTCTTTCCGAATTGGGCGTCTTACGTTCCCAATCTCAAAGCGATGATACCGCCTGGGTAAAAATCGGGGGCCCTGGTTTTGAAGTCAAAGTACTGGACAATATTCTGTGGGTGCGTTCAGAAGCCAACATGATCGGTTATCTTAATGCCCCCCAACCCATTGACCCCGACGGTTGGATGTGTACTGGTGACCATGTCGAGGTTCGCGGCGACTATATGCGTATAATCGGGCGTAAATCCGAAGCGATCAATGTGGGCGGGAAAAAAGTGTTTCCTATTGAAATAGAAAGCGTATTATTAAAAGCTGATAATGTCATTGAAGCTGCTGTTTTTGCCAGCCAACATCCCTTGATGGGACAGGTTGTTCACGCCAAAGTGTCCCTCGCTAAACCCGAAAACCCCATTGAACTGAGCGAACGGTTGCGGACCTTTTGTGTCACTCAATTGGCCAGATATAAAGTTCCCGTTAAATTTCGTGTTGTCCCATTGGAAGAGCTTCGTAGTTTACGATTCAAAAAATTGAGGGGATAAACAGATGCAAGCACTCACCATAGATGTGGATTGGGCACAAGATGCCATCCTGGCCGATACCCTGCAATTACTGATTGATTACGATGTAAGCGCCACTATCTTTGCAACTCATAAAACACCTCTCCTTGAAGGACTGTCAGAAAAAATCGAGGTGGGCATTCATCCCAACTTTAATGACCTGTTAATGGGAAAGGGTGGGAATTTTCAAAAAGTAATCGATGATTTAATGACTCACTTTCCCTCCGCCAAAGGCGTTCGCTCACACTCCCTGACGCAAAGCTCCCATATCCTGAATTATTTTGTGAGCATTGGCTTAACGTATGACAGCAACCTGTTTCTGCCCTATCAAAACGTGGCCCCTTTTTTTCATTTTAATGGTTTTGTCCGTATCCCCTATCATTGGGAAGACGATTATCACTATGGTATCGGTAGAACCTTTGACACAGTCGGCCTCAACCTCGATGATCACCATAGCTGGAACATCCTGAATTTTCATCCCATCCATGTTTTCCTCAATACCGAGAATCAGGACCGGTATATCCTTTCAAAACCCTTTCACCAGAAAATTAGTAAACTGTCGGAATATTGCAACCACAGCCATGTCCCCGGAACCCGCGATTGCCTGAAGATGTGGCTGGAATATGTCATGGCGAACCATTTGGAAACACGGACTTTAAAAGAAATCGCTAGGCAGCTAAAGAATAATGCGGCGGGTGATACCCCCCGGTAAGATGGGATGCTTATTATGAATCGGGAAATTTTAATTATTAAAGAGCAAATTCAATTATACCCATTGAATTTGAGTGGCCTTACAGTGATCACCGAATGTGCCAGTGGCTACTATGCCTTTAATACCCTTGTTCCCTTGATGGCCGGTGCCAAGAAAGTGATTGCCGTCGGTGGGGATTCGGTTTATGCCAGTTATAGTCACTGTCGGGATAATCTTATGGATATACTGACAAAAAACAATCTTAACACCGAGCATATCACGATTTGTGATAAGTTGGAAAAAGAACATTTGGAAGAAGCTGATATAATCACTAACACGGGCTTTGTTCGACCCATCACCGCAAGCATGATGAAATGTATGAAAAAAAGTGCAGTCATCCCGTTAATGTGGGAAACCTGGGAGTTTCGTGACAGTGATCTTGATTTACCGGCAGCACGGGAAAATGAAATTCTGGTACTGGGAACCCATGAGGCGTACCCCAAATTAGCCATGTATCCCTATATTGGAATGCTGGCGCTCAGTCTTCTGTTTCGCTTGGAACTTGAAGTATATAAAAATAGAGTCATCCTGATTGGTGGCGGTATTCCTGGAACCGCAATCGCCGATACATTTCAAAAGAATGGCGTGTTTTACCATTGGTTTGTGGATACCCCCCAGAAGAAGGAGCAGTTGCCATACCATCAAATAAGCCAGTATAAAGAGATATTTAGTCATGCCGATGCCATTATTTTTATTGAGCACGAGATTGATAAAGATATTTTCTGCGTGGAAAATGATTTTACCTTCCAGCAGTTGGCCCGGCTCAATCCCGATATAAAAATGGGCGTGATATCTGGTAAACTCGACATACCCGCACTAAAAGAATCCGGGCTCCGCTTTTATCCCCCCACTATTAAACCATTTGGATTCATGAGCTTTCAACCCTACCATCTTGGTCCCAGACCGGTGCTTGAATTATTTTCAGCCGGGCTCAAAGTTGGAGAACTGATGGCCAGATGCAGGTTAAAAGGAATGGGTATAGCCGAAACCATCCAATATTGTTTAACCCATTCCCCGGCGATGGATTTCGGGAATGGTGGTTACATGGAGAAATAACATGAAAGAGGGAATTGTTTTGGAACCAGAACTTTTGAAATTGTGGGGACAATTAAATCAATTGCATATCCAATTACGGGATTATACCATGCACCAGTATAAGCGGATCAATCCTTTTTGTGAGGACCTTTTTGATTGGCAGGAGAAAGGGCATTATTGCAGTGGCAAAGAGAGTGTGACCATTTATGATTCCGCTACCATTGTTGGTGATGTGAAGATCGGTGAAAACACCTGGATCGGTCCTTTTTGCACCATTGATGGCAACCGTGCCAGTGTTAAAATCGGTTCTTTTTGTTCCATCTCCGGGTTTGTGCAAATTTTGACCCATGATACTGTAAAGTGGGCCTTGTCCGGGGGGCGGTTGCCTTATGAATATGCTCCCGTTGAAATCGGTGATTGTTGTTTCATCGGCATCCAATCCATTATTCTCAAGGGCGTTACTATCGGCAACCATTGTTTGGTAGCCGCCAATAGTGTCGTCATCCGTGACCTCCCCGATTATGCTATCGTCGCAGGGAATCCAGCCCGGATAATTGGCCGGGTTACCATCAGCGAGTCCTCTGTTAACCTTGAATATGACCGTTGATTAAGGAGTCTTTTAAAATGATTGAATCATTGTTCCAAAACGGCGTGCTTGAAGCCGTTGACGTGAATTTGTACTGCAATAATGAGACCTCTCGGTTTGCCAATCAACAGCAAGTCAATGAACTCTATGCCGATAAATGGAAAGCGTTTGATGATACGGATGAGTCAAACAAGAAACGGGCGTTTGACCTGCAAAAAAAATGGTACCTGGAGCTCTATGGTTTTAAGAGTGTACAAGAATTGGCCGCTTGTTTGCAGGGTAAAAAGGTTATCCTGGATGCGGGCTGTGGTTTGGGGTATAAAAGCGCGTGGTTTGCCCAGTTATCACCCACGTCACTTGTGATTGGTATGGATTTTTCCAAGTGCGTAAGTATTGCCGCCAAAAATTACCGGCAACAGGAAAATCTCTTTTTTGTTCAAGCCGATATTGCGGACACCCACCTATTGGATGACTCTGTTGATTATATTAATTGTGATCAAGTTTTGCACCATACTGAAAACCCAGCAGCAACACTGAGAGAATTGATCAGGATCTCGAAATCCAATGCTCAATTGGCACTGTACGTGTACGCTCAAAAAGCAGTGCCAAGGGAACTGCTGGATGATTACTTCAGGATTCAGTCCAGTAAAATGACCTATGATGAGTTGTACCGGATGTCTGACCAAATAACACAGTTGGGAAAAGTACTCAGCGAATTAAAGACACAGATAAACGTGCCCGATATCCCGGCTCTGCGTATTAAAGGAGGAACCTACGATTTGCAACGCTTCCTTTATTGGAATTTTTTTAAATGTTTTTGGAATGAAGAGCTGGGGTATGAGAGTTCCGTTTTGACAAACCTCGATTGGTACAGTCCTTCCAATGCCAGACGGTATAGTGAAGACGAATTTCGGCACATGATACAGCAGAATCATTTGCAAACTCTCTTCTTTCATCAAGAGGAAGCTTGTTACAGTGGACGTTTTTTAAAACCCATACCAGCTTACCCGGAGTCTTAAATGAAAAGTAATTTAGCAAAATCAAGTGAAGACCTGAAAAAAAAGTATCATATTCACATCGGGCATATTGTTCCTTACAAAGAGCGGTTTAACGAACTTCCCGGTCATATTTTTGTAAACCAAGACGGCGTGTTTATTGCAGAATATGCAGGCCGGAGAATCGTAAAATTTGATCATTCCTTTACCCAAGCCGAACCCTTGAACTGTGAATTCGATAAACCCGCCGGTTTCCACATTGCCGAAGAGGGCATCTGGCTATGTGGTCCCCATCAAAAAAAATTGTTTTTTTATAAACCGATAGGCACCGGGTATCAGTTGGAAAAAGAGCTGGAACTTGATAATGTCCTACCCATTTGGATCGAACGTGTGCCTTTTGAAGAGACGTATTTCATCCAGGCGTATCAACAACGGGTTGGGGGCGGGAGTAGTCTCTGGAAATTAGCTGCTGGAGTACTCTCCCCGGTGAAGAGTTGGGAAAACAATAAATATAGCCATCTCAAAGTGTATGACCAGGGCATTTTGTTATTGGATTTATCGAATAAAAGGCTGCTTCGCTTGGACTTTAACGGTAACCTCGTGGATTCGATAGAATTGGAATGGGCTCCTTACGAAAATATTTCATCCGGTTTTTTTGATAATCAAGGGTATAGTTTTGTTATCAGCGACAATAATTATTTATATAAATTTGATGCCGCGGGCCGTTTAATCTTTCGTTCGAACGTACTCCTACGCTCCGATTTCATAACTCCCGGTGGTTTTCAAGCCAATATTGTGTGTTATCAGTCTACTTTATTTTCAGCCGATGTGCGAACTGGCAATATTATTACCTTACACATCTAAGATTATTATTGCAGCGAGGGATAAGATGAATATATTATTGATTAATCCTGGGAATGAGCCCGGCGCTGTACAATATAATTTCCCCAAAATGGTCCCCATATCCCTATTGTTCTTGGCCAGTTATTTACACACACATCACATCAAAACAAAAATTCTCGATCTTTCTGTTTGTCCTTCGCCCAAACAAGAGTTAAAAGATTACTTAAAAACCAATCATTTTGATATGGTTGGCTTTTCTGGAAAAACAGAAGGACGATTCCTTACTTGGGATTTAATCCAACTCACCAAAACGTTATTACCAAAAGTCTTCATCGTTGTAGGTGGAGATTTTTTTACTTTTACTGCCAACCAATCCCTGAAGACCATAAAAGAGATCGATGTCCTGGTCCGGGATGAAGGAGAAATCACTCTCTTGGAACTTGTGGAAGCCCTGAAAAACAAAAAAGACTTTCACTCCATTCAAGGAATATCTTATAGAGATCATCAGACCAATGAAATCATCCATAATCCTCCCAGACCCATTGAGAAAGACCTCGATCAATTTACAATCAGTGATGATATTTGTGATGATGTGATTCTTCCGGGCGATCAATATTCTCCCTTCATGTTTCTCAGGCATTTTGAAAAAGAAAAATTAAAAGCAATTCCCATACAGGTGGGCAGAGGGTGCCCCGGTCGCTGTGTGTTTTGCATGTACCATAAAAAAAAATACCGTTCCCGTACAGTCGATAGTGTCATTGCCGAGATCAAACAAAAAAAAGAAAAATACCAGTGTCATACTTTTCATCTTCAAGACCCCCATCTGGTTAAAAATATCGGGTTTGTAAGGGAGTTTTGTCATAGACTTTTAAACGAGAATATCAATATAAAATGGTATGCGGAATCACGAGTCGATATCAACCACGACCTCTTGGTTTTAATGCATCGCGCAGGGTGCATCAGCATGGATTTCGGCATGGAATCTGCAAACGATACCGTTTTAGCTGCTTTAAAAAAAGGGATTTCCATCCAACAGGTCAGAGATGTCATTCATCTCTGTGCTCGTTTGGGAATCAGGGTCAATCTCTTTTCCATGTTCTCTTTGCCCGATGAAACGGAAAAAGAGGCCCGGGAAACACTATCATTTATAAAAGAGAACCATTTAATAATCACCTCCATCGGTTGTGCATGTGCGATTATATATCCCGGTTCTGATTTAGAGGTTATGGCAAAAGAGAGAGGCATTATTGCCAAAGATTTTAATTGGTATGACCGGTCCTATAAAAACGATTGGGCAGATTTTAATCTGCCCACCGTACCCTCCTGGAAAGAACATCTCTCTTACCGATTTTTACGAGATTACAGGGATGAAGTGGGTGAAATATTCCAAAAGCGGGCCTCCATAAAGATGCCGGAAACCCTCCTTCTGGCCATAACCTTTATTAATCATTGTTTAAAAAATAATGTCCTCCACCAAGGACTGGAAAAAGCCGAACCTATTTATTTCGAAACCATTAAAAATACACTTAACCAAATCGCTACCAATAAAGATGAGCGAGAGGCGATTCATGCACCAACCATTCAAGAGCATGAATTGGAGCAAATTTTATTAACCCGGGATTTAAATCTAATCCCCTTAACTGACAGGATCAATTTCTTGATTCTATTGATTGTCTATTATTGTCTTCTGGTTAAAATGGAAAAAATCCAAGAACACCACGAAATAAAGAAACGTCTGTTGAAAAAATTATACAGCCAAGTTCCCATTGATTTTGTCACCGACCTGATCGGTCGAATGATTAAGTTGGATGTGATTGAGGTGGCCGTGGGGATTATGCCGCTCCTCCCGGGAAACGAAACGTTGGCGCTATTGCTTTTTTATGGAATGGGGTACATCGAAAATGAAAAGTGCCACCCCGAAGACGCCTATCAATGGAGAGTGAAAGCCATTGAATTGGCCCAAAATGCCGCCGATATCACAATTCCCCATGTGGTGTCATGTTTGTTTCATGTGGGGCGCTATGATCTGGAGAATAATCGCAAAGAACTCGCCAGGGAGAGGCTAGGTCGTTGTTTGCAATTGAACCCCGACCATGCTCAAGCCAGGGTGTTGTTCGAGTGTCTATAATACCCTCCAAAAGACCAATGGAATCAAAACCTATGGATACTCCACTTGGGAGAAGTAAGTAGATATTGGGAAAAATCAGCATGGAATTTTACCTGGGAATTATTTTTTGTGGTGCCCTTACCTTTGCCTGGAGGATTCTGTTGTCTCGGTATAGACAGAACGATTTGGATGTCACCAGTGACACCACCGTGCATTTCTATTTTATAAAAGCATTGTCTGGAAACCTGTGGCAGTATTGCGTCAAAAATGAAAAGCGGTTTTTGATTGCAGGAGATTATATCTATCCGCAATTGTTTCATAAAATAATGGCAGTCATTCTTGGCAACCAGCGATGCTTTGCTGCCAGGAAGTATGTCAATCCCGTTTTTGATGCCATGTTTAATATGTACCTTTTTGCTTTTACCTTCATGGTTATTGAACAGACACCTCTGGCCGGGAAGTCTGTGATTATTTCGTTTGCCGTTTCCGTATTATATATTTTTTCACCCCTTTTGTTTTTCTTTGAAGCACGAATGGCCAATTTTGGTGAGCGGGTATTCTCGTATGCCCTCGCCATGATGTCCATCATGTTGACCGTACTTTATCTCGAAAAAGTCTCCATTTCGTATTTTCTTCTTATTGTATTTCTTAATACTATAATTATTTTATCCAGTCAGTTTTCCTTTCAGGCCATTCTTTTTTTTCAGTTGGGCATATCCCTTTTAACCCAGAATCTTATTCCCTTTATTACCCTATTGGTAGCGTTTACCCTTTCCTTTTGTCTAAGACCCAGGGGGATGGTTGCCTATTTGAAAGGTAAAATCGACCACTTCCGGTGGTATTATCAGAGTCTTGCCAATAAGACCCGAAGCCTTGATTATATCTATAAGGATTATTGGCGGAAAATGCTCGTATACGGACTGGTTTATTTCCTTCTACCTGTTATCGCTATCTTCGGGGACCCTTTGCACTTGGTCAATCAACCCATGTTTTATACAATGTTCCGCTATATTATTATTTCATGGGTGTTCTTTTTTTTGACTTACTCCCCTCTGATGAAACCCATGGGTGAAGCTCACCGCTACCTGGAATATTCCTATCCTTTTGCATTAATAATATTTGTATATGCCTGTTTTTTATCTCGTCTTTGGTTATTAATGGGGATTTTGTTAGCCGTGAATCTTTTATCAACCTTGCATCATGTTCTAACTATCAATTTTACTGTCAATGATCCTGATGAATTGGACAGTTTGATCCAGTTTGCCCAAAAGCATCAAGATAAACGAATACTTCCCATACCCTTAAAGTTATCCTTTTTTCTTGCCATTCACCTGGACAATCCAATAGTCTCTTCTGCCCAACCCTCACACATTGATAAGCGGGTAGTCAAGAGTTATGGAATTTTTATCTCGGATTTTGAAAAGATTAACTCAATCTATCCATTTGATTGGATCGTGCTTCGGAAAAGTGAAGTCCCCTCCAGTGACTTTAGCGGCAGAAGGGTCATTTTTCAAAACAGCAGCTACATTATTTATGAGATGTAAAATGGATATCACAATAATACTGGTTGTCTCCGGTTCACTCTTGACCCTGGCATTTTTTATAGGATATGAATTAAAAAAAATCCAAAATTTGGTGGATAGTAGAGAGAAATACCGCTTAAAACTGGAAAAGGCCAATCGCTATAATAAAAATATGAGGTCTTTGTTGGAACTGCAAGCAGAAAAGGGTATCGCTGCCGCCATTACGTCACGGATAAAAGGGAATATTGTCATCTTCGGATATGGCGAAGTGGGCAAATTTTTGATCGCGGAATTAAAACGAAATTCACGGGGCGTCGCTATTGTTATTGAGAACAATCAACAGGTACAGGAGCAAGTAAATTCGCAAAGAATCGGCCTTCAACTTATATCAAGCAATCAGGTGAACCAATTTTTGAAATCCGGTGATGAAATTCTGATCAGCATTTTTCACGATGCCGCATACACTCTAAAACAGGAATTGTCGGAGATTGTGGCTCCGGAAATTAAGATTCATTTATTGGAGGACCTTCTGCGATGAATGTCATCTCCCCGTCTAATAAAGAATCAAACGGACCAAAAGGAAACCATTCAGCATGATCTTCAAACCAAGAAAAATATTTATCGGAATGACCAATATCGCTTCAAATGTGGCGAAGTATAAGGCTGGCTTTGAGGCCAATGGCATTGAGACCTTGGCTGCCGTCAATTACCGCGACTCCAATGTGGTGGATGGAAGCATCGATTACATCGTCGATGAGGCGATACCGGAACTGGAACACAAAATGGACCCGGAGTTCGCAACCATTATAAAGGAACAGCATAAAAAAGAACGGAAAAATGCAATTTGGGAAAAAGCCCTTAAGGAATGTGATACCTTTATGTTTATCGGGTCTTCATTCCGGGGGGATAACCACGACTATATCCAGTTGAAACACATGGGCAAAAAAATAATTACCCGGTTTAGCGGCTGTGATATTCGTTGGAAACCTGCCATGGAGCAGGAATTCGTAAAGTATGGCATGAAACCCCTCCAGTACCTCGACGCGTATATAAGCAAAGACATACTAGTACCCCACCTGCATTATGTACGATTTGCGGAACGTTATTCAGACAGAATTATTAGCTTACCCAATATTTCGCAATTGGCCCTGCGGCCCTATTTTACGTTGTATTACTGTATCGACCTCGAACGCATAAAAGAAAATCCTTCGCAACGGAAAACCAATCCCCTGGTGCTTCACGCTCCTACCAACCGGGAGGTAAAAGGGACAAAATATGTAGCGGACGCGTTTCAACGGTTAAAAAACGAAGGCATGGTATTCCAACCCATGATGGTGGAACAGATGAAACACTCTGAAATACTCGAATTGTACCGCAATGCAGATATACTGGTGGGGCAATTGCTGCTGCCAAATGGCGGTAACCAGGAAAGGGAAGCACTGGCTGCCGGGATGGTAGTGTTGTCCAATATTTCACCCCTATATCCCCAGAGAATTCCCCCAGAATGCCCCATCATTGACGTGAACCCCGATACCGTGTATGAACGGTTAAAGGAGATCATACTGGATTACCCGAAACGGCAGAGAATCGCCCAACTGGGCAGACCTTATGTGGAAAAATACCATGACCTGAAAAAGCTGTGCAGAGATATATTGACTTTTTGTGAGGATGACTCGTTAGCGGAGGAACACAAACCCACGTTTTTTAGGGAGGACTTCGTACCGGAAACTCCAGAGGTCACCTGGCTTTATAATAAATATACCGATTTTGTAAAAGAGTGTGATTGGTATAAACAGAACATCGCCCCCGGAGAGCGGGCTGGGCTTCGTTTTTAATTGGGCTGGAGGTTTCATGCCAGAAAAGCATCCACTAGATAACGTCTCCGTCAATCATCACGTGACGCAGACTCCACTGACTCCGGAAATCATGGGTAACATCGGGATCCACTTCCATAATAAGGGGCAATTGGAAGAAAGTAAAAAATGGCTCCTGGCAGCATTAAACGCCCAAAAGGAATATGCTTCCTACCAGGAGGTGTGTTATACCCACCTGGGGGATATCGCAAAAAAAGAGCAAGACGTAAACTGGAAGAACTACTACCAAAAAGGAGTCGAATGTTTGGCCAAGCGCAGAAAGAAAACCGATCTTGAAATATATCACTTGGCTTCGTTGTATAAAAAAATGGGCAAGCAACGTGATGCGATACGGTGGTTCAAAAAAATGCTGGATAGGTATCCTCATTATTCCCAGTTGGCCGGTGCTTTTTTTCACCTGGGTGAACTTTACTTTATCGAAAAAAGCAACCAGAAAGCCGAAGAGATGTTCAGGAAATGTCTGTCCATTTTCGCCGACCATAAGAAAGCAACGGAATATTTGGATCAAATAGCCTCGCTAATGGCATAACGGGACTAAAAAAAGGAGGGTTAGTATTCATGGACAGTAATCAGTATTTTTCCTTTTCAATCTTAATTCCCTGTTACAACTACGCCCATTATTTAGCCGAATGTTTACAGAGTGTGCTGGACCAGAGTGTCTTGGATTGGGAAGCCATAGTTGTGGATGATGCGTCCACCCAGGGAGACCCTGAAGCCGTGGTGCAGCAGTTTCATGATCCACGCATCCGTTTCTTCCGCCATGACCAGAACCGTGGCGCTGGTGCCACCTTTAACACTGCGTTTAAACACTCCCAGTATCCCTATGTCACTCTGCTTTCTGCTGACGATACCCTTGACCCTGATTTTTTGGAAAATATCCAGCGCTTGTTACTGGAAAAAGCCGATGTAGATGTTGTATCCGTGGATATTCAATTATTTGGCGAGAAAAGTGCCGTCTGGCATTATGATGTTCGTGATGCCAAGGCCATGACTCTCGGCCAATGGATTCCCGGCGCCGCTTCTGTCATGAAACGCTCTGTCTGGGAGAATGCTGGCGGTCATTATGAAGGCCCCGAACTCAAAGGGGGGAATCTCGACTGGGATTTTTGGCTCTCTGCTGTGGCCTATCCCTTGCAGGTCGTGCATATTTCCCGTGTCCTCTATCATTATCGCGTGCATTCCTCTTCCATCACCAGTAAGCGGGCCAATTGGGATGTGGGCATCCATGAATTTATGTTCCTGCGGCACCAGCCGTTATTTGATCGGTATGGGACAGGCCCGCAATTTATTTCCATTGGTTATTATAATGGTGCTGTTGCGGCCTGGCAAAATCATGAATATCTAACCGCTGCAGAATTGGCCCGTACCGCATGGAAACTATACCCTCATCCAGAAAATGCGGCTCAATCCGCCGATGTGTTCTCGCTGATTCGCACCCAATTTGAAAATGAAGGGGTAGAAATCCAGGGTAAACGAAGGGCATTGGAACAAAAAATCGCCACGGCCCCAGATAGCCCGGTATCGCACTCCAAGGAGAATGTATTTGCCTACCGCGACCTCGCACGACTGGCAACTGCTCAGGACGATTGGGAAGCCGCGGAAAAATATCTCGTGTATGCCATTGCCTTCATGAAAAATACCGTGGCAGCGGCTGGGTTATGTAATTTATTGGGCCTTGTTTATATTAAAAAGAACGATCTGGAAGCCGCGCTTCAGGCTTTTAGTTTGACGTTGCATTTTGATCCCACTAACCGTGGCGTTTATCTCCACAAAGCCTTTCTATTATTTAAAATGGGGCGCGTCGTCGAGGCACTGCCCCAATGTGTTAATGGTTTGATGCTTCTGCCTACCCATAAACCATTATGGGTGCTCCTGGGACAGATTGCAACTCTATATGAAGAACAGGGACGTGATTTGAATGAGTTAAATACCATGGTCCAGTCCCCTGTTGCATCCAGTCTCCCTATCTCTGGGGACCGTTCCTTTCTGTATCACTCGCCCTTGGGACGGAAAATATATTGGATTTTCCGTGCCCAAGACCTTTATGATAAATATGGAACCACCCAGGGTGGTTTTGATACCTTGGCTGAAGCCATTCAGGTTGTTTCTCCCCGGTCTGTATTGGAGATTGGTTGTGGCAACGGCAGGAATTTCCCCTTGTATGCGTCCATGAACATAACCGAGGTGGTGGGCCAAGATATCTCTTCTGGTGCATTGCTCCTGGCCAAGAAACGTCACTATCCCTCCATTACACTCACCGAAACCCCTATTACCCAACTGAAATACCCCAAAGATTACTTTGATCTCATTGTTTCCAACCGTGTGCTCCAACACATCCCTGCCGATTCTCTCCCGCCTATCATGGAAGCCATTTGCTGGATGTCACGGTTTATCTATATCAATGAAGCCACCCCTCGTGAAGTCGGCGAATCTTTGGATTCTTTTTATATGTTTATCCATGACTATAAAGCCTTATTTGCCCAATACCATTTTAATATCATCCGTGAAATGCCCGTTGAAAATCAATGGCGTTATTTATTCGGTAAAACCAGTTAATACAATACTAAAAAAATGAAAACACTGATCCACAGGGAACACGAAGGAACACGGCGTTTTTTTTCTTTGTCCTAACTTCCTAGCTTCCTAACATCCTAACTTCATCTCTTATGCGCATCTTAATGTTAGCTCCCGGACATGTGATCCACAGCCTAAGGCCCTTGAACTGGCTATTACAGGCGGGGCACCAAGTCCTTTTTATAGATGGTGAGAATCCCTTTCCTGACGGCAGGGAGAATTTTTTTTTTATTCCTTATTTAAATAGCAGTGATTCATTTGTCATTCCCATGTTAAAAGCCATTGCGCAAGATTTTTTACCGCATGTCACCCATGTTCATTGGCTTGATCATCGTGCGTATCAATGCATGGCCGCTGGCTTAAAACCGCTCCTATTAACGGCTTGGGGCAGCGATGTTAATCACTATTTTACGCATGAAAAAATGTTTCTCTTGGATATCCAACTCATGCAGGAAACACTGCGTTATGCCCATACTATTTTTGTGGATACCCCGGACATTGAAAATAAATGCATGCTTCTGGCCCACAAACCAATTTCTACACGGTTACTTACTTTGGGAGTGAATACCCATCAGTTTAAACCTGGGTATCGAACCCAGGCCCAAAAATTGCGGACTGAACTGGGTATTTCTCCCGGTGCCCGTGTGTTGTTATCCATCCGCGCTTTAACTCCCCTCTATAATCATGGGCAAATCTTAATCGCTTTTTATAATGCATTGCCTCACTTTAAGCATGAAACGGTTCTACTGTTTAAAAAATACAATAACCGCGATTTTTATCAGTATGAACTTCAAATGCAAGAATTAATTAAGAAGATCGGCCTTGAATCTTCAATAAAATGGCTCGATGATTGTCCTTTTGATCAATTGCCAACACTTTATGCTCTATCCACCGGGATTGTTTCTTTCCCGCTGATGGATGCCTTTCCTGTTACCTTTCTGGAAGCTGCCGCCTGCCTTCGACCCGTGCTCAGTCACCTGCTCCCCGCTTATGAAAATACCTTTGCCCAGCGTTATTTTAATCTTGTTCCTGCCGGGGATGTGGACGCTTTATCCAGGCGACTCATTGAGGTAGTAAATACTCCAAACAGCGACCCCATCACCACCCGAAATTTAAAAGCCGCTCGCCAAGAGGTGTTAACACACTATGATCAAGCCATTACCATTCGCACTATCACCCAGGTTTACCAAGAACTCTCCGCCACTTTCCCCCAACCGGATACCACGGCTTTGTTCCCCCCCGTGGATTGGCAGGTTTACCTGGAAAAAGGATTGCAAGGTCTCTGTACCCAAAACCCAGACTCCTATCAGGAAATGTATCAATTGGCTTCTGTATTAAAACGGTTGGGAGCATATGAAAAAGCCCGTCTTTTATTTCAAACCATTACCAAACAAGTCCCAAAAATACATCTTGTGGCGCGAGCCTTTTTCCATTTGGGTGAGATTGCCCTTTATGGGGGGGATAAACCCGAGGCTGCTGTTTTGTTTGAACAATGTGTGACCCGTGAACCCGGTCACACCAAAGCGAGGGATTATCTTCTTTCCCTCCAGCATCAAACCGCACCCATAACATGACATTAAAAAACAATAAAAAAAGAACATGGATCCTCGTGGCTGGTGTCCGGCCTAATTTTATGAAGATCGCCCCCTTAATGCATGCATTAAAAGACTTTCCCCATATTACCCCTCTGTTGGTTCATACTGGTCAGCATTACACCCAGAATATGTCTGATCTCTTCTTCACCGAGCTGGAAATACCACCACCCGATATCAATTTAAATATCGGTTCTGGCTCCCATGCCGTCCAAACTGCAGAGATCATGAAAGCGTTTGAAACAGTCTTATTACAGACAGAACCCGAATTGGTCATAGTGGTGGGTGATGTCAATTCCACCCTGGCCTGTGCTTTAACCGCTGTTAAATTGCATATAAAAATAGCGCATGTGGAAGCAGGACTAAGAAGCTTCGACCGGGAAATGCCCGAAGAGATCAATCGCAAATTAACCGATGCTATCGCCGATTATTTGTTTATTACCGAACCCACCGCTCAAGTGAACCTCGAAAATGAAGGGGTGTCTAAAGAAAAAATTTTCTACGTCGGTAATACCATGGTGGATACGCTCTTGGCCAACCTCCCGAAAGCCGAGGCTTCTGATGTGTTGCAACGCCTTGGGCTTGAAGAAAAAAAATATACATTGTTGACCTTGCACCGGCCTTCCAATGTGGATAATAAAGATGAGCTCTTAAACATTTGTAAAGCCCTCAAAGAGATCAACGCCATTTCTCCCATCGTCTTTCCCGCCCACCCCCGAACACTTAAACAAGTCCAGAGTTTTAACATAGACCTCAAGGATTTAATTGTCGTACCGCCCCTGGGTTATCTTGATTTTTTAAAGTTATCCAGCTCCAGTATTGGTGTATTGACCGATTCCGGTGGCATTCAGGAGGAACTCACCGTATTGGGTATTCCATGCCTCACGCTCAGAGAAAACACGGAGCGCCCCATAACCGTTGAATTGGGGACCAATCAAATCGTCGGCACAAACCCTGTTCAAATTGTCAATGCATTTAAAACCCTTTATGCCCAGCGAGAACAACCATTAAAAAAAGTGGCTATAAAATTCTGGGACGGGAAAGCCGCCAAACGCATCATAGCGATTTTAAACACCATACTATTACATGCAAAACCATAAGCAAAACATAGACTCTGCTCCCGTTTTTTGTCTGCGGATTCTAAAAGGAAGACAAAAACACGTCATGAAGCACCAGACCTGGAGGATAGCATAATGACATTAACCAAAAATAGCGCACAGACTTACAAATTGGATATCGGTTGCGGTCGTTATAAAAAAGCAGGCCTTTTGGGTATAGATATTGCCAACATACCCGGCGTGGATTTCATTCTGGATATGGAAAAAGAGTCGATTCCACTGCCAAATCAAAGTGTAGATTATGTTTTTTCCTCTCATTTCCTGGAACATATCCCTGCTATCCAGAATTTTTTCACTGAAATCGGACGGCTATGCGTGGATGGTGCCCAAGTAGAAATTTGGACACCTTGGGGCTTTCATAATACGGCGTTTTTCTTTTCACATAAAAATTATATGACTGAAGAAGTCTGGAAAAACTTTTGTATTATCAGCCGTGATAACCATCTTGAATTTTTGGGACGTGTCCGGTGGCAACTGGAACATATTAATTATGTCATTCCCCGGTTTGTCATTGAAGAGATCACAGCACAAGGATTTTCGCTTGATTTTGCGTTGCGGTATTTTAAAAATATCGCCACCGAATTCGGTGTGTTTATTAAGATTTGCCGGAATATTGATACTCTGCCTGTGATTCCACTGATTACCTATTCCTGTACCCGGAACGGTGAAAGATACCCGTTAAAAGACTTTACGCGCAATTTTAAACAGGGCATTCCCTATCCCATACTGGTCCAATTTTCCTTGGAAAAAGTGTATCAATCGTTTTCGCCATTCCCAGCAATCCTATTCGGGACTGGTGAACTTTCAGACTATTTCTACCGGGTATTCGATAGGGAAAAAATAGTGCCACAGGGTTATTTCGATAATGACGGTTCCAGGTGGGGGAAAGAAAAGAACGGACTGAAGATAATGAAACCGTCCCTAATAAAAAACACCAAAATTATTGTGGCTTCGTCCTTCGATAAAGAGATTTCAACTCAATTATTGGCGTTGGGGTATGCTGAGAAGGATATTCTCAACCTTCTCTAAGCTCTATTAACGAGGTATTACGAAGATATGAAACTATTACATCTGGCATTTTTAAATGGTGATCCGCAGGGTTTGCAGTTTTTTCGCAAAGTAGACGCGCAATTTCGAGCCATTAAAAAGTGGAATCCCGCGTCGGTCTGTTATATTATTGGTGAAAATGTGGGCAATCTCGATTTCTCAGGATTTGCTTTTTATTACCTGGATTTAAAAGAATTTGTTTTTGCCAATGAATCACACTGCCGGGAGGTCCGGTACCGGATAGTCGCCGGGCTCATTCGTTTTTTCCAACCGGATATTGTTTATTGTCGGTATCCCTGGGCTGATTCGCATCTTTACCGGTTGGTGCAGGAATTTCCTATTTTTATTTTTGAGCATCAAACCAAAGAAATACCAGAACTCTCCTTCAGCAAGCAATATGACACATTACGGCGTGAGAAAGTTTATGGCAGTAAAGTGTTATCTTGTGTTAAAGGTATTGTGGCTGTTTCCGGGGATTATTTGGCCTATGAATTGGCACGGGCCGGGGTCAATAAACCCGCTTATACCATGACCAACGGTATTGATACTGAACGAATCGCGCTACGGAATAACCGGATAAACAATTACTCCTGCATCGAAATACTGTGCCTGGCGTCTTTTACTGTATGGCATGGTTATGACCGGCTCATTGACGGTTTACGTCTCTATAAAGGGCAAAAAAAATGGTTGGTCCATATGGTGGGGGGCGGACCTGAATTAAATACCTACCAAGCCCTGGTTAAGAAATACTCGTTAGAGGATTCTTTCAAATTTTGGGGACGTTTGGACAACGATTCTTATCGTTCCATTGTTGAATCCTCCCATATCGCGATCGGAGCTCTGGGATTGCACCGCATGGATCTTCATGTCACGGCTTCTTTAAAAAACAGGGAATACTGCGCCTTGGGAATCCCCTTTTGTTTTGCGGGAAAGGATCCCGATTTTGATGGAAACCTCCCCTTTGTTTTCCCTGTACCTGCCACTGATGAGCCCCTGGACTTTGAGGCTCTTCTGGATTATGCACAAAAAGTGAATACCATTGCAGGGTTAGGTTCCATCATGAGAACATTTGCAGAAGAAAACCTATCTTGGAATGTAAAAATAAAAGGATTACTTTCTTTTTTTAATTCTTTGGAGAGTTATCCTTCGGGAAACGAGAATTTAACACTTCAGCCTTTGGATTGGAAAACATTGTTGCCTGAAGTGGAAGCGGAATTATGTTCGAAACGTTCGCAACAGTCAAAAATAGAGTCAATACTGACCCGTGCATCGTTTAAACAAGCCATGGGGGAGACGGGTCTTGCCCTTTCCTTATATAAAGAAATTTTAGAAAATTTTACACTTCCGCGCCCGTTTCTTTTCCGGTGCTTGGTGGAATTGGAAAAATGTTCCGGGGCAGATGAACCTCTTGTGCGCTATTATTCTCACCAAGTCCTGCAACGCTACGCGGTGAAAAAAAGGAAAACACCCCTTGAAGGGTATCGCTTGGCTTCATTGTATAAAAAATATGGCTATTTTGATCAAGCCATTGCTATATTTGAAAAACTACCCATTCAAAGGAACCCGTCCTTTAACGGTGGTGTTTATTTTCATCTCGGTGAAATATTCCTGGCCAAAAACAATTTGCCCAAGGCGCGGGAAATGTTTGAATTATGCGTGCAAGTGATTCCCGGACATAAAAAAGCACAAAGCTATATGTTAGAATTGCAGTCTGCCGGAGTAACATCCCGTGTGTAACGTCTCTATTATCATCCCTGTATTCAATCAACTGGAATATACCCGCGACTGTTTGGACACACTCTATAAAAACACCGACCCGGCAATCCCTTTTGAAGTGATTGTCGTGGATAACGGTTCCACGGATAGTACTCCTGGATTTTTAAAAGAAGCTGGCCGCCATTTTTCAAATTTTACTGTGGTAACGAACCCGGAGAACCTGGGATTCGCTCGTGCTTGTAATACTGGTGCCCGTGCTGCTCAGGGGCAATACCTTTTCTTCCTTAACAATGATACCCAACCGCAACCCAATTGGCTCTCACCTTTAACAACCCTTTTGGACAGTGATCCCCATGTTGCCGCAGTAGGCAGTAAGCTTTTATTCCCTGATTTGACTATTCAACATGCTGGTGTGATTATTATCCAGGACCTCCGCCTCGCTATTGACCCTGGAATCACTCATATCTATTACCAACACCCCCACAATCTCCAGGAAGCGTGCCAAATGCGTGTATATCCGGCTCTTACCGCGGCAGCACTGCTGGTCCGAGCCTCTGCTTTTCATCTTGTTCACGGCTTTGATGAAAACTATTGGAACGGATACGAAGATATTGACTTGTGTTTCAAACTCAGACAAGCAGGTTACCTCCTTGTTTATCAACCCAATAGTATTATCATCCATTATGAATCGACAAGTGGTAGAGAACGTTTTATCAGAAGTGATGAGAACTTTCGGCGTTTGATGTCTATCTGGGCACACCGTCCGCAGATGCAAGCGGATTTTGTGCGACGTGGCAATACTCCTTTTTTACAAACACCGACGAGCATTGTCCGCCCTTATGAACCTTTGCCTCTGTCTGCCCAAAGCAATCGTGCTATTTCACGACGCCTGCCCTTGACGTTTATTCCTGCTACGTACCTTTCCTTTTTGTTTTTCCATCTGGGGGAACAATGCCACCTCCAGAACCGTTCAAATTGGAAAAATTACTACTGCAAAGCCCTCAAACTCCTTATAAAAAAGAAGCCACATACGCCGTATGGACTCTACTCTATTGCATCTATTTATAAACGCTTGGGGCGCTATCAACTTGCCATTTTATGGTTTTTAAAACTCGCTGAAAGAGATCTCTCGCCCGCCATGCAGGCCAATCGTAATTTCCATATAGGGGAATGTCTTGCGATTTTAGGCCAACCCGAACAAGCCCTTAATTACCTTGAGCGTTGTTTGCATACATTGCCCGACCATCAGAAAGCCCGGCAATTATTGAATAAAATAAACGCCAACGCCACGGCTTCTGGGGATGAGAGAGAAGGATAAAAACATGCTGAAGATATCTATTATTATTCCTTATTATAAGCCTCTCGACTATTTGCAAATGTGTTTGCAAGCCCTCCATGCAAACACACTATATCCCCTTCATGAAGTGATCATTGTTAATGATGGTTCCCCGGATAGTGATTCTTTACGGAAGTTTATTCCAGAGGTGAAACCCCGTTTATTTTTTCCCCTTCGTTTTATTGATCGTGAGGAGAACCGGGGTTTTGTGTATACCTGCAATGAAGGCGCAGATATCGCTACCGGTGAGTGGTTGTTGTTTTTAAATTTTGATACCTTGCCCCAACGTGGTTGGTTGACTGCACTGGTGTCTGCTATTCGACAACATCCCGAAGTTGGTCTGTGGGGGTCCCGTTTGTTTTATCCCGGTATTAATCTCATCCAGCATTGTGGTGGTGCCTTTAACAATCAAGGCAATCCCATTCATATTTATCAGGGTGCGCCCGCTTTTTTGCCTTTTTTAAATAAGAATCGTAAATTACAATGGGTGACTGGTGCTTCTTTTTTGGTTCGTAAAGAGGATTTTATTGCACTTGCTGGGTTTGATGCTATTTATGGCTCTTCTTCCGAGGATATTGATTTCTGTTTTAAGATGCGGTTTGTATTGGGCAAGGAGGTGTGGGTGGCCGCGGCTAGTATTTTGTATCATCATGCCAATGTCACTGGTATTTCCAGCAGTAACGTGGATCGCACGCATCGCCTTTTTAGCCAAAAATGGGGTGACCGAATCCAGAAGGACGAAGATATCATTTATCAAAGCGATGGTTTCGCGCCTGCTTTTCTCCGTTTACTTGAACATGCCGGGGTCGTTAATTATTTCGGGAATGCGTGTTCATTGATAGAACTTTTAAACTTACAAGATATCGCCGCGCAGGAAACCTACGCCCGGACCCGTGGGGAAACCGGTTTACGCGAAGATGTCGCTGCTTTATCCCCCCAATTGGTTGGCTTGCTCTGGGAAGAAAAAGAACACCATCTAACCATGGAACAAATGGCACCCGATGCCAGCCACATGGAAGCCCACTATTCTTATAACCGGATTGCCGTGCAAAAAATGATGGCCCTGTTGGGAAAAGGAGAACTTGCCGATGAATCCAGACAAGCCATTTACCAGCAAATGCTCCAGCGTCTGGATGGTATGAGTATTTATACTATCCTGTACAACTTGGCTTCTATGTTTGCCGTAACTGGGAAGCGAGAAGAGGCGATCACTTTGTTTTCATTTTTAGCCCGTTTAGTGGCACCTTTTAATCCCTCTTTGGCAGGTAAAGCTGATTTTAAACTGGCGGAATTGACCTTGGATGCAGCCAAAAAAAAGGACCATTTGGTGCGGTGCCTGCAATTGTATCCAGAGCATAACCTCGCCCGCCAAACATTATCTGTATTGGTAGAACGGGAACAAGAAAACTATTAAGAGCATGGGCGAAAATGCGTGGCAAAATAATCACTAAATTGTCTGATATTCCCAATGATTGTCCCGTTGCGATTTACGGGGCTGGACAGGCTGGCACTACTTTTTTTCAAGTCTTGAAAGAATGTAAACCCGGTAATAGGATCGATTGTTACATCGATTCCTGGAAATCTGGTTGGAAAAATGGTCTGCCCATATTCCATTTAAAAGAGTTTCTTTCCTCTGGTCCTGCAATTACTGGAATGATTGTCCTGGTGGCCTCAATCAAATGGCGGGAAATTGAAAATGTCCTGTTAGAGAATAATTTCCATAGTTATTTAATTATTCCTTGCCGCTTTTTTATGCTTTCACCTTTAGAGGCTTTGCAGGGCGATAAAAGATATCCACCCCTTGATAATCCACGGAATGATATCCTTTTTCAAAAAGTGGATCGGCAATGCTACAGGCAGGAATTGGAAAAAGTAGCCAGTTTATTATTACATCCCGAGGAGCGTGCGTTTTACCGGGTTCTAAGTGGTGATTATACCGGTTATGAAACCAATCTTGATGCCATTACAGATTATTATTATCGGAGTTCTTTTGATGCGTGTTATTTCGATTTTATTGATTATTCGTGTGTGAGTACCATCATTGAAGGCGGAGTGTTTGATGGCAGTGAGACTGTACTTTTCCGGGAGCGAATGAAGCCCGGTGGGAGGATTTATGGTTTTGAACCTAATATCGAATCTTTTCGTCGAGGCCCCTATTATGAACGTTTAAATGCCGCTTCAGAAGTAAAAATAATTCCCCTTGGTTTATGGTCTCATAAAGATAAATTTTTTCTTACCGATCAATGCTCTGCTTCCAAGATTATTTCGCCCCAAGGTGTGACTCTTTCGTCTGCCACTCTTTTATCTATTGAAACTATTTCTATAGATGAATTTGTACATGAGCAGTGTGTTGGGAAAGTCGATTTTATCAAGATGGATATTGAAGGTGCGGAATTAGACGCGTTAAAAGGCGGTGTTGAAACCCTCAAAAGAGATCGTCCGCAACTGGCTATTTGTATTTATCATAAAAAGGAAGATTTTTTCCAGATTCCCTTGTTTTTGGATAGTATACTGACTAATTATCAGTACCGCCTCGGTCACTATTCACCTGGGAGTCTAGAAACGGTGTGGTATGCTATTCCTGAACAAGAGAGTCAGAAATAGGAAGAAAGCAGAAAAGAATTATTTGTGTTGGACTTCACAAAACCTTTCTCTTTGTCCAGATTGTCCACAAGGCTCTTTAAAATTTGGTGGTGAATCCAGGGGAACCTGAATTCACCGCCAGTTCTTTGAGAGCACCATAAAATCAAGTGGGAGGAATGGGAATTATGGGAATGATGGGAGGAATGGGAATTTTTTGTTTATCCCATCATTCCCATCATTCCCATAATTCCCATAATTCCCATTAAGTTGATGGTGAATCCAGGGGAAATTCCAATCTTGCCAAATCTTTGTCCTTGTGTTATAGTAACATGGTGAAAGAGTATAAAATATGGTAAGCGATAGTATGTGGTGATATATGGATGACTTAAACAACGTGGCTGAAGACGACGACAAGCCCATTGAAACGGATCAGGATACTATAGATGAAGATATTCTTAGTGAAGGCTTAACCCCGTATAATCTTACTGAAGTCGATATTGATATCAAAGAGGATCCTACATCTATTTTTCAATACATGCGGAGGTATGATCAAGGACGGTTAATAATAGACCCGGAATTCCAGCGGAATCTGGTGTGGAAACCTGAACAGAAAAGCAAATTTATCGAATCGGTGCTCCTTAATTTTCCTTTGCCGCCATTTTACTTAAACCAAAGAAGAGATGGTAAATATATTATTATAGATGGTATTCAACGTACAGAGACATTGCATGGATATATCCATAACCAATTTAAACTGGAAGGACTGAAAGCCCTTCTAGAGTTTAATGGGAAGAGTTATGCAGAGTTAGACATGCGGTTTCAGGCAAAAATAGAAGACAAACGGATATTGCTTTGTTTTTTTAAACCTTCTGTGCCGATGAATGTAGTGTATGATGTTTTTAATCGGATTAATATGGGCGGTACCCAATTAAATCGGCAAGAAATCAGGACGTGTCTATATTCCGGTAAGTCAACCCAATTATTAAAAGAGCTTTCCCAAGCAGAATATTTTAAAAAAGCCATTGATGAGGGTATAAAAAGTACCCGCATGAAAGATTGGGAAGCCGTTTTGCGGTTCATTGCCTTTTCTCTCTACAACTATGAACGAGATTATAAAGGTGATATGAGCAAGTTTCTGGAAGATGCCATGAAGGAAATTAACAGCATGGAAGATCAGAAAATGGATGAGATCAAAAGTAATTTTAAACGGGTCATGGAATGGACCTTTGATTATTTTGGTGATAAGAACTTTAGATTTCCCACAAAGAACGGCAGGGGGCGGATCAATATCGCTATGCTGGAAACTGTATGCCTTTTTTTTCTGAGGCATGATGATAGTTTTCTTTTGCTGAATAAAGAGAAGATCAAGAAGAACTTTCACGACCTTATTATGGATGCCAGTTTTATGGATGCCGCCACTTTTGCCACCGGTGATAAATCCCGCGTTTTGAAGCGGTTTTCGTTGGTCCAAGAAATTCTGTCCCATGATTGTGTCGAGGTGAGTTGATATGTTGAAACAGATCACGCTTAAGAATTTTAAATGTTTTAAAGAGGAGACAAATTTTCCGTTGGCAAAAATTACCTTGCTGACTGGGATAAATGGGAAAGGTAAATCATCGTTTCTCCAATCGCTTTTATTGATGCGACAATCGCTTGAACATGATGAGGGGTTACAGTCACTTATTTTAAATGGCGATTGGGTACAACTGGGGATGATTGACGATATAAAAAACAGTAATAATCCCAGAGAGGTGGAAACCTTGTTCCGATTCATTGCTGAAGGGAGAGAAGGTGAGAAAAAATTTGAATGCACCATTCATGGCAATGTACGTGAGGCCTTGATTGGCGATGTTAAAATCGCCCCTGAAAGTAAATTGAGTCATTTCCCTGTAGATTTTCGCAAGATTCATTATCTTGCGGCTGACCGTTTGGGACCACAACCATTTTATCCCAAGAGAATGCTTGATGGATTTGTCTCTGTAGGAGCAAAAGGGGAATATGTAGCCAATGTGCTTCATTTGAAAGGCGATCATCTGGTTAACGAGATGTTGTATTTGGGGGAAGATGCTCAAACTCTTGAGCAACAAACAGAAGAATGGTTGCGTGAAATTTTCGACGGCGCAAAAATAACATTAATGGGGACTGAAGAAGAGAGCAGTATTCTAACGCTTCTGTTTAATAATACCGAATCTGAGAAAAGATATAAACCTGCTAACATTGGCTTTGGTTATTCCTATATTTTACCTATTGTTGTTTCTGGATTGATTGCCGAACCCGGTGAGATTTTAATTGTCGAGAACCCCGAAGCCCATTTGCATCCCAGAGCACAATCTAAATTAACCCACTTTCTTGCCAGGGTCGCCAGTTGTGGCGTGCAGGTCTTCATTGAATCCCACAGCGAGCATATTTTTAATGCCTTACGCGTGTGTGTAAAAAACAATGACTTTTCCCTTACCAATAAGGATATCTCTGTCCTTTATTTTATGGAATCCGAAGATCAACCGGTTGTCCAAGTTCCCATTAATGCTGATGGTAGTGTGGATGATTGGCCAGAGGATTTCTTTGATCAATTGGAAAAAGATTTAAAGATTATTATCGGATTTTGATGATGGAATTTTTTATCAACGAGTTGTCTTTACAAGGTCAATTTCATTCGGATGAGGCTTTTACCGTGGCCGCAGCACTTTTTATTGGAATTCTTAATGATATCAATAAAAAAATAAAGGAAAAGAAGCTCTATAAAGATAGCTTGTTTGTTAATAGTCGTGCAATTCGGAGCGAACATTTTCAGAGTAGTGTCAATCATATTAGGCGGAAGGATGTTAGAGAAGTCTTCAAGTGGATTATTTTTAACAAGATAAATCTCAAAGATTGGCGAGATGAGCGCACTCATTCAGCCGATACTATTTATTTGTGCCCTGATCTTGACGATCTATTGGTGACCGATACCTCTATTGCGGAAGTGGCTGAGCGGAATCTTTTAAATCCCGAAGTTGAAAAAATTCTAATTAATTTTATCTCCTCTTCATTTGGAGCCTTACCCTGTTCTGCTGTTCGTGTGATTAAAGAGACCCCTCAACCTATCGCTATTGATGTACCGTTTATTGAGAAAAAAGAGGAATTGCAGAAATGGATCGATTCGCAATGCTCTCCTTTGGACCTATATCTGCGAAACAAGGAGAAATTCAAGAATACTGGCAGGATTATTCAGGGACGGTCTATATATGAAGAGATTGAAACCAATCATCTATGGTATCTGGATAATCTTCACAAGAATCACTTTGAAGTCTTTGATCGAAACAAAATTCATAGGGGCGAGGCTAATTTGGAAGGAAAACTGTTAGAGGAGACCCGCGATCCCAGAAAAGACAATAAAATCGGACTGTAAATCCCCTTTAAAACGTTTTACGGGGTTCCAAGGGGACCTTCTTTTCAAAAGAACTGTGTTTCATATTGGCCGTCGGAGGTTAATTGAGTAGTATAAATAATGTTCCCAATAATAGCCGTGTGTTTATCTATGGAACGGGTTCTGCCGGACGTAGTTTATGGATGTGGTTGAAAAAATGCCGGACGGATGTGGTAGTATTGGGATTTATTGATTCATTTAAAAAGGGGCGGGTCGGGGATAAAGTTGTTTATTCGTTTGCTGATTGGCAACAGCGATTTAAAGCTAATGAGTATGATCTTGTTTTGGTCGCTTCCGGGGCGGGAAAACAAATCGCGGCAGGTTTGGAAACGATTGGAATTCCATTTATTCTCATCTCGGTGCCCAGCTATTTAATGGAAAATCTGCTACCCCTACCTTTTAAGGAAAAATGGCTGGCGCTGAAGATTAAGTTCCTCGCCTTTTTTGTCCAGCGGAAGCTGCATCTTTTTTTGGGGGAACATGGTGGCAAGTTTATTGGCAATAATAAGTATTATTATCTATATTTGAAACAGAATACCACGTTACCTGTGTACTGGGTGGTCGAAGATGAGGCCCTTTTTTTGGAATTGGTGGCGCAGGGTGTCGACGTTTTGAATTTTAAGAGTCCTCGTTTCCTGTTTATTCTGTTGTCTGGTGCGTTCTTTTATTTTGATAATATGACGTGGCAACGGAAGTATCCCTGGTTGCGGTTTTTTAAGGCACGTATTATTCATATGTCCCATGGCGTGGGTTTAAAATTGACCGAGAAGATGCTGATCCCCCAGGAATTTATGTTACGTTTGACTCGGACTGAACAAGTACAGTTGGAAAGCCGCATATTTAAGAATGATTTGCTGGTTTCCACCTCTTCTTTTTATGCTGAGAATGTATCCGTGCCCGCGTATGGCACGGTGATCGAAGATGTTACACTTTGCGGGTATCCTAAGAACGATTTGTTTTATCAGGATATAAAAGGCGCAGAAATTTTTTCCGATGCCCAGACTTTGGCGCGGATTCGTTCGTTGCAGTCCCAGAATTATAAAATAATTGTCTATGCCCCTACTTTCCGGGATATGGATAGCGGGTTTCAATATGCTGATGTGATTGATTATGCCGCGTTTAATCGCTTTTTAGCTGAACAACGGCTTTTATTGGTGATCAAGGGACATACCAGTCTGTCGGCTGGTATAGGAGTAGGGGAGTCGTATGATCACATCTTGTTTTATCAGAATGAGCGAGATGGGTATCCTCTATTAAAGGAAGCCGATTTATTGATCACTGATTATTCCAGTATTTACATGGATTTTTTGCACTGTAATAAACCTATATTGTTTTTTGTTTATGATTACGAAGAATATATTGAGAAACACCGGGAGATTCAATTTGATTACATGACTATGACTCCCGGACCAAAAGCACAAAGTTATGAAGCGTTAATACATTGGGTTCATCATTTTTTAGTTTTGGGTGCGGATGGTTTTTTGGTTGACAGGGAACGTGTCTCTGCGCTTGCTTTTACTTATTTTGATGGGCTTTCGTCTCACCGCTTGTTTCGGGAGATGCAGAAAAGGAGAATGATCGCATGAAATGTTTGATTATTGCCGCCGGACAAGGTACCCGGCTTCGAGGCGTGGGGGATTCCAAACCCCTGGTAGAATTATTGGGAAAACCATTGATTGTACGAGTGATTGAAACGGTTCAAAAGGCCGGTGTAAATGATTTTTATGTGGTGACCGGGTACAAGTCGGAAAAAATAGAGGCTGCCTTGAGCCAATATGCGGGGGAACGGGGCGTATCGGTCACGTTTATTTATAATGAAGAGTGGGAAAAGCAGAATGGGTTGAGTGTGTTACGGGGTCGTGATGTGATCACCGGACCGTTTTTCTTATTGATGTCCGATCATATGTTTGATCCGGCTATTTTGGTAAAGTTGCAGGAGTTTGGCCAGACTAATCGCAAACATGCTGTGGTGTTGGCTGTGGACACGCGGATTACAGATAATCCGATGGTGGATTTGGAAGATGTCACGCGTGTCGAAACTAAAAATGGGGATATTATTTCTATTGGCAAGACTTTAGAAAAGTATAATGCGTTTGATACCGGGGTATTTTATTGTACTGCCGCTATTTTTGCCGCGTTAGCGAAGAGTGTGGCGTTGGGGGATTCGTCATTATCGGGTGGTATTCGTTTATTAGCCGCTGAAGGGAAAGCGGGGGTAATGGATATTGGCGATCGGTTCTGGATCGATGTAGACAATGAAGAGATGCTCGAAAAGGCCCGGGAGTTACTGGAGAAAATTAATTAATAAAGCAGTTTTTCAAAAAAACCGTGGATTATTGGTCCGCTTTTCCCAGATATAGATGTTTGTGACCGGAGAAAATCATGATCAAGCGCGTCAAGGTGGTTTTTTCCAGGACTTTTTGGAACTTTTTATCCAGATGGTATTGGTTTAATTGGGTTTCTGCTTCTTTTTTTAATTGATTTAGTTTGGCGCGGCTGACTTTTTTATCTGGGGACACGTATTTGATCTCTATCAAGTAAGCATGGGCCACTTCTGGGTAACGGGTAAGAAAGGGTTCGATAAAAAGATCGGCATATCCTTTGTTCAGTTCTTTTTCACTGTGGATGATGAATAGGTCGCTCAGTCCGAGGTAAACATTTAAAAAGGCTTGGAGGGATTTTTCGCCAGTGATGAAGTCGCGAAGTGCCATGCTTTCGCCCATCAATGTAATAATATAAGTCAAGAGCGGTTCCCATTCGCCGCGAAAGGCCATGGCTTCAATCAGTTCGATGTAGGTGTTCATATTCATGGAAAATGCCCCTGTTTCTTGGTTGGCTTCCAGAATATAATCGTAGTAGAGTCGCTTTACCGATTCATTGGGAATAACCAGTCGCAGTTTATTCAGATGGGTGCCCTTGATCGTTAGCAATCCGAAGTAGAACAAGAGGGAATTAAAATTAGTGGTATCGGTAACTTCTTCTATTGGGAATCCTTTGACTACGGTGGATAGAATTTCACCGGTTTCCAGAATATGTTTTAGCTTGCTGAAATTACCATTGGTATAGGGAAGTTTGTTTTTGTCTTTATCCACGACAATCAGGTGCCTCAGTTTCCCGTAATCAATACGGACATTGCGGTCGATTAAATCCTTGGGAATTTTTTTATTAGGCAAGTAGTTTTTCATAAAATATAGGACCATGTCTGTATTATACATGGTAGTGTAATCATCTTCAGAAAACAAATAATTTCCATACCAAAAATCAATCAGTTCCAAGAGGTCATTGTGGTTTTGGGGTAAATATCCGGCGGTGGCATAATAATCCAGCATCTCTTCGACATCCTTCCGGGTAAAACCGAGCATCCGGTTAAATTGGGGGAGCAAAGAAATCTGTTCACCGATATTAAATCCGCTGGTGACGTCATCCATGGTGATGGGAGAGACGCCGGTGATGAATAACCGTTTAATTGGGGCATCGGTTCCGGTGGTGCCGCCTTTTAACACATTAAAAAAAGACCTTAGGAAGCCTTTACCACGTGTGACTTCTATATAAGCAGACGATCCTGATGTAGTGAGCAGGGTATTGGCGAAATTATCATACTCATCCACAATGACATACAAATCACGATGGGAATCTTTGCAAAAATTTATGATGTAAGAAAGAATATCTGCTGGAGAGCTGCTTTCTTCTATTGATTTTTTGGTGAAATCGACATTCTTGAGTAATAAATCGGCATACTTTAACAGAAAGGAGAGGGCTCTGCTTTTAGTATGGGCGATAAAGGAGGTTTCCAGCTTGTCTTTGGCAGGTTCTATCTGTGATAAATTAAAAGACAGTACCAGGTACTGCCCCTGTTCCGGGGTGGGGTGAGTGTAAATTGTTGTGCCGGAGAACAATTCTTGGAATTGTTCTTTATAATAAATATCATAATAGGATTCCAGCAGGGAGAGAAAAAAGGATTTCCCAAAACGCCTGGGGCGGATAAAAAACAAGTATCTGCCGAAATGCTCAATTTCAATGATATACTGCGTTTTATCCAAGAAATAATAATTCCCCTGTCGGACCAGCTTGTAGTCGGTTATGCCATACGGTATTTTTTTGACTTCTGCTTGGCTAATCATGGTATTCATTCAACCTCCACCTCTATTATACACGAACAAACGCTTTTTTCAAATAAAGGAATGCGGGAATCCAGAATTTACTGACAATTTTTTGAAACTTGGCAGTAAATCTTAGAAATTGGGGCGGCTTGCCAAATATTTTCCCTTGTGTTATATTAAAGATGTGGCTGTGGATTATCTTGACCGCTGGAGGCAATAGATGAAATATGATTATGTAATTGTGGGCGCGGGGTTTGCGGGAAGCACGTTGGCCGAGCGGTTAGCCAATGGCTTGGGGAAGAATGTTCTCATGGTGGAGAAGCACAATCATATTGGCGGGCATTGTTATGATCGCTTTAATGATGATGGATTGATTGTGCAGGTCTATGGACCGCATATTTTTCATACTAAGAACCAACAGGTGTGGGAGTATTTGAACCAGTTTACCACCTTTAATCATTATTTGCATCGTGTGCTTTCGCATTTGAAAGAGATGGAGGTTTATTTTCCTATTAACCTGGATACCATGGAAAAGATTACTGGGCGGAGTTTTACTTCTGAATCGTTAAAAGAGTATTTTGAGAAGAAACGGATTAAAATGGCTGAGAAAGATATTCAGAATTCGCGAGACGTGGTGTTGGCAAAGGTAGGGGAGGAGGTGTATGATCTTTTTATTAAAGAGTACACCAAAAAACAGTGGGGGGTTTATCCCGAAGAGTTGGACGCGCAGGTGTTGCGACGTATTCCTGTGCGTTTTAATCGGGATACGCGCTATTTTGATGACCCGTGGCAGGGGATTCCTACTTTTGGGTATACGCGTATCTTTGAGAAGATGGTGGCTTCGCCTAGGATTCATATTTTGTTGCAAGCCGATTATAAAGCCGTGTTGGATGCGGTGCAGTTTGATCGGTTGATATATACCGGGCCAATTGATTATTATTTTGATTATGTGTATGGCAAGTTGCCGTATCGGAGTATGCGCTTTGAATTTGAGACGTTGGAAATGGAACGGTTCCAAGCTGCTGCGGTTGTCAACTATCCGCAGGATAACTTATTTACGCGCATCACCGAGTACAAGCATTTTTATTTGCAGGAACATCCTAAAACGACTATCTGTTACGAGTATTCGCAGTCTGAAGGGGACCCGTATTATCCCATTCCTCGTGAAGATAACCGCAAGTTGTATGAAAAGTATAAAATATTGGCGGAAAAAGAGAAGAATACTTTTTTTATTGGTAGATTGGCGGAGTACAAGTATTTTAATATGGACCAAGTGGTGGAGCAGGCATTAAACTTGTTTCAGCGGCTGGCAAAAAAATAAGCCAAACTGCAACCGGTTTTTTTTTGTTTATGTCTTATTTTCCAGCGGAGGGTTGACATATTTTCGAACAAATACTATACTATATCTTGAAGGAGAAGTGACCATGGATGAATTTAATCGCCAGATAGGGACAAGAATCAAGAGTCTGAGGGAGGCAGCCCAAGTAAGCCAGGAGAAGTTGGCTGAAATATTGGCCATTCCAAGAACGTCAATATCGCAAATAGAAAATGGGCGGCGGGAATTAAAGAGTCACGAGCTGGTGCAACTCTCAAACACGTTTAATTGCTCTATGGATGAGTTGCTGGATTTGAAAAAGGAACCTGTAATAATTGAGACCAGCGATGAATGCCTAAAAAAAACCAGTGCTGAACTCCGTATCAATGTACCCCAGAAGAATTTGCGGAAATTCAAGGAAGTTTTGCTATATATATTAAATAAAGTCGGTTCCAGGCCTAATATTGGTGAGACAGTTGTATATAAGCTCTTGTATTTCATGGATTTTGATTTCTATGAAAAGTATGAGGAGCAATTGATGGGGGCCACGTATATTAAGAACCATTATGGCCCCACGCCACTTGAATTCAAAAAGGTAATTGGTCAAATGATCAAGGATAGGGAGTTGGTTAAAGTGGCGGATACCTATTTTAAGTATCCCCAGACCAAGTATTTGCCATTACGAGAACCGGATTTGAGTGGTTTGAAAGCCAATGAAATCGAGTTGATCAATGATGTCTTGAATCGGTTAGGCCACTTGAACGCCAGTAAGATCAGCGATTATTCTCACAATGATGTGCCGTGGCTCACGGCAGAGAATCAATCCCCAATCGAGTACGAAGCTGTTTTCTATAGAACTTCTGCTTACTCATTGAGAACCGGGAAACCATGACTTTCAAGGAAATCAAGTACACTGAACCCTTTAAAAAAGACCTCAAAAAGCTCTTGAAACGATTTCTCTCTTTGGAAGATGACTTGAAGGTATTCATTGCCGTTCAATTAACATTGTTTCATAAACTCCAGAAAGATAATGATGGGATCAAACAAATAACCCACTTGAAAACGGAAATCCCCAGAATCTATAAAGCCAGAAAATTTGCATGTAAAAGTTTGAAAGGGAAGGGCGCGGTAACGGGGATCCGGATCATTTATGCTTATTTTGAGAAAGAGGATATGATTGAATTCATCGAAATCTATTACAAGGGTGATAAAGAGAATGAGGATACGGAGAGAATAAAAAAGTATCTCCTAACCTGAAAGAGTCTGGCCCCATTTGCTTTTTATTCCAAGAAACTCAGTTTAATGTAAGGCGTATCCTGCTTGCTTTTTTTTCATGCATTCAAATAGGATGCTCAACGTATTTTATTTGTTGATCGCATCCAGCAACGCTTGATCAATCACGCCTTGGGTCAGGGCTTCTTGAAGGAGTAGGGCTTGGAGGGCGAGGGATTGATCAATGTGGAATTCTTTCAGCTTGTCATTGGCAGCGGGCTTTTTGGTTTTCACTTCTACATCCTCACGATATACCAACAGGGATTCGACATCCGCCATGGAATTGGAAAAATTCTCTACCAATATCCCTGTATAACCCAAAATAGATGGCGAAACTGTAACACCAGTGAAATTATCGTTCTTAGGCAGATTCTTAAAGAGGTTCTCTATTTTCGCGATGGTATTTTTATCTATAATCGTAAAGGTGGGGTTGGGTTGTCCTGAATAAACCATAATTGTGGTCTTCATGCCTTTTCCAACGGATTGGGTTTCAACGGTAACACAGGCCATTATTACCACCACCATAAACATCACCATGATTCGCGTCATACTCTTTTTCATGATACTCACATTCTCCTTTAATAGCTTATGAAGACTTTAACTGTTCCGGTAATGGGGTATTTGGTTTCTGTCCAGTGTGATATCGTTGGCCAATGAACCTTTGTAGTTTTTTAGCGATTCCCTGACCTTTAAATAAGCGTTTACCTGGGGCTTGGGGTGAAGGCGCTCTGTACTGTTCTTTATTGAGAGAATAAGGTTGTATACTCTCAATAAATCTGCTGGTTTCATGGTCTCCAGCGCGTTAATGGCTTGTTCTTTTGCTCTCATAACTTTATGCCTCCTGTTTCTCAGTTAAATAATGGCATAATTTCCACATATTGTCAACCATTAAAAAGAACCTGGATTCACCATCAAGTTACTGGGAGTTATGGGAATTATGGGAGGTATGGGAAGAATGGGATAAACAAAATTATTCCCATAACTCCCATTCTTCCCATAATTCCCATAACTCCCACATGCTTTTACGCTACTTTCAAAGCACTGGCGGTGAATCCAGTCGCAACCAACCATAAAAAATAGTGGAGGTCGTCCGCCAGAACGTACCTCCACTTTTCCGGCCATGGGTTTGGGGGGCCAAGGTTTTATTCTTTGAGCATTTTGTTGATCTTACGGTAGATGGTGAACAAGGCAAACACACCGATTCCGATAGCTGCGAAGATGATGCGTTTTTTCTCTATGATCTCTACAAACTGGGCACCTTCAGGTGTGATTTCTATATAACCCACTGGCACTGCTTTGGCACGGATACCCAGCCCCATCCCACTTCTATCTTTTTTGTCCTCATCATCATCCATACAACCATATCCTAAACCCTTGACACACACTTGCGCCACTGGTATTACAGTGATGTCGCCTTTTTCGGCAGGATCACCAAATACAACTTTAACATTGGCGCTTTTTTGAATCTTCTCGGTCACTTCGTTAATGATCTCTTTAATATTTTCGTTCATAATTCTGTACCTCTATCTCTATTTATAACGCCTAGATAAAAAAAAAGCAATCCCTGCGACAACCAAAGTTTTTTTTTTTAAAAAAAGAAGACCACAGATTACACAGATTAAAATGATTACCCAGATTGGTTTTTTATTTTTGTCATAACCCTCTTTTAATCTGTGTCAATCATTTAAATCTGTGTAATCTGTGGTCTTCTTTTCATCTTTTACCTAAAACCTGAACTGTTACAATTGCTTTCTCTATAATAACTGACATAACCGCCAGCATTGGTATACCGTTTAAACTGCTCTGCTTTAAACCGGGCGGCGAAATAGTGCAAAAACTTTTTTTCCAGCCCTGGAAAAATAAGGATGGCGCGGATCAGGTTGCGGTCCTCTGCTTTGTCCAGGGAAAAGGTTTTAAACCGAGCAAAGAACGTGTTGTTCAGTACGCCCCAGAACGTGTTGTGCTTTTTATTGATAGTATCCAGTTGCACTGTCGAGAACAGGATGTTCTGCCGTTTCATTTCTGTATTCATGTAGATTTGTAGCGCGTAAGAGGCTTCCATGGAGGTGATCGGGTTTGTGATCACCAGTGTGATGTCTGTAGGTCCCGTATGGTGCGCGATAGATTGGAACCACGCTTGGATATAGTGCCCGGCCCGTGTAAATCCAATAGCCGTATAACGGGTAATGCGCAGTTGATTCAACGTGATCACCACGAGCATCACCAGAACCACCACAAGTATTTTTTTGCCCCACACCTTTTTTACTGAACTTTTTTTAAAATAATCATTGAGAAATTGGTATAATACCAAAATCAACAGTATGATGCCTATTTTACCCGGAAGCTGGTAGCGTTCCGTGATGCCTGCTTTCATATACAGCAGAATTTGCGGGCCCGTGATCATGGCGGCGAGAAAAAGATACGATAATATCAGCCCTGTTTTATCTTTAGGAGGCCGCTGGTAAAAAAAGAGGGCTAACAAAACGAACAACACCACCACCAACCCGCCTCCCAGGTATAAAAGATTAACGGTAGTGGCTTTCATTAATTCAAAAACCGTTAAACTCTGGCTGCCTGCGTAGCGAATTTTCATCATTGTTACCCCGTTATAGATATGAATCAGTTCCCACAGGCAGACCGAGAGTAATATTGCCGCAGTGATACTATTTTCTTTTATCGTGTGCCCCATTGTTTTCTGGCTGGGTGTTGTCGAACCCTGTTGGTATGCCAGTAGGATTTTCCAGAACACCAGGGCCGGGAGCATCAAGACAAAACTTTCCTTGCACCAGGAAGCCAGTATCGCAAACACCACGAATAAGACCGTCATCACCTTTTTTCTCTTTTGATTATAAACGCTTTCTGCCATACACAGTAATGCTGCCGCCAGGAGGAATATACCGGGCGTTTCTGCCGGTCCCAGTTGCCACCATATCGCGGCTTGCTCGCCTAACACGGTTAAAAGAGCAAAGAACATGGCCTCGATCTGGGAAAAACCGGTTCTGCGCATGAAGAGAAACAGTAAAAACGAGGTGAAAACAGCCAGAAACGCGTTATAAATGGACCAGACTAAAAGAGTAGTGCCAAAAACCTTCATCTCAAGACGCCGATGAAGGAGATAAAAAGGTCGAAACCGAAAGCCGGGGTGGAGCAGATTAGTGATAAATTTCTGGGCTTCGTGGGTGATGGTTGTTTTAGCGATCTCCGGCTGGAACTGGAGAATCTCATGGTCGTCCATAAAATGGTAACCCGAATCGAGGGTGCCGGTAATCATCAAAATCCCAAACCATAACACCAAAAAAAAGAGTAGGGTGATCACTGTTTCGTGATTATTGTAGGTTTTACGGAGGTTTGTTATCGCATTCATTTTTTTTCTACCAGTGTCGCCAGGTTGACCATCACCACGCCCAGTTTATTTTGAAAAATCTTGTCCAAGCGGTACAGAATTTTATTCAGTGGGGGGATCACAAAGGGGAAGAGGTGGATGCCTTTATAGTATATCAAGTGGATGTTTTGGTTCAGCAGGAATTTTTTAAATTTATAATAAGGGACCCAGTTTTCATAGCCTTGATACTTGCGAAAGCCCAGTGCATTGGCCAAAACTACCGAGAAGTACCAGACGCTTTTATTGGGTACAGTGAGTCCTAATTTTCCTTTTGGTTTTAACACCCGTAGCAATTCTTTGGTAGCCTGATAGGGATTGGGTGTATGTTCGATGACATCCGAAGAGATCACAAAATCAAAGGTATTATCGGCAAAAGGTAATGCTAAGACTGAACCGCACACGGGGTCTGTGTGTGGATTTTTTTGTTTTGTAAGTTGCACTAATTTGGGTGCGATATCCAGTGAGGTGACCTGTGCGCCGCGGGCAATGGCTTTTTTTGTAAACCAGCCTGTGCCACAACCGCCATCCAGGATCGATTTACCTGTCAGGTTCTCTGTGTCCAGGAAATCATCAAAGAGAACTTCTATTCTGCGGTTGGTATCGTACATATTCATGATCTGATCAAAGTCAGCCGCGATAGTATCGTAAAATTTTTCTTTCAAAATGAACTCCGTTTATCCTAATCATGTGGGGTATCTTCAGTTCCACATTATAACATATAACCACGAGTTAGACAAAATAAAGGGCGTGGATAAAAACGAGAAAAAGAGGGGCCCACGAATTACCCGAATGAACACGAATAGTCTTGAAAAAAGGTGAACCGAGTTTTTTTCCTGTTCATTATGGATGAATTGGCGTACACTGTTTCCCTGTCATTCATTTATTGCTTCATTATGCGTTCATCTATGTAAAAAAGGTTTACACTGGGTGGTGTATGCCTTTCCATTTCCTTCTTCCAAGGTACAATGTGTCCATGTTAACGTGTATTCAGTAGTATTTGGCGTGGAATTAGTCATTTTTTTGGTACACTCTCTCCATGTTGAGGTGCAATCATTAAATGTAGTGGTGCAATGTCTAATTGCAGCGGTACAATCATTAAATGTAGTGGTGCAATGTCTAATTGCAGTGGTACAATCATTAAATGTAGCGGTACAATGTCTAATTGCAGTGGTGCAATGTCTAATTGCAGTGGTACAATGTCTAATTGCAGTGGTAGAATGTCTAATTGCAGTGGTATAATGTTTAAATGCAGTGCTGCACTCTTAACTTTCACTACTGAAACGTGTTCTTTCCATTTTGAAGTGTCTAGTTGTTGTAGTACAACGTTTAAGTTCCAAGCTACTTTGCCTTAAAAAATTCTGAACTGTGTCCCGATAACCCTGGATTATCTTTTTTTATCTGAATACGTAGACGCGCCATCCTTGGCGCATTGTTTTAGTACTCCGCTTATTAATGCGCCAGGGATGGCGCGTCTACATTATAAAATACAACCACCAGTTAGACAAAAAAAGCGTTTGGATAAAACAATCAAAAAGAGTGGCCCACGAATTACACGAATTAACACGAATTTATTGGAAAAAAAACGTTTATTTCCTTTTAATTCGTGTAAATTCGTGTAATTCGTGGGGGTCTTTTTATGACTTGGACTTCGTTTAAACCCCGACCATCGTTATTCGTTTGTTTTCTACTTCAGGCATGAACCTTCTTTTCTTCCTCATTCTATGTTATAATACCTATTAACTACAAAACGAGGTATACATCATGATCTTGGACTTGCAAACGTTGGCACAATGTCTTTAACAAAACGGTTTAAGATGAAAATACGTGTAAAAAGTGAAGCCAGCTTTGAACTGTCGACAATTTGTCGACAATTGAAAATGAAGGCTCCCGATGGCAAAATGCGGGAAACCGATGTCGCCGATGTTCTGGGCTTACTCCGATTTAAATATAATCGAAAAAAAATTGAAGAAAATATTATTTTTGCCATCCGCTGGTGGGTGGTGTGATTTTAAGGAGATAACATTATGGTAACAAATCAACCTGAAAAAATGAACGGAACTTCTCTCGATATATCCGCCGAGAACCGTAATCGGCTAAAACAGCTTTTTCCTACTGTGTTTACCGAAACAAAAAACGATAAAGGCGAATTGGTAGAATCCATTGACTTTGAAAAGCTTAAAGCTGAGCTGGGAACCTTTAGTGACCTTTTTGAATCGCGACGGGAACGGTACGGCATGGATTGGCCGGACAAGAAAGAAGCTTTGCGCCTTATTCAGACAACAAGTGCCGCCACACTCAAACCCTGCCGGGAAGAATCGGTGAATTTTGATACCACCGAAAACCTTTTTATAGAAGGCGACAATTTGGAAGTGCTTAAGCTCTTGCAGAAGAGCTATTACAGCAAAGTGAAGATGATTTATATTGACCCGCCGTACAACACAGGTAAGGAATTTATATACCCAGATAATTTTAGCGAAAGTATCAATACCTATCTGGAATATGCCGGATTGATTGATGGAGACGGAAAGAAGTTTTCAACCAATACCGCCAATGAAGGCCGCTTCCATACCAAGTGGCTGAATATGATGTACCCGAGGTTGTATTTGGCAAGGAATTTGTTGCGAGATGATGGGGTGATTTTTATAAGTATTGATGATTCTGAATTTTCTAATCTAATAAATATGTGTAACGAGATATTTGGCGAAGAAAATCTTATAGGAAAAATAACTGTGGTGAGCAATCTAAAAGGACGCAGTGATGACAAGTATTTCGCTACTTCCCATAATTATCTTCTTTGTTATAGGAAAAATAACTTTGTTACGCTTGGAGTCTCATTACCAGAAGAATACTGGGATGATTATCCTGAAATTGATGAGAGTGGGAAAAGATATCGACTCCAGGGTTTGAGGAAAAGAGGCTCTGGGGCGAAAAGAATTGACAGGCCAAAAATGTATTTTTCTATTTTTATTAATCCCAATACAAAAAGGGTATCACTAAAAAAAGATGATGAATATACATTGGAAGTAATTCCCCGTCTTTCAGATGGAGAAGATGGCAGATGGAGATGGGGAAGAGATACAGTTGAAGAAAATATTGATCAACTAATGGGTAATACTGTAGGACCAGAGAACCGGTGGGATGTATTCCAAATTGATTACGCGGAAGTTGATGGGTCTGTCAAGAGAATTAAACCAAAGACCGTTTGGATTGGATCAGAGTTTTCAAACGAAAGTGGTAATCTTCAACTTAAAAAAATCCTCGGAAAGAAGACATTCGATACATGCAAACCAACTGGTCTAATTAACTACTGTTTAGAACAATCGACAGAAACCGGTGATATTGTGCTTGACTTCTTCTCAGGCTCCTCAACAACCGCCCACGCCGTCCTCGACCTTAACAACCAAGACAACGGCAACCGCAAATTCATCATGATCCAACTCCCCGAACCCTGCGCCGAAGACAGTGAAGCATTCAAAGCTGGTTATAAAACCATCGCCGACATTGGCAAGGAACGTATCCGCCGGGTAATTAAAAAAATTAACGAAGAACAAAAAGGAAAACTGGATTTTAACCCATCCATTAAACAAGACCTTGGCTTCAAAGTTCTCAAACTCAACAAATCCAACTTCAAACATTGGCAACTACTTGACCCATCCACCCCATCGGATGAAACAGTAGGACGTCTCTTCGAACATATTGACCATATCGAAGACAACGCCACACAAGAAGACTTGCTCTATGAAATCCTCCTGAAAGCAGGTTATACTCCAACTGAAAAAATTGAAGCGAAAACCATCGCCGGAAAAAATGTATTTGACATAGCCGATGGTGCTCTGCTTCTCTGTTTGGAAGATGAAGTCACCAAAGAACTCATTACCGCCATTGCCAACATCGAACCCAAACAGTTTATCTGTCTCGATTACGCTTTCAATGGCAATGACCAACTCAAGGTAAACGCCGTGCAAACCTTCGCCGCACACAATATGCAGAAAGAAATACGCAACCAGATCATCTTCAAAACGATATAATGAGGCCAAAGAATGAAACTGAAATTTGATTCCGGCCTCGACTACCAGCTTGAGGCTATAAAAAGTGTTACTGACCTGTTTGAAGGATTGCCCCAGCAATCGGAAAGTTTTCAGATTGAGTTTAGCAAGACCAAAGAAAGCATGTTCAATGAACTGGGAACCAGCAACAATTTTATTCTATCCCATGATCAACTACTAAAGAATCTACATGCTGTCCAGTCCCGCAACAATGTACCTAAATCACGAATACTGATTGAGCCTGACAATCCCTATTCGTTTCCTAACTTCTCCATAGAAATGGAAACAGGAACCGGAAAAACCTATGTGTACCTCCGTTCCATATTTGAACTGAACCAGCTCTACAGTTTCAATAAGTTCATTATTGTCGTGCCATCCGTTGCTATTCGTGAAGGGGTAACCAGCTCCATCAAACTGATGCGCGATCACTTCAAGGGACTATATAATAATATAACCTTTGATGATTTTGTCTATCAAGCCAAGGATTTAAGCAAGGTACGCCAGTTCGCAGTGAATAATGCCATACAAATAATGGTCATCAACATCCAGGCTTTTGCAAAAGATGCCGGAGAGAATGTTGATTACAATGCATTAACCGACGCACAAAAGAAAAAGCTCAATGTCATCCACCAAGAACAAGATAAAATGTCAGGCAGGCGGCCTATTGAATATATACAGGCTACCAATCCCATACTAATCATTGACGAACCGCAAAGCGTAGACAATACCGATAAATCACAAAAAGCCATCCGCAATTTGAATCCATTATTCTGCTTGCGCTACTCGGCCACTCATACCAATCCCTACAATCTGCTCCATCAGCTTGACCCCATTCGGGCATACGACCTCGGTTTGGTCAAACAAATAGAAGTGGTCGATGCCAGCGGAGGTCATGATTATAATCAGGCTTTGGTACGGCTTGATTCCGTGTTTTATCCTACCAATTCCAAAACACCCCAGGCGAAAGTCACCATTTTTGAAGACTCACCCAACGGAACAAAAGAAAAGCAGATAAAAATAAAACATGGCTCCGATATTTCCAAGGATACCAATCGCCCGGATTATGACGGCTATCTGGTAACCAATATTAACGCCGAACCGGGCAATGAATATGTCGAATTCCAGAATGGTGTCAGTATAGAACTCTTTCAGGAATTGGGTGGCATGGCAGATGAGCGTATGAAAAGCCAAATCGAACAAACCATTGAAGCGCATTTTGCCAAAGAGAGGAAATTCAAAAGCAAAGGCATCAAAGTTCTTTCACTGTTTTTCATCGACCATGTCAAGAACTACCGCTCCTATGATGATGAAGGCAATCAACAGAAAGAAAAACTAGCCCAGTGGTTTGAAGAAGCCTATACTACTATCAGCAATAAACCCATGTACAAAGGTCTCATCACCCATGCAGCCGAAGAAGTTCACGATGGCTATTTTTCAGCAGATAAGAAAAAAGGCAAGATATTTCAGCTTCTTGATACCAGTGGTAGCACAGCAAAAGATGATGAAGTCTACGAACTCATCATGCGGGACAAAGAGCGTCTTTTATCTGCCGATGTTCCCTTGCGGTTTATTTTCAGCCATTCGGCCCTCAAGGAAGGATGGGACAACCCTAATGTCTTTCAAATTTGCACCTTGCGGGAAATGGGAACCGATCGCGAACGACGTCAAACTATTGGACGTGGTTTACGCCTTCCTGTCAATCAAGATGGCGACCGTGTGTATGACGACCAGATCAATCGGCTCACAGTTATAGCCAATGAAACCTTTGAAAATTTTGCCAAAGGACTTCAGTCTGACATTGAAGTGGCTATTGACCCAAACGGCGGATTCAAATTTGGTCGTGTTCCAAAGATTGCCTTTACTACCTTATTAAACCCGGAGAAGACAAATTATCTCTCCCAAGAAGAATCACAAGAAATCTGGGGACTCATTGCCGAACAAGGCATTATTGACCACCATGGCGATTTTACCGAGAAGTTTCAACCGGATAAGCTGGACTTTACCCTTTCGCTGCCTCAACATTACGCAAGTTTGGAAGACTCCATTATCAACCGTATGATCAAATTCTTACCCCGTGACTTTGTAAAGGATGCCCGCAAAAGACAAGCTGTTTCGTACAATAAAAGAATAGAACTGAACCCGGATTTTAAAATACTCTGGGATAAAATCAGTCAGAAGACACGGTACTCAGTAGAATTTAAAACGCCTAAGCTTGTTGAGCTTGCAGCAGCAAAAATCAAAAACATGTCTGAGATCAAAGCAGTCCAGATTGAAATCACCAAACGCGATTTGGAAATCAATGAATCAGGGCTTGAAGGCGGCCTCATCACCAGCAATCGCACCCACATTGTCACCAATGAACAACCCTTGCCGGATATTATTGCTTTCCTTCAACGTGAAACTGAATTAACCCGCGGCACGCTGTTTGAAATCATTAAGGCATCGGAAAGACTCAAGGATTTTTCCATTAATCCACAAGCCTTCATGACTGAAGCCGCAAAATTGATCAACCGCGCCCTCCATGAATTGATTGTTGATGGCATCAAATATGAACCAATCCCCGGCCAGTATTACGAAATGCAGCTCTTTGAAATAAAGAAAGTCGAAGAATATATGACTCGGCTTTACCAAGTACAAAGTAAAGACAACCGAACTCCTTTTGACTACATCGCTTATGAAAGCGGAACAGAAGAAGAAGTGGCAAAACTTCTGGATAGTGATGAAAGGGTAAAGTTTTTTTGTAAACTCCCCCGTTGGTTCAAAGTTGCAACGCCCTTGGGTGATTACAATCCGGACTGGGCAGTTGTTGTTGAAGATTCACAAAAATTATATTTGGTCCGAGAAACAAAATCGACCCTGGATAGAGATAAAAGGCGGGAAAGTGAGAACAAAAAGGTGGATTGTGGAAAAGCGCATTTCAAAGCTATTGGTGTGAACTTCAAAGATGCTACTACGATTCATGAAGTATTGCAGGAATGAAAGGACAAATTAGGGACAGGCCAATAAACGCCTTGATAGATTATCTGATTGTCCACGAGCTCTGCCACCTGCGCCATCCCAACCATGGCAAAGCCTACCGTCAAGAAGTAACCAAGTATTTACCACTCTTCGATCAATTGGAGTCTCGCCTAACCGCCATGAAATGCTAAACAAATAGCCGCCTCTTTTAGTTGTTTCCTTAGATTATGCCCGCAGTTTTTCTACCACCCACAAGTTAACCAATGTTTCCGGTGATATACCCCGGGTGCGAGCTTGGAGTTCCACCCGGTCATAGATTTCCGGGTCAAGCGTTACACGCCGTCTATGTTTCGCTCTGACTTCAACGTTTACTTCCTTGGTCTGATCCCAATAGTCAGCCAGACTGTGGGAATCCCAAAATTCAGCAATCCCTTCCACTGCACCTACCTTAGAGATGCCAGTAAGCGTGTTGTTTTTATTTTCGTTCATAACGTTTTCGCTCCTTTTTATCCATATCCCGTGCGGTTATTATCAAAGCCGCGTTTCCGGGCTTATGAATGAAAATCACAGCCAAGTACCGACCGGAATCAGTTTGCCCACAGGCAGAATACACATCTTTTGAGTAACTTGGTGTTTAACAGATACTTTTTCAATTGCCTGACGAAAAAATTCAATATTTACTCTCTCTCTCTTCATCATATTTTCTTTTCAATTCTGGATCCCGGGCAATATTAAACACGGTATGCCGGAAAGTAAACTTCACTACAGCTATAATACCAAGCAATAAGAAAAAATAGAAAACAAATGCCTGATACAACGACAAATGACTAAAACGCAATAAAAAACGGGCGTAAAAATAGACCAACGCGATAAAAATACCAATCAATAAAAACAAGGCATCCCCTATTCCCCGTCCCCTTTTAAGAAATTCAATCCCAAACCGCAAATGACCTCGGATTTCCTCTTTAGGAAATTCCTTCAGCTTGGCAATCAGCGGCGACAACACTATCCCCAATACAAAACCAGCCGTAAGAACAAGGAAATAAAAAAAACCAACAATGATCCAGAGCTGCTGATCACGATAATTCAATGAAAAAAACATTAAAAAATAAACCAGATACGGATAACCAATCACCAGAAGGAGATCATTGAGCGACCGTGCCTCTTTTTGATGCATCACCTGCAACGCCACAATGGCAATAATATAAAACACTATTCCCACAAACAACAACGTGGCCGGAACAAAAGCGGTAAAATCCAAACGCGAAAAAATGAACGCAAAAACAAGGGTAACAAAACAATACAAAACAAAAAGAAACCGAAAAACCCGGACTGGATTCATGCTCTCCTCCCCATTTTATGCTAACTTTTCCCTAACTTTTCATAACCCTAACAATCACTTCAGCCAGTTCATTTTTATCAATCGGTTTTGATAGATAATCATTCATACCCATGGCTACAAACTTTTCCTTATCTCCTTTCATCGCATGGGCAGTCAGCGCAATAATGGGAATACACACATTATTTTTTTCCCTGGCCTGTTGGCGGATTCGTTTGGTTGCTTCCATGCCATCCATCACCGGCATTTGAATATCCATTAAAATCAGATCAAAAGGTTCTTTATCCAAGGCAGCTAATGCTTCCATACCGTTTTCTACAGCAATGGCCACATGCCCCATTTTTTCTAAAAACCTTAAAATAAGTTTCCTATTAATAATATTGTCTTCAGCCACCAGTATTTTTAAATGCTCAGTTTTAGGAAGACCCGGAACACATCTTTCATTAATTGGCCTGTTGTCTATCCTGGAGGCATGAACTATAGCGGGAGGAAGTTTGGCCATAATCGTAAAATCAAAGACCGTTCCTTTGCCCACCGTACTGGTCACACGAATAGAACCATGCATCAGCTCAATCAATTTTTTGACAATACTCAACCCCAAACCCGCCCCCTGATATTTCCGCGAATAAGAACCATCCACCTGCACAAAAGGTTCAAAGATAAATTGCAATCGGTCAGCAGGAATCCCAATCCCCGTATCAGAAACAGAAAGATGAAGCGTGATATATTCACTGCTGTTTTCACACGGACAGGCATCCACATGGACAACCACCTGCCCAAACTCGGTAAATTTTATGGCATTACCCACCAAATTTAATAAAATCTGTCTGAAACGACCACTGTCACTAATCACAGACGCCGGCGTTCCCGGTTCAATCTCATAATCCAATTTGAGACCTTTCGCTTCCACTTGATTGGTAAATAGCTTGACAGTAGAGTCCAATAAAGTTTTTATCTCCAGTTCATCTTCAAAAATTTCTACGATGCCCGCCTCTATTTTTGAGAAGTCCAAAATATCGTTTATGATCGTTAACAGGTTTTTTCCCGATATCGTAGCCGTCTGGATATACTCTTTTTGCTCCTTGTCCAACACCGTGTCACCCAGCAATTGCAACATCCCTAAAACACCATTCAACGGGGTCCTAATTTCATGGCTCATATTGGCCAGGAACTCGCTCTTCGTTTTATTAGCCGCCTCAGCATACTCCTTTGACTTGAGCAATTTTTGCTGCGTGGTCTTCACTTCATAAGTAGAACTAACCAACGATGAAAACAAACGGAAAAATGATAACTCATAGTCACTAAACCGATACCTGCAACGACTACTTGACACGACCAACAAATATGGACACCCAGACAGGGAAAGCAATACATACAACAGATCACCCACTTGAACAGGTTCGCCAAAAATCTGTTCAGGTCCAGGTAAAGCAGGTTCTTTATTTCCTTTCCAGCAAAATACAGTCCATTTCCCCCCCTGATTCTGCTGCAAAAAAGCAACGGCATCAAAACCAAAGAACTCATCCAATAAAAAATCGATGATCCGTCCAGGAAATTCATCAATCCCAAGATATTGAAGATCATCGGCAGCAAATTGAACCAATTTGGTTAACGCGGTACTGGTCCACTTAGTATGTTCCTGAAGATCTCCGCGAATTTTCTTTTGCGATGAATCATAAAAATCAGCCAGACGTTGGTACTGGATAGTCGTGCGCTCTCTTTCCACAGTAAGGTTCATCAAAGCCTTATTCTCTTCTCGCAACGCCGCAATCAGGGTTAAATAACCTTCCACCAACGGAACAAAGATCGGCCATTGATCGTTTGTGATGATCATATGCCAGAACCGGGTGCCCAATGCAGAAAAAGAAAAACTATCCCCCACAGTAATCAGCAAACCAGATATTTTTTCAAAAAATGCACCAAATTCCTTTTTTAAATTGTCAAGACCCGCCGCATCAGTAAACAACGCGACCACACCACTACGCAGATCACGTTTCGTTATTTTCTCATAGTATTGGAATGGCGCCGGAGTTTCTTTCAGGGTGGACAAGAGGGAATAGTTCATTACGATGGCCCAAGCAAAAGCGCTACATAAGATACATTGTGAAAAAAGACCGGCGTATAACTGCCATTCTCACAATGAATGGGCCCCATTTCACCAAAAGAAGGGAAGCCCACCAGCGGAAGTTTTTTGCCCAGCACATCAAAAAGACGGCTGGTTTCCTCTTTCACCCGTTCTCCTAACATCCATTTGCGCGCACCACAACTGATCACTATAGCACAGGCCGGTTCAAAAGACAGTGTACCAATTCCGGTTATCGCATCGTTCACCCCGGCCACCACATCATCATTAGTGGCATTGCAGACACGCACAGTCGTGCCAATTTTAATGCTTCCAAAGTAGGAGACCTCACCACTTGCCATAAAAATCTTATCGGACGTTCTAAGAAAGAAACGGTCTGATTGTTCAGACTCGTAAACCGCCAGGGGAAACACACCCAGAGATGCTTCCGACACCGGGATACCAAACTGCTCCTCTAAAAAATTAAAGGCCGTTTTTCCATCAATATACCCCACGATATTGTCGTGCGATTCCTCGACTATACCAGACTTCCCCATAGGTTTCCAACCACTGGCCGTGTTGATAGCAAAAGAGAAAGCACCAGACATCCCCAATATCCCCACCGCATTCTCATAAAGCTGGCCATTGCAAAAGATAAAACCTTTTTTAAACTGCCAATCATCGCCAGTCAAACCTCCAATAAATGGAACGTTCAATACATCACCCACTCCTTCCACGATTTTGACCCCATCGCAACTCTTATCAGCAAAAACAAAAGCCAAATTTATAGGGCTTTTGCTCTGGCTTAATACTTCCCGGGCACATTCCTGTGCGGAGTAAAATGGGTCCAGATTCGCATCAGTACGAATCGCCATTGACCACCCGATTTTTTTTCCGCCATTAATCGCCAGAGCTGCAACGCCATTATTGACGACTCGTTCCGTTTCGTAAACACCATCCCCCGTACCACCGAAAATAATCACATCCTCTGTGCCCAAACTACTATAAATCGCTTCAAAGAGCTCGGTGAAATCATAATAAATAGAAGCAAACAGCAAAATCACTTCCGGTTGAATCTCCTTCAACGCTTCACCCATTTCAATACCTGCCTCATAGGAATCCACGGTAGTCGTGCTAAAAGATTTGAATTTAAGCGGGGGCGCACTATTTTTATTGTTCTGGTTTATTATTGTCATCAATAAATTTTATAAAAAAAATATTTTTTTTTCAATAAATTTCCACTTCAATTTTATTTTCCTTGGTAGTTTTGGGGTATTACTAAATTTTTACCTATAATCCCAGAATTTTTAACCACAGCAGAGTAATAAGAATAGAAACCACCGTCACCGGTATCCCTACCCGCGCATGTTCCTTGAATCCAAGCTTAACTCCATACTGTCGAGCACTCTCAATGACAATCAGATTAGCAATACTACCGATAGTAATCAAATTCCCAGCAAATGTCGAAGACAACGCCACCACATACCACTGCACTGGTTGCGTGATATCTAAAAATTTCACCAGCAACATCGTGGCAGGTACATTACTGACAATGTTACTTAAACCAGTAGACAATACGGTCAGATTAAAAAGATTCTGAACATCAAACCCCCCAAGCCGCAAATAATGCACAAATGTGGCAGGCAAACCGGTAATCTCAATACCGGCAATCACAATAAAAAGCGCACAAAAAAGAGTGATCAAATGCCAATCAATCAACCCCAATATAGATCGGGTATTCATGCTCCGACTACACAATAAAAACCCGGCTAAAGCCAGCGCTGAAAGTTCCCGCGGTACAGGTGTGAAAAAAAAGACAATTAATAAAACCACTATCGCCAATCCTTTGTACGCCTGATGAGTGTTAAACTCCGGCCACGAATGACGCCGCTCATGAATCTGAACCGATACTTCCACCAGAAACTTGTGCCGATACATAAAATAAATAATCCAGTACGCGGCCCCTAACGATACCAGAGTGGGCACTAAACAAAATAACAAAAAACTTCCAAAATGCAGGTTCCCCACCTGTCCTAGAAGCATGTTCTGCGGATTCCCAATAATAGTGGCAGCAGAACCAATATTACTGGAAACTGCCAACCCAATCAAAAAAGGAATCGGATTGATACGAACCTCAAGCAATGAAAGACAAACCACAGGAGTAAACGCAAGACACACAATATCATTAGCCAGCAACGCGGAAAGCAGGGCACAAGTGCCCATCATTACGGCTAAAAAACGGGCGGGTTTATCAGTAAAACGAGTTATAGTCAAGGCAAGACGAGTATAAAACCCACTCAAACGCAACTGCGCAGAAATTACCATCAACGCATACAATAAAAGAATGGTTGAAGTATCAATAGCACCCACAGCCTGTTGAGTAGACAGAGTACCAATTGTAACCATAGCAATAGCTCCTAACAGAGCAATACCGGTGCGATCCAACGCTAAACCCGGCAGAGTTCCCAAGGCTACCCCACCATACGTCACAATAAAAATAATCAGAGTTATAGTTTCCATTTGTTCTCTAAAGAACAATGATTATAATATAACAGGCCATAAAATTCAATACCAAGGCATAAACTGAATTCACTATCAAATTCTTGAAAACATGGTAAGGCAATGTGGGAGTTATGGGAATGATGGGAATTATGGGAAGAATGGGAGGGATGGGAATTTTTTTGTTTATCCCATAATTCCCATAATTCCCATTCCTCCCATAATTCCCTTTCTTCCCATTAATTTAACGGTGAATTCAGATGGTCTGGCGGTTGCAAAGAAAAAAGGTTTGGAGTAAAATTGAAATTGTTTTATTGAATTCTGTTAGCGAATCAAAAAAATTTAGAAAAAAGGAGACATCATCATGTTTATGTTTACAACCATCGAAGATTTTAAAAGCGAATGGGAAGCTGAATCCGGCAATACTCGGAAAATTTTGGCTGCCCTGACAGACAAATCATTGACGCAAGCGGTAGTGGAACAACATCGAACCCTGGGGCGAATGGCATGGCATATCGTTCAAAGCATCGTGGAAATGTCGGGCAAAACAGGTTTAAAAGTGGATGGTCCTTCAGAACACGCGCCCGTACCCCAATCAGCTCAAGCCATTCTATCTGCCTATGACAAAGTCACCGCATCATTTTTGGAACAGATCCAAAGCAACTGGCAAGACGACACGTTGGCGGTAGCTGACAATATGTATGGTCAAGATTGGCAACGGGGTCTCACACTTTATATTGTACTCAAACACGAGATGCACCATCGCGGCCAAATGACAATACTGATGCGTCAAGCAGGCTTAGTTGTCCCTGGCATCTACGGACCAGCCAAAGAAGAGTGGACGCAAATGAGTATGCCAGAACCGGAAATTTAACCCCTAAAACGACGAACTATATCGGGTGGGCACAAAAGCCCACCCCACGTCGTGTCCAGAATATTCAGATAGTCCATAATTATTTTAAAAATCTACCGGAGAATCCAAGGTAAACCTATAGATACAATTATTATTTGAATGAAGAGAGGAAGGATTTGAGGGGCTTGATTGGTAGCGCTACGGGGAATCGAACCCCGGCTTGATGACTGAGAATCACCCGTCCTAACCCCTAGACGATAGCGCCACGCAAGTCAAAGAAAAAAAAATGGCTGGGAAGCAGGGATTTGAACCCCAATTCTATGATTCAGAGTCATATGTCCTGCCGTTGAACGACTTCCCAGCACTAAATCGAAACTATATTATACAAAAATTTCAAAAAATGTCAAGCCCCAAATGAAAAATAAGTGGAAATAGTTGCGTGGATCGATTAAACTGAATGGGGGAATACGCGTTGGGCCAAAGGGTTAAATAGGGATAGTTCCATCCTATCAAGGGGTAAAAAAAAAGCCCCGGTCCGGGAAGACCGAGGCTTTTTTTACTATTATTTATTTACGGTATGTACTTTAAATTCTTTGTTTAATGAGAGAGTCAGCGACTTACATCATGCCGCCCATGCCACCCATACCACCCATACCACCCATGCCTCCCATACCGCCCATACCACCACCCGGCATAGCCGGAGCTTTGTCATCTTCGGGAACATCGGAAACAATTCCTTCCATGGTCAATAATAACCCGGCAATAGACGCGGAGTTCTGCAAAGCAGTACGTACAACTTTGGTGGGATCAATAATACCGGATTCGATCATATCGGTATAAGTCTCGGTCAAGGCATCAAAACCGTAGTTCATATTATTAGAACCACGTACTTTCTCAATAATAACGGAAGACTCGTAACCTGCATTGACGACAATCTGTTTCAACGGAGCTTCCATAGCTCTCACCAAGATATTGATACCAAACTGTAAATCACCTTCCAATTTGAGTTTCTTCAAGGCATCAACACTACGTAACAGTGCAATACCACCACCGGGAACAATACCTTCTTCAACTGCTGCTTTGGTGGCGTGCATGGCATCTTCTACCCGGGCTTTCTTCTCTTTTAATTCGATTTCAGTGGGCGCACCAACACGGATTACCGCGACACCACCAGCCAACTTGGCCAACCGTTCCTGCAACTTCTCTTTATCATAATCAGAGGTAGTATCTTCCATCTGGGTTTTAATCTGACGAATCCTGGCTTTAATATTATCCTCATCGCCATTGCCTTCAATAATGGTGGTGTTGTCTTTATCAATCACAACTTTAGAGGCAATACCCAGGGTATCCAATTGCACGGTTTCCAACTTGTCACCAGTCTCTTCTGATACGACGTGTCCACCAGTCAGGATAGCGATATCCTGCAACAAGGCTTTGCGACGATCACCAAAACCAGGGGCTTTAACGGCAGATACATGCAACATGCCACGAATTTTATTAAATACCAATGTGGCCAGAGCTTCGCCCTCGATATCCTCGGCAATAATCAACAAAGGACGTCCAGATTTGGCTACTTGCTCCAACAAGGGCAACATCTCACGAAGATTGGAAATCTTCTTATCATATAACAAAATAAAAGGCTTTTCCAACACGCATTCCATCCGGTCAGCATCGGTTACAAAATAAGGGGACAGATAACCGCGATCAAATTGCATACCCTCAACAAACTCTAACACGGTTTCCAAGGATTTGCCTTCTTCAACGGTAATAACACCATCTTTACCGACTTTATCCATGGCATCGGCAATGATGTCTCCAATAGAGGCATCGTTATTGGCAGAAATCGCCCCTACCTGACCGATCATTTTGCCGGATACATTCATGCTTAAACGCTTCAATTCTTCGACGACCACGGCCACACCCTGGTCAATACCTTTTTTGATCAAAGTAGGATTGGCACCGGCAGCAACCATCTTCAACCCTTCTTTATAAATACTCTGGGCCAAAACAGTGGCTGTTGTTGTACCATCACCGGCTAAATCCGAGGTCTTGGAGGCGACTTCCTTGACCATCTGTGCCCCGATATTTTCAAGGGGATCCTGTAAATCAATCTCTTTGGCTACGGTCACACCATCTTTGGTTACATTGGGGGACCCGTATTTTCGTTCCAGTACAATATTCCGACCACGGGGGCCCAGGGTAGCTTTAACTGTATCAGCCAACTGGTTCACGCCTCTAAGTACGGCTTGTCTGGCCTTTTCTCCTAAAATAATATCTTTTGCCATAATTTCTCCTATTATCATTGATATTTTAAAGTGATATTATAGTATATTGCCTATCTAAATGTCAAACAATCATATAACAACCAACCTGTCCTAAGGGAGAAATGAACGCTTAATTTTTCTCCATTACTTCCACTTGCATGGTTTTTTTCTTTTTTTCCTTGATTTTCAATTTTTGAATCTTTTTGGCAATAGTATTGCGGTGCATTTTGATTCCCATGGACAGCTTCAACTTGTTGAAATCATATTTTTCTAACAACGCCTGCAACAGTGTTTTTTCGAACTCTTCCATGATCTCTTTGTAATACAACTTGGAATTGACAGCCTTAAAGGCCATGATTTTCATCATCTTTTTAATGGTCAAATCCTCGAATTTTTCCGCTAGTTCTGCTGTTTTTTTGTCCATCATCTTTATTTTCCCTTTTTTATTCTTTAAATTTTAATCTCTTTTGGTATTTTACCGGCAGTACTTGAAAAATAATATCAATGGTCTTAATGGCATAAGGGGTCAAACGGGATTTGGTAAGAAGGTTGTCGTTAACAGGGAAAGTGAGCAAAGAAAAAACGATAATAGACCCGATCAATATCCCACGGATCAAACCGAACACGCCACCCAAAATCATATCTATAGCTATCAAGGGGCCGAAGTTGAATACTTTCTTGGTAAAATACGTCACAATCGCGCCCACGATGAGCACGACAACAAAAATGGCTATAAACCCTACAAAATTAGCCATATCCCGACTTTTAATACTGGTCATAAAGAAGTTACCGATTTCATGATAAAAAAGAAATGCGAGTACCACGGCAATAATAAAAAATGCCAGTGACAGCAACTCCCGGATAAACCCCTTTAATATCCCAAACATGATGGACAGAAAAAGGATTACCAATATAATGATGTCGAGTACATTAAGACCAGCAATCATAAAGGATTCCCTGTTAATAACTGAAATATTTCAAGGTACTTTTGCCGCGTTTTATCCACGACGTCTTGCGGCAATGGGGGCGGGGGTGAATTTTTGTCCCAGGTAGACCCGAGCAAATAATTCCGCACGAACTGCTTGTCATAGGAAGAGGGTTCCTGGTCGAGAGCATGCGCCCGTTCATAATCCTCTACTTTCCAAAACCGGGAGGAATCGGGGGTGAAGATTTCATCGATCAGAATAATATTTCCCTGCTCATCTTTTCCGAATTCGAACTTGGTATCGGCAATAATGATTCCTTTTTCGCTGGCATAGGCGCTTACTTTTTTGAAAAGTGCAATGGCAAGATCACGAATCTTTTCAGCATAGGTTTTCCCAATCAGTTGGCACATGGTTTCAAAAGAAATGTCTTCGTCATGTCCAATATCAGCCTTGGTAGTGGGAGTGAAAAGAGGTTCGGGGAATGGATCGCCGAATTTTAAACCGCTGGGCAGTTTGATACCGCAAATTTCACCGCTTTTTTGATAGGTTTTCCAACCAGACCCGACAATATAGCCACGTACTATGGCTTCAATGGGAAAGGTTTCCAATTTCCGGGTCAGAATGGATCGTTTGGCAATACTAGAGGCAAAGGATTTAAATTCTGGCAGGGTCTCGGGTTGATCGCAAATAATATGATTGGGAAACATATCCCGTGTATAGCGGAACCAGAATGCGGATATTTGATTGAGGACTTTCCCTTTATCGGGAATTAGCGAGGGTAAGATATAATCAAAGGCGGAAATGCGGTCGGTAGATACGATCAATAATTTGTTTTCCACCTCGAAGACATCTCTGACCTTGCCTCTCTTAAAAAGTGTTAATGGTAAATCAATACTGCCTAGTTTAGCTCCTTCCATCTTGGGCTCCTTTAGTATAATCTGGTTTGGGCTGGGGTCTACTGTAGACCCCAGCCATAACCGATTTAGAATGATATATTTTTAGAATAACGAGTAACCAACACTTAGACCAGCGACAACGATGGACACCATGCTCATCAATTTAATCAATATATTCAGCGAGGGGCCGGAAGTATCTTTGAGTGGATCGCCGACAGTATCGCCGACGACACTGGCTTTGTGAGCGGGAGAACCTTTTCCTCCGAGGTAGCCCTGTTCGATAAATTTCTTGGCATTATCCCAGGAACCACCGGCATTGGCCATAAAGATGGCAAGAATAAATCCGGTACTCATGGCACCAACAAGCAGTCCCATGACACAGGAAACACCTAGTATGAGCCCGGTGAAAATAGGAACCAAGATAGACAATGAAGAGGGCAGAAGCATTTCGCGTTGGGCGCCCTTGATGGAAATGGCGACACATGCTTGGTAATCGGGTTTACCCGTGCCTTCCATAATACCAGGAATTTCGCGGAATTGACGCCTGACTTCATCAACCATTTTTGATGCGGCACGACCGACGGCTTTCATGGCTAAACCGGAGAACACAAAAGCCATCATGGAACCGAGAAAGATACCGACAATTAACTTGGGATTCATGAGGTTCACTTTGAAGATGTCCATGAAGCTTTCGATAGAAATGGCATCAATCAATTCCTTGGTGTTAAATTGCGCGAGCAAAGCTGGAAGTTTGGCACCACTTTCAATAATGTGCTTCATACCCATCTTGATCTCTTCGATGTAAGCAGCGAGAAGAGCGAGAGCAGTGAGGGCAGCAGAACCAATGGCAAAACCTTTGCCCATGGCGGCAGTAGTATTACCGAGGGAGTCAAGGGCATCGGTACGTTGGCGGACTTCTTTGGGAAGACCTGCCATTTCAGCATTACCACCGGCATTATCGGCAATAGGTCCGTAGGCATCGGTGGCCAGAGTGATACCGAGTGTGGACAACATGCCCACAGCGGCAATACCTATACCATATACACCCATAACAAGGTTCCCTTCTTTAAATCCGCCAGCAAAAGCAAAGGCACCGAGAATACCAGCGCTCACGGCAAAAACGGGGATGGCGGTAGAGATCATACCGGAAGAGAGACCGCTGATAATCACGGTGGCTTCTCCGGTAGCGGCATTATCCGCGACTTCACGGGTGGGCTTATACCCCTCGGAAGTATAATACTCGACGCTTTTTCCTATTATCAGGCCGACGATCAAACCAACTACGATAGAACCGAAGAGTCCGAGTTGATCGGGGAGTAATATTTTAACGGCGAAAAAGGAACCGATGACAATCAGGAGGGAACTAAAATTAATGCCTCTGGCCAGAGAGCCAAGCAAGTCTTTCTGGGTCGCGCCTTCTTTGGTTCTAACAAGGAAAATACCAAGAACGGAAGCCAGAACACCGATTCCGGCAATAACCATGGGTAGAATGACGGCATTATAGGCCATGTCTTTGGCAATGAGCATCATAGCGGAAGCACCCAAGGCAGCAGCAGCTAAGACAGCACCGGCATAGGATTCATAAAGATCGGCCCCCATGCCTGCGACATCGCCAACGTTATCACCGACGTTATCGGCGATGGTCGCTGGGTTGCGCGGGTCATCTTCGGGGATATTCTTTTCCACTTTTCCCACGAGGTCAGCACCAACATCGGCGGCTTTGGTATAAATACCGCCACCTACCCGGGCAAACAGGGCTTGGAGGGATGCACCCATGCCAAATGAAAGCATGGTGACTGTGGTTGATATCAGATCATAGTGTAACACCTTGTGCAGAAGAATAAACCACACGGAAATATCAAGCAAGGCGAGACCAACAACAACGAGGCCCATGACAGCACCACTTCTGAAAGCAACGCGAAGTGCTTTGTCCAAAGATTCCCTGGCTTGGTTGGTGGTTCTGGCGGAAGCCAGGGTGGCGGTGGTCATGCCGATAAAACCAGACAAACCGGAAAAGAAACCACCGGTTAAAAACGCAAAAGGTGTCCAAGGAGACTGCACCTTCAATACAAAAGCCAAAAACGCCAAAAATAAAGCTGCTACAATAAAAAATATGCCTACAACCTTATATTGCTGCTTTAAATATGCTCTTGCACCTTGACGAACAGCTTCTGCAATCTCTATCATCTTCTCGGTTCCTTCGGACAACTTCATGATTTGCCGATAAAAAACGAAAGCGAAGAGGAGGGCAACTACTGCCGAAATCGGTGCAATAAGAAAGAGAATCGTATGCGCCATTTTTTCTACTCCTTTTTTTGTTCTACTATTGTTAAGGGGATTTTCAATTTAATTTAAAATGAAATTGTAATCAATTTAAATACTTTTGTCAATCTAAAAAAAATCTGTTAAGGTTTTAATTATAGAGGGTTTCCAAAGATGTATGGCCCGCTTTTTAAAACCTGAAAAAAATGTGGATCTTGTGGACAAAAGAAATAAAGCCCCCAATTGGTTTTCAATTTATTTCGTCGTGGGTGTTAAAATGATATATTATTTTTGCGTGTGGGGGTCTGTCGTTTCTGATTTGTCTTTTAACTCGACCCCGCCCAATAGTTCTTTAACGGCATCGAGTATTTCGCGGCGGTTAAAGGGTTTAAAAAACGTTTTGTGAGCGCCTAATTTTTGGGCCATTTCGAGATAACCATCTGGACCGAGGCGTCCACCTCCGGAAATGGCAATCACTTTTAAATGGGAAAAGTCATGCCTGAGTTCCAAGATCATTTCAATACCATCTTTTTCTGGCATGATAATATCAGTGATAATGAGGTCTATGGGTTGGGTTTTGCAGATGTTCATTCCCACCTTTCCATCGGGGGCGTGGACCACTTCATAACCTTCGCGACCTAACATTTGTCCCAACATCTCGCGGATTTGAACTTCATCGTCTATAATCAGAATGCGTGGTATTTTTTCCATGGTAATTACTCCTCCTTTTTCCAATTGTTCAATACATCCCGGATAATTCCGGCTACTTCCCGTTGGATGACGGGTTTCATAATAAAAGCACTTATGCCAGTCTTGATGGCAGCCTCCCGGTTGAGGGTATCGCTAAAACCGATGGACAACACGACGGGAATAGTGGGTTTGATCTTTAAAATTTCGCTGGCCAGATGGATACCGGCCATATCGGGCATGTTTTGGTTGACAATGATGAGATCGAAGATTTCGGTATCGGCGCGGAACATATCAAGGGCTTCAATACATTTGGAAGCAGCCATGACATGGTATCCCAGGGGTTCAAGAATTTCTTGTTGGATATGGATCATGTGGTTCTCGTCTTCCACCAATAGAATACGTTCATTCCCACTGGGTAGTGCGTCTCTGTAAGGGGTTTTAGGACGGGAATTGGCGTTGGTTTTGGAAGCTGAATCAATACGGGGTAGATAGAGATAAAAGGAAGTTCCTTTATCTGGTTCGGTTTGAACGGCAATATCGCCACCGAGGGTTTTTACAATGCCATAGATGACGGCCAACCCGAGGCCGCTGCCTTCACCGGTGGCCCTTGTCGTGAAATAAGGTTCAAAAATCCGTTCGGCCACATCTTTTCCCATACCGTGACCCGTATCTTTCACGGTTAACTTGATATAGGGGCCGGGGAGTGCATTTTTTAAGCCGGGGTAGCCAGTGGGTGGAATATCGATTTTCTCTAGGCCGAGTTCTAATATGCCACCGCTATCTCGCATGGCATAGATGGCATTGGAACAAAGATTAACGAGAACTTGGCGAAGTTGGGTAGGATCACCCATGACGATACCGGCATCGGTCTCAATATAATCCTTGATCGTGATATAATTGGGTAGGGAGGTGCGCAGGTCGCTTAGCACTTGGTTGGCAATCTGGGAAATGCACACGGGTTCGCGGTTTTCATCGCCTTGGCGGCTGAAAGTAATGATTTGATTAACGAGTTCTCGGGCGCGATCGGCGGCGTCCAGGACATGTTTTAAATTGTGCGCGGGGGAACTCTCAACTGGCATATCATCCATGACCAATTCTGTATAACCGCGGATGATGGCGAGGATATTGTTGAAATCATGGGCAATGCCACCGGCGAGTGTACTGATTGCCTCTATTTTCTGGGCTTGTCTGAGGTAACTTTCAGCCTCTTTGCGCCGGGTGATATCGCGGAGAATGCCCTGGGTAGCTATGCCCCCTTTATAGGGAATAAAGGTCACGGAAGCTTCTACTTCCAATTGGCGACCGTCGCGTGTCAGGGCGGTAAACTCATATTTGGAATCAACGGGTTGGCCGAGGGCTATTTTGCGGTAGCGTTCCTCGATAAATGGACGGCTTGAGTGGGCGACTAACTGCATGAAATCAAAATCTGGGCGGCGCACACTCTCTTCTGTCACGGCAAGCATCTCTAAAAATTTCTGATTGACGATCTCGAATTTACGATTGAAGAGCAAGTAAATTCCGTCATTGGAAGATTGGATCAATTGTCGGTACTTTTCCTCGCTTTGGCGGAGTTCTTCTTCGATTCGTTTGCGTTCTTCCAGTTCGGCTTCCAGGGCGCGGGTGCGTTGGGAAACGGTTTTTTCCAGTAATTCATTTTGATTGAGCAAACGTTCATCGGTTTCTTTGAGGCGCAACATGGTATTAATATGGTACTGAAGTTCTTGGTCGTCCACTGGTTTTGACAGGAAGATATCAACGGCTTCATCTAATTCTCGTGGTAGGGGTGGGGATTCATCGGAATTGCCGTTAAAATGGCAAATCATCAGAGGAATATGACTGGTGGTTTGCGAGGTTTTTAATATTCGGCACACCTGGTTCCGTTTTTTTTCATCGACGGGACGTGTATTCCCAAAAACAATGGCGTCGGGCTTCCGTAATTGGGCTTCGGCTAAGCCTTCTTCCCAAGAATAAGCGGGAACGACTTTTATGCCGGGGAACAGTTGTTTTAATCGTTCCACAAATCCAGTTAGGGAGGCTTCCTGGTGATGTATGGCTAATATTTTTTGCATGTTTTTTCCTTTCCCCGGGCAAAGGGTAGACTGCACGGATAACAGAGTCTGCGGACATGATACATGAACGTTTTATACATATTGATAGATTTTACACTAATTTCGCGTTCTTGTAAATGGTTTTTTTTGTGTAGTTTATTTCTATTGGGTCTGAATTCACGATTATGTTTATCGAAACATGTTGGCGTGAAAACAAACGCTTTTGGAGTTCCTGAATTCACTGCCAGTTCTTTGAGAGTATCATAAAATCAAGTGGGAGGAATGGGAATTATGGGAAGAATGGGAGGCATGGGAATTTTTTTTTTATCCCATAATTCCCATCATTCCCATCATTCCCATAATTCCCATTCCTCCCATTAAGTTGGCGGTGAATCCAGGAGTTGAGAAACTATTGCGTAATAGGTCAAAAAATGCTACTATTAGCGGTGATGAACGGTGAATGAAGATGAATATGAATGAAGCAGAGTTGCTTAATGAGATTGGCCGGTTAAAAGCGGAAATATACGCGCAGAAAGAAGCGGTGGCATCACTGCGCGGGTTGGTCAAGGATGATATCGAGCGTGGCTACACGACGGACCTGTGGGAACTGTCGGCAAGAGAACTGGATAATGAGATGGGCAATCGTCTCTCTTTTCTGAACGATGATATGAATCCAAAACCGGATGTGAACACGATTACATCGCATCGCCGCTATTTGGGTAAACTCGTGGTCTGGGTGAAACGGTTGCTGATGAAACTAGCGCGTCCTTATACGAATCTGGTATTGGAAAAACAACGGCGCTTTAATGAACAATTGGTGGCCTTTCATCTGGCCTCTTTTATCCGGTTTAGAGGAAATGAGGCACGCTTGCAAGGGTTGGAAGAAAAACTAAAAGAGATTGCAGAGGACCAGGAACTGTTGATGGATATGTTGAATACGACTGGGAGTCAGAAATGAATGGGGCCATATTAAGGGAAAAGATAACGGCTATTGGGCATGAACGGGGTTTGCAAGCGGCGTACAACAGGTTGTTGCAGGCTGAAGTGGCGCTGGGGAAACGTGTACCTTCACTGGCGATCTATGATCACACGTGGCATATGATTGGGGGTGGCCAGAAATACGGGTTTACGATTGCCCATGCACTGCAAGAAATTTTTGATATCACATTGATTGCCAATCATCCGGTAACGCGGCAAAATATTTTAGATTGGTATCATCTGGACTTGTTTGCTTGTCAGATTAAAATTATACCGCTGGCTTTTTTCGCTGCTTTTGATACGAAACACCTGGACCCGGCGCGGGTCACGGTACGAACTGAGAACCCGTTTGATGTGATTGCGCGGGAGAGTGGCAATTATGATTTTTTTATTAATAATAGTATGAATGAGAAAGTGTTCCCTTTGGCCAATGTGTCGGCGTTGGTCTGTCATTTCCCGGAGCGGCGGCCCAAGGATTATTTTTATGCGGATCGGTATACCTATACTATATATAATAGTATATATACGGCGGGATGGATCGAGAAGAAGTGGAAATTCACGCCCCACAAGCATATTTACCCGCCGGTAGATATGGCACCGACGGAAAGCGAAACCAATAAAACGAATCAGAAAGAAAACATCATTCTCTCGGTGGCGCGTTTTGAAGAGGGTGGCAGTAAAAAGCAGATGGAGATGGTGCAAACGTTTTTGAAATTAAAACGCCGGTTCCCGGTGGTAATGAAAGGGTGGCGATTGGTGTTGGCGGGTGGGTGTGCGCAAGGGGAGACGAACACTTACCTGGGAACCATTGCAGATAAGATAAAAAAAAGCGCGACGAACGATATCGAGTTGTTGGTGAATTGTTCCGGGGATAAACTGAAAGAGATATATGGGAAAGCGCGTTTGTTCTGGCATTTATGTGGCTTGGACCACCGCGATCCGGCGATGGTGGAACATTTTGGCATGACTATTGTGGAAGCGATGCAAAACGGAGTGGTGCCGATTGTTTACGATGGTGGGGGGCAACGGGAGATCGTGGAACAAGGTGTCTCGGGTTTTAGAGCCTTGTCAACTGCGGAGGTGATGAACTTCACGCTAACTCTGATTCGCGACGAGCCACTATGGGCACAAATGAGCCTCAAAACAAAAGAGAGAAGCGGTTTGTTCTCCAGGGAAAACTTTGAAAAAAATGTCAAAGAATTCTTCACGGCAGAACTTTTAAAATATACGGCCCAGGATCAACGGGATAGTTTGATTTAAATAAAACAAGAATATGAAAAGCAACAAGGTGACAGAATGAGTCAGGACAATATACTGTTTTCAATAGTGATCTTGAGTAAGAATTCCATGGGTGTGATTGAGAACCTGGTGAACGCGATTCTCAGACAAGATTTTCCCTATGAATATGAAGTGATTTTTATGGACAACAGTTCGACGGATGGCACGGTGGATTATTTACAGAGCACGCCGTTCAAACATAAAAAGATTCTTCATGTGGCTGAAGGTGAATTCAGTCACAGTGGTACCCGGATGCGGGGTGCGCAGGAAGGGGTGGGGCAATACGTGATGTTTTTTACGGACGACATCATTCCAATCGGCGATTTTTTCTTGCTGGAACTGGCCAAACCGCTATTGGAAGGAAAAGCATCGGCCACCTACGGGGTATGTCAAATTAACCCGGAAACCCATGATCCGGTTGACGCGTTTATTCATAATAACTGGTGGGAAGGGATTTATGATGTGATCGAACCGGTGTCCCAGTTCTGCTGGAACCATTTTACCCCGGAATTGCGGCGGCGGTTGTGTAATTTTGATAATTGTTCTTCCTGTATTCGCCGTGAATTATTGTTGGAATTAAAGTTTCCCGCTGTGCCGTATGGCGAGGACATGCTGTTTGCCAAGAAGTTGATCCTCAATAACCACCGGGTGGCGATCTCCAAGGGCGCGAAATTCTTTCATTGGCACAAGGTTAGTTTTACGTATCTGATGAAACGGATGTGTATTGACCAGCACTTGAGTATCCCGGAGTTTGACATCTATTATATACGGCGCAAATTGGGAGTGCTTAAAGCGATTGTTAAACGGGTTCTGCATCGCACTTTCGTGGCTTTTTTCAAGTTGAAGATTCCCGTTGGCAAAAAATTCTACTGGTCTTTTTATAATATGAAAACGCTGACCGCGGATTTTTTCGGGAAATACATGGGTGTATTGGATGAAAATTCAGTGAAAGGGTTCTCACCGCTGAATAAGCGTCTGTTAAGACGAAAACAAGCGATAGTGGATCATATTTATAAAAAAAGCATCAAGCGATATTGATTGTCTTGGCAGCCAATTTATTGAAAATTATTTTTTAATTATTTTTTTGATGCCACAGGTCTGGATTAATAGCTATAAAATGGGAAAACGATGGTCATGCTCCCTTGCTATTTTTTTTTGAATGTGATATCTTAAGCAACGGATTAAAAAATTAGAACCAATGAGTTAGGAATATGGTCTATGAATGGATTAGCTATTCAGTGTTGGATTATACGCGGCATGCAAACAGGAGAGTGATATGAAAAAAGTGTACACATCGGCGGCCCCCACTCCGGCGGGTCATTATTCGCAAGCGGTTACGCACAATGGATTGGTTTATCTATCGGGGATATTGCCAGTTTCTGCTGCGGGAGAAAAACGAACGGGGTCGATTGAAGACCAAACAAAACAAGTACTGGAAAATATGGGCGCCATCCTCAAAGCGGCGAATAGCGATTTCAGTCTGGTGATCAAAACAACGGTCTATATTTCGGACATCTCGTTGTGGGATAGAGTGAATGAGGTATACGCGGAATATTTCGGGAAATCACGACCTGCCCGTTCTGTTATTTCCGCCCATGAACTTCATTATGGTTTCCAAATTGAAATGGAAGCTATTGCCGCAGTGAAGGAATAAGAGAGAAGGGCGTATAATTATACGCTAACAATGGCAGATAGTGATGTATTTCTTCGGTTGAGCTTCCAATAGTGGGTGAATCCTGAATCCACCGCCAAGTTTTAAAAAGAGCCACGGATAACCGTGGCTGACTGGACTATCTGGACGTACTGGACTTACTGGACAAGCTGGAAAAATCAAAGGTTTTGTGAAGTCCAGTAAGTCCAGAATGTCCAGTATGTCCAGATAGTCCAGTTTTTTCTGAAACTTGGCGGTGAATTTAGGGAATTTAGAGGGGTGATATTGTCTTTTACCAAAAATTATTATATCATTGAAGCATGATTATACTAGGTATAGAATCATCTTGTGATGAAACAGCAGTGGCTCTCATTGAGCGGGGGGAACAGAACCGGGTTATTGGTGAACAGATCAAGTCGCAGATTCCATTGCATGCGATATATGGTGGCATCGTGCCGGAAATCGCTTCGCGCAGTCATTATGAAGCCATTGATCTGTTGACCCGCCAAGTATTGGAAAATGCCGGGTTGACTATTGGGGATGTTCACCTGATCGCTTTGACCCAGGGCCCGGGATTAATGGGCGCATTGTTGGTTGGTCTTTCTTTTGCCAAGGGACTGGGGTATGCCAATAACATTCCTGTGGTAGCAGTTGATCATATTCACGCCCACATGGAATCTGCGTTTATTGATGCGCCTGATATCCAGTACCCCGTTGTATCCTTGGTAGTATCTGGTGGCCATACGACCTTGTTTTATCAACAGGGTAAATTCGCCGTGGAAGTACTGGCTAAAACCAGGGATGATGCAATTGGTGAAGTATTGGATAAAGTCGCAAAATATTTTGCTCTGGGGTATCCCGGTGGACCTATTATTGATAAAATGGTAAAGGGGGGCGATGTTAAGCGCTTTCCTTTTACTTTTCCCCGTATGAGTGATGGGTCCGGTGATTTTTCTTTTTCCGGGTACAAGACCGCTGTGATTCGTCGCCCAGAAGCGAAAGATATGGATACCAACAGCCAGGAATTCAAAGATTTAATGGCTTCTTTTTTGAATTCCATGGTGGATTATTTATTGAACAAGACCCGGACTGGTTTGGAGAAAACAGGGGCCACATCACTTGTCGTGGCAGGGGGAGTGAGTCGTAATACATTGTTACGGGAGAAGTTCAGTGCGGCCTTTTTGGATTCCGGTGTGAAACTCTATCTGACCGCTCCCGTGTATTGTACTGATAATGCCGCCATGGTCGCGTGGTTGGGGTATGAAAAATTCAAACATTACCCTTCTATTAATTACTATGATCACCATCTCAACTCCTATTCCCGCGCTCTGTTTAAAAACGGAGATCGGTACAGATAGGTTCTTGATTTTTTTAGTAATTCCTATTATAATATAACTTTATCAGGTCACGCTTAGGAGAAAGACCATGGCTGTTGAAATGCAACAGATTTATACAGAAACACCCCATCAGAAACTGATTGTTCACGCCGCAAAAATTTTGAAAAAAGGTGGAGTGATTGTTTTTCCCACGGATACTATCTATGGCTTGGCCGCAGATATTTTTAACCGGGAGGCGATTGAACGGATATTTAAGATCAAAAAAGTCTCCAATCACAAGCTCTTGAGCCTGATTTTTCCTGATTTGAAGCAAATCGGAGATTGGGTGCATGTGTCGAACACTGTTTTTCGTGTCATGCGTCGTGTTTTGCCTGGGAAATACACGTTTATTCTGCCTGCCTCCAAGGAAGTACCCAAATCGTTGCTGAATAATCGGCGCACTATTGGTATACGTGTCCCAGACAACGAGGTGTGCCGCCGTTTGGCTGAAGAATTGGGAAATCCCTTTGTCAGTAGCAGCGTGCCCAATGGTGTGGATGATTTTTTTACCGACCCCGATGAAATCGCCGAACGTTTTAAACATGAGATCGACCTGATTCTGGATGCCGGTACCATGCCCAATTTACCTTCCACCGTGGTGGACTTTACCTGCGAACCACCCGAAGTGATACGCGAGGGAGCGGGTGATGTGAACGTTCTCTTTTAAAAAAAAGGAATAAGATGAAGACCAGTTACCAGAGTAATAGCAGGAATAATAAAAAAAAGATTGACTTCAAGCGAGATATTAGATATAATCCCAAGTGTCACACTATCATGGAGGGTAATTTTGGAGAAAAGTAATATCGTAGATAGTAAATTTAGATTGGCTATTCTTGCAGCCAAACGGGCGAAGCAATTAGTAGGCGGAGCCAGAAGAAAAGTAGAATGTGAATCTGATAATCCTTTAACTATCGCATTAAAGGAACTCCGTATGGGGAAATTAAAATTTCAGGTTTTTGAAGTAGAAGATGAAGCATTGACTGTCAATGATCTTCTTCCTTATGCCGCGTCAGTGCCGCTGTTACTTAGTTCGGATACTGGTCCCGATGAAATTAATGACGAAGAAGAAGAAGAGATTGATTTTCATCTCGATGACATCTGATATAATCTGCTATGATCTGATTCATTATCGTTCACCTGTTTCATGTCCCATTGATCAATGGATATAATTGTTAGATCGCCCAATTGGATTGGCGATTGCGTGATGGCATTGCCTGCATTACGAGCGTTAAAATTCTATTTCCCTGAGGCCACTATTTATCTGGTCACTAAGAACACCCTGTCTGGCATTTTCAAAAACATCCAGGAAATCCAAGAGATCATCACTATCCCGGATAAAATCAGTTTCCAGAATATATTCACGACCGCCCGCTTGTTACGTAAAACACGTATCAAGCAGGGAATTCTATTTACTAATTCGTTTGCTTCCGCGCTTTTGTTCCGCTTGGCTGGAATTAAGAAACTGCTGGGTTATGCCAAAGATTATCGTAGCTTCTTACTTTCAACTGCCCTACCTTTCCCGGAAAATGATAGACATCACATTCATTTTTACTTGGACTTGGTCTTGGGTTTTAAAAAGAAACAACGCTCTCATTCGGAACCAGAAGAACCTGCGACGTTAACGAATACGCAATTTTCAAACGCATTAGTGATCACCCCGGCGGAACGAGAACAGGTATTGTCCCGGTTAACTGAATTGGGAATAGGGGAGGGAATGGTATGGGTTGGCATTGCTCCTGCCGCTGCATATGGTAGTGGGAAACAGTGGCTGCCGGATCGGTTTGCGCAACTCGTGCAACGCATTTCAAATGAATTGCCCCATGTTCAACTCCTGCTTTTTGGAACCCAGAAAGAGTTTCCCCAGATCGCGTCAATTGCTGGCAATGGGAAGTTCCCTGCTGTGTTTAATTTAGCCGGGTTATTGAGTTTACGTGAAACAATCGTGGCCATGTCTTTTTGTCATGGCTTTATAGCAAATGATTCCGGGTTAATGCATGTGGCTTCCAGTTTGAATATCCCTTTGCTTGCGCTGTTTGGTCCCACGCGTCCGGAAAAAAGCGGGCCATTGCATGCGGCATCTGTGGTGATTCATTATCCTACTGATTGTGGGCCCTGTTTGTCCCGTCAATGTCCGTTTCCTGATCATCCCTGCATGTCTGCTATTACTGTGGAAGACGTATTTGCGAAATTAGTGGGGGTATTGCCTGTTCTGGAGAAACATGAATAAAGCGATTTTTCTTGATCGTGATGGCACGTTGATTGAAGAAAAAGGGTATATCTGTCACCTTGAGCAATCCTATATCTTCCCTTTTGCCGCGCAGGCTATTTTGCGTATGCATGAATTGGGTTTTAAGGTGATTGTTATTTCCAATCAATCTGCTATTGCGAGGGGAACCTGCACCACGGCCCAAGTGGAACAAATTCATGCGGATATCGCGCGTGTTTTATGGCAAGAAAACGCCCGGATTGACAAGTTTTATTATTGTCCGTATCATCCCAAAGGTATTGTGCCGCAATACAGGCAAAAACATCACTGGCGTAAACCCCAACCGGGCATGATTTTGCAAGCGGCCCAGGATTTTAAGCTCTCGTTGCCTGATTCTTATATGATTGGGGATGATCTGTGTGATATCCAGGCAGGTCTTCAAGCGGGTTGCAAAACAATCCTGGTTCTGACGGGCAAAGGGGAACAAACACGTGTCAAACTGGCCCAAGAAGGTCTCACCCCAGACCTAATCACGGAAAATATTCTGACTGCCATCCAGGCTCTGGACTAACTGGACATTCTGGACTAACTGGACTTCATAAAATCTGTAATTTTTCAAGCTTGTCCAGTATGTCCAGTTAGTCCAGTAAGTCCAGAATGTCCAGTTTGCCTCGGTTATCCGTGGTAGTTATAAAATTGCTGATTAATTCTAGATAAATTAACTGATTTTGGCCAGTATATCTGCGCGGGTAATCAGCAGGTGCTTTACACCTTCAATCTTGATCTCTTCCCCCGCATACTTGCCATACAGAACTTTCTCGCCGATCTTGATCAGTGCTTTTAAGTCTTCGTCTGTGCCTACCGCGATCACTTCACCCATGCTCGGTTTTTCTTTGGCTGTATCGGGAATAATAATCGACCCGTGTTTCTCTTCTGCTTCTATCGGTTTCACCAAAACTCTTTCATCCAAGGGTTGTACTTTCATGAAATGTGCTCCTTTTTTTTTGATATTTATTCATTTCTTAGTCTCTTAAGCTTTTTTTTACCATACTTTCGACCATTTGTCAAAAAAAAAGCGGGAAACGTATGAAAGGGGTTGACGGAAATTTTTAAACTGATAAAATATCAAATGTACAGCAATATCGTATTAATAGAGTATAAAATAATAGTACAATATAAATGAGGTGATTTAATGACAAAATACAGTTCGCAAGCGTTAATGGACATGGAGCATCATTATGGTGCCCATAATTACCATCCCTTGGAAGTCGTGATTTGCAAAGCCGAGGGCATCTGGGTTGAAGACCCTGAAGGTAAACGTTATATTGATATGTTATCTGCATATTCGGCAGTAAACCAGGGTCATCGGCATCCTGCCATTATAAAAGCCTTGAAAGACCAGGCAGATGTATTGACCTTAACTTCCCGCGCGTTTTTTAATGACAAATGGCCTATTTTTGCTGAAAAATTGGCTAAATTGGTGGGCAAAGACATGATTCTACCCATGAACACGGGCGCTGAAGCTGTTGAAACTGCCCTGAAAACAATGAGAAAATGGGGCTATAAAGTAAAAGGCGTGGCTCCTGAGAAAGCTGAAATCATCGTGTTCGAAGAAAACTTCCACGGTAGAACCACGACCATCATCTCCTTCTCCACCGACCCCGTAGCCCATGATTTTTACGGTCCTTTTACCCCCGGTTTTAAAATTGTTCCTTATAATGACCTGGAAGCCGTAAAAAAAGCAGTGAATAGTAATACTGTCGGTATCCTAGTGGAACCTATTCAAGGTGAAGCAGGCGTGGTTGTGCCCGATGATGGTTATCTCAAAGGCCTCCGCGACATCTGCGACACACACAACGTGCTCTTGGCTGTCGATGAAGTACAAACTGGCTTCTGTCGAACTGGGAAAATGTTTGCTTTCCAACACGAAGGGATTGAACCCGATATCATCATCATGGGTAAAGCCCTCGGTGGTGGCGTGTTTCCTGTTAGCGCTGTCGCCGCCAATCAAGATGTACTCGGTGTATTTGAGGCTGGGAGTCATGGTTCCACCTTTGGTGGCAATCCCCTCGGTTGCGCTGTGGCTATGGCTTCGATTGATGTTCTGGTCAATGAAAAACTCGACGAACGCGCCCAAGAATTGGGAGAATACTTTAGAACACAGTTACGGTCTATCAAATCCGATAAAATCGAATTGGTTCGCGGTAAAGGTCTTTTGATTGGCCTGGTACTGAAAAAATCGGCAGGCAAAGCGCGCATCTATACGACAAAACTGAAAGATAGCGGCATTCTCTGCAAAGAAACCCATGACTGGATCATCCGTTTCGCACCACCACTGATCATCAAAAAAGAAGAGATTGATTATGCCATGGAGCGGATTAGAGAAATCCTCGCTTAATAATGATTGTATTCAGGACAGATGCCTCGGCTAATATTGGCTTCGGACATATCAAACGAAGTTCATACTTGGCATCCCTCCTGAAAAACGACACCGAAATACTGTTTTGTATCGGCAGCGATAAAATCGCTGCCAGATACTTAACAGAGAAAAATATCCCCTATAAAATCGCCAATCAATGGGAACTTCCTAACGATTCCGCCATCACCGCTATATTATTCGACTTACCCCAATTCACCGACCACGATATTCACTTGCTCCACCGTGCCCAAGAGTTAAATATAAAAACCATTCAAATCACTGACCTGGGTTTATGCCAACAACCCGTAGATTTTACCATTGATGCCGCGTTGGTTTCCCTGTTCCCCTACAATCCCGAAGTGTATACCACCGGTAAAACCCTGTTTTGCGGTCCAGAATATGCCATTCTGCACAATAAATTCAGGCATTTTAATAAAATAAAACGCAAGTACCGGCGCAACATTGAAGAAGTATTTATTTGTCTGGGTGGTGGTGCCGATTATCAGCGCTTACGAGCCACCATTGATCTGCTGAGCCGCAGACAATTGCGCCTGAAGATCGCCCCCGGCTTTTATTTGAAACCCTCTGCCCGCAAAACACTCAAACGCATCTACCCGAAGATTCACTTCGTGGGAAAAACCGATAACCTTGCCCGGGCTTTTTTTGAGGCCGATGTCGCGTTGATTACTTCTGGTGTTGCTGCCTTTGAAGCCGCAGCCGTGGGCACTCCCGCTTTGTACTGCTATTACCACGAGGAACAAAAATTTATCGCCCAAAGCTTTGAAAAACACGGCGCGGGTTTAGAAATTGCAAATATTGACGATATAGAACGCATGGGCAAGATTATGCTGGATAAATTAACTAGTTTGACACTGGAAAATCGTATTCGTATGGGTGGTACGGCCAAACAACAGGTCGATGCACGCGGGGTATACCGTATTATTGAATTAATGCACAGGGAGACCTTGATTTAAAGCCGGGTTCCCGGTACAGGGTGGTCATATGAAACCCGTGAATGTGTTAATCACTGCTGCTTCACGGCGTGTTGCTCTGGCGCGAAATTTCAGGCTCGCACTGGAGAAGTTCGGCGGGAATCTGATTTCTGTCGATTATGATATTTATTCTCCCGCCCTCTTTTTTAGTCATCGACACTATAAAGTGCCCCTCGTGATGGACCCCAATTACCTCTCTACTATCAACCATATTATCAAAAAGGAAAACGTCTCTCTTATTATCCCTTCGATTGATCAGGAACTGATGTTGTGGGCCCAACACCGGGATGAATTTCTTGATCGCGGCGTTTGTGTTTCTATCTCTCCCCCCGAAACCATTAAAATATGCAATGACAAGTGGGAGACTTTCAAATTTTTTAAAGCCAATCGGATTCCTTTTCCCAATAGTTATTTGCCTGAGATGTTGACTTACCGCATGCAGTATCCCTTGTTTATCAAGCCGCGGGATGGTCGTGGCAGTGTGCAAGCGCATATAGTGCGCAATAAAAAAGAATTGGACTTTTTTACCGAGTATGTTCATAATCCCCTCGTACAGGATTATTTGTTGGGCAAAGAGTTTACCGTTGATGCTTTTTTTGCCCAGGATGGGCGCTTGATTAGTTATGTCCCCAGGTACAGGTTGGTCGTTCGTTCCGGTGTGTCTGATCGGGGCCGCACGTTTAAGAATGAAAAGCTCGCCAAATGGATTGAGAAGATCGGTCTAAGATTAAAATTCAGGGGTGCCGTGAATATTCAGGGCAGAATTTATAAGCGGGGCATCACTTTTTTTGAAATTAACCCCAGGTTCTCCGGTGGTATTCAACTTTCTACTGCGGCAGGTCCAAATTTTGCCGAATTTATCGTGCGCGAGTTAAATGGCGAAATTCTAACCCCCAAACTCGGACAATATACCAATCGACTCACGATGACTAGTTTTGAAGACAGTTTGTTTCTTGATTCCAGGCGCAATGTGCAGTTCTTCTATAAAACCCACTCCGATATTGTCCCCACTAAGAACAAAACTAAACTGTGAGATGACTAACCCTGGATGCACCATCATTTATAAAAGAGCCACGGTTAACCGTGGCTCACTGGACTATCTGGACATACTGGACTATCTGGACAAGCTGGAAAAATAAAAGGTTTATTGAAGTCCAGTAAGTCCAGAATGTCCAGTAAGTCCAGATAGTCCAGTTTTTTAAAAAATTTGGCGCTGGATTTAAGTAACCCATTACTATTTATTAGTTGCAAAAAAAATGGTATACTAAGACAGTATACATAAGAAGTGGAAGTAACTATGAAACGATTCGTTTTACTGCTGTTTATAATAGTTTTGCTGATTGGGTGTGTCACTGCCGGGCATTATAGTGGTGATACCTCCCGGGATATTGATGTGCGAACCCTGGGGACCATGCTGAATGATTCGTTGCGCCAACCCGCACTGAAGAATCAAGAAATCGGCATTTTATCGTTCGCCAACCTCAATAACCTCCAAGAAGTCGAACCTCTGGGCCGCCTTCTGCAGGAACGTCTCTCTCATTCCCTGTTTGATCTTGGTTTTCGTATTGTCGAAATCCGCCGGGGCAATGAAATCTATTATGTGCCGCTCACCGGCGAATTAAACCTGACGCGCTTAAAAGAAAAACTCAAACGCTCCGAGTTCAGCGAAATCAAAGCCCTGGTCATGGGCACTTATCTTGATGCCGGGGATTATATCTATGTGCGCTCCCAGCTAGTTGATCTGGAAAACAGCCTGATCCGCGCCAGTGGTGAAATTAAAATCAAAAAAGGCGAATACCTCGCTAAACTGCTACGCGTAGAGAAAAAGAAAAAAGGTCTCAAAGATCAAAAAGATCAAGATGTCTACGAACGGTTCCCCGAAGAGAACGGGATCACTGAAATTAAAAAAGAGTAATATCTTATCTTCATTCCCAACCCGGAGAGTACCCCAACTATTTTTTTCTCCTTGACTTTTTTTTCCCAAATGTTTACAATCTAAACTTGGAAGAAAAGATTCGCGCGCTTATCAATGCGCGAGAAATGGAGGAATAAATGAAACGTCATAGCAAACAACAACCAATGTATACCCTGTTTATAGTGATTCTCTTTGCTTTTATGGTGGTGACTGTCACCCCAATCACCGCCGCAGAGAAAAAAGCCGAGGACACCCAGAAATGCTGCCCCGTATGTAAAAAAGAATTAACTACCACCCCCACCCAGTTCAAATCCGAATACAAGGGCAAAACAATTTACTTTGAAACCCAGAAATGCAAGACCGAGTTCGACAAAGACCCTGAAAAATACATGAAAAACTGTGAAGCTGCCGCAGTCTCTTACGCATGCCCCATGAAAGTCTGCGATTATAAGACCGATAAACCCGGCAAATGCCCTAAATGCGGCATGGATTTAAAAAAAGTCGAGGCTAAAGCGTCATGCTGTCAGCATTAAAGTAAAAAAGAAAAAGGGGCCCACGAATTACACGAATTAACGCGAATTAAGAAAAAGAGAAAGAAAAAGATAGATTTTTTTTCGCGCTAATTCGTGGTAATTCGTGTAAATTCGTGGGCCATTCTTTTTTTTAACATAACATATAACCAAAAACCAAGAGGTGCTTAAAATGGAATTAGAACTAGTCAAAATCGACAACCCGGGGGAACTTAATTTTATCTTGGGACAGTCCCACTTCATCAAAACTGTGGAAGATATCCACGAGGCATTGGTCAACACCGTGCCGGGAATCAAATTTGCCGTCGCGTTCTGTGAAGCGTCCGGGAAATGTCTTATTCGCTGGAGCGGGACAGATGATGAACTCATTGCTCTGGCTAAAAAGAATGCCATGAATTTGTCCGCCGGCCACTCCTTCATTATTTTCCTCGGTAATGCTTTTCCAATCAATGTATTGCGCATTATCAATCAAGTTCCCGAAGTGTGCCGCATCTTTTGTGCCTCCGCCAATCCCGTCGAAGTCATCATTGCCAAATCAGAACTGGGCCGCGGTATTATGGGCGTCATTGATGGCCAATCTCCACTGGGTATCGAAACACAAGAAGATATCGCCGACCGCCACTCCTTCCTACGCAAAATCGGCTACAAATTCTAAGACAATACCGGATAAAAAAAATAGTTTGCCGCATACTGTGAAATATTTCTTTTTTCATGTATAATTATATATAGAATAGAAAACGGGAAACAAAACCGATGGTCAGGAGGTTAAGCCAATGGTTCAGAAGCAAGAATACATCATCAACTGCTGGCATTGCGGCGCAGAATTCGATGCCTTTGACGCCTCATTTTGCAGTCACCCCGATGCAACCAAAATCTGCCCTTTCTGCTTGAACTGTTTCTGCGATGCACCAGAAAAAGTAAGAACCAGCTTCATCCAACACAGCCCCATCGAACTATTACAAGAGAAAATCTCCTTCCAAGAAGGCGGCGAACGAAAACTGGGTGACATGCTGGTGCATGCCGGTAAAATCACCAGACACCAATTGGAACGAGCCATTGAAATGCAAAAACTCTCTTTAAAACAACTGGGCGAAATTCTCATTTCTGAAGGTTGGGTCACTATGAGCGATATCCATATCATGTTGGTGGGTCAAAAAGAGATCGACGACATTGATCTCAGCCACTTTGTCCTTGATTTCGCCCTGGTGGAAAAGCTGGGCCACACCCTGTGTTTGCGTTTTCAATTCATTCCCCTGGAAATTATGGAAATAGATCGAAAAAGAATCCTCCGCTGTGTGGTCCGTTCAAAAGAATCTTACCACCATCTCAAGGGTTCGCAACTGTTATCGCCTTACCTGCTCATGCCCTATACCACAGACAATGAAAAATTCAACCAGCTCTTGCAAGAAATCCGTGACGATGATGATGTGCTGACGCTCAGGTGAAAAAGAGAAAAGATTTTTGCCCACGAATTACACGAATGACCACGAATTAAAAAGACAACACTTTTTTTTTCGTGACTATTCGTGTAAATTCGTGTAAATTCGTGGGCCATTCTTTTAATGCAATGAAAAATTCAACCAGCTCTTGCAAGAAATCCGCGACGATGATGATGTGCTGACGCTCAGGTGAAAAAGAGAAAAGATTTTTGCCCACGAATGACACGAATGACCACGAATTAAAAAGACAACACCTTTTTTTAGTGAAAATTCGTGTAAATCCGTGTAAATTCGTGGGCCATTCTTTTAATGATAAACCTTGTCCAATAACACGCTGACAATATACCGGGCCGCTGCTTTATGGTTATCATTGCTGCGAATCGGCGGGCCTACACAGGATGGACAACCAAACTCACAACTGCACCGGTTGATTGCTTCCAGTACATTTTCAAGAATTGTCTCCACTTTCTCGTATAATACCTCTGAAAAACCAATCCCATTGGGATAACTATCGAAAATATAAATATTCGGTTCGAAATCCCGTAATATATTTTGTTCTTCTGGAGTATTGGCCGTTTGCGTTGACAGTTTTTTAAGCGTTGCCCGATTGATTGTTGTCTTGGTGATGTTGTCTTCTACCGAAACACCCATGTCTTTCACATCACACATCAACAACACCGCGCAAATATGCCGCATCAAATAAGCCAACCCAGTCACCGCATCGATTTTTTCCTCTGCCGAGATATTGATATTTTCAAGGCATTGATTCTTGATCGTCAACCAAAAAGCAGTCGAGTGCATTTCCCGTTGCGGGAGCTGTAAATCACCCGCGCCCACGTTTTCATTCGTGAAAAATTTTAATTTCTTAAAGCCCACTACCTGTGAAAACACATGCACATCGCCATAATAATAAGCGAATTTATCCATCTGCGTTTCATCAAACATATCCAGCACCGCAATTTTAGTATTCGTAATAGAATCCGTGTAATAATCCGAGTTCGATTTGCGTACGAACGCCTTGCGGTTCTCATAGTCGAACTCTTCCACCACGAATTGTTCCGATTCCAGCATATAAATCGCTTTTGGGTGCAGTGTTTCCAGTGCTGAGCCAAAATCCACTTCCGCGATCACCCGTTCTGTATCCGTGCGGTCCACCACCACGAAATTATCCGAGGAAACCCGGTTAATACTGACCGCATCCGCAGGATACCCCTGTTCCGTCCAGAACCATTTATCCTGGTTTTGAAACAACACCTTGTTTTCCGCCAGATAGTCCAGTATTTCCAGCAGGTTTTCGCCTCCAAACGACTCCCCTTTGACAAATGGCAGTTCAAAACTCGCGCATTTAATATGATCGATCAAGATCGTCAGGTTATCCGGGTTGATGCGGCCCACTTCCGGTGATTTCCCCGTGAAGTATTCCGGATGATTCACAATAAATTGGTCTACCGGCATAGACGAAGAAACCAATACACCCATTGATTTCCCCGCCCGTCGCCCCGCTCGCCCCAAGCGTTGCCATGTAGAAGAAATATTCCCCGGATAAGAAGCCAACACCGTCGCATCAAGTGAACCAATATCAATGCCCAGTTCCAGCGCATTAGTAGAAACCACCGCCTGGATGCTGCCATTGCGTAGCCCCTGTTCGATTTCGCGGCGTTTTTGTGGCAAATAGCCGCCCCGATAGCCCCGAACCCGGCCCACATCCGTGACATTCTTCTCAAAATCGTTCTTCAGGTATTTGACCAGTACCTCTGTGATCAACCGCGAATTGGCAAAAGTGATCACTTGCAAGCCATTTTCCAATAAAATACCCGCTACTTGTCGGGCTACAGCCACATAGGAGCGGCGAATGCCCAGTTCTTTATTGATAATTGGTGGATTAAAAAAAACCAGGTACTTTTCGCCCCGTGGCGCGCCGCTTTTATCAATTAGCACCACTTTTTCCTCGATTGTTTTCGCTGCCAGTTCCTGCGGGTTAGAAATAGTCGCCGACGACATGATAAACACAGGATCGCTGCCATAAAAGCGGCAGATGCGTTTGAGGCGGCGCATAATATTGGCCATATGGGAACCAAACACGCCCGTATAATAATGTAATTCGTCGATGATCACATATTTCAGGTTTTCGAACAGGTTAATCCATTTTGTATGGTGGGGGAGGATGCCCGAATGGAGCATATAGGGGTTAGTCAGCACAATCTGGGCTTTTTTGCGAATCGCTTGGCGTGTGCTTTGCGGTGTATCCCCGTCATAGGTAAACAAACCCAGTTTATCGCCCATTAATTTATTCAGTTCAAACAGTTCCGCCAGTTGGTCTTGCGAGAGTGCTTTCGTTGGGAAGAGGTATAGTGAGCGGGCCGAAGGATTGTGGACCAGGGCGTTCAGAGTCACCGTATTGTAGATCAATGTTTTACCCGAAGCCGTTGGCGTAGCCACCACCACGTTGTTTCCTTTCAGAACTTCTTCAATCGCCTGGGATTGGTGGGCGAAGAGTTGTGGAATGCCCTTGTTTTTAAAAACAGTTTTAACCTCGTCGCACAGCCCGTTTGGATAATCCAGGAATTCGCCAGCAAACGCATCGATTTTTACAATGCGGATATTATTAGCTGAATCGCCGCGTAGTTTTATGATTTCGTCCAGGGCCCGTTCAATTCTATAATCTTTATCTTCGTTCATGCAGCCATTATAAAAGAAAGTGCAGCACTGGTCAAGACAAAGATGAAGTAAAAATGGTTAATTGTTTATTCATCTGTGCCCATGCTGGCGTAATGGCAGCGCCTACAGGGAAAAATGCCTGGGAAAAACAGTAAAAGCATGATTTGCCAAGGTGATCTATCAATAAAACGCCGGATTTTTGTCTTTGGTCGTGGACAAGGTGTTATTGCGCTTTAAAAGTGAGTCACAAATAGGGGAATAGGTCTATTGTCCCGGTTACATTGAGAGAGAGTTGTACTTATATCATCGTAATTTAATCGATTTAAGCAAGAATCCAGGTATTTTTAGTGTTTGCGCGACTGTTTTGTGTTAAAAAGTTGGTTCTATTGTTTTTTTTCTTGGGTCTCTTGTCTTTTTTCCCCGTTTCCTTGTCTTTTTCCTTCGTTTTATTATTTTTTTCCTTGGATTCCTTCTCTTTTTTCCCCGTTTTGTTCCCAATTTCCCACGGGCTGTTGTCTTTTCCCTTGGTTCTGTCTGCCATTTCCTCCGTCCTGGAGTTGTTTTCCTTGGGACCTTCAGTCCGTGCCCCAAAATCATGTTAACCTGGCTACCCAGTGATTGGAGCACCCGTTACTACTATAATTATACATCAAAAACGAAATAAATCCACCCTGTTTCGTCAGAAAAAAAATATTTTCTGCTTCGTGTCCTTCGTGTTCTTCGTGGTAAAATAGATTTGGCAGTGAATCCAAGATAAAGTTCCCATTGCTTTTTTCTCGCGGATGTGTTATCACTATACTTTCATTTTGATGAAAAAAAACGGATTCAATTTAATGAATGAGATGAGAGCAACCGTAAAAAAACAAGTGGCAAGCACAGGAGAACCAACAGGAACAAGACCCCCACTACACCTTTCCTTTTTGATCCTTGTTTTGTTTGGTTTCGTTTTCGGGTTTTCGCAGAGACCATATATATATAGTCAGGTCGAAGGGTTTAAATATCTCAAGAACTACCATTACCGTGAGTATGATCATCAGCCCCAAAATTGGGCGATGCTCCAGGCTCCCAATGGTATTCTTTATGTTGCCAACAATGGCGGTGTGCTCGAATATGATGGTGTCAGTTGGCGAATCATTGGTTTGCCTGAATACGAACCCGTCCGCTCCATGGATAGCGACCAAAATGGCACAATTTACATTGGCGGAGTCAATAAAATCGGATATCTGGCCCCAAACGCCACCGGGCAGTTGTTATTTGTGGCCTTACCCGTTCCCCTTCAGGTCGACAAGGAGAATTTCGCCACCATGTGGAGAACCCACATGACCAAGGATGGCGTTTATTTCAGAACCCCCCATTATCTTTTCCGTTGGGACCCCAAAAACAAGAAAATGGTGACCATACCCGGTAAATTCAAAGCCTCTTTTGTATGCAACGGGGAATTTTATGTGCAACAATCTTCCATAGGACTGATGAAATCCGTTGCTGGTTCCTTCCAAGTCGTTCCTAGTGGTGAATTATTTGCTGAATCCAAGATTGAGATGCTCGTGCCCTATGATAACAATAACACCCGTAACCGAAAACTCCTCATTGGAACCCGTTCAAAGGGATTATTTCTGTATGATGGTCTAAAAGTCGAACCTTTTCCTACCGATCCTTATTTAAAAGATAAAGAATTAATCCATGGTATCCGGCTCTCTTCTAACCCCGCCCAGTTCGCCTTGGCTACCATGCGTGATGGTCTTGTTATCATCGACCATCAAGGAAAAATTAAAACTATTTTTGATATGAACTATGGTTTGCAAGATAAAAATGTAAAATATGTCTTCCAAGATAAAGATGGAAACCTCTGGTTATGTTTGAATAATGGCATTGCAAAAATCGAGTACACCTCCCCTATTTCCATGTATGATGCGCGGTCCAATCTGCCCGGTATCGCCTTTTCTGTTCTCAAACACCAGAATAATTTATACGTCGGTACAGCCAATGGTTTAGCCTTTTCTTCATGTATACAATCGGAAGAATGAAGCTATCAAAAATTAGTATAGATTAAAAAACTCCCACCCATTTTCCGTCCCCCCTGTCCCTCGAAAGCAGGAAAAAACCGGGCATGTATTACGCTGCAATATGTAGACACGGGATACTGCCGCATTTTTTTGTTCCGATGCTTGTTAATGCGGCGCTCCGTCTTATGCTACGTCTACTTAATCCCCATTCCCGCGCACCGTCATCCTTTTTTTTCAAAATTTGCTATAACCAAATGGGCGTCTGGGGCAGAATTTTGAAATACACCTTATAAATGATTTGCCTTTTTACTCACATCGGATACCGTATCTGTCCACATCCTTTCGAGGTGATCTTGTTTCAAGTATTCGCAATAAAAATTACTGGTCTTATGGAAATCGCCATATATATTATTGGTCATGGCCAAACACCCACCAGCACAGACGTATTTAAAATCGCAATCCCGACACTCGGCCACATCATTGATATTAAATTTCCTTAATGTATGAATGATCTCAGATTCCTTTAATATTTCTCCCAGTCTCTGCTTTCGGATATTGCCACATTTTAATTCTGGCTTGTGCAATAAATGACAGGGATATACATTGCCGTCAAAAGAAATGCCAATCTCCCCAACAGTGATCCCGCAATGAAATCTAAAATGCGTTGCAGTGGTGACTATTCCAGAAAAGGTGGGGAAAAACGCCTTTACCCGTTTATGTTCCTTTATTAATGCGGTCATGTCTGGAAGTAAATCACTATATACCGCATCCTTGCTATTAGTGGGTGTATATAAGGATGGCGTATACATATCGCAATGCAATTCTTCAACTGCGCCCTGCCATGTTTCCAACATCTCATTCACATTGCAGTGGTAATCACTGAAGTGACTCTTACCTAGCCACCCTTGGCTTTTAACAACCGTATAGCCTGTACTACTTTATCAAACGTGCCTTTTCCCCTCATCTGTTCATGAGTTTCTGGTTTCATGGAATCCAAACTTATAGAGATATAATCAAAGGTAGAGGCAATTTCCTGAACATTGCTTTCATTGATAAGCAATCCATTGGATATCAACTCAACTCTTATTCCCAACGCTTTGGCGTATTGGGCCACAGGTAGGGTGATGGGATTTAAAAGGGGTTCGCTGCCAGTAAATAAAAACTGCTTTACCCCCATTTCTTTGGCATCTTGAATCAATTACTGGTATTCCACCAGACTCAACTCCGCTTCTGGCTGAATTTGAGACATCTCATTCAGATGATGTCTATCTTCAAGATTATAGCAGTAGCGACATTTAATATTACATTTGGCCGACATCATCAGATAAATATTATCCGGCACGTCATTAAAAGACCAATCCCGCTTCTTTAATTGATATTCACCGACATGCAAAAAACCCACGTCCACCAGATTGCGAATATATGGTGCAATGGCCCTTGCGATATTCTCCATGGTTTCAGTGGGGTATTCCTTGGCAAAGGCGCGACATACTCCAGCGATGGTGCCCTCTGTTTTTAAGGAATCTAATATTTTTTTGCCATCCGGGTTCACGCGAATCCACACTACATTAACTGGATCAAAAAGTAGAAACCATTCTTGGCGTGTAAAGGTAGTATACCGCGGGGGTAATATAATTTTTTCTGCCATGGTTAACATTGGATGTTCTCTCCTTTTGGTTCTTGGCGGACATTGGGAATGGTACTGGCATCAAACATGCCATTGATAATGATTGCTTTGCTAATGGCACAATAATGAGGGTTATTCTTGAAGAAATCTCCGGTAGTGCGCAAATGGGTTGCTCGACAAACACCACCGCAGAGATATTTAATCTCGCAGTTTTGGCAATCCTCCAATTGGTCCACTGTGCAGGCACGAAGTTTTTTGAAGATCGGTGAGGTCTCCACTATATTTTTTAAAGAATTCTGTTTAATATTGCCTGCACAAAACTCCGGTTGGAGGAGGGATTGGCATGGCAGAACATCCCCATTTGCACCAATGGCTATTTCCCCGGAACACATGCCACAACCATTACTTAATTTTGCAGTGGATTGAATGCCATTCATGCAATTTAAGTGATTTCGCATGGCACCATACTTTTTAACCCACTCAACCAACCAAGGTGAATCCTGGTGCAAGACGTCATCGGGAATATATGCTTGGGCACTGAAGGAAATGCATCCCAATTGTTTAACAAAATAGTCCCAAGATGGTAAAACGTGGTCTATATGCTCTGGAAGTGTGACTCCCAAGCAGGATACTGCCGCGTTTAATTCGCGTAGGAATTTGATTCCCTGTAATGTACTTTGATGTGAGCCATTGCCCCGCATTTTATGATTCTCAGCCTCAATGGCACTATCAATGCTCACGGAAATACGGTCGAAATAACGAATCATTAAAGCCGCTTTTTCCTTGGTGATCAAGGTGCCATTGGTAATTATGCTGGTATGAAAACCCATTTCCTTGGATATACTGGCGATCTCAAATTGATCATCGCGCAATAATGGTTCACCCCCACTGTAGACCAGATTTTTTACCCCCAAGTCTTTGGCCTCTGTAAATAATCGGTGATACTCTGCTATAGTTAATTCAGTATATGAGTCATTATCCGTATAGTGCAGTCGTTCTTCGGAATTATAGCAATAGACGCAAATTTTATTACAGCGATATGTAAGATGAATATACAGCTCTGTGGGAAAAGCGCTTTTCTGAGGAAAGGTAATGGACCGGGGATGGTATTCATCACGGTGCAAGTATTTGGCTTTGTCTACCATATAGGTGATGAATTGCTCGACGGTAGCATCATCGGCCTGGTATTTTTGTTTGATCTGTGCCAAAGCCTCGGCATAATCCGCATGGAATTCGAATTCCGTCAGTACCTTTTTCCCATCTTCATTCACTTTGACCCAAACCACATTGGATGGGTCAAAATACACGTACCAGTTATTTTTTTCGTAGATGACCCGCTCAGGGGGTGAAATAATTTTATTCATTATTGTCCTATTATTTGATTAGACATTAAAAAGATAGAGCGGAGTAAGCCCCTTGCCACCATCACTTTTTCCCATTAAGGGAAGGTGGGGTTAGTATAGCGCTTACTTTTAAAGAGTCAATTTATAACTGCACTTCTCCAGATATATAAGCGCATCATCATCATCGTCTACTTTAAAATAGATAAATGTGTCACTCACCAGCAGAGGTAATTTCGACATACTGACTTCTCCAAGGAATTTCCCATTTATCGCAAACACATCCACAAGATAAGGTGATTTCTCATCCGTGGTATCCCGTTTGATGCGAAACACAAAAACGTATTTGGATGTGATCATTAATTTCTCATAGTACATCTTTTCTGAAGGAATCAATTTTTTAAAGGCTTTTTTGACCAAATTGTTCCAGCCTTTTACATTGTTGATTTCTTCTCTGAAATAATCATGCTCTTTGGAGGTAAGCGGACTTCTTTTTACATCTCGTCCAATTTTATTGATGATCTGTCCTTTTGAGTCAATAATCTTTAGCTGGTAACAGTCGGACTTCCCCACCACTGCATGGGATTTGTATGCATTAAATATTAATTGCGGGGTTAACTCCTTATACGATAAGCTATATTGCGTCCCATCTTCCATGGCGATGTCCCATCCTGAACAGGAAAATAAATCGGATTTGAGTATTTTCCCTTCATTGTTCATTATAATCTGGGTTCTCACCTCTTTTTCGCCTTGTTTTTCGGCATAAAAGAGATTACCGCCGATATATCCGATATTGAATATAAATCCCAATGTTTTCGCAAAATTGATTTTCTTAACGACTTTTCCTAATTTAGAGAAAATGGTCGCATCGTTCATCATTTCAGTGACCACCAGACCGGTTTCTCCAGAAAAAAACATCCGTGCTGGTGTTCTGAAGCCATCTGGTCCTTCTCCTCTAGTGCCAAAAGTCAAGAGTTTTTTTCCTTCTGCAGAGAATTTTTGGACCTGATATTTCTTGCTGTCCAACACGTAGAAATTACCTTCATCATCTTCGCATACAGAATTTATTGAAAAAAATAATTCTTCATTTTTAGCCACCTCAGCAATTTTTTTCAAGTCCAAGCGAAGTGTTTTGGCATATCCCATTGATGCAATTGGTTCCTGTTGGATGATTATCATTAAAACCGTCACCATTATGGGCATTCCATATGATTTTTTCAATGTCATTTATTTCTCCTAAATGTCAAGTATTCTTTTGTCTGAGCAGAATAAATGTAAATATCCCAGTTGATTAAACATCGTCGGTACTGATTCTTATTAAGCTTCCGCATTAGGGGATATCCTAAAATATCAACGCTCTTCAGCCCATTCAACTCATTCTTTTTTCATTCAACTATCTCCGGTTTATCCCGGCATTTTAAAAAATATCATATCAAGCCACAAAAGTCAAGCCCACAATAATAAAAATGAAAAACGAGTATTTATACCTGCTTGGAAACAAGGCGACAGTATCTATGTGATGGGTCATCCCTGCGGCTTACCATTAAAATACGCGCCCGGTGCCCAAATCGGACAAATCAACGATACCTATTTCACCGCTGGTCTGGCAAATGCTGGGTTTCTGTCATCTATTCAAACACAGGAACCAATTCACAAGGAGCCCAATGCACCAAAGTTAGTGAATTCCTCCAGTACTGTGGATGATTGCCTCCGGCGGCCAAGAACCTTTTTGAAAAAAGGTTCCTGGACCTCCAAAAACTTTTGCATATAAATACATTAAAATCAATATAAATTACTGGGTAATTCTTAAGGCAGGAGCCTACAGGCAAGCAATCGATAAATGTATCCCAAACATCCCGCGTTCCCAAGACAAAAAACACACGCAAAATGCTTGCTTTACACGCTTGCCATTGAGTTTCTTGGAAATATATTCGCTATAGCGAAAGATGTTTCTCTTACATGAAAATGGCTTCAATATAGGGAATTTTTGTCCTGGTCAGTGAATTCGCCTCCACTCCGACGAAAACCGCTACACTCGAACGAAGAATTCTCCTCCTCCACGAATTTGTCTCATGCTTGACGAATATGCCTCCACCTTCACGAATATACCTCCACCTTCACGAATATACCTCCACCTCCACGAATTAGTCTGCTACGCCACGAAATAGCCACCTCCTTGGCGAAAATACCTCCACTCGGGGAAATCCCGCTCTTCTTTCACGAACAAAAAGGGAAAAACTGCCACCATGTCGGCCTGAACTACCTTAAAAAAAAAGCATTAATACTCAAACCTCCAGGTTCATCCCTATTAATTCGTGCCAAGTGGCAAAATTCGTGGGCCAGTCTTTTTCATAAGTCCTTTTTAATCTGTATAATCATTTTAATCTGTGTAATCTGTGGTCAAAATAATAATTCCCATGACACTGGAAAACGTCTTGACTTTTGATTCGTTTTTATTTATAGTAAAGGATCATATTAATCGATTAATAGGAGCGTGAAATGACGAAATTTAAGCATGAGAAAACAAACGACATTATCAAATGGTTCGGAGAAATAAGCAAAATCCCCAGATGTTCCAAAAACGAGGGCGCTATCTGCGCTTGGTTGACCAACTGGGCTAAAGAACACCATTTTGTGGTCAAAACTGATAGGGTTCAAAACGTACTGATCAAAGTTCCCGGCACTTCTGGTTACGAGAAATCCCCGGTGGTAGTTATCCAAGGTCACATGGACATGGTCTGCGAAAAAACCCCGGATTCGACCCATGATTTCTCGAAAGACGCGATTAAATTTGTGTACGAAGGCGAATGGCTGACAGCAGACCGCACGACTCTGGGCGCAGATAACGGTATTGCTCTGGCTATGGCTATGACCATGGCTGAATCAAAAGAAATCGCCCACCCACCACTGGAATTACTGTTCACGGTAGACGAAGAAACAGGGTTGACTGGCGCTACTGCCTTGGAACCGGGTTTCTTGGAAGGAAAAATTCTGATCAACGTGGATTCGGAAGACGAGGGCTACTTTACTGTGGGTTGCGCGGGTGGTGTCAACACGAACCTCTCTATTCCGGTGGTACCAGCAGCTCCGCCAGCTAACTATTCCTTGCTGAAGATCAATGCGAGCGGCATGAAAGGCGGCCACTCGGGTATTGATATTAATAAAGAAAAAGCCAACGCGCTCAAAGTTCTGGCTATCGCCCTGATTGCGATTAAAAAGAAAATGGACATCCGCATCGCCCAATTCAGCGGCGGTACGGCTCATAATGCGATCCCAAGAGACGCAGAAGCCCATATTTTCGTGCCCAAAACTGAAATGGAAACGGTCAAAAATATCCTGGCTGAAACGGAAACAACGCTAAAACAAGAATTCAAAAACGTTGACCCAAACATCGCTCTAAATGCAACGGAAAACGCGGGCGCGTTTACTGATGCAACAACAGCGGAAAGCACGGCCCAGATTCTTGATTTTATCACGGTCATTCCTCACGGCGTGGCAGCAATGTCCACGGATATCCAAGGCCTGGTGGAAACGTCCAACAACATGGCGCGGGTGATCATTGAAGAAAACAAGGTAAAAGTGCTGACCAGTCAGAGAAGTTCGGTAGTTTCCCGGCTCCGCTCCCACACGAACCGCATTGAAGCGGTGGCACGATTGGCTGGCGGCGAAGCGTTAAGCAGCGGCGGTTACCCACCATGGCAACCGAATATGGAATCGCCACTGTTGGCCAAAAGTCTGGCTATTTACGAGAAATTGTTTAACAAAAAACCCCATGTGGAAGTGATCCACGCTGGCTTAGAATGCGGCATTATCGGTGATAAAAACGTGGGCATGGACATGATCTCGATTGGACCTACCCTGAGATTCCCCCACTCCCCGGATGAAAAAATCCATATCGCCAGCATCGGCCAAGTCTGGGATTTTATTGTTGAATTGTTGAAAAACCTGAAATAATTATTTGATCGATAATTAAAAGTATCTTTTCCGCTTTTGGTTCACGATTCATTCCCAGCGCATGCGCGAACAAGGGAAAACAACGGGAACCAAAAGCGGAAAAGTGCGGGAATAAGTAAAATGGGAAGTATGGGAAGTATGGGAAATAAACTCTAACTTTTTTGTCTAAGCAGCAATGGCTTATCTTTATAAATCCCATAACTCCCATTACTCGCATACTTCCCATAATTCCCATACTTCCCATAATTCCCAGTACCCACTATGCCTTAAAATTCTCAACCCTGAATCCAGGGTTTCTTTTCTTGCTTGCAAAATACTACCAATACTGGTAAAATGGATGTTATGAATTTAAAAGAGATACAAACGCCTGTAGATGAATTGCTTGAAGAGACCTCCGCGATCCTAACCGGAATGGTAAAAAGCAACATATCCGTGATTGATAATATCAGTGGTTTGGCCCCTGTTTCCAGGGGGAAAAAGATTCGTTCTACGCTGATGTTCTTATTGGCTGGGATGGTGCAACCGCCATCGCAGCTCAAAGAACTGCCTAAAATTGCGGCTGCTATTGAAATGTTTCATCTCTCCAGTTTGGTCCATGACGATGTGGTGGATAATTCTAAATACCGTCGCGGCAAAGAAACCCTGCACAATAATCTGGGGAACAATATGTCGGTGTTGTGGGGGGATTATCTTTTTATCACGGCTTTTAACGCGCTGAATGGTTTGGATAAGAAAGGCCTGATGAACATTATCTTGGAAGCAGCGCACCAGATGGTGGAAGGCCAAATCATCGAACTGGCCAATACATTCAATTTTAAAATTGCTGAAGGGGTTTACTACGAAATTATCAATAAAAAAACCTCGTCCCTGTTTTCGGCGGTGACCCAGATCGTGGCAGACCTCAATGATGAATCAACGCAGAACCGAGAACTGTTCAAACAGTTCGGCCTGGATTTTGGGACAATCTTCCAGATCAGCGATGATATGCTGGATATTTTCTCGGATACATCGGGCAAAGACAGGTTCAGCGACCTGAAGGAAGGAAAAATCACGCTCCCTTTTTTCATGCTGCAAAAAGGCTGCCAAAAAGACATTGAAACACATTACTCGGAAAAAGACCCGGCTAAATTACTGGCTCTCTTCGAGGAATGCCACACGAAAGAATTGTGCATGGAAGTGATCCACCGCTTTTATCAAAACGCGATGACTTTTATTAACCGTTTCCCGAAATCACTCTACCAACACGCAATGATTCAATTACTGGATTTTATAAAATACCGTGACTACTGATACAACGCACCCAAAAACCAATCACCACGCGCCAACAAGTAAAGAAAAAAATCTAGAAATCGAAATAAAACTGCACGTGCAGGAAAAAGATATTCCCAATCTCCGACAAAAGATTTTAGACCTAGGGTTCACGCTCTGGGATAAGGATTCCTTTGAAAACAATATTGTCTTTGATACGAAAAACCAGGAACTGAAAAATAAACACATGTTGCTACGGCTGCGCCAAAAAAACAGCCTGAACATCATCACGTTAAAACGCCCGGTAGAAGCCACGCTGGATTCACTCCAATTCAAAATAAGGGAAGAAATCGAAATGGCAGTTTCAGACTTCGACACTGCCCAAACGATTATCACGGCGCTGGGCTACGAGATATTCTTCATCTATGAAAAATACCGGGAAGTATTTGCGAAAGACACGGGAAACGGCATTATTAAAATAATGGTGGACCGCACACCTATGGGTTACTTTCTGGAAATCGAGGGCACGTGCCAGCACATAAATGAAGTGGCGGGTCAATTGGGGTTTACAACAGCAGATTATATTACGGCCAATTATCTGACGTTGTTCCGGGAACATCACCCGACTGGTTTTATGTTATTCTCATGAACACGTTTTTTTTTCTCCTGGCTGGTGGCTATGGGAAACGCACGGAACCGCTCTCTTTTTACAAGCCAAAACCAGCGTTTCCGTTAGATGGCACGCCGTTGTTGCAAATCATGTTGAACCAATTGGCCTGTTTAGGTTTGCACCAGGGGTTTATTAATCTGCATCATCTACCAGACATCATTCGCCACATCGCGGATTCCCACGAAACAAATGGACCCAAAGAAATTGTCTACCTGCAAGAAGAAATATTGTCTGGCAGTGGTATCCTCCAAAGTGCATATAATAGAATGGCAGCAGATGACCTGCTGCTGGTTATTAACGGTGATATTTTTCTGGAACTGCCTTTCCAGAACATGCGCGACAAACTTCTCCAAGACAAGGCGGACGGTTTACTCTTGGTTCGACCCTTTCCTACAGGAAATTCTTCTTACCGACCACTCCAACTGGACAAAGATCGCTTTTTAACCCGCACGGATAAAGGTGATTTCATGTACACGGGCACAGCACTGTTTACCAAAAAGGTCATTTTGCAGATCAATCAAATCAACTTTTTCGATACCTTAGAAGCGAGTTCATTTAATATAAAAGTTCTGCCCTACACCGGTATTTGGCTTGATATCGGTGATATCTCCTCTTATCAAGCAGCGAATTTTGCCTACCAACACTACCGCCAACAAACAAATCCAGTCACCACTTCCCTGACTAACAGTTTATCTCTTGGCGTTACGATATCGGCAGACTCGCACGTCACCCATTCGATCATCTGGGAAAACACAATTATTCAAAACCATTCTCACCTGCACAACTGTATTGTCACGAATAACCTTAACCTGGATGCAACGGATGGCGTGAACGAAATCATCACCGAGAACAGGTACATTTGATCTTGAATAACCTTTCCCATTCGTGTATAATTTCACAGGACATAACATGGAAAACGTGACTGACTGTCCCGCTAGTCTCATTTTTTGTAATATTGGGAAATAGTGGCACATTAGGAGGTATATGAATGAATACGTCAATGAATAATATGGAAGAATCTGTAACCTTGTATTTTCATGAGGGTAAATCCGATAAGGTGTATCAAGCCTCTCTTCAAGAAGTTGAAGGCGGCTATACAGTCAATTTTGCTTTTGGCAGACGGGGGACGACATTAAAAACAGATACAAAAACGAAAGAACCGCTGGACTATGACAAGGCCAAAAAAGTGTATGATAGTTTGATAAAAAGCAAGATGGCCAAAGGATATACCCCGGGTGATGCGGGCACGCCTTACATTCATACAGATAAGGAATCCCTATATACAGGCATTCACTGTCAACTGCTAAATGAAATCCAACTCGCCAAGGCAAAGGAATTTATTGCCGATGATGAATACGTTGCCCAGGAAAAACACGATGGCAAACGCCTTCTTTTATCCAAGGGGGAAACGGAAGTGACAGCCATTAATAAAAAGGCGCTTTCCTGTGGCGCACCGGAACCGGTAATCGAGAGCGCCAAACTGATGCCTGAACACACTATTATTGACGGGGAAACAGTCAATGAAATGGTATTTGCCTTTGATTTGTTAACGTATCAGGGGGTAGATACGCGGAATTTACCCTATCAGCAACGATTGTTACAACTGGAGAATATCACTTTTGGAAATAGTATCCAAGTCGTTACCACGGCCCGTTCCATGGCAGAGAAACAACAATTATTTGCGCAGTTGGAATCGAACGGTGGCGAAGGAATCGTGTTCAAGAAACGTTCTGCCCCCTATATACCCGGTGCTCCTGCTAGCGGTGGGGACCAATTCAAATACAAGTTTTATAAGACTGCATCAGTAATCGTGTCCAAACTTAACGATAAACGCAGTGTCGCCATGGAAATACTCGACAATGAACAAAAAGTGTTTGTTGGAAATGTGACGATTCCCCCAAACCAAGCGATTCCCCCTGTAGGCGCGGTCATTGAGGTACGTTATTTATATGCCTATGAAGGCGGAAGTTTATACCAACCGAATTACAAGGGAGTACGTGATGATGTGGATACAAACGAATGCCAGATGAACCAGCTTATCTATAAAAAGGAACAAAAATCGGAATAGGAACTGCTAAAAAAAGATGGAACACAGATTACGCAGATTAAAAGGATTATACAGATTAAAAAAGGACTTAGGAAAAAGGAGTACCCCATTATGATGGACGAAAATATTCTAAAATATGCCCGGTTTGCTGCACTGGAGGCAGGAGCATATCTGCTTGCGGCACATCGTGCCCAGATTTATGGACACCGGAATGATCTGAATCAAAACATCGAAAATAAGCCACGTATGACGGTGGAATATAAAGGCGCAATCGACTTGGTCACGGCATTTGATCGGGGTAGTCAAGAAATTATTTGCAAAATCATCAATGAACAATTCCCAGACCACTCCATTCTGGGTGAAGAAGACCTGGACATAAACCGCAATAAAGAACAGTTGTGGCTGATCGATCCGATTGACGGCACGACCAACTTTGCCCATGCACTGCCCATGTTTTGTGTGAGTATTGCTTTTTTCGAGGCAGGTTTACCCCACACTGGCGTTGTTTACCTGCCCGTGTTGGATGAGATATTTTATGCAGTTCGTGGTGGAGGTGCTTTTTTGAATAAGTGCCCCATCCATGTTTCCCAGGAACAAGAGCTTGATCACTCTTTGTTAGCCAGCGGGTTCCCTTACAATCGACGTGACAACATTGATAAATATATTGCTCCTTTCAAGCAGTTTAAGATGAAAGCCCGTGGTGTACGGCGTATGGGTTCTGCCGCTATTGATCTGGTGTATACCGCTTCCGGTCGGTATGATGGTTACTGGGAATACAATCTTCATCCCTGGGATACAGCCGCAGGATGTCTCATCTTGCAAGAAGCAGGCGGCACCATCACCGATTTCAAAGGGAATCCGTTTAATCCATTTATGAAAGAGTGTCTGGCTTCGAATGGCCATATTCATGCGACCATGTTAGAGATTATTCAAGCGCGTTAACCCTTTGCCTCCGGCGGCCAAGAACCCTTTCGAGAAAGGGTTCCTGGACCTCCTAAAGCTTTTACTATTTAAGGGACTCAACCGTTTGTTACAAACAGGGCAGTCTTACAATGGTGACCTAGGAGAAGGGGACGCAGTCCCCTTAATCGATTAAGTGTTCTTCTTGGATTCTGGAGACCAAGGAATACAGTATCGCTATACTTCCTAAAATCAAGAGCGTGTAATACATGGACCACTGCGACAACAACCCGGCACTAATATTACCCACCACAATTGCCAACGTGCGCAACATGGACGTGGTAGAAAGAATAGTGGCCCGCTTGTCGGAGGGAATATACTTGTTCATGTAACTGGAAAACAAAGGCAAACGCGAAAGCCCAAACCCAGCACTACACACAATACCTATAATCACCAACGGCACAACACGGGTCAACCCCAACAAAATAAAACATCCCCCAGTCAACATCGCACCCATGGTCAACACACGCTTCTTAGAACCCAACCACTTCTCCAAACGAATATAATTTTGAATCAACAAGATTTGCGCCAAACTCATCCCCGCATGCACGAAACCAAAATATACAATATCTACCCCCACATTCTTGAGCAACGCCTGATAAAACCAAATCATAATCCATGCTATAGCAAATACAGTCACCATATCCAATGTCAATATTTTTAAGATTTTATTATGCCGAAAAAACCGAAACCCATCCACCAATATCTTCTTATACGCACGGAACGTAAGCGCATGTTTTTCCTCGTGCAACTCCGGCTCCTTGAGCGTCATGGTCAGCAGACAGGTAATACCCAGCGGAATAGTTTGCAACACCATGGGCATACGCACATCCAACGCTTTGGCAATAAAACTTCCAACCACCGCCCCAATCACAATACCCAGCAATTTAAAAGATTCCATATGGGAAAACACTTTTTTAGAGGTTTCCGTTTCCCCTATTTCGATCAGTGTGTCGTACACCAATGCTTCATCCGCCCCGGAGATCAGCGTGTAGGAAAGTGCGTAAATCACTTCCGCCACCAGGAAGATAAGATAGCTGGGATAACTGACATAAACAATAGTGCCGAGAACCGCCATAGCCATGCCCATAACCATGGAGATTTTGCGCCCTAAAAAATCCGCCACCGTGCCAGTAGGCACCTCCAATAAAAAGTTCCAGAACATGAACCACGCATTCAAAAAAAGAATCTGGGAAAAGGTGATGCGCCCCCACTCGATAAAAAAAGGCACCAACACGGCGGAAATGAAAAACATATTAAACACCAAGCGGATGAGGTACATCTTCTGGATATTGGATTTATATGAGCCCTTCATTGTTTCTCACTCATTAATATTCTCTTCACTGATATTCTCTGCACTGAAATATTCCATGCCTTATTTTTAATTTTTAATTATACCACTATTCGCAATAATGATCCAACCTAAATCCACTGTCGAATTTTTGCAAACAAGAAAAATCTTGCCCCGTTTACCTTTTGGTTATTTTCGGGTACAATAGAGGTATGAATTATATAATCGGTTTAATCATCTACGTGTTTGTGTTGTTGGTCATTGGTTTTGTATTATCCAAAAGGAACCCGGATTTTGATTCCTATTTCTTTGGGCAACGGAAATTGGGCAGTTTTTTGATCTTCTTTACCGTGACCGCTTCCTGGTTTGGCGCCGCGTCCACTATTGCCACCGTTAATGCGGCTTACAAAATAGGGTATAATGCCATCTGGATGCTGGGGATTCCCACCATTTTCACCATCATTGTATTTGTCTTGATTAATAAGAAGGTCCGGGAAACCCATTTCATTTCGCTACCAGTGCTGCTGGAAAAATATTACGGTAAACCTGTGGCCGCGTTCGCCAGTTTTTTAATCTTCTTTTATATGGTCGTATTGGCCGCGTCGCAATTGGTGGCGTGGGGAACATTCATCAGCCATTTTACCGGGCAGAGTTATGCTATCACCGTGATTACTGGAGCGTTAGTCATTATTATTTACTCTTATTTGGGTGGGTATCTTTCCGTGGTGATCACCGATGCCGTGCAGTTTTCGTTGATTGTGGCCGCATTGGTATATTTGATGGTATTCTTTAAAGACAGCACCCCTTTAATGCTGTCCACCGATTACGATTTATTCGCCAACAGTCATTATAATATATTAATGACCCTTTCCTTTACTTTAGCCTGGTTGATTTCCCCGATAATTTGGCAGCGGATTGGTTCCGCCAAGTCTTCCCGTTCGTCAAAATGGGGACTCATCATGTCTATCGTTGCTTTTTCGATATTATATTATATGGTCATCCAAGTAGGTATTCAAATGAGAAGTTACCCCCAAACTGCTACCGCTGGTGGGGACTTATTAGGTGCCTTGATTAAAAACTGGTTACCTATGGGAGGTAGCGTGTTGGTTTTTCTCGGTATTGCTGCTGCCATCATGTCTACCGCCGATACCGCCCTCAATGTAGGTGCATTAACGCTGGTCAAAGATGTGTTCCAAGTAAAAAAGAAAACCAGGGCCGTGTTCTGGGCCAAAATTGCCACTGCGGTATGCGGAGGATTGGCAATACTGATTGCCCTGAAATTTAATTCCATCATTAAAACATTGGGTCTGGCTTCAGAAATAATGGCGGAAGGACTTTTTATTCCCGGTATGGTCATGCTTTTTTTCAAACAGAAACGTCCGTTGGCCGCGTTATTTAGTTTGATCTTGGGTGGTGGGTTTTCCTTGTTAGTATTTATCAATGCCTATGGTTTGAGTTTGCCATTGCCGCAATGGCCCTATTCTTTGCCTTTGGGTTTAGGACTGTCGTTGTTTGGGTTTGTGGTCGGTTATTTGATTGATGGCAGGAAAAGAAAAGGAAGAGAAAAGATGAATTGAGTAACAGTATTTTGTAATTGGAGTTGGCACAATGAATGAGAATCGCTTGAAATTAAAAAAGATTGAAATGAATGGTTATAAGTCTGTAAACAGTGGCGGCCAATCTATTGAATTTGGCGATGTAACCGTCTTGTTGGGGGCCAATGGCGCGGGGAAAAGTAATCTGGTCTCTTTTTTTAAATTATTAAATTTTATGACCACCAGCCACTTGCAATTATTTGTGGGTCAGCAAGGGTATGCAGAGAGTCTGCTCTATTATGGGGCCAAAACTACGCCGGTAATGCGTGCCAAATTGAGCTTTGAGGATGACAAAGCAAATCAATATGGGTATGATTTCATTTTAACCCATGCCAGTGGCGACTCGTTGATATTTAGCGGGGAAGATGTGACTTGTCACCCATATCAAAAATCGAAACCATTTACAATTGCTCTTGGTGCCGGTCATAATGAATCCAAATTGCCAGAAAGAGCGAAATTAATTCAAGATGCAAAAGAATCAAAATACTGCCATATTGTGCTGAACCTACTTCAAGAGTGCCGGGTGTACCAGTTTCACGATACGTCCAACTTGGCGAAAATCAGGAATTATGGTTATATTGGCGATAATGAATATCTGCGTGGCGATGCCGGAAATTTGGCCGCATTGCTTCATGTTTTGCAAAACAGGCAAGAATGGGAAATATATTATCAACGGATTATCAGGCACATTAGGCAGATTATTCCGCAATTCAGTGATTTTATATTAAAACCTTCCCCGTTAAATAATAATCAAATTCGTTTGGATTGGAAAGAGAGTGATAGTGATTATCGGTTTGGTCCCCACCAGTTATCCGATGGTAGTTTGCGTTTTATGGCCATGGCTACACTGTTGTTACAACCCCCAGCATTAATGCCTGGAGCCATTCTTATTGATGAACCCGAATTGGGCTTGCATCCAGTGGCCATATCCGCGTTGGCGGGAATGATTCAAAGTGCGTCCGAGTATTCCCAGATTATTATTGCCACCCAATCACCGCGTTTGGTCGATGAATTTGAAACAAAGGATATTGTGGTGGTGGAACGAGATGAAAAGAAAAAATGTTCCATTTTCAAAAAGCTGGATGAATTAGAGTTGAAAGAATGGCTGGAACGGTATACCCTTTCGGAACTCTGGGAGAAGAATATTTTCGGAGGCCGGCCATGAATCGAATTAAACTCAATATCACCACGGAGGGTGAAACCGAATTAAAATTTGTCAAAAATACATTGGCCAATTATCTTTTTCAGTTTAGCATTGATGTTTTTTCCAGATGTGTCACTACAAGCAAGGGATTTCGTGGTGGAATGACCAGCTATGAAAAAGCAAAAAGAGATATTCACGCGTGGTTAAAGCAGAATGCTTCCTCGGAATGGAAATTTACCACCATGTTTGATTTATATGGGTTACCCAACGATTTTCCCGGATACAAAGAGGCAGTAAAGAAAAATGACCCTTACGAAAAAGTAAAGATTCTTGAAGAAGCCTTAAAAAAGGATATCAATGATTACCGATTTATTCCTTACATTCAGTTACATGAGTGTGAAGCATTGATCTTTGCAGACCCGGAAAAATTAAGATTGGAATTCCCGGACAAAGAAAAAGCCATTGGGAAATTGGTAACAATGGCCCAAGGAGAAAACCCGGAATTAATCGACGGACATCCAGATACCGCGCCCTCAAAACGTATTATTAAACAAATAAAATCATATGAAAAAAATAAGAGCACTGCCGGACCCAGTGTGGTTGAAAGTATCGGCATATTAAGTCTAAAAGAAAAATGCAAGCATTTTAATGAATGGATATTGAAGCTGGAAGGGTTGTCCACCATTTAAAATTTACATCTTTTTCTTGGATTGAATTTTCACTGGTCGCCGCAGGCATTTAATTTACTTTCCACTCGATGATACCACCGGAAAAATCAGGCTGAAGCTTTACCTTGATACGCAACCCAGCGGTGACCACGGGTTTGAAATTCACTGTATTGTACGCATCCTTTTTTGTTGTGTATTCATTCAAGGCTTCTACTTTCTGCCATTGGGAACCGGATTGATACTCCAACTCCCACGTTTCTGGGACACGGGCAGAACAATCATAATGATTGATATCCATCCAATACACCTGGACTTGCGACACGGTCTCCGGTTTTGCAAAATCATATTGAACCCACTCTTCAGTGCCCTTTTTTAACCACCAATAGAAAAAAGGTTTGGACGTGTCATTGGAATGTCTGGGTTCAAATTGATCGTTCAAACCATCCCCAAAGCCAACGGAAGAACTGGCTTTACTTTGCGACGCAATAGATACTCCAGGTATAGGCCGGGCATATTTTGCCTCTACCGGTATCCAGACCACCATTTCATCTTTTCCCCGGTTGTTCCATGTGGCATAGGGAATCGCTTTAAATGAACGCTCAAATTGGACCAGTTCCCCCTTCTCGTTTTTTTCAAGGGCTTTGAGCTTCCCTTCCACAGTCATCACACCGCCAAGTAACGTGGGTTCAAAAACTTCGTTAAGCGGTTCTTCAACAGGCAGGAACAAATTGGATACATGTCCACCGGGCTGATCTTTCCCTTCGAGACAAAACACCACGGGCCCACGTGAAAGCGCGGTCTTCCCACTATTATCTTCAACCAGCGGGTCGGCGTTCACACGCCTCACGGGCATGGGCAAATGCAAAACCACACGATCTCCTTTATTCCACTTCCGCTGAATTTTGGCGTATCCTTTATCCAACTGGTAAGCGATGGTCTTTCCAGCGACCGTGATCGTAATCGGTTCGACATCTGGCGCGGTATAAAAATAAAGGCCGCCGGGCAGCGGTTGATTTTGCGCCCAGCCGGGAACACGGATATTTAAAGCAAATTCACTGGCTTTATCGGGATTGATGGTCAATACGACGTCGCCTTGCCAGGGGTACTTGGTTTCCTGGGTAATCTGGATATTTCTTTTATTTAAATGGATCACCCCTTTACCTGCAATGAATAGATTCACAAAAATCTGGTTGTCTCCCGCGGCATACACATACCCGGGAACAGAGGAAATAAAGCGGGTAATATTACCGGGACAACACGCGCATCCAAACCACGCTGCACGCTCGTTGGAGCCATTGGATTCCAAAGGGTTATCATAAAAGAAACGGTCGCCACTGAGAGAGACACCGGAGAGCACACCATTATATAAGGTCCGTTCCAAGACATCGAAATATTTGGCATCGTCGCTCATTAAAAACATGCGGTAATTCCAATACACGTTGGCAATGGAAGCACAGGTTTCACAGTACGCGGTCATGTTGGGTAACTCGTAATTATCACCAAAACCTTCACCCATTCCCCGCGCACCAATGCCACCGGTAATATAAAGCTTTTTGGCGGTCATATTATTCCACAAGCGGTCCAATGCAGTGACATAGTTGGCATTCCCAGTCAACAGGGCCACATCAGCAATGCCAGAATAAAAATACCCGGCCCTTACCGCATGACCCACCACTTCGTCTTGATCGACAACGGGTTTATGGTCTTGACTGTAAGGACTTAACGTGTGACCGTCGCGACCGCGGCCCGCTTCTTCGATAAAGAAACCAGCCAGATGCAAATATTTTTTATCACCCGTAACACGGTACAGTTTAACCAGCGCCATTTCGATAATAGGATGGCCAGAGGGGTTTTTTCGTTGAGTTGGCGCGGGACCAAAAACGCGGTGGATCAAATCGGCGTTCTTTAACGCCACATCCAGGAGTGTTCGTTTCCCCGTAGCCTGAAAATGGGCCACTGCGGCTTCGTACAAATGACCGCAGTTATAGAGTTCGTGGCTGTTTAATTTTTCCCACCGTGCATTGCCCATCCAGCGGTCCAATCGTGCGCATTGATTTGTGCGGCAGGTGTACAGATACCCGTCCTTTTCCTGGGCCGCAGTAATCAACGTGATGATGCGGTCAAGATAATGATCCAGTTCTCTATCGTAAGACACGGCTAAAGAATACGAAGCGCCTTCAATGATTTTATAGGGGTCGGTATCATCGAAAGGGTAGTCCCCTTTGTGTTGACCCTGAATTAGTCCGCCAGCCAAGGCAAAATTATCCATCCGGCCAGTTTCTTCACATTTCTTAAAGGCTGAAGGAATTGAAACCAGCCGATTAATTTCTATCCGGGGTTTCCAGAAGTTATCCTCGATCTGTACTTTAGTAAAAGGAACGGGTTTAGCGGGGAAGAGTAAAGCGGAAAAAATCGGAAGGATAAACAAGACATATATTAATTTATTGGTGTATGTTTTCATGTTAATATTTTACGGAACATTTTATAGTTTGTCAAATACGTTCCTTTTTTTTGTGCCACACATAGGTATAAATCACGGCCAAGATGGCGGTGACCAGGAATGTCATGATGCGGGCGGTAATTTTCTTTTCCATGCCCGTCAGGTTCCACAGGATAGTGAAGGTCACGCCGGATAAAATAGTGGCAATGACCGCTTTACCGTGGTAACGTTTCCAAAAGAGAGTAAACAGAATCACCACCGAAAAAGTACCGCCTATACCTGCCCAGACATAACTGACCATGGTGAAAATAAGTTTGGAAGGAGAGATATACGCCACTCCCAGTGCAATAATCGCCAGTATAGCAGTGACCAAACGGGCGCGGTTCAGCGCGTCTTTTTTCCGTTTGGCGTCGTCCGTGGTTTTTTTGGCGAAATAGGGGTTGATCAGGTTATCAGAAAGTTCCGAAGCAGAAAGAATGAGCAACGAATCCGCCGTGGAAATCATGGCCGCGATAGCTCCCATGATCAGAACCGCTGCAATCGCAGGTGGGAAAATTTTCAGGAGTACCGCTGGCATGACATATTCCTGATCTGCTAATCCTGTTGGGCCAAAAACAGCCAGACCAATCCAGCCCAGACAGAGAGCGCCGATATATGCGATCATAGTCCAGGCAATCCCGATGTTCCGACCTTGTTTGGCATGGCGGGGGTCTTTAATGGCCATAAAACGAGTGCTTAATTGCGGCTGACCGCCGAGGTAACCAAAGAACCAGGAAAACCCGGACATAATCACTACACCTACTCCAAACCCGGTAGCGGCACCGGTTAAAGAAGTATAAGTGGACCCGGCTTTAGTCAGTGCATCGGTGATGGAATGGGCAAAAAGATTGGGAGTATTGGCGATGTAAATGAATCCGACTATAGGACCCACGATTAAGGTAGTGATCATAATCAAAGCTTGGACCACATCGGTATACACCACGCTTTAGAATCCCCCGTAAATAGTATAGGGCATAATTATCACGGCGGTAATCAGCATGCCCCATTTTGGGTCGAGGCCAAACATGGTAAACAGTGTTTTGCCGCCGCCTAAGAATTGAGAGCCCACATAAAAGAAGAAAAAGAACACAATAGTAATACTGCCGATGATACGAATCCATTTGCCCATGTCGCCGTGTTTTTTAGCGAGATAATCCGTGAAGGAGTTCACTTCCAATTTTTCCGCATCGTCGCGTAAACGCCAGGCAATGGCAATCCAAGCCGTGAGAATACCTGCCACGCAACCCACCGCCGTCCATATTTCCGTTAAGCCAGTGGCATAAGCCGCTCCTGGTAGTCCAAGTAAAGCCCATGAAGATTCCCCAGTGGCCCGTTCTGAAAGCGCGGCAGCCCAGCCCGGTAAACTGCGGCCCGCGATAGCATAGTCCGCATTATTTTTTACTTTTCGCCCCTGGTACATTCCCCAGAGAATTAATAATACTATATAAGTGATTGTGACCACCAGCAGTTGTGTTTGTTGGGCCATAATTTCCTCCTTGTCTACCCAAAAGGTGCAAAACAAATTTCATTCTTTATTAAATAAAAGTAAATTTTAAACCAATTGCTGTGATTTTTCAAGAAATCAAAAGAAAAAAAAGAGTTGCCCACGAATTTGCACGAATTTACTCGAATTATCATGAATAATTATTCCCTGCCTTTCCCTTGACATCACTTGGGCTCTCATTTATAATAAATTTCGCGATAAACTCCGAGGATCAGGGGTTTATTGGAGTGTGGATGAACGCTTACCAGAACGATAAAAAGGAATAATACAATGAGCCATAAAGAGTATGTGATATTGGTAGACGAAGCCGATAACGAGATCGGCAGGAAAGAAAAAATGGCAGCCCATTGGCATGGATTGTTGCATCGGGCTTTTTCCATATTTCTTTATCGCCAGAAGGGAGATCGTTTTGAAATCCTGCTGCAACAGCGGGAGAAGAACAAATACCATTGTGCTGGTTTATGGGCCAACACCTGTTGCAGTCATCCGCGCCACGGCGAAACAGTTATAGAAGCAGGGAAACGGCGTTTGGCAGAAGAGATGGGCATATTCTTGGAGACCTCTTTAATGGATATTGGTTCCTTTTTATACCGGGTTGAATTTGACAATGGCCTCACGGAACATGAAATTGATCATGTATTGGTTACGACTTATGATGCTGACGTAATCCCCTTTAATCCCATGGAAGTAGAAGCGGTCCGCTGGGTATCATTAGCAGAAATCGAAAGCGAGTTACGTGATTTTCCCGCTCATTTCACGCCATGGTTTGCGCCTGCTTTGGCGTTGGTTAAAGAAAAACCAACCCCTTGAATTTCTCTTCTTTATCCAGTACAATAGATATATACTGATTTTGTCCAGTAGACTCGACATTGTTGTATGGTTTTTGACCAGTACACTGGTCAAAGGAGGTATTTGATGTTAATGCTGAACGAGTTGTTTCATATTCACAATCGCAATATAGCGGCGGTTTCTACTACCTTTAAGCGGTATCTTTACCAGCAAATAAACTGGGATAACCGGCTGGTGATTATTACCGGGGCGCGGGGTACAGGAAAAACAACCATGGTGTTGCAGCATTTTTTGGAGCGGTATAATGACATCAAGAAATGTCTTTATATTTCAGCGGACAACCCATTGGTATTAAAAGAAGGGTTATATAATACCGGGGTGGAGTATTTTAAATATTACGGCGATTGTTTGATCATTGATGAAGTGCATAAACAGAAGGATTGGAGTCTTGAGGTCAAAGGGCTTTATGATGCTTATCCAGACAAAAAACTGATTGTTTTGGGGAGTTCCACGTTAAATATTCTTTATGAGAAAGGCGATCTCTCACGCCGGGGGATCATCTATTCGTTGCTCCCATTATCTTTCAGGGAGTACCTGGAAATGAAATACAACAGAACCTTTCCCCGTTATACATGGGCGGAAATTCTGGCCGGGCATATGGAAATCGCCCAGGGGTTGGGAAAGGAAGTCAAAAATATTCTGGCGGATTTTAATGAGTTTGTGGTTTCCGGGAGTTTTCCTTTTTTTAAAGAGTATACGCAGGAGGAATATTTGAATGTCTTGGCCAATGTATTGGACAAGATGATCTATGAAGACATTACCACCATCAAAACGTTAAAATCTTTCTCCAGTCTCAAATTAAAAAAGTTACTGGGGTTTTTATCGACCTCCAAGATACCGTTGTTCAACTTGGAGACGTTAAAAAACGAATTGGAAGTGTCCCGGGATACCATTTACGAGTATTTTGACCTGTTGAATCGGGCAGAGATTGTCAAGGTAGTGTCGACGGAATCCAAGAGTATAAACTCCTTGAAGAATTCAAAAATCTTATTTAACAGTCCCAATATCTATTTTGCCATTGCGCATGAGTTATGGAAAGGGGATGTGGAGAAGGGCAACATCCGGGAATCTTTTTTTGTATCGCAGGTGTCTGGTTCCTACCCCGTTTTTTCGTCCATGGTTACCGATTTTTTGGTCATTGATAAACTCCAGCGGGTGGAGGTAGAGGTGGGTGGCAAGAACAAGAAGCGCAAGCAGATCAAGGATTTGGACAATGCCTATATTTTTAAAGATGGGATTGATATAGGTTTTGCTGATTCTATTCCCCTGTATTTGGCAGGGTTCCTTTATTAGGTTTTGAAACAGTAGAAGCGGCATCCTGCCGCTTTTTTAAATAACCCAGCCACTTCAGGATTGTATGGAATAGATAATCTTGCTTTGGGGGACTCGGGCGTTTGGTTCTTGGGGTGGCATCAAAAAAAAACGGCAAATAAAAGAGGTATCGGTAATTTTCTTAACAATTCCTATTGACTTCTTCCCACGGATATTGTACAGTAGAGGATAGTTTTTTAATAAATTAAGGAGTAGTAAAAGGATGGGCTTTTTTAACAAAGAGACGGCGACCCAATGGAAATAAGGGTAAGCGCGTTGTTTTTCTGTGACACCATCTTGACCATAAACCCAAGGAGAGAGGCATGAACAAATTTCTTGATTTTTATATTAAAACAAAGTGGGACACAGAGGATGAAGGCCCTCTTAAAAAATTAGAGGCATGGAGCAAAGAATTCTGGAAGGTAGAAAAAATAAAATTACCTGCCATTTTTGCCCAGAAGGGCTATGAAGATAAAGGTTTTGGACATACTGAGCGTATTATCGCCAACGTGTCCGATCTTCTGGACACGCACTTGAGGACGGTGGATACCTCTATCAATGATATGATGGGGGAAAACTTTAACTGGGAGGATATAAAAACAAAAATCGCGAATAAAAAAGAGATTTTTAACACTGAAAATGAAATAGTGACAAAAGTCGAAAATGATTATTTAAAAAATCTGAAACCCACTCTTATCCTTTTCTACTGTGCCGCCCATCTGCATGACATTGGAATGGAATTTGCCGGGATATATAAGGCACTTACCCCATTGATCAAAGCTGGGGGTGGCGGAGCTCTTCATGTTGGTGCGATTATCCATGATTATCATAATTACAGCACCTTCATCATATTATTGGAACTATCCCATTTATTAAAATTGGATAAGAAAGGTAAGGAAACCCGCAATTTTGATTGGAGTAAAAATTCCGTTTACCTTGAACAATTATTTCCAGACAAAACGGTCGAAAACGATCTAAATAAAAAACTGAAAGAATTAGCCGATATTCTTTTAGAAATTCATAAGCAACATTTTTTTCATTTAATCAAGAGAGATTTTTTTATTATCATAGCCATCCTATGCCTGCTCCACCAAAAAAATGAGAATGATTTTGTGAAAAGCATCATTCGTAAGTACAGTGATGGTACATATCGGGAAACAGTTGAACGCTTGAACGGTTGGTTGGAATTTTTTAAGCGTGCTGACGAGTGGACAAAAACTACCAAGAAACACTTGCCGATTCCAGATGATAAAAATTTTCCCGGATGGGAGCAAGTCGTATGGAGAGGAAAAGATGATAATCTGATTATAGACCTCCATCTGGTCGAGGCCCTTTTGCAATACGGGGACAAAACAGAAATATCTATCGCCCGTTTAGCACGCGAAATAAAGTTGACTATTAATTCGCCAAATGAACCTGTTATACCATTGGAAAAATACTTGGAGGATATCCAATATGACAATCAGAAGGGTTATATTTGCAGTGAAATAGCGCGGCGAAAAATTTCCACATATGCACGGTTCCGGGCTTGCCGGTTTATTCCGGTTGCCTATGTCGAAGTTAGGAAAGATGATACAGACAAAAATAAAAAAATAGACATTTTTATTCATTACCTCCGTTTCAATGGCGATGAGAAAATTTTTAAACTGATACGGTTTCATAATGAAAAAGATTTTAATGAATTGGATTTTCTCAATTCATTGCAAATCCATCTTCCCATGATGCTGCGAATAGGAAGAAAAGATTCGGAGATTATTGCACCAATCATTGACCTCACCTTGCGTAGGATCGAACATGAATTTTTCACTCGTGAAGTTAAACTGAAAAATGAACTGGATGGGATGCATAAGATAAAACTAGAGGAGACACTTACGAAAGAAATTGACGAGAAACTGGTCAAGGCAATGACAGAGAATCATTTTTCTAATTCAATTCATGGTTTTATTCTGCTTTTCAAGCAAATTTATAAAGAAAAAAAGGCGGAAATTTATAGGGATGTTCGTTTCCCCTATACAAAGCTGAATCGCGATGCCATCCGTGAATTTTCCAAGGATGCTCTCAACCCTGAAGCCAGGAATAAATCACAAGGTACGAAAAAGGTCTTTGCCCAGACAGGGGACATGGTAATCCCCGCTAGCTTTGAAGTGATGGCAATTCTTAATTTATTCCAAGAGGAGGTGTAATATGAAGTACACGTTGAATGATATCGTTCACCATACTGGACTACCCGCTGATAAAGTAACGGAAATTTGCAATTTCCTTATTACGGAAGGGTATTTGATCTATGAAAAGGACAACAATAAGTACCGGTTAACCGAAGACTCCGACCTTTTGGGAAATGTTAAAAAAATGTGGAAACAATGCAAGGATGACCATCTCTTTGAGCAAATGTCCTTCAAAATCGAGGATATTATTCAATTCGGTAAACCACTGGCCCTGGCGGAAAAGGGCCCCGATTCAAAGAGGGATGACATAGGGATACCCGGTATAAATTTTATTCTCGGGAACGTTGAAGATAAAACAGAGAAATCCGAGAAATCCGAGACTTTTTATACTCCCGGTATTCCCAGAGGGCATTGTGTATTGATTAAAGGTGCGCCAGGCACAGGAAAAACCACCCTGGGAATGCAAATTGCCCTTCATTTAAAAGATCGTAGATCCCGTTTTCTGACTTTTGAAGAAGATGTGAATCAATTGGTGGAAGACTTTGATCCTTATCTTCATCATGACGATAAGAAGAAAAAAAGCAAAAAGGATGGAAGGCCGGAAAGTCCTGATGCGGAAAAATACCAAAAGGGCTGGCGTAAAAAGGATATAAGGGCAGTCACTCGATCATTAATCAAAATTCGTACACCCCAGGCCTGGGAAAACCCGGATGGGGTTATGGCTGAATTAATTTCGATATTGGATTCCGAATTACCCCATTTGGTGGTGATTGATTCCATTAGTCGTTTCCGTGATCTGGGGGGTGATGAAAAAGCGCGGATGGTTTTAGGACGATTGATCCGCAGTCTGAAATGCCGCCGGATTACCGCTATCTTCCTGGCAGAAGATCGCGCGGATAAACATCCTTTTGAAGATTACGATGTCGACGGTGTGATGCAACTGGGTTGGGCTGGCGATACCATTACACTCTCTGTAAGAAAGTTGAGAGGGTTAAAAGATTTTAAAGGTCCTCATTCAGCAGCATTAATGAGTGTGGATGATTTCGAAGGCGACAAAAACTCCCAACACTTGCTAATCTCCGATCAAAAGGTGGAGAAAATAGAAGAGGAAGAAGAAAAGAAAAGGGAAAATAAAGAACAAAATGCACCACATCATGAAAAGAAAGGTAATTCCTTAAAGCCTTTTTTAACTGTGGGATTCAATGTCTTTCCTGAAATATCGGTTTATAAAGATATTTCGGCTAATTCAAATGGTGACTCTAAAAAGGAGGATAAAAAACCTGAATACATTGAAACTGGTACCAAGGGCTTAGACGATTTACTACCCGCCACAGACCGAGAAAAAGGGTTTAAAAAGAAGGAAACGATTCTTCTTGTAGGCAGCGCAGGCGCTGGTAAAACGCTCCTGGCTCTGAACTTTATGCTGGCTGGATTTGACCCTGAAAAAAAAGGAGAAGATAAGGACCCTAAAAAAGGAGAAAAGACACTCTGGCTGAATTTTGAAGGGGATAAAAAGACATTGGAATTTGCCGTATCCGGTTTTGATGAACCATACAAAGGTCTTATCAAAAATATGTTGGATTCATCAGAAAACCCTCCCACAGATTGGGAAGCCCCCCGTTTTGATTTTGTCGACTTTCCTCCAATAAACCTGGATTTGAATAAAATTGTTTTCACCTTGGAAGCTATTTATAGGACTTATGGAATCGACCGCCTAGTGATTGATTCCATTACCGAATTGGAACGGGCCAAAGGGGAAGGGCAGACGGAAGTAAAAGTATTTCTCGCCGGTTTAATCCAATTCCTCCGGGAAAGGAAAATCACCACTCTTTTTGTATGCCGTTCCGATGCCTTTTTCCACTCTATTGATAAAATCGAAGAGCAAGTGGCATCGTTGGTTGATTTAATTATTTGTATCCGCAGTTTTGATATTCACAACCAGATACAGAAAGGCATCTATATACAGAAAGCCAGGGGACGTCGGCATAATTCCAAGATTATGCGCTTAAATATTGATTCCAAAAGCGGCATGTCGGTGGAAGACAGTGGTTGGGACTTGGAAAATCTTTTAGCTGGTGATTCCCGCACCATAGATAAACCCAAGGTGTTTTTCAAATTGTTTTATGAAAACCCGGCGGAAACCTATATCAACCAAAGTATTATTGATGACTTCGATAAAAAACGTTACCCTGGTACAGACCCATCATTTTCCCTGGTCAAGAAACCCAGTATATACACTGAATTTTGGTCATTTAAAGGACAATACAGTGCTGGACATGCCAATACCCGGGTGTTAAGTATCCCCGATCATGTGATTTCTGCTTTTCGGGACAACAATCGACTGCAAGAGCTTGAAAAATATGTAAAGAGTGAAGTGATACAAAATATAAAAAGTGAGAAACCCATAAAATACCAGGTCTCTAAAAAAAAAATAGAGCTGGATGAAGAGAATCAATTTTTAAGTGATAATGAAAATTCAAATGAAAAAAAAGATATAATAATTGACGCTGTTCCTTGTTATCGGGATTATGGCGTAATGGTTCTTAGATGTGCAGACAAAGAGTATCTTGGGTGCGTAGAAAAAAAACAGAAGGAAAAAGAGATAGATCACCCTTTCCCAAAGAGTCTGAATGAAAAAAAGCAAATCCCTTTCGAAAAGGCATTATCGGAAAATAACGCATGGAAAGCATTAAATAAATTCCTTACGGATTGTGCCAAATCGATTGATACAAGCAAACCCTACTCGAAAACTTCAATTGAACCCACCAGTTGGATAAAAGGTCGTCAGCTATCAGAAATTTATTTATGGGAAAATTTATTGGAATTACTTAAAAATCCAGAAGAATTTAAAAAAAATGAAAACAAAGAGGATGTCATTTTTGTAGATGCTTGTGGGCAAGAAATATTTCCCTTTGCTTTTCCACCCTTAGATCAAAAATCTGAATTTGTTGCTTTTTTTATGGAACTATTGTGGAGTTACGGCGGCGATATCTATAAACCCAATTTATTGTTATATCCATTTTTAACTTTTCATAAGGAGGAAAAAACTGACGATTTAATCCGTGAATCTTCTATTATTGAATTCCTCGGCTATTATCAAGGTAATAAAGGTAGCATCGAAGAAAAAAAGAACCTTATTTTAAGCGCACTAAGAAAAAAAAAAAGAGTTGAACTGAATGATAATGATGAGGAATTTACATTCATACAAAGGTTTGAAGAGCGCTTTCGTACTTATGGTTTTGAATCCCGGAATATTAAGATTAGAGAGTTTAAAGACTGGATTTGTGATAATTTGGATCCAGACAATAAGGCAACCAATAGTATTACCGAGATAGATAGCTCAGTTTTACGACTCAGGGGGTTGACTTTTAAAAAAGCCATCAAATTAATGTTGGATTTAGTTTTTCTTGCGGGTGTAAAAAATCCTATCGATGGAGAGTTTCGGCATAACGCCTTTTTTTCACGTAACTGGTATAGCCGTGTTGCCTTCCTCAAACAGGATAGATGTAATCATTGCCATAAATATGAAACAAAATATTGCTCCATGTATAAGACTGAATCATCAGACACCGGTTCAACGATAGATGGAGTAGAACTCTGTGGCAACTGTAAGAAGGATAAATCTATATACCCAAAAATCGATGAAACACATTCTTTACTTCCATTACCCCTTGCGGAAGTAGAAATAGGAATAGAAGAAGAAAATCTTTCAGGTAGTTCTCGATGCTACCGGAGTGTTACCTGCATGACTTATTGGTCATTAGTGATGTTAAATAATGCCCTTTCCCCAGAAATTGGCGGAAACTTTATCGAATCTATAAACGCCCCTGAATATTATGAAGAGCGTTTGAAGTATCGGTTGGGCATGCCAGTAATGAACTGGCAAGTCAAGAAGGAAAAATTTTACCAATTCCATAAGGAATCCTATTCTATCTTCCACAAAATTGTTGAAAATTACGAGAAGTCCCATGAATTGGGAAATAAAATAACTGAAATAGCTAAAAAACACCTGGACTTACTAGTCGTTAAAGATAAAAAGGAAGAGGAAAAAGAAAAAGAAAAAAAATTGGCAGAAGATAAATTGTTAGAAGAAATGAAGGGATTAATTAAAAAAGAGTGGATTTTTGTGAACAGGGAATTTTTTCAATTTATTGGCAACGATGAAGTGAAAAAATACCTCACAGAATTATCCAAAGAGAACAGCGATAATATTCCATTATGGAATAACAATTTGTTCTATCCCAAAGTTCGCCAGTCCAGAACTGCTTTCTATCAGATAGAGCAAGCGCTCCATTTTCAACTGCGCTTGTTATTCATGAAAGACCCTGGGGTGATTGCCAAGAAACTTTATCAGGACAATACTGAAACCCAAAAGGAAGAAAAAGATGCGGGTAGTTCCTCCCCGAAAAAGAAATACCAATCCATCTATGAAAGAATCGAGACTATTTACGATTTCCCAAAAAATATTGCAAAAATTTGTATAGCTGACCTTGAATTTACATCCCGTGATGCTGATGCGATCTTTGAAGAAATCAAAAAGGAATTCAGCGCTCATGTGGCTGCCAAGTTTCCGCTGGAAAATCTTTTAAAAGACATCAAACGGGAAACTATCCTCTGTGTGGCTGAGAAGTTGCCGATGGAAGTCTTTATAAAAAAAATTGAACGGAAATACTCTCACCATGTGGCTGCCAAGTGGTGGATAATAAATATTTTAAAAAATTTCAACTGGACATCTTATTTTAAAAAGACTTCCCAGCCTCAGACAGAAGAGCTTTTAGAAAATATTGAACAAGAATTCCGCGCCCATGCGGCTTCCAAATTGCAGATGGATAGTTTTTTTAATACTACTGAACGGAAATCACTGCTCAGTAAAGTTATTGAGTCGTTGATGGAATCGCTTTTAGACGACATTGAACGGGAGTTCCGCACCCATGTGGTGTTCGAGTTGCTGACCTACTTCTTCTTGCAACACCAGCGAGGTGCAGATAAAGAATAATTGCAGCTTCATCTTGCTCTAATTTTTCTATACTTCAAGGAGAAAGGCCACCGCCTGCCTTCCTTTATAGGGCAACTTGCAGAGGGCTACTGGCTATCTTGTTCGGGTGAGATGATTTCTTTGATAAAGTCGTATTTTCTAAAATCTTTTCTGTTCAGGGTGACAATCGCTTCAATCCCAAAAGAGTTCATGGAAAAATATCTGGACTGAAGATTTATGGAAAGGACTATTGAGGTCATTTATATATATTAAGATGTTGGTGTCAATATAGTACATCATTAAGGAAGAAATCGATCACGTGCATCTTCACGGCTAATGATTGGATTGTATAGCCCCAATCGAGAATTCTGACTGACAGCCTTTAATCGTTCAATGGCTTGCAACCGTTTTTGCTCCAGGTGATCACCTACAGGTTCGATCTTAATTCTTACTCTTTCACCAGGATAGAGTCTACTCTTAATGTTTTTAGCCAACTTGACCTCACAATCCTGTGTTACCTCGGCAACGCAAACCAACTGCATATTTCACCACCTGTTGTTCTTTTCTCTACTATTAAGGTAGTACACTTATTCTGATTTGTCAATAGAATTATAATTATCAGGTAATTTATTTATCTAGCTCCTATCCTTTGGCGACGATATATTTGGCTTTGACTTCTTCCAGTTCTTCCCAGCGTAAATAGGCGGTGACTAACTGGCTTCTTACCTTCTTATAAGAAACGTACCCGAAATCGTGTTTTCACCGCTTATTAATGCGCCAGGATGGCGCGTCTACGTAGACGCGACATCCTTGTCGCATTATTTTATTCAACTGTTTCCAAGAGCATCTCTTGGATTTTGCGGATGGTCAAGGGGGCGGAACCTTCATAATGATTGTTAATATTTAAAAACACCATCACGTTCTTGGCTTCCAGTGCCTTGAGAATCTGCACGATATCGGGCAATTCGTTGTCCCGGTTATCCACGATTTTATTCCACTTGTTCCCAGCCCGCTCCTCAATGCCAGGACGATCTGTTCCCATTAAACGAATCACGGCAAGATCACGGATAAACGCGGCATACTTCTGATAGATTTCCTTGATGAGCGGCATATAATAACCCTGTACAAAAACATGGGCTAAATGGAAACGATTTAAAAAAGCAAAATAAGTCTCATTTAAATAATTGGGATTGCGCAATTCCACGGCATACGTATAGCCGGGCGGGCAGGTTTCGAGGAACTCGCCGAAACGTTGTAAAAATTGCGCCTGCGAAACCATCTTCTGCCGATTCAAATACTCAAACTGAAACATCAATACTCCGGTTCGTTCGCGCAAGGGTGCAATCGTTTCTATGAACCGCTGCATCAAAGACTTGGAAAAAAAATGGGGATTAACTTCCATCGGCGTACCCTTGGGTTTGCCGTGAGTATAAAAATGGGTTAAGGTAATACTGTTGGGGATTTTGATAGTAAACTTAAAATCCGATGGTACAGCTTGTAAATACTCTGTCACGGTTTTTTCTTCGGGCATTTTTACCTTGTCCACTCCAAACAATGACCAGAACCACTGGTCTACCTCCACAGTATCAAAATGCCTGGCATATTGGGGCAAAAAATCATATTTCTCCCCTTCGGGATACACAATCCCTTCCCACGAATCATACTTCCAACTACACGTTCCGATATGTATGGACATTGTTACCTCACGAAAACAAAACCCTATTTTACCAGTCCATGATTTTGGAGTCAATAGAAAAAAACAGAGCTTGTAGAAAGAATCGCAGCACTTGAGAAAAAAAAGTGACCCACGAATGAATAAAAGAGAAAGGCTGTTTAATTGTTCTAAGTGAGTACTTCCAAGGCAATTGCTTACGGTGTGCATGGGTAATAATGGGAATTATGGGAGTTATGGGAAGTATGGGAATTATGGGATTTTTTACGGAGGGCGTTCAAAAATAATTTTATTGCAATAGCAACAGGATTTGGCTTGCAAATTAAACCGGTGGGTACTATTTCCAATGAATTCATTGAAAAACCAACCGTGGCGTTCAATTTCCAATGAATTCACAGAAAAACCAACCGTATCGTTCAATTTCCAATGAATTCACAGAAAAACCAACCGTATCATTCAATTTCCAATGAATTCACAGAAAAACCAACCGTATCGTTCAATTTCCAATGAATTCGTTGAAAAACCAACCGTATCATTCAATTTCCAATGAATTCGTTGAAAAACCAACCGTAGCGTTCAATTTCCAATGAATTCATTGGAAATTCTACAAAAAGGGTGGAAATCCAAACTTGAACTATCGTTTTTTCACCCCACGCTTGAAAAATCAACAAATTGGCTGGAATGCGTATGCGATGAGACAAATATTAACCAATAATGTGAAAATTTTCCGAATGGGAATTAGCGTGAAGAAATTTTTATCCACTGATTACTCAGATTAAAATGATTAGACAGATTAAAAAAAGTTTTTTATCTCTTTTCTTTCCTCTTAGGTGATATTAAACAATCGTTCCAATATAGCTGTCTTGTTCATTTTGCGACAGGCCAAAATGGACGTGCTCCGGGATATTTCTTTTTTAATGTTGTTAATCCAGGAAATAAAATCACCTGCCAGAAATGAGTTGCTTGGGGACGCAGGTCTCCTCGCCTGAAACGTGGCACATATGGATCGAAGAAGTTAGGAGGCGATGAAGTCAGGTGGGAAAAAATCAATTATGGGCATCGTTGCAACGCAGCCTGAAAATCGGCAAAAAACGCGGGTTTCCTGGATATGGGGAAGTGGAAAAGTATATGCAAAGAATCAAAAGTGGGAAGTAGGGAAAAGAGGGATGAAGAGGCAAACATAGAGACCTCGGAAATATTTTAAATTTGAATTGATTTTTTATACATTTTATTATATATTTATATATGAGAGGAGTTAAAAATGACGCAAACGAATGTTCAATATATCCTAGATGAAAGAGGGAAAAATACAGCGGTCATTGTACCAATTAAAATTTGGCATGATATGGTAGCGGAAAACGAGACGGCCTATTTATTGAAGAGCGAGAACATGAGAAAACGGCTTTTGGATGCAATGAGTCGACGAGAAACCATTCCCTTTGAGGTCGTTCGTGAGAAACTTGGAATTTGACCCCTCTGCTTTCGAGGATTTAGCGTGGTGGATTGAGACGGATCGCAAAAAAGCCCTCAAAATTGTTAAACTGATCGAAGCGGTTCAAAGAGACCCATTCACAGGACTTGGGCAACCGGAAAAATTAAAACATGAATTGGCAAGAGCATGGTCGCGCCGGATAGATCAAGAACATCGGCTTGTTTATGAGGTTCAGGACAATAAAATCAAAATTCTATCTTGCAGGTATCATTATTGACGGGTTACCAACATGATTCAGCAAAGGCGCAGGGAACAGGCCAATCGCTTTTCCATTAAAAAAAAGTTGACAAAAGGGGACTTTTAGTGTTACTATAATAAATAGAGGAGACCCAAACAATGCTGATTGCCAACCCCATCTACGACGTGGTGTTCAAATACCTGATGGTCAATGTCGAAATTGCCAAGGGCGTGATCTCTACCATCATCGGCGAAGAGATTGTCACACTTGATTTCAAAGCCCAAGAACAAGTTCTAAAAATAAAAAATGCCGCTCTCAAGGGCTTAAGCATCAAGGAATTAACCTACTTTCACCTGGATTTTATCGCTAAAATCCGCCTAAAAGAGGGTGGCTATAAAAATATTCTCATCGAACTGCAAAAATCCAATTTACCCTATGACATCGAACGGTTTAGAAAATATTTGGGTGCCCAATACCAGCGAGTGGATGACATACCCGCCCCGGACAACACCAGTTCCAAAGATTCCTTACCCATTATCACCATTTATTTTTTAGGTTTTAATCTTTCCAAAACCCTGCCCAGTGTCATCAAGGTTAACCGTGAGTACATCGATGTATTAGGTGGCAAAAAAATCGTGGAGCGCAACGAATTCATCGAGCGCTTGACCCATGATGCTTTCGTTATCCAGATTCCCCTCTTGCACGTCTCATTAAAAACGCGATTGGAGCGGATTTTGTCCGTATTTCAGCAGGAACATTTCATTGATGGATCCCGCCATTTGAAGTCTTATGAGTTTCAGACCGAAGACGTTTTGATGGCCAAAATATTAAGACAACTTGAAAAGGCGGCAGCAGACGAAGATTTGCATCGACTATTGGAATTGGAGGAGATGGCATTGAGTGAATACGAAAGTACCTTCACCGAGATGGAAAAAAAATTCGCGAAACAAAACCAAGCCCTTGCACAGAAAGATCAAGTCATTGAGCTAACTACCAAAGAATTGGAGCAGAAAGCCCAGGTCATTGAACAGAAAGACCAGGTCATTGAACAGAAAGACCAGGTCATTGAACGGAAAGACGAAGCCCTTGCACAGACTGCCAAAGAATTGGAACAGAAAGACAAATATATCAAAGAACTCCTGGAGAAATTAAATAAATCGGGTAACAGCTAATGCGGCGAAATTCTCCTCCATGCAGAAAGTATTAGCGGTTCGCGTAAATTCGTGATAATTCGTGGGCCACTCTTTTTTTAATCCGTGTGAATCATTTTAATCTGTGTAATCTGTGGTCTTCTTTTATCGCTAACTCTTCACCGCTGCCTTTTGAGCCAAAGCCAATCCTGCTTGGAAAATAGCCAATGCTTGTTTTTGGGACGTGATATAGCCGTTGGTCACGCTGTTGGTGTCTTGCCGGATGACCAGGACTTCGACATCATCCTGTGCTTTAAATTCTTTGGTGATGGTTTTGGGATTGGCATATTGGCGGTACACGTCTTGCAGGCCGAACCCTTTCTTGGCGACCAACACGGTATAAAAATAGAGATAGACGGTACGATTGAGAGAAATCTGGCCATAACAACCAAGGAAATCCGGGTGCTGGCCGGGAATATTCACTTTGAACTTGGCATCCACGGGCATCTTATCCCCTCTCATGAAGAAATAATAATCCACGGTATTGCCGGTTAACTGGGGTTGAGCGGCAGCGAGAATAGCTCTTATGAGTTGGACTTTGTTCATACACATGGAATTGCGCAACCCGGCCCGCCAACCGGTAATCCAATACGGTATCCACAACACGGCGATATCTACCCCGAGGATTTGCTGGGTGATGTTCTCGTCAGCGAAACCAATCATACACACGACAACGGTTACAGACAACAAAAGGAAAAACAGACATCCACCAAGCGGATTGGTGGTATCCATGAGGGTCCTGTCCCATTTTTTGATCTTGCGATTAAAGACGGTCAATTCTTCCAATTTTTGTTCTGTCACTTTTACCCAGTCTGCGGTGGGTTCAAAACTGCCGACCTTGGACACGTTGGTGACACCGCGTGGTAATAAGAAAAGATTGGCCAGGAAAATAAGCAGCACTCCAGGCACCAGCGCATAGGTGAGAATCTGCACGACAAATCCCACGACTATCCCAGTCAAACCGAGAAGCAAACGTTTTTTATAAGGCAATGATTTCCAACAGAGAAATTCCAAACTTCCTTGTTCGTCGGGTTTTAGAAAAAGAGGGTTCATGTTATGGCTCCTATTATTTCCTTTGTTGCTGCCGCATCAAGCGGTATTGGGGCGGGTGGTTCAGTAGCCCCAATGAAGGGTGTTAATTCATCAAAACCAATAAACTGCCAATACAGGGGACACGCGCCATTACATATATGGAAATGATCGCAGTTCCGGCAGCCCGGATGGGCCAGGGCTTTGTCGCGGTACATCACGGCTTTATCGGCTTGCCAGATAGTGGCGAAATCTTGGCGCAAGAGATTGCCCACGGGGTCAGCACAAGAAGCGCAAGGCAAGACATCACCATTGGGCGCAATGGAAATCAAACCATCACAGGCACTGCACCCTTTATTGCCGAGTTGATGGACAATAGAATTAAACATACACATGGGCACAGGGGAATACCACATGAACTCGACACCCTGCTCCAAACTGGCGGCGATAATCCGTTCCAAGTGCGGGCCAATCTGGTTGTATTGCACTGGCAATTGGTGCGACAAAGCGCCACTGCCAGTGGGAATCACCAGGTTCATGCTAAACTTATCGTGATGCAACACCTGCTTGACAAAAAAAGGGAACGCGGCGCATTCATGGAGGTTCAAACCGGTGATAGTGGTATTGGTATGCGTGTGAATGCCTTTTTCCTTTAAGAATTGAATGGCTGCCATTGTTTTTTGAAAGGCGCCGTGCTGTTGTACCAGGGTATCATGGGTGGTGGCAGTCACACCTTCGACACTGACCTGCGCCGAATCCAAACCACTGTTTGCCAATTGGGTGGCTATTTTTTCTGTCACTAACGTGCCATTGGTAATCAGATTCACACGCATACCGAGCTTTTTGGCATAGGCAATCAAACGAAACAGCCCGGCAAACAGCAGCGGTTCGCCTCCGGTAAAACTGATGGATGGTACTTTGGCCTGGAAGAATAGTTTCTTGAGAATGTGTTCCATCTCTGTGACTGACATCTCGTTCTGGCTGTCTGAATGCTTTTGGGTTTGATTGCAACCCGCATAACAAAAACGGCACTTCAAATTGCAGCGATAGGTGACAGCCAATTCTGACAGCACAGGAAAACGGCTGAAATTCATTGCAAAAGGAACGGTTTCCACGGCAGGGTTGGGGGTGAATTCGGCTAAGCCACCTTCCAGGTATTGTTTTACGGCTTGCAAGAAATGTTCTGTGGCCGTGATTTTTTCGTTGTTGTGGCCCAGTTTATCCAGCAATTGCCGGATAGAAGTGCCTTGCAACAGTGAAAATAAAATGCGGGCGCCCATGGCGTTTAGTTTGGTCGCGGTGTTGGGGCGTTTGATCAAGAGGTTATCTTCCAAGCGCACGAAGATATAGGGTTTTACATTACTAATAAATTCATCCACCCAGTTTAAATCCGGGGCAAAACCAACGGCACTCAATGAGAACCTCCACTAACGCAAGCAGAGTGACAGGCTGAATGGCACGCGGAGTGGCAAGCGGAATGACAGGCGGAATGGCACGCGGAATGACAGGCATCGTGGCACACGTTCAAGTCCGCCAGGATATCGGTGGAAACAGGGCCTTGCACGAGATGATCCACATCTACGGGGATAGCGGATTCATAACGGTAGGGGTCTTGTTGGTTATTATACGGATGGTGGTAATAGGAATGGTTGGAGCAATACCAGTAATACCAGAAATACTGCTGGCTGCTGGGGGGTTGTGCGGCGTTATCCACATCATTTTGGATGCGGTCCGCATAATATTGTTTGGTTGCTTCGATATCCGCGTCCCATGCTTTTGCCTGGATATTTTTGACAATTAGATTCATCAATGTTTCCAGTTCGGCCTGGGATAATTCGCCGTCGTCGGCCATGGAATTAAAAAAGAGTCGTTCGTATTCGTCCAAGCTTTCCAGGTTTGGTTCTTTCAGAACGCGCACCTTGAGTGGCGTCGTGCTAATCACTGCCAGATATCCGGCCATAGCCATTGCGTCTAACATGCTGCTTAAGACACGTTTGACAGGCATACCAAGGTAGAATGCCACTTCGATGGGAGTCAACGAGTCACATATTTTACCTTCCTTGTGAAATGTGGAGAGCATTAATTTAGGTGGTGTCCAATCCAAGGTTTCCCATTGCACGGCGGTCACGCTTTGGCGGGCTTTGATCACAGAACGATGCTTGAAGAACATGATCAACAAAAATATAACCCCAATAAAACCCAATCCAGCAAGTAAAGAGTTACGGTCTTCCTGCTTTTCATTGCTAAAATCAGCGGATTGCTGGTTGTCCGGCTCCTGTCGTTGATGAAGTGGTGACACTGGAATGGCTGGCAATTGGAACCATTCGGCAGGCATATAAAACTGGGTGCGCATATTAAAACGGTTACCTGGATTCTTCTTATGAAACACCAACCGCAACCGATCTTTTTCACCGCGTTGGTAATCAATCAGGAATTTTTCATTCACAAATTTCTCGGTCAGGATCAGACCGTTTGTTTCCACGTAAGCGCGGGGGAAACTTTCTTCCATATTATCCGTGGGGAGTATGAAGGGGGTTAGTATTTTCAGCGTGTAGTGTTCCTGGTTTTCCGCTTCATCCCATAACACTGGGGACCAGTTAAACACGATTAATTTATTGCCATCTGCCGTGGTTGTGGGAGCGAGGTATCCGGCAGTGGCAAAATGGGTGCTGAAATAAAAAACATAGATCACCGTACCCCGTGAGATACCTTGACCATTAGCCAGAATGATATCCCATTTGTCTCGTTCAACCGGATTAATCTCCAGTTTGTACCTTTTTTCCAGATAATCCTGGGCGTAGGAATCGCTGGAAAAGGTATTGATGCGCAAGCGTTCATTGCCTTGAAAATAAAAACCGTGCATTTCGCCGGATAGGACTTTCCATTGAATCTTGTAGATCACTGTGGCCGAACCATCCAGGTGCAGGTCCACTTCCGTTTCCACCCATTGAATCTCGCTTTTCCCGGCGGCCAGTGGTAACTGGAAGAAAAGAAACATAAACGATACGGCTACAATCATGCGAATAATAGATGCGATTTTGTTTTTCATGGTGGTATTATATAATGTTCTGTTTGAGAATGCAATTGGTTTTTTTATCCTGGATTCAAGGAGCCTGTAAAACTTGACTTCCTTCTCGTTTTGGTTTATAACTACTCCCAGAACAACACGATATCACCACGATATCGTGTGCTAGGAGTCAATAACATGATGTTGCTTAAAAACGTGTATATATTAAATCCCAACACCGCCGAATCAGAAGAACAAGCATTTGATTTTTATAAAGGAAGCATCCTGATCAAAGAAGGAAAAATAGCGCGAATTTTTCTCGCGGACGAAACTTACCAACCAGATAAAACCGAACCAATAGAACCATTAGAAACCATAGACAGTGAATTTAAACGATTAGTGTTCCCCGGTTTTATTCAGAGTCACATTCACTTTTGCCAGACCCTGCACCGCAACTTAGCCGAAGAAATGCCACTACTGACCTGGTTAAAACAAGAGATTTGGCCCTATGAAGCCGCACTTACCCCGCAAACTATGGCTCAATCAACTCTGATGGCACTTAAAGAAGTTCTGAGCTCCGGCACTACCGCTGTCTTGGATATGGGGACAGTCCACCATCAGGACGTGATCTTTGAAATCATGGCGCAGGTTGGGTTTCGTTATACTGGCGGTAAAGCGATGATGGATGACTGCCCGGATGCTCCGCCAAACCTCCAGGAAACCACGGACAACTCGATCACGGCGAGCATGAAACTCTACGAACAATTCCATGGTAAAAACAATGGTTTGCTCCACTATGCTTTCGCGCCCCGTTTCATACTCAGTTGCAGTGCTGCACTGCTTCGCGAAGTGCGAAAACTATCCGATTCATACGATATTATTATCCATACCCATGCCGCAGAACATCCCGATGAAGTGGCATTTATTAGAAAAACCTCGGGCATGGGCAATATCTCGATGTTAGACCACCTCGTCGCCCTGAATAAAAACCACGTGATCGCCCACATGGTGCATCTGGATAAAAAAGAAAAAGAACTGATTCAACTCCACAATCTTTCCGTGGCCCATTGCCCCACGACTAACCTGAAACTGGGCAGCGGCATCGCACCTATTACCGAATACCTTGCCCAACACGTATGGGTCGGCCTGGGCGTAGACGGCGCACCCTGCAATAACTCGCTTTCTATCTTACAACAATTAAAACTGGCGCCACTACTACAAAAAGGCATCACAAACAACCCGCTAGCCCTCTCTGCCGAAGACGCCCTACGCATGGTTTCCACTACCGGCGCTAAAATCCTCCGCCAAGAACACCAGATCGGCAAAATCGAACCCCACATGGACGCAGACCTCGTTCTTTTTAATATGGATACCCCACAAACCTACAACTTCACAAAAAATCCAGCCGCTACTCTGGTTTACGGCGCCGATGCCCGCAATGTCTACGGCACAATGGTCAAAGGAAAATTCCTTTTCAAAGACGGGAAATATTGCGCTGAAATCGAAGCTCTTGCCTCCGGCGGGCAAGAACCTTTTAGAAAAGGTTCCTGCACCTCCAAAATTTTTTGATGTT
>CAZCVI010000002.1:0-89069 GCA_964502145.1 uncultured Clostridia bacterium
ATTGTCCCTTGTTGGACAAAATTGTCCGCCATCGGTCATCCATGACTGAAAATCGGTCAAAATGATACGAATTTGCACTGAATTCTATCTAAATCAGTCAACGATGTCCCTCCGAGGGTCATCGTTGACCCTTTGAGGAAAAATTTACATGAAAATCGGTCATCGTTTACCCTATTTGCACTTTTTTGTCTCTAATTCAGTCATCACTGACCCTAATTCACTTGCGAATCAGGCTGGAGGGCAAAATTTCCGGAAAATCGGGGAATTTATTTACAAATGAGCACACTAATCAATCGTTTTGGTGTAAGGTTTTCCGTAACTGCCAAGATTTGGCTTTTTGCTCAGGCAATACGCTGCCTGACTTAAGCCACTCTTTTCTCAGCATAAAAAGGCTGAAAGCATTGTGTGATAAGGATTATATAGATCATTTAGGATCGTGTGGACTCGTTTTGTTCCTTTGTAAGCTTGATTTGATCTTAAGTGGACTTGTTTTGTTTCCGTGTGGACTCTCTGCATCTCTGAGTAAAATGTTTTTACTTCTGTGTGGACTTGTTAGGTCCCCGGGCGGACTCTCCACACTGTTCTGTGGGCCAGCTATATCATGTTGCCTTCATATTTAAAATTGAGAAAGAGTAGTGTCCGTTGGAGGTACAGTTGGCGATGAATCCAGGGCAGCCTGGATTCATCGCCAAGTTTCAGAAAAAACTGGACTATCTGGACATACTGGACTATCTGGACATACTGGACTTCACAAAACCGTTGATTTTTCCAGCTTGTCCAGTAAGTCCAGTATGTCCAGATAGTCCAGCGTGCCACGGTTATCCGTGGCTCTTTTTAAAACTTGGCGGTGGATTTAAGGCAGGATCACGTGTTGACATTGTCTAAAAAAATGGCTAATATTAAACCATGCCAATCACTCCTTTTTGGAAAACTAAAACTTTTGCCCAGATGACCCGCCCAGAATGGGAATCCCTCTGCGATGGTTGCGGTAAATGTTGTTTGTTCAAATTGAAGGGTACGGGAGAGTATGAGACTCTATATACAAAGGTGTGTTGTTATATGCTGAATATCGAAACCTGCCGCTGTAAATCCTACTGGCAACGCCAAACCACGGTTTCGACCTGTTTGGTATTAACACCGGAACGATTGGAAGAGTTTTTATGGTTACCGAAAACATGCGCCTACCGCCTCGTCTCTGAAGGCAAAGACTTACCGGATTGGCATCACTTGGTTTGTGGCGACCGCGAAACTATTCACCGCCTGGGCTATTCAGTTAAAGCCAAAGTCATCTCCTCGGAATTCGTCCACCCAAAACAACTACCGGATTTTATCGTGGATTGGCAATAAAAAACGTTAACCACGAACCACACGAAAAAAAAGTAATTCACACTTCCAACTTGACAGGTAAAAAATACCACTTGGGTGCTTTTAGTACTTCGAATAGAGGAATTAACCACTGGTTTTCACCAGCGCTTAGGCAGATACAATAATTTTTACTTTTATTTATTTTATTCTTGACAAATATGTGTCTTTTGTTTTATTATTAAACCGTAATTTTTTGACCTACGAAACCATAAGAAAAGGAGAAGTAAGCATGAAAACAAAAAAATTAGTAAAGAAGCTACAATTCAAAAAAGAAACCGTTTCAAACCTCGATTCTGGGCAAATGAATGGGGTCATTGGAGGTCGGCCATGGACGGACACTTGCACGGCTGTTTGTTCAAAAGTAACGTGGTGTACCTGCTTCACAACGTGTGACACGGTTAACCCGACAATCTGTACGAATCCAAATTACTGTACTCCAACGGGAAATTATTGTCCTTCCGATACATGCACCGTAGGGCAATATTGTGAATAATGAATAGAATCTTGTGTCTGGTTTAATTTTAACTTCAAATCAGTACCTAAAAATCTTTGGGCCACCTTTCCTTCAAGAAAGGTGGCCCGTTTTTTTTCCAGATGCCCACTACTTCCCAATTAGGTAAGCACGCGTCCCGTCCATAATGAATAAAATGATTTAATCCAACCGGTAATTGGGGGATTCCTCGGTGATGATCACGTCATGCACATGACTCTCTCGCAATGAAGCACTGGTAATCCGAATAAATTTACTGTTTAAACGCAATTGCTCAATCGTCTTGTTGCCAGTTAACCCCATTCCGGCTCGAACACCACCAATCAATAGTGGAATGAGATTCATCACACTACCGCGATAGGGCACACGCCCCTCAATCCCTTCAGGTACTAACTTGGATTCAGAAAATTCATCCTCCTGAAAGTACCGATCCTTGCTTCCCGCTTTCATGGCCGCAATCGACCCCATACCACGGTATTTTTTATAAGAACGACCTTGATAAATAATAAGTTCCCCGGGACTTTCATCGGTTCCAGCCAATAAGGACCCCAACATCACGGAATTGGCCCCGGCAGCCAAGGCTTTGGTAATATCGCCGGAAAACTTTATGCCACCATCGGCAATAATCGGAACTTTGTTGTCCACGGCTTTGGCTACTTCCAAAATAGCGGTGATTTGCGGCATTCCTGCGCCAGTGACCATACGGGTAGTACAAATGGAACCGGGTCCAATACCGACTTTAATGGCATCCACGCCCAAATCCATCAATTGCCGGGCTGCTTCAGCAGTGGCAATATTGCCAGCCACCAATTCCAACTCCGGGTATTTCTCCCGGACCTTTTTGATGGTGTCCAATACTTTCCGGGAATGACCATGAGAGGTGTCCACGACAATCACATCGACATTGGCAGCCATTAAAGCAGCTACCCGTTCCATGGTGTCAACTGCTGTACCCACGGCTGCTCCGACCAATAGGTGCCCCATCTTGTCCTTGGAAGCGGTGGGATATTTCTGGGTTTTTTGAATATCTTTTAAGGTGATCAACCCCTTTAAATAATTATCCTTGTCCACCACGGGCAACTTCTCTATCTTGTTGATGTGCAATAAATGCTTGGCCTCTTCCATGGAAATATCTTCCCTGGCGGTAATCAAATGCTCGGAAGTCATAAAATCCCGGATCAATTCCTTGGCATGTTTGGTAAACCGGATATCGCGGTTGGTCAAGATACCTTGCAACTTGCCCTGCTCATCGACAATAGGTAAACCAGAAATACCTTTCTCCTTGACCAATTGCAAGGCTTCATAGATTTTATTTTCGGGTCGTAACGTGATGGGATTGACGATCATACCGGATTCAGAACGTTTCACGCGCCGTACTTCTTCGGCTTGGTCTGGGATAGACAGGTTCTTGTGAATAATGGCAATGCCACCCAACTGGGCCATAGCAATGGCCATCTCATGCTCGGAAACGGTATCCATGGCGGCTGATACCAGGGGAGTTTGAATCCGCGTGTGCCGCGTAAATTGAGTGCTGGTATCGACTTCATTGGGAATAACCTCGGAATAACCGGGAACCAGAAGAACATCGTCAAAGGTTAAGCCAATGCCGGGAAAAAACTTGTCGTCCATGTATATCTCCTATGATTAATATGATTAATACGTCATTTTTTTGTTTTTATCTTTATGATATGCTTATTTTTTGTGTTTCTTGCGGTTCCCACCGGGCATCTTGGCAGAGGGTTTTGACATGTGTACTTTTTTCTTGTTCTTCCAGTTCTCCATATCCTCTTCTTTGGGAGGCTGTAATAAAAAGAGGAAACGCACGACTTCTTCGTCAATCCGATTCTGCAACGCCTCGAACAAGTTAAAACTCTCTTTTTTATACTCGATTAACGGATCTTTCTGGGCATATCCACGCAAACCAATGCCCTCTTTTAAATGATCCACATTTAAAAGATGGTCTTTCCACTGGGTATCGATTTTTTGCAGCATGATATTACGTTCCAAATCCCGCATCATCTCGGGTCCAAAACTTTCTTCTTTAACATTATATACTTTTTTAATGTGGTTCTGAATGGTGTCTTTAAGTTCATAGAGTCCCATTTCGGTATAATCGGCGGGAAGAAAGGTCAGGATATCTATGCCAAATTGCGATAATATTTCCTTGTGCAAGGGATTAAATTCCCATTTATCGGGGTCCAACTTCTCATCAAAATAAGTATCAAAAATGTCCTCGAAAATATCATCGATCAATTGTACAATATCTTCCTTGATGTTTTTGCCCAGCAGCATATTCTTGCGTTGGGTATAAACGGTTTTACGTTGCATGTTCATGACATCATCGTATTCCAAGAGGTGTTTTCTCATGGAGAAGTTCTGGCTTTCAATCTGCTTTTGAGCATTTTCAATGGCTTTTGAGACAAACCGGTTCTCAATAGGCACACCATCACTCATTCCGACTCTAACCAGCAGATTCTTAATCCGATCACTGCCAAGAATTTTCATCAGATCATCTTCCAACGAGATATAAAACCGCGAGGAACCGGGGTCACCTTGTCGACCAGATCGACCGCGTAACTGGTTATCAATACGCCGCGCTTCGTGCCGTTCAGTACCCAGAATATGTAATCCACCGAGTTTTAACACTTCCTCATGTTCTCGTTTAGATGTTTCTAACGCTTCTTTTTCCGCTTCTTCACGAACGATGGGGGGAGCGGTTTCCAGGGAGTACCCTTTTCTTTTTAAGATATCTTTGGTTATGGCCGTAGGATTGCCACCCAGGAGAATGTCTGTACCACGACCGGCCATATTGGTGGCGATAGTCACTGCGGCAACACGCCCGGCTTGGGCCACGATGTCTGCTTCAACATCATGAAACTTGGCATTCAACACGACATGGGGCACTTTCTCCTTTTTTAAATGACGGCTGACCAATTCGGAATTCTCAATGGAAATCGTACCCACCAACACGGGTTGTCCTTTTTCATGCAATTGTTTGATCTCTTCGACCACTGCATGCCACTTCTCTTCCTTGCTGCCAAAAATAATATCGGGAAACTCGGTGCGGATCAGAGTTTGGTTGGTAGGAATTTCGATTACGGGCAAACGGTAGATAGAGTAAAACTCCTCGGCTTCAGTAGCGGCAGTACCGGTCATACCGGCCAGCTTTTTGTACATGCGGAAGAGGTTCTGAAAAGTAATGGTGGCAAAAGTTTGCGACTCTTGTTCGATACGGACATTCTCCTTGGCCTCCAATGCCTGGTGCAATCCGTCAGAGAAACGTCGTCCAGGCATCATACGCCCGGTAAACTCATCCACAATGACCACCTGGTTCTCATTGACGAGATAATCCACATCCCGTGCAAATAACAGATGGGCTTTCATGGATTGATAAATCTGGTGCAAGGTATCCATGTTGGACAGATCGTACAGATTCTCCACTCTGAAGAATTTTTCCGCCTCGGTAATCCCTAATTCTGTCAATACCACGGTCCGGGACTTTTCGTCCAGTTCATAATGGGTCTTGTCCTGTTTGATGCGTTTGACAAAATCATTCACTGTATAATAAAACGAGGTGGATTCATTGGTGGAACCAGAGATGATCAGGGGGGTTCTGGCCTCGTCAATCAAGATGGAATCGACTTCGTCCACGATGGCGAAGTTGAATTCACGCTGGGTCAGATCTTCCATTTGGAATTTCATGTTGTCCCGCAGGTAATCGAAGCCGAATTCGTTGTTGGTGCCATAGGTAATATCACAATTATAGGCGACCTGTCGTTCGGCATCATCCATGGCGTGTTGAATGACGCCCACGGAGAGTCCCAAGAACCTGTATATTTGCCCCATCCAGGCCGAGTCACGACTGGCCAGATAATCATTAACTGTGACTACATGCACACCCTTGCCATCCAATGCATTTAAATATCCCGCCAGGGTAGCGACCAAGGTTTTACCTTCACCGGTTTTCATTTCCGCGATCTGACCCCGGTGCAACACGATACCACCGATCAATTGCACATCAAAATGACGCATGTTTAAAACCCGTTTTCCCGTTTCTCTGACCACGGCAAAAGCTTCTACCAGGAGATCGTCCAAGGTCTCGCCTTTTTTAAGCCGTTCTTTAAAGAGATTGGTATAGGCTTTTAATTCATCGTCGGACAGTTTTGCCATTTGGGGTTCAAGGCAGTTGACTGCCTCCACCAATGGCGCCATTTTCTTTAAGTCACGATCATTACTCGTTCCAAATATTTTTTTAATTATATATTTAATCATAGTACATTTATTATATCAAAAATATCAAAATAGGCAAGATTGACAGAAAGAAAAGAAGTAAAGAACAGAAATGAGAAACGAAAGTAAGAAAAACTGAACCGCTGCAATCCGATGTCCCGCCACGGGCAGAAATTTTTTTGAACCAGTAAAGCCTTTTATAAAGAGGCTTCTGTTTTTTAGGCAAAAAAAATGATTGTCTTTATTGACGTTTTAGTGTATTATGTCAGATGGATCATTCAAAAGTAGCCAAAAATAAAAAAAAATCAATCGTATTTCCATCTCTCTTTTTATCTTTTATTCTGGTTCTTTTTTACGCGGGGAGCCAGAACCGTCACCCGGGGAATGGAATCCAACACGGCGCGACGCTGTTAGAAGCGCAAAAGGCCCACGCTACCAAAGTAACTTCATGGCTGTGGAATGAATCTGTAGAAATACAAAAGTCGGTGAAGAAAGGGGATACCATCATTGATCTATTGACTCAAGAAGGTATCAACCACCAACATGCCTATGATTTTTTTACGGCTGTTAAACCGGTCTACGATCTCAGACGCATCAGCGCGGGAAAGAATTTCCTCTTAACCCTTTCCGGCGACAAAACATTGATCAAAGGGATCAATTATCAGATTGATCAGGATTATTACCTGGATGTGCGGTTGGGGAAAAAAATGGAACTGGGCAATTATAAAGCCAAATTAGTAGCGATTCCCTATGACATGCGACGGGAATATCTTTCCGGTGTATTGGCGGAGGGTTCCTTGTTCGCGGCAATTCTCAAAGCGGGTGAAAAGCCTGAATTGGCCGATTTGATGGCTTCCCTGTACGAGTATGATGTGGATTTTAACCGGGATATCCGCAATAATGATTCCTTTTCATTGGTCGTGGAAAAAATGTACCTGAAGGGTGAGTTTATCCGTTATGGCAATATCCTGGCGGCAGAATTTACGAACCGTGGAAAAGCGATCAAGGTGATCCGCTTTACTGACCCGGAAGGGAAAACAGCTTTTTATCATGCTGATGGTCGGTCGGTAAAGAAAATGTTTTTGCGTTGCCCGCTTCCTTTCATGCGGGTGACTTCCCGTTACGGTAATCGGATGCATCCTGTTTTGGGATACTCGGCCCAGCATAATGGTGTGGATATGTCCGCGCCTATTGGTACTCCGATCAAAGCAACCGCCTCCGGCATTGTTTGCGGCATGGGTTTTGATGGGGGAAGAGGAAGATATATCGCCATCCGTCATAATAACCAATACATCAGCAATTATTACCATCTCAGCGGATACCAGAAAGGTATTAAAACCGGTATGCGTGTAGATCAGTCCCAGATCATTGGTTTTGTGGGCAGCACAGGTTTATCCACTGGTCCCCATTTGCACTATGGCATGCAAAAAAGCGGCAAGTTTCTCAATCCCCTGAGCCTCAATTCGCCGCCACAGGAGCCTCTTAAAGGGAAATATTTTAGCCAGTTCAAGCAATATTCGGCAAAGCTCTTTTTCTTACTTTCTGGCAGCAGGGTGGTGAAAATTCCCCAGGAGATTACGTCGGGAATTATCGGTGCTCCCAAAACACTCCCCAAAGGCTTAATAAATTATAGGTTATAAATAGATATAATTTGGTCCGTTTCAGGGAGTGATCTATGACACATGACCATTTGGGGCATCATTCAGCGGATGTGAACGTTTCAATGGCACGGTTGTTTATCACCATGTGTCTGAATTTCGTGATCACCGCCGTGGAAGTGGTGGGTGGAATACTTTCGGGTAGTCTTTCGTTGTTATCCGATGCCCTTCATAATTTTAGCGATGGTATTGCGATCATTATCACCTATATTGCCATCCGTTTAGGCAAGGCTCCCAAAACGGCTAAATACACTTTCGGTTTGAAACGGGCGGAGATAATCGCGGCAGTGCTTAATGCGGGTACGTTGATCGTGATCTGTTTCTATCTCTTCAAAGAGAGTTACGACCGTTTTGTTTCTCCGCAAAAAATCACTGGCAGTCTGATGATTATTGTCGCATCAGTGGGATTGGTAGCCAATCTTATCGGTACATGGCTGCTCAAAAAAGGGTCGCGAGATAATATCAATATCCGTTCCGCTTATATTCATCTGTTGGGCGATGCCATCTCCAGTATGGCGGTAGTTATTGGCGGTGTTTGCATCACCTTCTTTAAAATTTATTGGCTCGACCCGTTATTAACGGTATTGATCTCCATCTATATTCTCTACGAGAGCATTGATATCGTGAAAATAGCCATCAACGTCCTGATGATGGGAACCCCGGAACACGTGGATATAGAAATTATCCAAAAAGAAGTGGAAAAAATACCGGGAGTCAAAAATATCCACCATGTTCATATTTGGCGACTCAATGAACAGATGATCCACTTCGAAGCCCACGTGGATGTGGAAGATATGCTGCTCAGCCAGACCACTGCATTAAGCAACCGCATTGAAGAGGAATTGATCTATCACCACGGTATTCATCATGTTACCTTGCAATTTGAAGCAGACAAATGCGTATGCAAAGAATTGGTCAATGATAGATGATTTCGTACGAATTTTTGGTAGCAGGGGGAACTAATTTCCAACTGTTCTAGTATGTGCTTAATATACTGCCGCTCAGTCTAACTGGAGGGGTGGCCACGGCATAAGCACCGTGCCGGGTGAATAACCACCGGTGAAAATCTTCAAGGGTGCGTATTTTCTCTTGCAACATGAATACCCGTTCCAGTCCCCTCTCCTCTTTTTCTGCTCTTGCTTGTATGACTGTTCCATCAAGGTCGTCATTGACATCTGGCACCGCTTCAAAAGACAATTGATAAATAGGGGAGTCCATCCCGGCCTGGGATAAACTGTAAATCCATTGGAAAATAGCCTTTGTTCTGGGCATATGAAAGTGTGAGGTAATAATCAGCAATTGTTTGAATAACCGGGGTTCCACATGGATAACACGGGAAAAATAGGCATTGCCCATGGTGTCGTAAGAGGTTGTTTCACAGAGAATTTTCTCCGGTTCCACGCCATGTTCCACCAAATACCGCGCCCCGGCCACGGCTTCAAAAATAGGAAAGCCAGCGGCATCCAAAAGCGGTGGTTTGTGAGTGGTGCCCGCACTGAGGGCGATAATATAGTCCTGTTGATGAAACTCTATAGCACGATCCAACCGATTCTTCACCCAGGGTGGCACAATACCACCCTCACGCACACCACCACCGGGAACGATTATGGCATCATACCCTTCATAACCGCTATCACTCACCTCTGCCTCCTGGGGCAACTCTTACCGCATTACCCGTGCTTTTTCTTGAGATTCCAATTCTCTTCCGCCAGATATCTGCCTTTGAGATGGGTGATAGTATCAATTCGTTTTAAGGCATAGTGGATGGCTGCCTGATTGGTTGAAATATTTTGATCATCGGCATATTTCAGGATTTCTAAGACGCGGTCGTAGATATTTTCGGTTTTTTTGATGACCCGATCTTTAATGTATCCCAGATACTCCTCGGAGACATCAATAATACCACCCGCATTGATGAGAAAATCGGGGGCGTAGAGAATGCCGTGTTTTTTCAAGATCATGTCATCATCATCACAAAGCAACTGGTTATTGGCCGGACCCGCGATAATCTGGCAACGGAAATGTGGGGCGTTGGTGGCGGTGATGATCGGACCAATCGCACAAGGACAAAGAATGTCGCAGGGTTCGGTATAAATTTGAGCCGGTCCAATTGTTTCATAACCGCTTTTTTTTGCATTTGTTAAGACCTCTTCGCGGATATCCGCGACCACCACATGCGCCCCGTTTTCTTTGGCCATCTCAGCCAACAATGTACCGATTTTCCCATAACCCTGGATAATGATCTTTTTCCCTGTCAGGTTATCGGACCCCCATTTATGTTGGGCTGCCGCCTGGATTCCTTTGAAGGCACCGTAAGTGGCCATCTGGGAATGATTGCCACTACCGCCATAATAATCGGGCAGACCGGTGAGAAATTGGGTTTCCATGCCAATGTATTCCATGGATTCCTCGGTGACGCCAAAATCTTCGGCAGCAATGTATCTACCGTTAAAACTTTCAATAAAACGCCCCAGGGAACGAAACAGAGGTTCTTTTTTTTCCATGTTATCCTGTTCCACTACCACCATGTACCCGCCACCGAAATTGAGACCAGCGGCTGCGGTTTTATAGGTCATGGCCTGGGATAAACGGCACAGATCGAACAAGGCATTGTCCACGGATGTGTATCTATAAATACGGATACCACCAATAGCTGGACCCAAAGCGGTGCTGTTAATGGATAAAATGGCCCTTAATTTAACGGTTTTATCGGTATAAAAGGCAATTTGCTCCTGGTTATGTTCTTTCATTAATTCAAAGATTTTCATTTTTGCTCCTGGAACCAATCGGTATATTCAATTTGTTGTGGATAAGAGAGGGGGGCTTCTTCTCCTTTTAACACCCGCAATGCGCCCTGGGCTAACGCTTTGAGTTCATCCTCGCCGGGGAACACGTGGATATCAGCAATAAAAGATACGCGGTCGCGGATAAGTCCCACGAGGATATCGGAGTAGGCAGCTCCGCCGGTGAGGACGATGGCGTCGACATCTCCTTTTAACGCGGTAGCCATGGCACCGATCTCCTTGCAAACCTGATAAGCCATGGCTTGCACGATGAGGCGAAATTTGGGATCGCCCTCTTCGTATTTGCGGTCGGCGTCAATCAAACTTTTGGTCTTTAAGTAACTGAACATGCCACCCTGGCCCACGATCATTTTTATGGCTTCTGCCTGGGTGAGATTGTTTTTAAAGACATGTTCGATAAAGTCGACCATGGGAAGGGTCCCGGAACGTTCGGGGGTAAACGGGCCGGAACTGAGGGCTTCGCTGACATCGATCATCCGGCCTTTTTGCAGGGGTGCCACGGAGATACCACCACCCATATGAACGACAATGAGGTTGAGTTGTTCCAAGGGTTTGCCTAATTTTTGCGAGGCAGCGCGGGCAATGGCTTTGACATTTAATGCATGTACCAGACTGCGGCGTTTGATGGCAACATGCCCGGAGATACGTGCCACATCTTCCAACTCATCGACGCTGGGGGGGTCAACGATATAAGAGGGAATATCGTAATCCCAGCCGATACCGTAGGACAAGATACATCCAAGATTCGAAGCGTGTTCCCCCTGGACGGCATTTTTGGCATCATTTAACATGGCCTTGTTGATGGAATACGTACCGCTAACCACCGGTCTAATAAGTCCACCCCGGCCTACCACGCAGGAGAGCTGGCTGGTATCGAATTTCTCCCGCCGAATCACGTCCAATATCTCCCGTTTCCGAAAGGAGTATTGATCCCATACCCGGCTAAACATGGCAATCTCCTGGTCATTATGGGCCACGTTCTTTTTTATGAGCAGTTCCTCGTTTTTAAAAATTCCTATTTTAGTGGAAGTGGAACCGGGGTTAATGGTTAATATATAATAGTCTTTATTTGTTTCCATGACAGAACTCCATATCTATATCACATCTTGATAACTCGGCTTCTTTTAACATATAATATTCTTAATACAGTCGATTTTCTTATACCGTGCCATGGCTTGGGCTTTGGCAATAGCGTGGGCGGATGTTCCCTGTTCGGCTGCATCTTGGAGAATCTGATTCATTAGATTGTAAATGATCTTGGTCATTTCAAGCTTTTCTTCTACTTTCCCCAGTTTTAATTTGCGGTCCAAGAGAAAAAGATCACCGGCTGCAATCAGAAAGGAGGGGGCATAAATAATTCCTTTTTCATGGACCTTGGGAATCAGTTCATCATGGGTAAAAATATTCAGGGCGGAACCAGCGATCACTTTACAGCGTAACAAGTCAATGTTTTCGGCATCAAAAATAGAACCCACGGCGCAGGGTACGACAAAGTCTGTATCCATAAAAAGAATGGCCGAAGGCTTGATCATCTCGACATCGGGAAATTTATCTTCGACTTCTTTCATATTGTCATAAATAAGATCGCTGATATATATCTTGGTTTTTTCTTTTTTGAGGTATTCCACCACGGCCTTGCCTACATTTCCCAGTCCTTGGATGGCAAAGGAGCGGCCAGCTAGATCGGAAGTGCCGAAGATTTGTTTGGCACAGGCTTTGATGCCCCAGTACACACCGGAAGCGGTAATCTGGGCGGTAGACTTGGTATTGTCTTTGATCTCCTCGCCGAAAATGGTATTGGTGGTTTCCCGCTGAATATGTTTGAAGTCCTGGGGTTCGGTGCCCAGGTCAGGGGAGATGATCAAGCGTCCTTTTAAACTTTCCACGAACCGGCCCACGGCGCGCAGGTACGCTTCGGATTTCCCGGTTTTGGGATCACCCAGAAGGAGAGCACTACCGCCACCGCTGTCGGTTTCGGTGGTGGCGCCCTGGTAGGTCATCATCTGGGATAACCGCAATGATTCGATCACGGCATCCATATCTGTATCATACTGGTTCATACGCAACCCGCCAATTGTCTTGCCTAGAGTGGTGTCGTGGAGCGATATGATCATTTTTAAATCGACATCCTTAAAATAATTGAAGATCAATTCTTCATGGTCCCGTTTCTCCATTTCTTCAAAAATCTTCATCCGGTTTCCTCCAATTTATTCTTCCAATTCACATTTTCATATTTCCCTTCGCGTTAGGATTACATTAGGATTGCGTTAGGTTTTTAATTTTTTTAGCAATCTATTATAATAGACGAAAAGTGTGCTAAATGCAAGACCAAAAATGACAGCAAGGATTATTCTTTGAGTGTAAAGCGCCATATGCAATAGTAGTCAGGGTTGGTAATATCCGGTGGGCAGGTGATGGGGATGGTTTCGAAGCGTTCGTCGATGGTTTTGGCAAACAGCCCGTATTCGACGATGCCCACGGACTTGCAGGGGAAATCGGGTAATTTTTTACGCCGTCGTGCGGATTGAACACGACAGGTTTTGACGCGGTATTCCAAGGTGTGGCCATCTTCATGCACAATGATTTCGTCTTCATTCAACGAGGCATACAAACGGAAGCGCAGGGCTTTTTTTAAGCCGGCCAAACCGGAGTTCTTGCCCAATTCTAAAAATTCAATGATCCGTTGGGCTTCTACCACGGTGAATTTTCGCCAGCTTTCGGTGTCGATAGTAATGGCGGTATCTATTCCGTATTTTTCTTCTACTGACAAGAACCAGCAACCGTCATGGGCCAGCCAGTTTTTAGCGTATAATTGAACCAGTTCCAACAGGTCTTCCCGTGACAGGTCCTGAATTTTTTCCACGTCTTTCATAGCTTCTCCTGTGTTTTTGTCTTAAATTTACCGGCGGATTGTTAAAAGTGTTGTGGACCTACTGGACTGCCAACGCATTTGTTTTTTGTCCAGATCGTCCACAACACTTTTTAACCATTGCAGTGAATTCAAGTGATTGATTACATGTTCCGGCGATATTGTCCGCCGACTTTATAGAGGGCATTGGAAATTTGGCCAATCGAACAGGTTTTTACTACTTCCATCAGGGTTTCAAAAATGTTGCCATTATTGATGGCGACCTGTTGCAATTGGTTGAGCATGAGTTTGGCTTTTTCCTGGTTGGCTTTTTTGAGGTTTTCCAGCATGGTGACCTGGTACTCTTTTTCCTCGCTGGTGGCGCGGATGACCTCGCCAGGCACGACGGTAGGGGAGCCATTGCTGGAGCGGAACGTATTGACCCCGATAATAGGATATTCGCCGGTGTATTTCATATGTTCATAGTGGAGGGATTCTTCCTGGATTTTACCGCGTTGGTAATTGGATTCCATGGCACCTAATACGCCGCCGCGCTGGGAAATACGGTCGAATTCTGTGAGCACGGCCTCTTCCACGAGGTCTGTTAATTCCTCGATAATAAAAGCGCCCTGCACGGGGTTCTCGTTTTTAGCCAGTCCCAGTTCGCGATTGATGATCAACTGGATGGCCATGGCGCGGCGCACGGAAGCCTCGGTGGGAGTGGTGATAGCTTCGTCATACGCGTTGGTGTGCAGGGAGTTGCAGTTATCGTAAATGGCGTAAAGGGCCTGAAGCGTAGTGCGAATATCATTAAAATCAATTTCCTGGGCATGCAGGGAACGACCGGAAGTTTGGATGTGGTATTTTAACATCTGGGAACGGGCATTGCCCTTGTATTTGAGTTTCATAGCTTTGGCCCAGATGCGCCGCGCTACCCGTCCGATCACAGCATATTCGGGTTCCATGCCATTGGAAAAGAAAAAGGAGAGGTTGGGGGCGAAGTGATCGATGGGCATACCGCGGGACAGGTAATACTCGACAAAGGTAAACCCATTGGAAAGGGTGAGGGCCAACTGGGTAATAGGATTGGCGCCAGCCTCTGCTATATGATAACCGGAGATGGACACGGAGTAGAAGTTGCGCACGTTGTGGCGAATAAAATAATCCTGGATATCACCCATCATGCGAAGCGCGAATTCAGTGGAGAAGATACAGGTATTTTGGGCTTGATCCTCTTTTAAAATATCGGCTTGGATGGTGCCGCGAACACGGCAAATCGTCTCGATTTTGATTTTTTCATACACATCGGCAGGCAATACCTGATCACCGGTAACACCCAGGAGCATAAGTCCCAGGCCATTGTTTTCTTTGGGCAGTTCTCCCTGGTACGCGGGGCCAAGCAAGCCTTTATCGGTATAAATCTGCTGGATTTTCCGGGCCACATCGGCTTGTAGACCATGTTCTTTAATATAAAGCTCGCACTCTTGGTCAATGGCGGCGTTCATGAAGCAAGCGGTCATGATGGGCGCGGGACCATTGATCGTCATGGACACGGAGGTCTTGGGGTCTGTCAGGTGAAAACCGGAATAAAGCTTTTTGGCATCATCCAAACAACAGATGGAAACACCGGCATTGCCGATTTTTCCATAGATATCCGGTCTGCGGTCTGGGTCTTCGCCATAGAGGGTCACGGAGTCAAACGCGGTGGATAACCGTTTGGCTGGTTGGCCTTTGGACACATAGTGGAACCGTTTATTGGTCCGTTCCGGTCCACCTTCCCCGGCAAACATGCGGGTGGGGTCCTCACCTTCGCGTTTAAAGGGGAAGACTCCGGCAGTATAGGGAAATTCACCGGGTACATTTTCCTGTAGATTCCACTGTAACACATCGCCCCAACCCTGGTAGCGGGGCAGGCAGATTTTCGGAATTTGCAGGTGGGACAAGGATTCCACGTGGGTGATTACCTTGATCTCCTTGTCGCGAACCTTGTACACGTAGTATTCATTGCGATAGTTCGCTACTTTTTGGGCCCAGGTGGTCAATATCTTTTTATTCTGGCCGTCCAGGTTGAACTCTATCTCTTTATATAGTTCTTCCAATTGGTTTTTTAATACCGATTTATCCACACCGGTGAGATCTGCCTGTTGGAGGGCGCGGATCGATTCGTGAATGCCATAGAGTTTTTGGGCCACGTCTTTTTGTTCTTGGACCCATTGGTTATAGTTGCGGATAGTCTCGGAGATTTCGGAGAGGTAGCGGTTGCGGGTGGGGGGGATGATGAAGATTTTCTCTGACATCTCGTTGATGATGTGGAAATTGGATTTGAGGTCCATGCCGGTTTTGGTGGTGATTTTATCCATGACCGTGATATAGAGTTGATTGATACCGGGATCGTTAAATTGCGAGGCAATAGTGCCGAACACGGGCAGATGGTCGTCGAGGATTTCCTCGTTCCACAGGTTGCGGTTGCGGCGGTATTGTTTCTTCACGTCCCGCAGTGCATCCAAACTACCGCGTTTATCGAATTTATTGAGGGCGATAATATCGGCAAAATCAAGCATGTCTATCTTTTCCAATTGGGTGCCGGCGCCGTATTCGGGAGTCATGACATAGAGACTGATATCGGAGTGATCGGTAATTTCTGTATCTGACTGGCCGATGCCGGACGTTTCCAGGATAATCAGATCAAAAGCAGCGGCTTTTAAGATATTAATAGCTTCTTTCACATGTTTGGACAGGGCGAGGTTGGATTGACGGGTAGCCAGGGAACGCATGTAGACCCGTTCGTCATTAATGGCATTCATGCGGATGCGGTCGCCCAGCAATGCACCTCCGGTGCGGCGTTTGGACGGGTCCACGGAGATGATACCCACGGTTTTATCACTAAAATCAATCAGGAAACGCCCGACCAGTTCATCGACCAGGGAAGATTTCCCAGCACCACCAGTACCGGTAATACCCAGCACCGGCACCTGGGCGTTTTTAGCGATGAGGTCAATTTTATCCAATATATCCCTGGATTCTTCGGGGAAATTTTCGGCGGCGGAGATGAATTGGGCTATAGCATGAGGGTCCCTGGCTTGAAGTTGATCCAAGGTGCTGGTGATCTCTTTCCCAGTAGAGAAATCACAATGGTAGAGCATGTGATTGATCATGCCTTGCAGGCCCATTTCCCTGCCATCATCGGGAGAATAGATGTGTTGGATGCCGTAGTTATGCAGTTCTTGGATTTCATGGGGGAGAATAACGCCGCCACCACCGGCGAATAGTTTAATATGACCGCAGCCTTTTTCCCTGAGCATATCGTACATGTACTTGAGAAACTCCATGTGCCCGCCCTGGTACGAGGTGATGGCAATGGCCTGGACATCTTCTTGGATGGCGCAATCCACGATCTCACGGACAGATCTGTTATGACCGAGGTGGATGACTTCACAGCCGGTGGATTGGATGATGCGGCGCATGATATTGATAGCGGCATCGTGTCCATCGAACAATGAGGCCGCGGTGGCAATACGGATTTTATTTTTGGATTTAAAAGGTTCTATTTCTTTTGACATCTATTTTCACCTCTGGTATTGAGCCGGTTTATTTTAAGATATTGGCCGCGATGACGACGCGCATGATCTCGTTGGTCCCTTCATAGATTTCCGTGATTTTAGCATCGCGGAGGTATCGTTCCACGTCGAATTCTTTGCTATAGCCGTACCCGCCGTGGATTTGAATGGCTTGTGCGGCACAACGGGAAGCCACTTCGGAGGCTTTTAATTTGGCCATGGCCGCTTCCTTGTTGTAGGGCAGACCCTTGTCTTTCATGAGCGAACCGCGGTAAGTCAAGAGCCAGGCGGCCTCGTATTCGGTAGCCATATCGGCGAGATAAAACTGGATCGCCTGGAAATTGGCAATGGGTTGATCGAACTGTTCGCGTTCTTTGGCAAATTTGATGGCGTCCTCGATGGCGGCGCGGGCAATACCGAGTGCTTGGGAGGCAATGCCTAATCTGCCGCCATCCAGCGTGGTCATGGCTACTTTAAAACCCTTGTTTAAATCGCCCAGCAGGTTCGCCTTGGGAATGGTACACTCTTCAAAGATCAATTCCGTGGTGGAGGTGCAATTAATGCCCAGTTTTTTCTCATGTTTTCCCACCGTGTAACCCGGGGTGCCTTTTTCAACGATAAAAGCGCTGATGCCGTGGGTTTTTTTAGTTGGTTCAGTCAGGGCAAAAACGATGCATACATCGGCTTCTTGACCGTTGGTAATAAAATGTTTGGTGCCGTTCAACACGTATTGGTCACCCACCAATTTGGCGGTGGTTTTGGCTGCGCCGGCATCGGAACCGGAACCGGGTTCGGTCAGGGCAAAACAACCGATCTTCTGACCGCTGCACAGACCTGGCATGTATTTTCGTTTCTGTTCTTCGGTACCGAACCGGTAAATAGGGTCGATAGCGAGGGAGGAGTGGGCGGAAATAATAACGCCGGTAGACGCGCAGTACCGGGAAACTTCTTCAACGGTGATCATGTAAGACACATAATCCATGCCAGCACCGCCGTATTCGGCGGGATAGGCCACGCCCATCAACCCCAATTCACCGGCTTTTTTGACGATGTCCGTGGGAAAAATGCCTTTCTCCTGGTTTTCCCGTGCCACTGGACCGATCTCTTCTCTGGCAAATTTCGAGACCATTTCCTTGAGCATTTGTTGTTCTTCGGTTAATAAATAATTCATGATTCTTCTCCTTTTTTCACCACTGTGCAGCATCTAGGCATATGGTAATCGGTGGAAATGGAAGTTTGTGAATAAGCGGGAAAGGGGCGGCGGCGAATCTTTCTATGTCCAGTTGGCGCTGCAAACTTGTTTTTTTTAATAGCATTACTTTATTTTAGTGAAACAAGGAGTAAAAGTCAACAGGTATGGAAAAGATGGAAGTTCGAGAAATTGGGGGTAGAAACGTTGCGCGTAACGTCGCTACGAATGTTGGTAAATAACCTCGTGAACTTTTTGGGATAGGTAAAGAAAGGTATAGGGTTTCTCAATATATCCTTTCACGCCGGATTGAAGTAGTTCTTCGATGCGTTTATCTTTTTTGGCACCCGAGATCAGGATGGCTTTGATGTCGGGGTTGATGTTTTTCATTTCGAAGTAGGTTTGTTGGCCGCATTTATTGGGCATGAGGAGGTCCAGCAGGACCAGGGTGATTTCGTGGTGGCGGAGTTTATAGATGTCGATGGCTTTTTCGCCGTTTTCCACGGCGATAACGGTGTAACCGCAATTTTCCAGCACGTTGATGGCGATTTTGCGCATGATCGGTTCATCGTCCACCACCAGGATCAAACCTTCGCCCTGAAGTAATGAAGCTTCCTGATTGATAGCATCTTTTTTTGTTTTCATCTATTGGGTATTATATCATATATTAATGCAAATATCATCTGATATTTTAGAGATATTTAAAAAAAGTATATCATCTAACCTGAATTTCTGGGGTAATGTGGGAAGTATGGGAATTGTGGGAATTATGGGAGGTATGGGAATTATGGGAGGTATGGGAATTATGGGAGGTTGGGGTTATTGGTTGGGTTGTTTCCAGATGAAGACATCGTTTAATTTTTTCATTTCTGTGGGGGTGTTGAGATCGTATTTTAAAACGCTGAGGGATATCTCTTTTTTGGCGATGGCTTCCAGGTCGCTGCCTTTTTCACCTTCCAAATTAGGGTTACCCGCGCCGATCCAGTAGTATTTTTGGTTTCTGGGGTCTGTTCGTTCTACTGTCGAGGGTTGATATCGTTTTAAGCCGGTGGTGGTCAGTGTCAGGACCCCATTGGGATGATTGGGAATATTTAAATTATACACCACGCTGTTGTTTTTGAGGGGCAGGAGTTGTTCCAGTACAGTGGCAGTGATACGCGCGCCCTCTTCATAAGGGTATGGGGCGCCAGCCGGGTCGCGGACCAATGAAACCGCCAGGGCAGGGAGACCATACAAATGACCGGCAAACGCACCGGCTACAGTGCCGGAGAAAAAAACATCTTCCCCCAGATTTTCTCCCTCGTTCATGCCGGAAATGACAAAATCCGGGTAAGAGGGCAGGACTTTTTGCAAGGCGATGTTCACGCAGTCAGCCGGAGTGCCGTCAATAACAAAATCCTTCTCTGCTTTTTGGGTTAAGCGTATTGGGCGGGTGATAGTAAGAGCCATGCTGACCGCGCTACGTTCTCTATCCGGGGCCACGATATATACATCGTAGTAGGCTGATAATACACGTTTTAAGTGTTGAATTCCTGCGGAAAAATATCCGTCGTCATTGGTTAATAGTAATGTATTCATGATTGTCCTATGGGGGGTTAAATAAATGGTCGGGACGAGTGGATTTGAACCACCGACCCCACGCACCCCAAGCGTGTGCGCTACCAGGCTGCGCTACGTCCCGACTGGTAATAACTGGTATATTTATTATATTTATTTTATGGTTTAATTTATATCATTTTTTTCCAGTATTGTCAATATCTCTTCTAAACTATCGCGAATTATTTTGATTTTGTTCTCGTTGACGGCAATCCCGTTTTCCGGTTGATCTTTATTGTTGTCAGCATTCTCCGGGTATCCGTGGTTGAGTTTTTCCTTGATTTTTTCCTTGTTTATTTTTTCGACGATCATCCATTGTTTCAGTTGGAAGATGAATTCGATGTCTTTTTTGGAGTAAAATTCTTCGCCGTCGATGTTCACGCTGGGGGAAAATCCACCGAACTCCCTTTGCCAATAATCCAGAACTTTCCCGTCCAATTTGGTGTACTTGATCACCTCTTTGCGCTTGAACGTCAATTTATCGGGTAAGTCAATATCGGTGTTCATCTCTGTTGTCGTTTGCTCCGTTTCTAAGTCTCTATCATATCATAATTCCAAAAAATATTCTATCCTATTCACTGTCCGATTAGAATATTTTCTTGGAAGGGGTGTCAAGCGGATTTGCCGCCAGATTCTTGAAAAAACATGGACGACATGGACAGAGTGGACGATATGGACGATGTGGAGCAAAAACAAAAGCATTTTTTTGTCCATATCGTCCACTAAGTCCATATCGTCCACAACGATTTCAGAAACTTGGCAGTGAATCCAGGGTATCAACCGGGTCTTGAAAAAGAATTGGTAATGATTTAAAATAGAGTATATAAATTTCCTGAAGGAGTGAACGATGATAGTAAAAAAATATGATGAAGTGGAGAACCAGGTTGTCCGGGTAGAAGGTGCCCAAAGCGCTTCGATTCGTTGGCTGATTGGCAAAGATTCACCGGCGCCTAATTTTTATTTACGGCAATTTGAATTGGCACCGGGTGGATATACTCCTTTTCATGCCCATCCCTGGGAGCATGAGGTGTATGTGCTGGAAGGTAATGGCCAGCTCAAGACGACGGGTGACACGTTCATGCCTCTGGAGAAAGGGTCGTTTGCACTGGTTATGCCGGGTGAGGAACATCAGTTCCAAAACACGGGAGCGACTACTTTTAAATTCCTCTGCGTGATTCCTACCAGCGGCGGTTAGCAAGATATAGTTGTACGGGTTGGCTACTGGACTGGTGGGACGAAAGCAAGGGGTAAAAACCCCTTGCTATTTATTCGTCCGTCATTCTAAATTAACTCCCGTGCTTTTTAGACATGCCTTTGCCCAGCCATTTGGTTGAAAAGAGCAGTACGACGGGTGTGATCATGGCGATCAAGGAATAGTAAAACCACATGGGCTGCGGATTGGCTGCTAGTCCCAGTTCAGGCTTGGGAATGTATTGGGCCACGAAGTACCCGGAATAAAGAGAGGTGAGAATCTTGGTCAGGAACCAGGGAAATTGACCGATACCCATATAAGAAGCGGTTTTGCCTTCCGGTGCGATTTCCGCGATCCATTGCAGGAACCGTGGCTGCCACATGGCTTCACCGATGGTCATGATAAAAATATAAAGGAGCACCAGAAACGGATTGGTACCCATGGCCAGTAAAAAGGTGGGCAATGCCATCACAAAAGTACCGATTACCATCATCTTATAAATATTCACCCGCGCAGTTAGCCCGGCAATAATAGGGGCAAAGACAAAAATTAACAACGGGTTCAAATTGGAAAATATCTCGAAATACTCGCCCACGGTGCTACCCCGAAACGCACGGTCCAGATAATAGGGAATGGTCAACCAGTTATGCGCGAATAAGGTCTGTACGGGTATCAACACAAAGATAAAGACCATGAATTTCGTGTTTCTAAAAGGATGGTCTGGTCTGTGGCGGAGGAATTCCCAGCCTGTGACCAAAATGGCAGCTACCACTAATGTCAGCGCCACGGTGGGGTTAAAATCGATTTTTCCCAGCTTCACCGCGATAAAAAGACCCAACAGGGCGATAGTGATGGTAGTCAGGAGAATAAAGGGCAGGTGGTTGATTTTGATCTGTTCTTTTTTGATTTCCTGTGTTGTTTCTTGCGGTGGTTCTATTTTCCCGCTTTTAATCATCTCTTCTGTTTCCCGTTTCACCCGGTCTACTGCTGCTTGGTCCACCCGTTTTTTGATCACTATGAAGGTGGATAGGGAAGTTAAAATGGTCAGTGCCGTCAGAATCCAAAAAACGGCGGCCAGACCGTTGGGAGGAAAGATATTAGAGAAGTATTTGCGGGAGAGAGAAGAGATCGGGCCGAAAATAAACGCCCCCAGGTTCATCAGGGCGTAAACCACCGCGTAAGCAATGGCGGAGGTTTGTGGGTTGGTGTACCGTTTTACTCCCGCATACGCTGCTGGTTGATAGAGGCCATAGGCTGTGACCATGATCAATAAGCCACCACAGGTGATATAAAAGAAGGGCGAGGCGATCCCTTCACCGGCAGGAAAGGTTCCAGCCAGTGATATCATACCCCGTCCTACTGCCATCATGCCCAAGGCGATGCCCAAACCTTTCCGCACCCCGATCTTATCGACGATACCGCCGAAAAACAACATGGCCAGGGTGATACCACCGGTCACACCACCGTATACCCATCCGGCCTGCGGGTCGGTTAATTTAATATTTTCCGAGGCATATTTGCCCAGGATGGTCAGGATGCCGAAATAGCAGAGACCTTCTACCAGATAGGGGATATTAACACCCCACAACGCGCGGGGTGACTTGATAAAAGCCACCATGGTTTCTTTTAACTCTTTAAACGCCTCTTTGACAACTACAGACAAACTTTTTTTGGTAATTTTTTCTTCCGTCACATGTCACCTCTTTATTTTAATGTGTGTCTCATATAAGACGCTGTAAATAACCTCAAGCCCAGGAGAATGGCCAGGAAAACCGCGTAGGTCACGCCGTGCAATACGGGATGGAACCCAGCCAAAAGCAGGTAAAGCAGGATGGGACCGATAATAGAAAGCATAATATATATCACAAGCCCACGGTATTTTTTGTGTTGTGTCAGGAGTATCATACCGCTCCATCCCATGGCCGTGAAGAACACCATCAGGGCGGTCACAAAGTCTTGGGAATTCCCATCCACAGGCGGACGATATAAGAGCGTATAAATAATAAGCGATAACAATGCAAATTGAAGAGGTTGGGTGTATCTCATATATTTCATTTTCTCTCTGTAAAAAGTTATTTTAGCGGCAATTGCACGGAAAGTCAATAACTCCTGAAAAAAGATGAATGGTTAATTAAAACTTGGATTTGACTTTTCCCTGACTCTTGGATATCATTATGGTTGAATTTTTAATTAAGAAAAAATCGCAACCTGAAGGTATTGGAGTAAAATATGAAAGGTAACAAAATTGAGCGACGTTTTTTACCGTCCACCGAGGTTATTGCTGGTGTGACGACTTTTTTAACCATGGCGTACATTATTTTTGTGAATGCCGATATCCTGGCCAACACCGGTATGGATAAAGTGGCTTTAATTGTGGTAACCTGTTTGGTATCCGGGGTGGTTACAATCCTGACAGGGGTAATTACCCGTTCTCCCATTGCGATGGCCCCGGGAATGGGGTTGAATGCTTTTTTTGCTTATACGCTGGTATTGGGACAAAAGGTGCCCTGGGAAATTGCATTGGGGATCGTGTTTATTTCGGGGTTTGTCTTCTTGGTGCTGACTCTGGCGGGGTTGCGGCAACGGATTGTGGAAGCGATTCCCCATGATCTGTTGAGCGCGATTGCGGTGGGTATCGGCGTGTTTATTGCGTTCATTGGTTTGCAGAACATGGGGCTGGTGGTGGGCAATCCGATTACTCTGGTGGCGGCTGGGGCGTTAAAACGTCCCGTGTTGATTGGATTGGGGGGCTTGCTGGTGATGTTGATCCTGGAAATGAAACGGGTGAAGGGTTCGCTGCTGATCGGGATATTGGCGGCCACGGTGGCTTCGATTGTGGCCGGGGACACGGTGTTACCGGAGAAGTTTTGGGCGTTTGAATTAAATATCAGTCCGATCTTTTTGAAAATCGATATTCTGGGGGCATTAAAAGTGGCCTTTATTGCACCGATATTCACGTTGATGTTCATGGATATGTTTGATAGCATCGGTTCTATTCTTGGTTTGGCGCAGGAAGCGGACATGGTCGATAAAGATGGCAAAATCCCGATGTTGGATCGCTTGTTGGTGGTGGATGCGGCGGCGACGATGTTTGGTGCGGTATGCGGGACGTCTACCACCACCACGTATATTGAATCGGCTTCTGGTATCGCGTGTGGTGGGCGTACTGGTTTGACCTCTGTGGTGACCGGTGCTTTATTTTTGCTGGCCATTATTTTTGTGCCCGTGTTGGCGATTGTGCCCAGTTGTGCCACAGCTCCGGCTTTGATCATGGTGGGATTCTTCATGATGAAGAATATTCAGAAGATCAATTTTAAGAACCTGGAAATCGGGTTCCCGTCATTTATTATAATCATTTTGATTGCTTTGACCTTCAGTATCAGTACCGGGTTGGCTTTTGGATTCTTATCTTATACGCTAATCAAGTTGTTCCAGGGTAAGTGGGCGGAAATCAAGCCCGCATTATGGGTGATTGATGTGTTGTGTTTGGGGTTCTTTGCGGTGTGAAGAAGCTGGGTTTACTGTTACATTGAAAAAGATTTGCCCACGAATTACACGAATGTATCGACAAAAGAGTTTTAATTTCCTTTAATTCGTGACAATTCGAGAAATTCGTGGGGAAGTTTTTGGGGGGGTAATAGTGGATACAGAGTGCCGAGGGGGGGAATCGAACCCCCACGAGGTTAGCCCTCCCGGGATTTTAAGTCCCGTGCGTCTGCCTATTCCGCCACCTCGGCGAGAGAATGTTATTCTGTAAAAAAGAATCATATCATACTTCAAAGCGAATATCAAGCGAATTGCAGAAATTTTATCTTTAATTTCCCTTCTTTCGCCTTTGTGGATGGGGTTTATAAAAAAGTTAATTGTACCTTTTTTTTAAGCAAATAGTGGAAGGGCGGTGATGGGTGGGAAATCATCATGAATCACACTAATAGATAAAATTCCAGGCTAAAAGCTCATTAATTAACCGCACTCCAGTCTTTTAATCTGTATAATCATTTTAATCTGAGTAATCTGTGGTCCGCTCTTTATTTTTTCTAACAATTATGATATAAAAGAACCATGGAATACGCATATGAAGAAAGAATTGGCAACCCGGATTTGTTCGTGGGCAGGAAAAAGGAACTGGCTTTTTTCCTCAAATGGATAGAAAACGTCAAAGAAAAAAAGTCTAAGAGTATGGCCCTGCTGGCCCGTCGCAAAACAGGGAAAACTGCCATTATGGAACGCTTGTTTAATATCATCTTTGATAAGAATGACGGTGTGATCCCCTTCTATTACGAGGTGAAAGATGAGAAAATGTGGGTGGTAGATTTTTGCCAGGATTTTTTTCTGACGTTTATCTACCAGTATATGGCTTTCAAAACCCGGAAAGTGGAATACCTCCAACCGCTGGAAGAAATTAATTTTAGCAAAGTCAAAAAGATCGCTTCAGAGGAGGGCTTAGACTATTTAAACACCTTGATTGGAAGCGTGGAATACGCCGTGAAACATGGTAAAATAGACCTTTTGTGGCAATTAACACGCGAAGCACCCAAAAACATTGCATCCAGACAAAAAGAGTTTATTGTCCAAATGATTGATGAATTCCAATTTTTAAACGGCAGAATCTATAGGGACAAAGCCACTAAAAACTTGGCTGATAGTATGGTTGGCGGCTATTTAAGCACAGCCGAGAGTAAAATCGCACCAATGCTGGTTACTGGCAGTTGGGTGGGGTGGCTCATGAATATGTTGATCATGCTGCTACCTTCCCGGTTCATTATGAAACCTCTGGAAAATATGGGCGAAGATGAATCCATTGAAATGGTTTTCAAATACGCTGGCTTCTTTGACGTTCCTGTGACCGAGGAGACCGCCTTCCTGATCGCAAAACTGGCCGAAGGAAATCCTTTTTATATCAGTTCCATCTTACGTTCCCAATTCCCGGACAAAGATTTGACCACGTTGGAAGGATTGGCACGGACCCTGGAATTTGAAACCTTAAATGATCGTGGGGAGATCAAATCGACTTGGATGACTTATGTGAATTCGGCCTTCAACCAGGTTAACAATAAAAATTCCAAGAATATTGTCTTGTATTTATGTAAGCATAGAGACCGCGAAGTCACCCGCAAAGAGTTATTCGAAAAATTACAACTGGATATGACGGATGGCGAATTAGAGTTCAAACTCAAAGCACTGATAAAAGCCGACATTATCCTCCAAGGAGCGACCAACTACGATTACCATGGGGTCCATGACAATATTTTCGATAAAGTGTTTCGTGGTGTGTATCAAAAAGAAATCGAAAATTTTGAACCGGCACAAATTAAGAAAGAATACCAGGACGCTTTTAAAAATTTACAAAAACAGTACCAAAAACTCCAGGGAAAATTTAATTATCATAAGGGTTATTATGCGGAATATGCGATAGTGGATCAATTTCCTTGAGAAATTCGCTTGGATTAAAGAAACGGAACACCTGCACCCGGCCATCGGTTTTATCTTCTCCAGAAAAGGATTTACACGGGAAGTGGAAGTCTTTCTGGGTGAAAAAGGTATCGCCTACACGGAAGATGAACGCTGGTTCGAGCTTTAAAGGTTTTTTTACCTCAGATTATCCAGTGCTTCATGATTGATCTGCTTTTATACTACGGACAATGCCATAAAAGAAAATGATCCAACCCAAACATTGATTTATTGAATTTTTTTCGGCAACAACTGCGACTTGACAGAGCACCAGGGAAAAATAAATTTATTTTAAAATAATGGTTGCATTTCGTTTATCAGCTAGTGTATAATAAAAACTTGTTTTAAAAAGGTGCGTGTAACCACCTGGGGGGGTGGTGAAACATCAGTTGGGAAAGAAAAATTAAGAACGGTTTTGATTATTAGGATGAACATCCTAAAAAGGAGCTTGATATGCGCTTAAAGATGGAATTTACATTGAAAAAACCGGAGTGTGATGTGGAATATCGCCGGACTTTTTTATCGCTACTGAAAAACAGTTTTGAAATGGCCTCTGATGAAGTTTACCAGAGATTCTACGGAAAGGGTACACCCATGAAACCCTTCACTTTTGCGGTGTATCTACACCAGCCAAAATTCGCTGGGGACGTTATCCACTTGAACTCCACTGAAATCCACTTGAACTTCTCCACTTCTCTTCAGGACCTGGGTATTTATTTCTACAATTCCCTAATCAAAAGGAAACTGCAATTCGCCCCTTACCCGCTGGCCAATGACAATGATATGCGTCTGAAACGGATTAGTTTGCAAAAAGAAAAACCAATCCAGACCAATGAGGTGGTATTTAAAACGATTTCTCCCTTCTTGGTTCGCTTACACAAGCAAGAAAGCAACAGCGATGAATATCTGACCAAACAGCACACGCTGTTGGTCTCGCAGATGGAAGAAAATATCCGTGTTCAGGTGGCAGAGTTGTTGGGCCGGAAGGAACGGGTGGAATTTATGCCCGTGCTGTTGAAAGATGGGTTTCCCATCAAACATTACGGGTCCAATGTGCAGGGGAACACGGGCATTTTTAAATTAACAGGGCACCCCGAGGTATTGGATTTTATTTATAAGACAGGTATTGGTTCCCGCAGGTCCGAAGGTTTCGGGATGTTGGATGCCGTTTAAAAGGAGAGAGGGCATGGAAGAGAGTATGATGGATAATATGAACGGGGTTATGGAGATTCAAAACGATGGCACAAAAAACAAACGAATCCGCATCGAAATCAAGGATTGGTTGTTTAATGCCGGTATTCTGGGATTGTACCGGATATTACAGCACGCTGAAAAAGAGGTTCAACCGAACGCCAACTATATTGAATGTGATGTGTCTGCTTTTGAAAACTTTGAAAACAGTTTTTTCCAGTACTTTATTGATACGTATGGGAAGGATAATGTCTGGCATAAGTTGACGGAGTTCTGCCAAGTTAATTTTGATTGGGACAAACTGGCTGAAACAGGTGAAGAAAAGATTAAAGCTTTCTTGGATAATTTCGAGAAGGATTTAATTAAGGCTTCGCTACTCACTGCTTACTTCATTATTGCCAATGATAAGGAAGTGATTAAGAATAAGCTGGCAATAATCAAGGATAAGACTGTTTCAGCTTTGGAGAAACTTCAGAAGATCAAGGAGATTTACGATTTTTTTATGGAGCATAAAGCGATTATCCAGGCCAAATATACCAGTTATCAAGTGATTAATTTGTATTGGGAAGGGGTGAGTTTTTTGAATAAGCAGCAGGTGGGGCTCAATATGTTTGGTCTATATAAAAAAGACTTTGTAGACCCTTTTGCCAGATTCTTAACGCCGGAAACAAAAAAAGCACCGTATGGCAATTGTATGATCTGCAATCGGGAGGTCAATAAAAAATCGGATGCTTCGCAGGGTTTATCTTGGCTGAAGATGGACTTAGATTCGGCGCGAAAAACCTCTGCGTATTGGAACCATCAATTGGATATTAATATATGTCCTGTCTGCAATCTGGTTTATTCTTGTATTCCGGCTGGTTTTGTGACCTTTAAGCGGAAAGGAATTTTCATCAATGACAACAGTGGCAGCGCGCGATTGATTGGCATTAATGCCGTGTTGGTGGCGGGGATGGAGAATATTAAAAATATGGAATCCCTGGAAGAAATCACTTACACTCATATTATCAACTTGATCCAGAAGATGCGGGATGAGAACCAGAAAAAGGAGATCGCCAATATCCAGGTGATTAAAATAGACGGCGATAAAGGGTACTCCTTTAATTTATTGTCCAAGCAGGTGCTCCAGGTTATTGAGAAATCAAAAAAAGAATTGGACTTTCTGGCTGAACGCTATGATGTGTTCTTGGATAATAAAACCAGAATGAACCTGTATAAAGAGGTGATTGAGCGAATTTATAGGAACATTGATCTTTACCCCTTGATTTATATGTTACTGGCCATGGGGTTGCGAAAGAAGAAAAAAGATGGTGCGGTCGATGCGTTGTTTAAAATAAATATGAACTTTATAGGAGGGCAGATGTCCGATAAAAAGATTTTTGTCATGAAGCAGATGGGGTTAAATTTAAAGAAAGGCTATAAGGAAGAGGAAAACAAGATCAATGGGATTGCTTACAGGCTGTTGAACTATCTTAAAACAAAGAATATTAACGGTTTTATGGATGTGATCATCAATTGCCACATGCATATTGGGAAGGAGATTCCCACCCTTTTTGTCGAATGTATTGATGATGTGGAACGGTTCCAAGCCTATGGTTATGCGTTCCTTCTCGGTTTCACCGGGGAAGAATACAAAAGTGAAGCCAAAACGGTAAACGCATGATTGTGCGCACTGTGTTTGAATGTCAATTAAACTCATTTTCTAAACAGGAGGAAGTACGATGAAAAGTAAAGGATTAACAGTAACGGTTGTGTTTGAGGCTGAAAGCGCCAATTATGGTGAAGGGATTGGCAATGTAACCTCGTTGAAAAAAATTAGCCGGGGTAATGGTCAAAGTTATTCGTATATTTCACGCCAAGCCATGCGCTACAATATTGTGAACCAGATGGTAGAACTTTCCAACGGTTATCAACTGACCCCGGTCAGTCATGAGGGCACCATTCAATTCGCCCCGGATACATCGGTAAAAGATTATTTTGAAATCGATCTGTTTGGGTATATGAAAACCAAGAGCAAAGAGGGCGCCAGCACACGCTCAGCTATTGCCAGATTGAGTAATGCCACATCTCTTGAAACCTTTAACGGCGACCTGGACTTTTTGACCAACAAGGGATTATTTGACCGTTTATCCGATGCGGAAAAATTAAAGGCTGGCAAAAAAGGTGATACCGAAGAAGGAGACAGCGCTTTAAAAGGGGGCAATATTGCCCAAAGCGAAATCCATAAAAGCTTTTATACTTATACTTTGACTGTGGACCTGGATAAAGTGGGCATTGATGGCACAACTGAAATTACTCCTGATGAAAAATACAACCGCGTCAGTCTGCTCCTTAAAGCCATTAAATTTCTATATCGTGATATCAAGGGTCGACGGGAAAACATGGCCCCTTTATTTATTATTGGGGGTATCTATGATATTAAAAACCCGTTTTTTATGAACGGTATCAAACTAATCGATCAAAAACTGGCTGTTGAGCGTATTAAAAGTCTGCTGGATAAAGATGACATCATTTCCAAAAATACGGTGGTGGGGTATGTGGAAAATACCTTTGAGAATGACCCTGAGATCAAGGAATTGCCCTGTAAGTCTATCAAGCACTTCTTTGCGGACATGGATACTAAATTAAAACAGTATTATAACGAAAATGTCTAAGGCCATCAAATTAAGAATCTATCAGGATCTGGTGAACTACAAGACCCCCACCAGTTTCCAGTTGCGGGAGAGTTATCCTCTCCCGCCGTATTCCACCGTGATTGGTATGGTTCATAATGCCTGTGGTTTTGATCATTATGTCCCCATGTCTGTCAGCATCCAGGGAGAATATTTTTCCAAGGTGAATAATTATCAGATTTTTTATTATTTCCATCCTTCAGCCAAGTATGAAGAAGCACGGCACCAATTTTTCGTGGAAAGCGCCGCGCTAGACCGCAAGGTTGGGATAGCTCGCGTCCCTACTATCATCGAATTGTTAGTGGATGTGCATCTGACCATTCATATCCACATCCACCAGGAAGAGAGGCTATTGGAAATATTTGAAAAATTGCAGCATCCTATTGATTACATCTCCTTGGGAAGACGGGAAGACCTGGCCGTTATTGAATCCATTAAAATGGTGGACGTGGAAGAAAAGCAGTTCCAAGATAATGTGTCTTTAAAAAATAATACCTATGTCCCCGTGGCGTTAAAACAAATTGGTTCAATTGATGGTACTATCTACGATTTGAATGTCACGTACACCATAGATAAAAACGGTTTCAGACGCTGGCACAAACAACGGGTCGTATATTCACCGAAGGAGGCGAAAATTGATACCGGCGAATCCGTCTGTGTGGACAATGAAGGCGATTTTGTTTTTTTTGTTGAAGGGAAGGTTTAAATCGTGTCCAATCAACTCCTTGCCAAATCACGACCAGTAGAAACCATCGAAGTTCATACCCAGGCATTAAAAAGAAACTTCGATTTATTGCGGAGGCTTTATCCGGGGCTTAAAGTCGACTGGGATATCCTTGAATTGGCATTGCTTTTCCATGATCTCGGCAAGATCAATTCAAAGTTCCAGAATAAACTGTACAAGCAATTAAAGCTCCCCGTGCTGGAGGATATGTTCCCTGATGACGTCGAAATTCCCCACGGGAATTTAAGTGCTGCATTTTTGGACAGGAAGAAACTGAAGGAAAAATTCGATGATATCAGTCTGAATATTCTTTACCAAGCGATTTATTATCACCATCCCCGCTATTTAGAAGATAATCAATTTGATTATTATAAACGTGTCCTCACCACTGATTTGCAGCCATATGTCACCGCACTCCCCGCTGATATTCCGTTTTTAGTACCTGTGCTTGTGTTTGACTTTAATAAATATATCCGGGATAGAATCGACATCCACACCCATGGTGATCATGCGCAGGATGTGTTCTGTCGCTACGTGATGGTGAAGGGGCTTTTAAATCGGTTGGATTATGCCGCCAGTGCTCATATAGATGTCGAAGTACCCAATTGTGATCTGCAAGAAAAGACCCTGGCTTTTTTGAAGGAAAAGGGCGGCTTAAGGGAAATCCAGCATTATTTGCTGGCTCATCAGGAGGAAAACAATGTGATTGTCGCGTCCACTGGTATCGGCAAAACGGAGGCCGGTTTGTTATGGATTGGCAATCACAAAGGCTTTTTTACCCTGCCATTACGCGTCAGTAATAATGCGATTTACAAACGGATTAAATACGAAAATATCCAATTTAAAGAAACGGTCTTGCTTCATTCTGATGCCTTGGCTTTTATGCTCAAAAATGATGCCTCATTGGAGTTGTTCTCCGAATATACACGGGCCCGGCAATTGTCCATGCCTTTAACGATTACCACTGTCGACCAATTATTCAAAATTGTTTTTAAGTCAGAGGGTTTCGAGTCTATTCTGGCCAGTCTCGCTTATTCCAAGGTCATTATCGATGAAATTCAAATGTACTCCCCGGAAATCGTCGCCTGCATCATCATGGGGCTAAAGTACATCACCATGATGGGTGGCAAGTTCTCTATACTCACGGCCACGTTCCCAGAGGTCTTGGATAGTTTCTTAAAACAATCAGGACTAAAATACAATTATCAGGAATTCCTGTTAGATCGACAGCGTCATAAGATTAATCTGCTGGATGCCGATATTCGCGAAGCTATTACGGAAATCAATCAGAAAGGTCTTCATTCCAAAGTGTTGGTGATTGTCAACACGGTCACACGCGCTCAGGAGGTATTTGCTTTATTAGGGGATATGGAAAAAAAATATCTCTTGCACAGCCGATTCATTAAAAAGGACCGTCATCTGCTGGAAGAAAAAATTAAGGCTTTTAGTGACAGCAATGATACCGGGATTTGGGTGACCACCCAAGTTGTGGAAGCCAGTTTAGATATCGATTTTGATTACCTCTTTACCGAACTCTCTACTGTCGATGGACTGTTTCAACGGATGGGACGATGTTATCGGAAACGTGATTTTTTAGATGAAACCGGGGAGGCCAATGTCCATGTTTTTTTAAAGAACTCATCGGGAGTTGGGACGTTCATTGATCGGGAGATTTTTGACTTATCCAAAACTGCTTTAAAAAAGTTCCATGGCAACCGCATTTCGGAGAAAGAGAAATTGGCTGTCGTGAAAGATGTCTACTCTTTGGAAAAAATAAAGGGGACCGAATATTATCAAAAGATCCGCGAGCGCTTGAATTTATTGAAGGTTATTCCCGCTTATGAAATGAACCGCGACCAGATAGACCAAAAATTCAGGGATATCAAATCCTTTACTGTGATTCCTATTGAGATTTATCAGAACCATGTGCAGCAGATACAGGATTGGATCAATGAGATTGGTTCCTTGGGATTTGCAAGGGATGAAAAGGCCAGGGAAAGCGAGAAAAAAAGAAAAATCGAATTGCTGGAACAGATCAAAGATTTAACTGTGGATGTGCCTTATTATTTAATAAAGCATATCAAGGAACGCATGACTATAGACAGGTACAATGAGTTCAGAATTATTGACCTTGAATACAGCGAGCGCACCGGTTTGGGAAAACAGGGAGGAAGTAACAACTTCTTATAACCATGAGCCAACTACGAATTTCCGGGGTGTATATCCAGTATTACCATGTGTGCCACAGGAAACTGTGGCTCTTTGCCAAAAATATCAAAATGGAAGAGCAGTCTGACCTCGTTCTGATTGGTAAACTCATCGACGAACACTCCTATAAAAGAGAGGATAAGCACATCAATATCGACAACACCATTAACATTGACTTCATCGGCAACAATGGCACCATTCACGAGGTCAAAAAAAGCAACAAAATGGAAGATGCCGATATCGCCCAACTCAAATACTACCTCTACTACCTCCACAAACGCGGCGTCGAAAATGTGAATGGTCTCATCGATTATCCCAAGTTAAAAGAAAAAGTAAAAGTCAGCTTAACTGAATCCGATATCACTGAAATGGCAACCAAAATGACTGCCATTGAATCCATTCTGCGCCAAAAACTCCCCCCTCCCATTAAAAAAACAAAAATCTGCAAGCAGTGCTCCTATTTCGAACTCTGCTATATCTGAACCCAATTCCATAGAAAAGAAGAGAAACATGAAAAAAAACTACTATATCATGAATGCAGGCCGCTTAAAACGCTTCGAGAATTCGTTGCATTTTATCAAAAGCGAGGAGGAAAAACTTTACCTACCCATTGAAGACATTGATACGATTTATGCTTTCGGTGAATTGGACTTCAACACCAAGGCCATGAACTTCCTGGCTCAAAAAGGGATCATCGTCCATTTCTTCAATTATTATGGGTTCTATACCGGTTCATTTTATCCCAAGGAGTCCTTGGTTTCTGGAATGTTATTGGTACGACAGGTCAAACATAGTATTTCCAAAAAAAGACGGGTGCTCATTTCCACCAAGATACTCGAAGCAACCACTCAGAATATTCTGCACAATCTAAAGTATTACCACTCCAGAGGCAAAGACCTCGCTGAACCTATTGAAAGAATCGAATCCCTCTACCTCCAACTGGCCAAACAGGAGAGTATTGCTTCTTTAATGGGCGTCGAAGGGAATATCCACGAAGTGTATTACCGGGCCTTTAATGTGATTATTGACCAGGATATCCAGTTCGAGAAACGCGTCAAACACCCACCCGATAATTTGATCAATACCATGATCTCGTTCTGCAATACTATGGTATATACGACTGTGCTTTCGGAAATATATAAAACCCAGTTGAATCCACTGATCAGCTTTCTCCATGAACCCGGAGAACGCCGTTTTTCATTGAGTTTGGATATTGCCGAGATTTTCAAACCCATGCTGGCAGATCGCATGATTTTTAGTTTGTTGAATAAAAACCAGATCACTGAAAAAAGCTTTGAAAAGGAATTAAATTTTCTGTACTTGAAAGATGAGGCACGGAAAGTTATTGTCAAAGATTTTGATGATCGTTTAAAAACCACTGTCCGTCATAAAACACTGAATCGGAATGTATCGTATCGGCAGTTGATTCGATTGGAGTTGTATAAATTGATTAAGCACCTGATCAGTGAGAAAGAATATGAAGGATTCAAAATTTGGTGGTGACCATGTATGTGATATTGGTGTATGATATCCAGTTAAAAAATCCAGGTAGTGCCACTATCCTGCGCAAGGTATTCAAAACCTGCAAAAGTTATCTCAATCACATCCAGAATTCAGTTTTTGAAGGGGAATTGTCCAAAGGACAGTTAACCGCATTGCGGTATGAACTGAAAGAGATGATTCGAGAAGATCGGGATTCGGTTATTTTTTTTACCAGCAGCAAAGAGGAGTGGTTGCATAAAGACATCCTGGGATTGAATAAAAACAATTTCTCCAATATCCTTTAATCGCTGATCTTTGACTGTTCTGTGATTTTTTTTGAGATAAAACACTCGTCGACCCCCCGGGGTTTTTACCGTATTGGGGGTCGACGAAAAAAACTGTCAAAAATCGCACCCCTTAGACTTGATTTTTATAGAATTATCGCTATAATATAATTTTCAATTTAATGGGTCCTAATCCAACCATAGTGGAATGTAAACTGGGTGTAGACCGGCAGGCCGCCATTAGTGCTAAGTCCTAATCCAACCATAGTGGAATGTAAACTTGAGAAGAAAATGACGAAAGAACAAGAAATAATTAGTCCTAATCCAACCATAGTGGAATGTAAACTTTGAATCGTTGTTGTTAGCCCCGCCTCATTGTTCTGTCCTAATCCAACCATAGTGGAATGTAAACGTGGTTTCATAATAAAATAAGTATTCAAGCGTACCGTCCTAATCCAACCATAGTGGAATGTAAACTGCGTTACCTATCGTTTTATACCGTTGCGAATCAGAGTCCTAATCCAACCATAGTGGAATGTAAACTAATTTTCTTCATATTTCTTTTGACTTATTCCCTTGTCCTAATCCAACCATAGTGGAATGTAAACTTGGATATCGTCAACCTGATCGCTGGTCAAGTCCAGTCCTAATCCAACCATAGTGGAATGTAAACAGTTATTTCATTGTTTAATTTAAATTTCATTTTTTGTCCTAATCCAACCATAGTGGAATGTAAACCTCGAAATAGGCGCTGTTGATATTGGGAATATTAGTCCTAATCCAACCATAGTGGAATGTAAACTGGAAAATCCTACACGGAACAACGGACGTTACCGCGTCCTAATCCAACCATAGTGGAATGTAAACTGTAGTTTCAGGCGAAAGAATTGATTCAGCCGATTGTCCTAATCCAACCATAGTGGAATGTAAACACCTATACCACGATTGATTGTGAGGTTGATAGCAGGTCCTAATCCAACCATAGTGGAATGTAAACCGGTAAGGATAAAGAAACCCATGCGCTGCATCGTGGTCCTAATCCAACCATAGTGGAATGTAAACTGTATGATCAGCGTTTAGAGCATGTCAAGCGGTGTTGTCCTAATCCAACCATAGTGGAATGTAAACGTGTTAACCTTCATTCTTAGAAGGTTTCCATTCTGGTCCTAATCCAACCATAGTGGAATGTAAACTCGTCAAGTTGTCGGTAGTGGCGCTTTGAATGTCCGGTCCTAATCCAACCATAGTGGAATGTAAACATGCTACCACAAACTCAGTAAACTCGATGTCGGGGTCCTAATCCAACCATAGTGGAATGTAAACCAGTAGGGAATTTCCGTTCTGGATAACCAGCGAAGGTCCTAATCCAACCATAGTGGAATGTAAACAAATCGACACGACACGCAGACAGAATACATCCGGTTGGTCCTAATCCAACCATAGTGGAATGTAAACCGGGATAGGGGGTTGGTATTGAGGGATATACTTGAAGTCCTAATCCAACCATAGTGGAATGTAAACCCGGTCCGGGCATGGAACGAAGAACGGCGGAAATACGTCCTAATCCAACCATAGTGGAATGTAAACCGATGATGGTATTTTCCATTATCGGATGCTTGTAGTCCTAATCCAACCATAGTGGAATGTAAACATCTTTAAAAAATATACATTTATAGACTACAGCGGCGTCCTAATCCAACCATAGTGGAATGTAAACGTGGCATTTGTGGCGACGCTGTAGTGCTGGCAAGGTCCTAATCCAACCATAGTGGAATGTAAACGTAAATGAAGCACGTACACATGTGACTCGCCCAATGTCCTAATCCAACCATAGTGGAATGTAAACTTTGTTGTGTACGATGCAACCAATTTACTTGTTGGAGTCCTAATCCAACCATAGTGGAATGTAAACCATTAAAGGAGTTGTCGACATCCTTTTTATCTAAGTCCTAATCCAACCATAGTGGAATGTAAACCCGCTTGGTGGGCCTGATGTTCATTTTATAAATCGGTCCTAATCCAACCATAGTGGAATGTAAACTTATCAAAGGCGATTCTAATTTTCAATAGGTCGTCTGTCCTAATCCAACCATAGTGGAATGTAAACCTTTAAAGATTTTGTGTTGCAAAACAACCATGATTGTCCTAATCCAACCATAGTGGAATGTAAACCCCGCCAGCCTTTTTTTAGATTGTCAACTTGACCTGTCCTAATCCAACCATAGTGGAATGTAAACTTAATAGAGAAGAAAATGACGAAAGAAGAAGAAATAAGTCCTAATCCAACCATAGTGGAATGTAAACTAACAATAATCTCATCAATACCACCGCCTATCAAATCAGTCCTAATCCAACCATAGTGGAATGTAAACGGTGTTAGCGTACCCCTCAAATACCCCCCACTCCTGTCCTAATCCAACCATAGTGGAATGTAAACGAAGGGATATAAAACAAATCAAGCGCTTTATCGTCGTCCTAATCCAACCATAGTGGAATGTAAACTTATCTAAAAACCTATACAAAATACTTTCGTCAAAGTCCTAATCCAACCATAGTGGAATGTAAACTCAGGCAAATACACGACTTCCGGTCCTACTGCGATTGTCCTAATCCAACCATAGTGGAATGTAAACGGTCTTTACTTGCCCCGCCAAAGTTCTTACTTGCCGTCCTAATCCAACCATAGTGGAATGTAAACTTATTTACCTCCTAATGCAAACGCCAATAAAGCCCGTCCTAATCCAACCATAGTGGAATGTAAACCTGGAACAACTCAATGGTTTTGTTGGCAACCATGTTGTCCTAATCCAACCATAGTGGAATGTAAACTGGTTTAAGAGTTATCGCAGGCAATGCGACGCCTGTGTCCTAATCCAACCATAGTGGAATGTAAACATCAGAGTTGCTTTCTTCCGTAAGTGTCTTAACTTGTCCTAATCCAACCATAGTGGAATGTAAACGGGGTATAATGTCCCTGGTCTCGGAAACGGGGCGGTCCTAATCCAACCATAGTGGAATGTAAACCGGTATGATATCCATTTTCTAAACAAAGCGTCACTTGTCCTAATCCAACCATAGTGGAATGTAAACATTCACTACAATTATTTATTTCGGTCAATATGCAGTCTTAATCCAACCATAGTGGAATGTAAACAATGTTTCCCCATACAATGCCCGTGTAAAAGGCACGGGTCTTAATCCAACCATAGTGGAATGTAAACTTCTTTGACATCTCTTTCCAGCCCGCCGATGTGGTGTCTTAATCCAACCATAGTGGAATGTAAACATGGAGCAAGGCGATATATTAAGAATTTTCTACAAGAGTCTTAATCCAACCATAGTGGAATGTAAACGTATAACCATGCTTGTTATCGTCGAAGTTATTGAAAGTCTTAATCCAACCATAGTGGAATGTAAACGGGAATTCAACTCGTTATTGGTATCAATTATAGCGTCTTAATCCAACCATAGTGGAATGTAAACTGGAACAGACAAAGATCATCGCCGGTCTTTTAATGTCTTAATCCAACCATAGTGGAATGTAAACCTATCACAGCAGCCTGGAGGGATGAAGTCGATATCGTCTTAATCCAACCATAGTGGAATGTAAACTTTTTCATGATGGCTACAACCAATTTGGACTCGGTAGTCTTAATCCAACCATAGTGGAATGTAAACAAAGAGGTGCGATCATATTGATTGCACAACAAACGTCTTAATCCAACCATAGTGGAATGTAAACGTAGTTTTGTACCACCGAGGTGATATATTCCTTTATCTTAATCCAACCATAGTGGAATGTAAACCTGGACCCGCAGGCGAGTTGTAGCCGGTGGATGGGGTCTTAATCCAACCATAGTGGAATGTAAACCCGTGTGGTATGTTCTGCGCGGCTGATGGCGAAACGTCTTAATCCAACCATAGTGGAATGTAAACCTCCACTTAGTCCAGGTTGCGGGGCAAAGGCTGGCAGTCTTAATCCAACCATAGTGGAATGTAAACGGTAAACGTGGATGTGGCCGCATTATTTTGAATACGTCTTAATCCAACCATAGTGGAATGTAAACTTTTAAACCAGCCCTCAAAAATCTTCGGGCGTCTACGTCTTAATCCAACCATAGTGGAATGTAAACCCGGAAAATGAAGTGGATGAAACACCCGCCCAATTGTCTTAATCCAACCTTAGTGGAATGTAAACAGAAGGATAGCGCAGGTAGCATATGTATCTATTCAGTTTTTTGAACGGCACTATCCTTCCCCGCATTAAAAAAAATCTCTCCCCAAAACCATAACCACTGCGTGTCCGAAAAGCAAAATCGCGCCAACAGCAAAAAACCTTGGGCGCAAACCAATGATTTCAACATCCCCTCCTCGAAACCCCGGCCTATTTGCGCCACATTTGCTGCAATTTGTTAAATGTAGTAGCAAAAAAAAGGGGATTCCGTCCCAGAACCTGACGTTTCTCACTAAAGATTGACAGTTCACTTTTTTAAGTACAACCGACACGAAATTTTGCTCTCGGTTCACCTTTTTAACCTCACGGTTCAGGTTTTTTACTCAGACGCCAGGTTTTTAGGTGGCCATTCACCTTCCACACCTCGCCGTTCAGTCTTTTTTGTAGCATCGTGAGTAATAAACCTCGCGGTTGAGTTTTTTTTTTGGAATCGAGAGCTTTAAAATCTGGCGGTTGAATTTTTTTTTTAGAATCGAGACCAATAAACCTGGCGGTTGATTTTTTTTTTGTGAATCGAGGGTAATAAAATCTGGCGGTTGAGTATTTTTTGGGTTTAGGTCATCCTTCAACCCGGCCATTGAGTGATTTATGTGTGATCATTAATAAGTAAAGGGATAAAATAATAAGCCAGGATGGCGCGTCTACCCAAATCTATTTTTCAACAGTCGAATAAAATAACGCGACAAGGATGTCGCGTCGACGTAGACGCGCCATCCTGGCGCGTTAATAAGCGGCGAAAAGATGGTCTTGGATACGATTTCTGGCGAGTTTCTTAGAAGATTGTGTCACAACCCTTGGCACTGTGAGCTATTATCATTTCCGCATACCAGATGAAAATTTCCAATGTAGTTTTCACATATGACTTTCCAATCTGTCCAACAGACCTCAGCATAACAGAACGAATGATATGCCCAAAAACCCAAATTACTTCCTCCGCCATACATATTACAACATTCTTCCATTACCTGCATACATTCTTGGGTCATAGAGGCATGGCAATATACTTCGGCCATAGACAACACTTGGTAGGAAAAATAGCCAACCATTAAAATCAGTATTACTCCTGCAATAGCATAAAACGTTTTTCTTTTCATCGTTTTTTCTCCTCCTTTTTTTTCTTCTCTTCCATAAAAATAATTGGATTACGGTCTACACCAATTAAACCGTAAAAAAGGTTGTTTCTTTTTGCATACAAGAAGACTTGTTTATCGGGGTAACATGTGGGGTAAGATAGCACCTTAATCAAGTCCCCCCTTTGGTTGAACATGTACACATTCAAATTTTCATAAAACTCGGTCAGATAAAAAAAACGGTCATCATCTTTATCGACAAAAAAAGTTATAAACATGGTCATAGGCGAAAATCCCATAAATTTTTTTCTTTCATGAGGAATTCGTTTCTGACCATCAAGAAACTTGACTGCTACTTTTCGATAGTTGTCCATTACCGATTGAATATATATATTCCTTTCCAGCATCAGTTTCTGATCCTTAAAAATGAATAGAGTGGAGGGATTAAAAAGGAATACGATCAATTGGTTGTCCCGGTACACATCGTAGCCGACGTCAGACAATTCAGGTCTATAACTCATCCTCTTTAAGACATCCTTGGGGAGTACTTCAGCATATTTGCGTTTAAAAATCAAACAATTATTACTGAGCCGCCCGTCCAGATAAGTATGGATTAGAGTCATTTTATTATTCAAATCAAGCTCATCAATGATCCCGCCCGTGTTATTCAAGGCATATAAGTGGCCCCGGCTGTCCACCACGGGGTTAAAGGGGTCTCGACCATATTTATCAAGTTTAATATCCTTAAGATGTTTTCCATCTGTCGGCGAATAAACAATGACCTTGTTATTGAGGGGATCACTGACGTAAAGGTTGGAATCATGGGCATAATATATCTTATGAGTGCCCCCCTCCGCAGTCATTCCTCCAGCCGATTCCCCTGGGCCCCGGCCGCTTCTCATAAAGCTTGAAATGAGCCGATAATTCTTGTCAAATTTGGAGATTTTTACCAGCATGTTGTCGTATATATAAAGATTTTTCTCACTATCCACGGTTAACGCTGTAGGGCGGGCCAATAACACATCGTCGTCATAGTTGGAACTGATTTCTTTTATCTTCACCAGTTGACTGCATTGCAGACCCACTTCAAAATGCGTCGCCAGAGGCAGTTTTTCCAGTTTCTGCCCCACGGTGAAACCATTGGCGAAAAAGAATAGGCAGAGCATTAAAAAAACTTTTTTTAACTGATATAGAGATATTCTCCTCATTGTGTTCTCCTTAAGTTTTGAGGATATCGTTGATAGTATTAACCAGACTCTGAAAATCCTCCTCATCCAAATCGCCAATTTTAATGGCAACGACATTTTCCCCCTTGAGCACGATTGTCTGGGAGAGTTTGGTTTTCAAGCGCATCTTAGTTCTAAATCGAACCGCATCCACTGGCTGATATACTTTAAAATTTAATTGGCCGGACTCGTTGAAATTGGAGGAATCCTGTTTATTAGCAGGAATGATCGCGATTACTGTAAGCTTATCCCCAAAATAATTTGCCAACATCCTCCATGGTCCAATCGCCTTGGAACAAGAAGAACAGGGGGTCTGGAAAATACACAACATGGTCACCTTATTCCTTTTGGATGAAAAAATCGTCTCATCAAAAGGCTCGTTTTTCAACGTGACGAGTTCAAGCTTGGGTATTGATTCCCCCAGGCTCAGGGAAATAGCATTGGCACGTTGTTTTCTGATTGTAATGGCTTGGGTTCCAATAATGCCAATTAAGGCCAATCCCACAACCGTAATGATGATCTCAAATATAGTTGTTTTTTTCATAAGTAAATGGTAGCACAGTCAAAATCGGAAAGTCAAGCGGTTAAAAAATATTTTTGGAAATATTTATGAAGAATAGAACCCATTACGGCATCCAAGAAACTCGCCAGAAATTGTATCCAAATATTTATTTTCGCCGCTTATTAACGCGCCAGGATGGCGCGTCTACGTAGACGCGACATCCTTGTCGCGTTATTTTATTCAACTCCGTCCAAGCACCCACCACACCTTTAAAGTTCTAACCTTGAATCCAATCTGAACACACTAAAGATAGGCTGGTTTATAAACCAGGGAATAGGTTTATATAGGGTTCACTGTAGAATAGGGGAGAGGAGGGTTCGCTTTTTTTCTGACAGGAACTGCACTGATGCCCTTTAGAAGCCAAGCAACTGTCGGGAATATGTTTTGTAGGCGCCAATGGCATTAAAATTGCTGTTATTGTAATTGGACATATAATGAATGTGTGAGGATATGAGTACCGAGGTGAAAAATATGAAAAACTTTAAAACACCAATCTGGTTAACCACCAAAACAACCCTTCCGACCTTGCACAACGGAGAATAAAAATGCGCAAAATTTACATACTTGTTTTATGTTTGTCTTTCTTCTGCCCCCTCTGGACCGCTGAATTACCCCGGCCCAGTTACGATAATTCCCTGGTGTTCGCGTTCGCTTATTACCTGCGCACCGCGACAACTACTGAAGTAAATTATCTCAAAAGTGTATTCGGTGATGGATTGTACGCCCCATTGACCTTTACTAATTTCGCCGCTGTACCGCTCGATTGGCACTCTAACCCTATTAACGCCAATACCGGGATCAAAAGTTTCAAAGATACCATGGACTCCTATGTTGCCAAAGCCAAAAGTTATGGCGTGGGACTCCATATCATTTTGAATTTCGGGATTTCCCGCAATGCCAATTATTACAAAGCAGCCAAAGAGGAAGATATCCGTAATGCCCAATGGTACACGGATAATAACCTGGCCGCCCTGGACCAATTAAACCGCACCAGCCAAATGGAAGAAATGGAAGACCCACCACTTTTTTCTGACCCGGCCAACCAGAGCCATGAGTCGCTAGCTGGCACGTATGCTGGCGGCATGAACATCAATGAATATGTCTATGGCACCCATTCCCGTTACGCCCGCAAACTACGCGCCCACCTGGAAGCGAAAGTCCGCGCGGCCATGAATGTCTTGCAGAAAAAACAGGCAGAGAATCCTGACGTGTTGCTGATTGTCAGTGCGCCCGGCGAAGCGGAATTGAATGCCCTGCGCCTCGATCACAGCGAACCGCTCCAAGATTTTGTGTGCGACTATTCCCCCTTTGCCATATTGGAATTCCGCGACTGGATCACCCATGAAGGCCTGTATGCCCCGGCAGGAAAATACGCCGGGCAAGGATATGTGAACGGCGGCAGCCGTTACCAGGGTGAACAGGGATTGAATCATTTTAATACCAATTTCGACACCACTTTTACTACCTGGAACCTTAAATACTATGACTGGAGCCTGGAAGATGAAGTGGATAGCAATTACACGGACACCGTGAACCCGGATCCCCACATTATCCCCTTGACCAACTATACCTATGACGGCATGAAACCCACCACGGGTCCGAACTATATCAGCGGTGGCTTCGACCCACCACGGGTGATGAAACAAAAAGGGGAAGATGCCTTCTGGGACCTCTGGAACCTCTTCAGAGAAACCATGGTGTATCACTATGTCAAAGATATCGCCACAATCGCACGGGAAAGCGGGATCGCTAAAGATCGCTATTATACCCATCAAATCCCGGCGGATTATCTTTTCGGTACCAGTCCCAACGAACCGACCATTCCTTATTTGAATCCCCGTTATTATGGTTCCGCTTCCCCCCTGTGGACCGCCGCCGTGTATGCAGATATGGGTTTGGGTGTGACCATGTACGATATCAATTTCGGCACTTGGTACGCCCGCACTACCGCGTATATCCTACCAGAACTCACCGCGCTTGCGACCAACTGGGGGGCCCTGGAATACAACCCGGAAATCCTGGTCGATGGTGTGACCATTGCTTCCACAGAATCCATCTATCAACAAATCAAACGACTCTATGATGCCAATGCCCACGTGGTCAGTTTTTACAAATGGGTGGAAAACAACGGTTCCCATTTCAAAGGCACTAACCGCGAATTGGCAGCCAAACAGTTTTTTGAAAACATCAAGGATAAGGCCCGCCAATCGGTGGACACGATATTCAGCCCGCCACCGGTTAATACTTTTAAAGGCACCTACACCAGCGCTTATGCCACGGTGAACCTGAGCTGGTCGCCCAAAATATGGAGCGATTTGAACCATAACTGGTCCTCGTGGGGCGATTTTAAAGAGTTTATTATCTATCGGGGCAATCAGTCCGGTTTTGTGCCCCAAATTGGCACTCAAATCGCACGGCTCACCGGCACTTCATTTCAAGACAAGGGACCCTTTAATGGTGGGACAGTTTATTATAAAGTTTTTGCCGTGAATCATAACAATCAGGTTGGCCCGCAAACATCTATTGCCGTGAATGTGGGTGGTAGCGGAGGCACGCCAGTGCTCACTGTTTCCGTTAGTGCCATGACTTTCGTCGCCTTGACAGGACGCACCGCCCCCCTGACCCAATCCTTTACTATCTCCAACTCCGGCACCGGGATATTGAACTGGTCCGTGGTGGAGGATAGCCCGTGGATTACTTGCACCCCCGGTTCCGGCAGCAATGAAGGCGTGGTCGCAGTGACCATCGATCCCACGGGCAAAACGACTGGGTCTTACACGGGCACTATCACCGTGAATGCACCGGGAACAGCGACACCAACCCACCCCATAACACTCACCCTGATCATCCAACCCGCCGGGCAAGATGAGCCGCCTTTTGGGTACTTTGATTCACCCTTGGATTATACCACGGTGCAGGGGAGTATTCCCGTGACCGGTTGGGCGCTGGATGATATCGGTATCCAGAGCATTCGTCTTTACCGCGAATCCCCTGACGGCCTGTTATGGGTGGGTGATGCCCTCCAAGTTGAAGGTGCGCGACCCGATGTGGTCCGCGCTTTTCCAGATTTCCCCAATAATACCAAAGCGGGCTGGGGCTATATGCTCCTGACCCATTTTTTACCCAATGGCGGCAATGGCACGGTGGTCCTCCATGCCATTGCTATGGATGAAACGGGCCATGAGGTCACTCTGGGGACGCGCACCATTTATTGTGACAATGCCCATGCGCAAAAACCTTTTGGCGCGATTGATACGCCTACCCAGGGTGGAGTGGCAACAGGGAGCGCCTTTGTAAATTTCGGCTGGGTGTTAACCCCGCAGCCCAACTCTATCCCCACCAATGGTTCCACTTTGTCCGTTTATATTGACGGTGTGAATGTCGGACGCCCCGTTTATAATAATTATCGAAGTGACATTGCCACCCTGTTTCCTGCGTATGCCAATAGCCAGGGAGCAGTGGGTTATTTTTATATTAATACCAAGAATTACAGCAACGGCGTGCATACTATTTCCTGGATGGCCCGCGACAGTGCCGGAAATGAAGATGGGGTGGGTAGTCGTTATTTCACCATCCAAAATGCCGCTGGTTCCGCTACGGCAAACCAACCCGCCAGTTACAGAGGAAATAGCACCACGAGTACTCGCCGGGTAGAAATCGCGGAATTGGAACGCCTGGAAATCCGTTTATTCCCCGGCGGAACCAACCGTGTGACCAATCTTTCCCCTTTGCCAGTGGGTTCTACTTTGGATACCAAACGGGGGATCTTTTACTGGCAGCCTGGGCCGGGTTTTATAGGCGAGTATACCTTTGATTTTATACAACAAAAAGCCAATGGTCTAATTTTGAAAAAAACACTCCATGTTTATATTTTTCCTAAAGGACAAAAAGAAAGTAAAAAAAAGTAAAAATGAGAATGATGGGCAATATGGGAAGAATGGGAATTCTTCCCATCTCTCCCATCTCTCCCATTTTGTTTTAGTTGAAAAAAAAATATTTTAATGTATCCTTTAGAGCATGGAGCACTCATGAGAATACAAAATAATATTACCGTGGTTATGCTAGTGGGCTTGTTTTTGTCTTTTAACTATTTAGTCGGGCAATCGGATAAAGCACCCGTATTAAACAGTATCCAGGGTTGTCCCGTGTTTCCCGTCGACAATATCTGGAATACTGCCGTGGATACCATGCCCGTGGATGCCCATTCCGCGCAGTATATCAGTACTATTGGCAGCACGGCTATCGTACACGCTGATTTTGGTTCCGGTTTGTGGGATGGTGGTCCCATTGGTATTCCCTTCGTGACCGTGCCCGGAACACAAGCCAAAGTAAATGTCGTCTTTGATTATAACGATGAGAGCGATCCCGGCCCCTATCCTATTCCTGCCAGTGCGCCCATTGAAGGCGGCAGTGGCAGCGATGGCGACCGCCATGTCCTGGTTCTGGACCGGGATAATTGTATATTATATGAACTCTATTACGCCTATCCCCAGGGCGACGGGTCCTGGACCGCTGGTTCCGGCGCGATTTATGATCTTAAATCCCATGCCTTGCGACCTGCTGGTTGGACCTCCGCCGATGCGGCTGGTTTACCCATTTTACCCGGCCTCGTCCGTTATGAAGAAGTGGCCACTGGCAAAATCGATCATGCCATACGTTTCACCGCCCCACGAACCCGGCGCCAGTATGTCTGGCCAGCCCGGCATTTCGCTTCCAGTCTGACTGGTTTAGAATACCCGCCCATGGGACAACGCTTTCGCTTAAAAGCCTCGTTTGATATCTCCAGCTACTCCACCCCGGTGCGGGTTATTCTCACCGCCTTGAAAAAATATGGCATGATCTTGGCTGATAATGGTTCCTCCTGGTATATTTCCGGCGCACCCGATGAACGCTGGAACAATGATGTGTTGCACCAATTGGATAATGTTCGCGGTTCTGATTTTGAAGCCGTGGATGTGTCTTCATTGATGATCAGTGCCAATTCCGGTCAGGCCCGACAACCCGGTACACAAAAAACCATCACTGTTACCTCCCCTGGCGGCGGCGAGAGTTGGGCGGCAGGGTCCACTCATACCATTACCTGGACCTGGGTGGGTAGTATCGCCAATGTAAAAATAGAACTGTATAAAGGCAGCAGTAAAATGTCTACCATTACCTCCGCCACGGTGAATGATGGTTCCCATAACTGGACATTATCGGGCAGTTTAACAGCGGGCAGCAATTATACAATCAAAATTACCGACACTTCAACCAGTGCTATCAGTGATTCGGGAAATGTATTTAGTATCACTGTCAATGGCAAGCCGCAGATTACACTGAACCGCACCCACTTGAATTTTGGGGCCGTGATATCCGGTGTGAGCACCAGAGCCCAGACTTTTTTGATTGGTAATAGCGGAACGGGTACGCTTCATTGGACGATTACCGATGATGCGACTTGGCTTGCAGTTACACCTGTTTCCGGGAGTGGTTCCGGTCGTGTTTTTGTGTCCGTGAATCCTGCCGGTTTATTGGCCGGAAGTTATACCGGGACGATTCACATCAGCGATCCCGCTGCTGGGAATTCACCGCAAACCTTAACGGTATTCTTAACCGTGAAAAGTGCATCGGGAGATGCCCTCCCCTTTGGTCAGGTCGATTCTCCAGTCGAGGGCGCCACTGTTCGCAGCAGTATTCCCGTGACAGGTTGGGCATTGGATGACGTGGCCGTGGCGAGCGTGAAAATTTACCGCCGTGACAATGCGGAAACAGTCTATATTGGCGACGCACTATTCGTAGAAGGGGCCAGGCCGGACGTGGAAACAGCGTATCCAGATTACCCCAACCATTATCAAGCGGGTTGGGGGTATATGTTATTAACCAACTTTTTACCCAATGGTGGTAATGGAACCGTGGTATTGGAGGCCAAAGCCACTGATTCTGCCGGGTTTGAAGTGTCCTTGGGGACCCGGACCATTACCTGCGACAATGCCAATGCTGTTAAACCTTTTGGTGCCATTGACACGCCCACCCAGGGTGGTAATGCCGCCGGTGCTAATTTCGTTAATTTTGGCTGGGCATTGACCCCAATGCCCAATATGATCCCCACCAATGGTTCGACTATAGACGTGTATATCGACGGCATAAAATTAGGACACCCGGTGTATAACAATTACCGCCAAGATATCGCCACTCTTTTTCCCGGGTATGCCAACAGCCAGGGCGCGGTGGGTTATTATGTAATAAATACCACTGCCTATAAAAACGGCGTGCATACTATCCAGTGGACCGTAAAAGACAACCAGGGCAATACCGATGGCATTGGCAGTCGCTATTTTAATATCCAGAACAGCGGCGGAGCAGATCGTTGGTTTTGGAACACGACCTATCAAACAGAACCGGAAGTTCTAATGGACGCGGTGCTGGTAAAAAAAGGCTATGACGAAAACATATCAGCGCAACCGATGTTCCCTAATGAATCCGGTATCATTGCCATTAACATTAAAGAGCTGGAACGTTTAGAAATCCATTTCCATCAACATGAGGCCCTGACTCTTTCCACCCTGCCCGTGGGTGCCACGTTGGATTCGCAAGCTGGCATTTTTTACTGGCAACCCGGACTGGGATTTCTGGGCGATTTCTTATTGGAATTTTGCAGTCGGGACCACAACGGCGTACTCTTTAAAACCCGTATTTTGGTAAGCATCACCCCAGTGGGGGAATAAAAATCGGATCGATAGGTATAAATGTCTACCTGTTTCCGATGCAACCCGCTCAATAAGAAATATGAGATGTTAATCTCTCATCCGCTTTAGCATCTTTTGCGCGTGAACGCAGCCTTAGTCGGTTTGACAAGGTTGTCAAAGTCAGAGAATTGCATTTGCAGGAGCTCGCGGTGGTTACCTGCATTAAAGGCGATTTCCTCGTTTCTGGACAATTCGAGACTGACATAAACGGGCAGGTTGAAGAGATTTCCAAAAGGAGGCATTCCCCCGGTCTCACAGCCTGGGAATAACTTGCGAAATTCATCTTCCGAGGCAAGTTCCAACGGCTGTTTGCAAATTTCTACCAGCTTATCCATGTCGATCTGGTAATTGGCAGGCACCACGGCCATGATGAAATTATTGTCAGGATTTTTTAGGACAATGGTTTTTGCCAGACTATTGCCTGAAATATGAGCCCGATGGGCGATTACCTGCGCCGTATAGGCTGTCGAATGAATAATACGGGTAAACTTGATCTTATTTTCTTCAAGATAATCCATTAATTTTTGAAGCGGCATTTTCCCCTCCTTGGGGTGCATATCTTTCCCTATCTATTTGGCATTTTTTTAACCACATGTTTTCATTATAGTATTTTTTTTATATAATTTCAATGCTTTTTCTCTCCGCCACTCTTTTCTTCACCCGCACCAATCGGTGAGGTCCCCCTGCTTCCCCCAAAAAATAGTTCCCAAAAGGTTCTTTCAGTACCTCAACCACCAGGGCCTATAAAAGCACCAGGAGAATTAAAAAAAATTCTATTTTTTTCCATATCAATATAGACAAATATTTTTGATGTGGTATAATATTATCTTAAAAAGAAGCTAGGATTTGAAATATAAAATTATGCGAACAAAAAATTTACAGTCCTTCCGTTGCATTGAGTGCCGTAGTTTATTTCAAACGCAGTGTATTTCAAACAAAAAAATGAAAACAGGAACAAAGGAGAAAAATGAATCAAATTAGATTGTATTGTTTTCCTTATGCTGGTGGTTCTGCTTCCGTATTTAATCGTTGGCGGCAACTGGCGGATCCTCGGATCGATTTAAAACCTATCGAATTGGCTGCTCGTGGCAGGAGGATGCGTGAACCCAACTATAAGAGCATTGATAATGCAGTGGATGACGTGTTTAACCTGCTCAAAAATGAATTTTCCGGTGGTTCCTACGCGCTGTACGGCCACAGTATGGGCAGCATGATCGCTTTCGAATTGGCACACAAAATCAAACAAAATGGGCTTCCCGCACCGCTTCATATTTTTTTCTCCGGTCGTGCCGCCCCCCGGATTACCAGGGATGGCAAACGGAAATTGCACCATCTACCGGAAAAAGAATTTAAAGACCAAATGCTCGAAATGGGCGGTACTCCCAAAGAATTCTTCGAACATCCAGAATTGCTGGAAGTATTTTTACCCCTCTTGAGAGGCGATTTTATGCTGACTGAAACCTATATCCACCCGCTAAAAAACACGCCTCTGGATTGCAATATCACGGTTTTGGCCGGACTTCAAGATGAAGATAGCCGGGATGAAGTCGAAGCGTGGCGAGATTACACCTGCGGCACTTGCAATATTACCTATTTTGAAGGCGGTCATTTTTTTATCCACGAGGAAACAGACAAGGTCTTGGGCATTATTAATAATACCCTAAAAAATGTGAACGTCTCATGACGTCTTAAAAAATGAGGACAAAAAATGCTTGAAATATATGCATCCCATTTAAATCTGTCAGATAAGTTTAATCCTTCTTTAATGTCTGAGTTGATGAATTTTGTCGACCCATCGAAACAGATCAAATTACGGCGTTTTTTTCGCACCGAGGATAAACTCAGGGGATTATTCGCTGATCTTTTGATCCGTCACCTGATTATGCAGAGGGTGGGCTTGGACCATAAAGACATTTCCTTCGGGACCAATGAGTATGGGAAACCCTACTTGATTGATTTCGACGATTTCCACTTCAATATTTCCCATTCCGGTGAATGGGTAGTAGTAGCCATTGATGATCGGCCCGTGGGTGTAGATGTCGAAGAGATTCAAGATATTGATCTTGATATTGCCAAAAACTATTTCTCCGACATCGAACATCGCGACTTGATGGCCAAAAAAAATCCCAATGACTATTTTTTCACCCTCTGGTCACTGAAAGAAAGTTATATCAAAATTCTGGGCAAAGGACTTTCCCATCCCCTGAATGCTTTTTCTATCGAATTTGTCAATGATAATGAAATCGTCATCAAAGAGAATGGACATCCAATTGAAGATATCTTGTTTAAACAATATGACATTGATGCCCGGTACAAGATGGGCGTTTGTACCACGAAACGTGCCTTTCCCAATCAGGTGGTCATGTTATCCATGGATGAACTGTGCCAGTTCTTTGTCAAAGACCATACTACAAAAAACTACTGGTATCCAAATGCCCCAGAAGCCTATTCATATGGAAACGGGACTTATAATCCGGAGAGGAGTTCTATTTTATGAGATCTATTAAACCGATTTTTCTTTTTGCTGACAGCCAGGTATTGTTTTGGCGACATGAAAAAGGACTGTTTATCGAACGCATACGACAAACGATCATGGAAGATGAAAATCGCCCGGAAGGCGCGATTCAAACCGCCTATATCGGTGCTTCCAACGGCGATAAAGCCGAATACTTCGATATCTTTGTAGCGGCCATGAACCAGTTAGGTATCACGGCAAACCGCCATATTCCAGCCAAACCCACCACGGAAGATTACACGTATTTACGCACTGCCGATCTGGTTCTATTGGCCGGCGGTAGCATCCCCAAAGGCTGGAAAGCCATCAAAGACACGGAGCTGCAACAAAAAATCGTGGAATGTTACCATAACGGGGCCGTACTAGTAGGTGTATCCGCTGGCGCGGTGCAATTGGGATTACGGGGCTGGAAAAAAAGCCGGAAAATCCCCGCCGATCTATTTGAAACCTTCCAAATCGTACCGGCTGTGATTGATGTTCACGATGAATCCGATTGGGAAGAGCTGTTAAAAACAGTCAAGCACCTGGGAAAGACCAACCGCGGTTTCGGCATTCCCGCTGGCGGGGGAGCGGTATATCACTCCGACTGGTCCTTCGAAGCCATCCGGCATCACCTGGTCGAATTTTCTTATCTGGATGATGATGTTAAACGTTCCCTTATTTTCCCCCACCAGGAGGGCATGCCCGAACTGGAAATAGATAAAGATGATCGCCGGGGAACTATTATCAAACCTGACGAGGTGATGAATTCCGGGATCATTAATATTGATCCGGATATTCTTGAGAATTGATCGCTCCCGCCGCTCTTAGTGATTTGGTGCGCCAGCAATACGAGCGGTTTCCTTACCCCGATTACCACCCCGAACTGGATAAGCCGCAATTATTGGTATCCGGCCATCTTGAGTTGATGTGCCAGGTGTTATGGGGTGGGAAAAAATCTACCCGCGGCCTACGGGTTCTGGATGCTGGATGTGGCACTGGTAGCCCACTGGTAGCCATGGCCATTCATTTTCCCGAGGCCGATATCGTGGCCGTTGATTTCAGTGAAACCTCCCTAAAAAAAGCCCGTCAACTGGCTGAGCAATATCACTGTAAAAACATTCGCTTTTTTAACCTCCCTATTCAGCAACTACCCCAATTGGGATTGACCTTCGATTTTGTCAGTGCCAGCGGTGTGTTACATCATCTTCCCGATCCCGCCGCCGGCCTAAAGGCGCTTGGCCAGGTGTTGGATCCCCAGGGTGCTGTTTCAATTATGCTTTATGGCAAGTATGGTCGCACCGGTATTTATATGATCCAAGACGCATTAAGGAAGATGGCTGAAACTGAGGGTGAGATGGAACTCACTTCCGAACGTATCCGTTTTGCCTATCAATTGGCCAACCATCTGCCGCCACATCATCCCTTAAGTTCCAGGGGTCGGGGCAGAGAAATGCAAGAAGGCAAAGAGGCTGGTATAGTCGATTTGCTTTTGCACGCCAACGATATTCCCTTTGATGTGCCCGCCGTATATCAATTGTGTCAAAATGCCGGGATGTCTTTTTATCGTTGGCTCTTTCCGCTGATCTACAATATCAGCAATTTCTGCCATGATCCCAGGCTACTCACCCAGTTGCAGCACATGGGTAAAACCCAACCGCAATTGGAAGAAATAGCGGAATTGACCCATGGGCAGAATTCAAAACATAGCTTCTTTGCAGTTAGACCAGAATTCCAACCCTTCATTGCCTCGTTTCGGAACGGTAAGTGGCGGAACTTGCACGCCAAACTGACTCCCTGTATGGCATGGAACCGCACATCACCTGTCCCAGGGAAAAAAGACATGTTCATTATTCCTTTTACCATTATCCAAGATGCCTGGGGGCCCATGGAAATCACCCGCTGGCAATTGGATTTCCTCGGACGTATCGTGCCGGAACAAACACTGCAAGAAGTCATTCAATTACCCGAAGTGCAAAAAGAGATACCCTTCACCCGTGACAATGAGGTGAATCAGGTCGTGGAAGTTTTGCTGGAGAAAATGGTTGAAAGAATGGCGTTGGTGTTTGTCGACAAAAACATGGCTTAGAAAGAAAAAAGAAAGAAAAGAAAAAAAAAGAAGGATGGCATGAATATCGAATACGTGGCCGCAGGAAAGGATTTTGTGGGGACGGTTATTTTTCCCAATCAAAAAAAGTGGCAGGAACTGGACGTTCTTTATATTGGTGATAATGAACCTAGGAAAGGGCTGGAAATTCTTCACAGCCAATTTCCTCAATCCCATATATATGCGACGGATGTCGCTGTTTTTCTTACTCCAAATTTATTGCCCAGCGATAAGAGATATGATCAAAGGAGATATGATTATATATATGTGGAGCCTACCGTGGGTAAGATGTATGGCGCGACCATGTTTCTGGAATTGCATCGCTTGTTGTCCCTGTTAAAACCTGATGGTGTAATCTGTTCGGTTGTTTATGGCTATGCCGGGTATTATGGATTGGAGATGTTACGTACCATTGTTAAACGGTTTATTGCCAATGAAGACGTTTTTTTTAAATATGATCATATAAACGAAGAAGTAGCTATAGATAAAGAGTTGGCTGTGGCCCGTGCCCTGGTTGCCAATTTACCTGCAAATCATCCTGCTTATCGACAAAAGCAGTTCATGGAACGATTGTTAAACGGGAACATGGATGCCTACAGGGAGTTATACACCGTTTCCGCAGACAATGTGTTTACGGTCTCTTTATTGTTAGAACATATCGCCCGGAACGGGGGACGTTTTTTAGGCTGGGTACATCCCGACTGGTATGAACCGGGACTACATATCCGGGAGAAGAGTATTTTAGAAAAATTGGTACATTTACCCTACCCACAACGATGGGAAGTGGCCGAGTTGGTGAATGCTGCCCCTGATGAACACTCTTTTTTACTGGCAGCTCCCCACTGCCCATAAACTGCCCATAAATTGTCCATAAATCGAGGGGCACGAGCGAACCCCATGTTCGCCCATGCCCATATGGGATTTTTATTTCCTACTTTCCTTTCTGTCTTTCCTTTCTGTTTAAAACACGGTGCTAATCTTTCTCTTTTTTGCTTTTAGTCAGCAATGAAATACCGGCAACGATAAAAATTCCAGGGATGAGGAAATCCCAGAAGTTATGAGTAATCCAGCTCCAGAAATAAAAGTGCCTGAAGATGTGAAAATTATCAGCCAGGGCCAGGAAGCCAATCAATACCAGTACAATGCCAATGATCAATGCACCCTTACTGGAATAGTCCGTTTCCCGTGTGGGAGTGGTGGACTCTTCCCAGGCAGGATTTGGTATTCCCTGGCTGCCTACACTTTCTTCTTTCTTAGCAGTACTTTCCGTTTCCAGTTCGTAGGGCTTGCGGGGGATCACGATCATCCCGACAATATAAGCCAACAGGGCTACCCCGCCGAAAACAAAAAGAAGTACTGTTACCACCCGGACCATCACGGGGTCTACTTCAAAATATTCCGCAATACCCGCACATACGCCATCAATTTTTTTATCTGTCCTACTTTTGTATAACCGTTTCACTTTATACCTCCTGCCGTTTGGCTTCTTTTTTATCTCTTAAGACTATTCAAACGATTTTACCGGGTAGTTTGTTCCCGATTTGTTTATTTTTTATGGGAAATTATTGAAAAAATTTTTATTTTCATTATAATGGGTTATAGAAGGAGGAACAATGAAATTCGAGGAATTAAAAAATATTCTCCATAATGATTCATTGGTCATTGCTAAAAAATGGGCAAAAGGAGTGGCTACATCTGAATTTACGAAAACCTATCGAAAACTCCCCGAGGAAGAACTGATTAAAATCGGCATGCGCGTGTATGATAATCTGGGCAACTGGATCGAACCAAATTTTTCCCATGCTGAAATCGGGAAGGTCTATGCCGGGTTTGGAGCAGAACGTTTTGAAAAGGGTTTTCCCTTATGTGAAATCTTATACGCCATCCATTTTATCAAAAAAGTGCTGCTCAATCATATCTTTTCGGCGGGTATTCTGCCAGATACATTAAACCTGTACCGGACCCATGATCTGGTTGCCAAAGTGCATGATTTCTTCGATCTGGCCGCATTTTATATGACCCGGGGTTACCAGGAAAGCCTCTACAAAAAAATTTCCGCCCAAAAAGGAATCGACCAAGAAAAGCTTAAAAAACTATTTCCCGATGGTTCCTTCTTCTTTGAAAAGGAGCCCTCTTTTAAAACCTTTGAAAAAGCCATGGAGGGATTTAACCTTTTTAAAGTGAAATAAAATCTTTCATATCTTATTTTTTTTCTACTTTGCTCTTTTACCTTGCTGCAATTTGTGGTACAATAGTAATTTAATGGCTTAATAACCTAATTACCGGGGTGTGGCGCAGGCTGGTAGCGCGCACGGTTCGGGACCGTGAGGCCGGAGGTTCGAATCCTCTCACCCCGATTTTTCACTCTCACGCTTTTTTTCCTTCCTAATTATAATTCCAATATCCCTATATATCCATAATTCCCATTAACTGATGGTGAATTCAGATAAACAAATCACCTTGAAAAAGAATTTTTCTTTACAATGTTTTTTTACTATTATACAATATAATATAGACCCCGATAATTGGTATTGATCGCGGTGGATTAATAGTAAGAAAAAAAAAGGAGAAAAAGGATGAAGCTTTTTTTGGTGATGGGTTTTATTTTAACCGTTCTTTGGGGTGCGGGCTTGGATGCCGCAGAACAAAACATTTTTACCGACACTATTTTGCAAACGATCTATACACTGCAAAATCAGCGGGACAGCGAGGGGTTAACTGTATATTTAAAGGATAAAAATCCGCTTTACCGCCGCGCTGCTGCCACTGCTTTTGCCTCGGTGCAAGCTGTTACCATGGTAGAACAACTGGCTGCACTCTTGGAAGATGAAGATGAATCGGTTCGTTTGGCTGCGGCTTATGCACTGGGGCAAATCGGGGATAAGACTGCTGAACCTCTATTAATAAGCGCCTTTGATCGCCAGCTTTCCCTTGTAGTGAAAGGGGAGATACTGGAAGCTCTGGGAAAATGCGGTACTGAAAAAGGTTTGACATTTATAACCAGTTTGCAGGTTTTAAAGCCTGAAGAGAACGGTGCTATCATTGCTGGTCAAGTTTGGGGACTCTACCGTTTCGGGGTGAGAACTATTTTCTCCCCGCAAGGTACTGCTTTGGCCGTGTCTTGTACTGCCGCTACTCAACCAGAGAACGTTCGTTTTGCCGCGGCCAATTACCTCTCTCGAATCAAGGGAATCGCTCTTAAAGAACACGAGGTGGCCTTATTGAGTGCCTTGGACCAAGAGACGAACCTGAATGCACGCATGACACTGGCGGCTGCCATTGGAAAAGTGGGAACCCCGGCGGTGGCCACACGACTAAAAGCCCTGCTGGATACCCCGGTAGATTCCCGTATCAAAATTAATGCCCTGCGCGGCCTCGGTGCGTTCGAATATGATAGTGTCAAAGAGAGCTTTTTCCGCATGGTCGCGCACAAAGATGTGAACATCGCCATTACCGCTTCCGAGTACTTGTTGGAAAAAGGCAAACCCCAGGATGGTCTGCTTTACTTCGAGACAGCCAAAAAATTATATCACTGGCGCAGTCGCGCCAACCTATTGGGCGCGGCGTTAAAGTTTACCCCTGAAACGGACGTGAAAAACAGGAAACGAATCCGCGATTGGATCGATGCAGCCTATAAAAAATCCGCCAATACCTATGAAAAAGCCTGGCTCCTTACTGCCATGACCTGGGATTTGCAAAACTACATGCTTGTCAGACTCTGTACTTTTGACAATCGCTTTGACAAAACAGGGGGCACGGTATTAAGCACCAATGGGATACAATCCCTGGTGGACATGTTCACCGTAGCGAAAAAGGCAAAAAAGCTTGATGACAAGACGTTGCAAGATTTCATCCAGATATTCCAGCGTGCCATCCAGTCCCGTGATCCTGCCCTCATTACTACTGTCGCGGCTATTCTACGGGACCCGGACATGGAATTAAAAAATGCTTACCCGGACACGACCTTTTTAGCGGACGCCTTGAAGAATTGCCAATTGCCCAGCGAAGGGGAAGCCTGGCTGGAATTAAAGAAAACCCTGGACTATTTTCAGGGAAAAAGTGAGACCCCGGCAGTATTACCTACCAAGAATCATCCGCTAGATTGGGCACTGGTTAAAACCATCGCCCCGGATCAACGGGTCCGTATCAAAACCTCTAAGGGTGATATTCTTATCCGTTTGTTCGTCAATGAAAGTCCCGGTTCCGTGGCCAACTTCGTGCAACTCATCCGCCAAGGGTTTTATAAGAACGGCGTGTTTCACCGCGTGGTGCCCAACTTTGTCATTCAGGACGGTTGCCCCCGTGGCGATGGGTCGGGAGGTCCTCTTTATACCATCGGTTCCGAATTTGCCCCCCTTCGTTTTAAAGAAGGGTCCGTAGGTATGGCATCCTCTGGAAAAGATACCGAGGGCAGTCAATGGTTTATCACTCATAGCCCCGCGCCCCACTTGGATGGCCGCTATACGAATTTTGCAATTGTAGAATCCGGGTTTGATGTGATCGCTCGAATAGAAGTTGGGGACAGGGTTTTGAGCTATAAGGAAATTTAGCATGTGCCCCATTTGGCAGCAAAATTACTTGTTTGCTATTTGTTCTGTTTTAAATTATTGGACCAAATAGTTATTGCCCTCTGGGTAAAGGAATGAAAGTTAATGATTAACAAGGACGTCCGAAAATGGAACCACGTTTTCCCAGGTCATTATATTTGGATGACCATAAAGAAAATAAGTGTTCATTTGCTGAAAAGTTTTGATTTTCCCATGCTTTTCCACACTTTTTGTGGAAAAGGATGGGGGCTGTTTTTTGAACTAGGAGGAGTGTGATGGGTGATAGTTTTGAAGTGCAAGAGTGTATTGGAGTGTTGACCAGTGGCGGCGATGCGCCGGGCATGAACCCGGCTGTCCGGGCCGTGGTTCGTTCCGCCATTCATCGGGGCGCAAAAGTATATGCTATAAAAGAGGGGTATCGGGGCTTGGCCGAGGGTCTTATTGATGAAGCGGGCTGGGAGTATGTCAGCGGTATTATTGATAAAGGCGGAACCAAGATCGGCACTACCCGTTACCCGGAATTCGAGCAGAACAGTGGCAAATTAAAGGCCGCCTTAAATATGATAAAAAGGGGCATTAATCGCCTAGTCGTGATTGGTGGTGACGGCAGTTTGACCGGAGCAGCCGCTTTTCATGAACAGTGGCCCATGTTGGTGCAAACCCTGTTGGAACAGAATGACATTACCCCAGAGCAAGCCAAACACTACGACAAAATGGCTATCGTGGGTTTGGTGGGTTCCATTGATAACGATATGTGCAACACTGATTTTACCATAGGCACAGATACCGCCTTGCATCGCATCAGCCAGGCAGTAGATGCTATTGCCAGTACTGCGGCCAGCCACCAACGGATTTTTGTCGTCAAGGTGATGGGTCGTAACTGCGGTTACTTGGCTTTAGTGGGTGCTCTGATCACGGGTTCCGACTGGGTATTGATCCCGGAAAAACCGCCGGTGGATTCGGATTGGAAAAAAGAGATGATCGCACAATTAAAAATAGGCATTGGGGGCAAGCGGGCCACAATAGTAATTCTGGCCGAAGGTGCCACGGATTGCCACGGTAATATCATCGGCAGCAATGATGTCAAAGAAGCATTGGAAATGGGTTTAAAAAAGGAAGGGGAGGAGGTAGCGGATGTACGGGTCACTATTCTGGGTCATGTACAACGGGGTGGCTCACCCAGCGCCTTTGATCGCATCCTGAGTTCGTTGCAAGGTTATGCGGCAGTGGAACATATCCTTTCTGCTAAAGCCTTTGAAAAACCCTGGATTCTATTGGACCAGGGCAATAAAATGATCTGTGAGCCATTGATCGAAACAGTGCGCGAAAATAATAAGATCACTGAAGTGATCCGCAACTGCGATTTTAACCGTGCCATGGAAATGCGGGGCGCTTTTTTTCAAGACCTCCACCGGGTGGTGCATATTTTGATGAAACCGGCAGAATTGGTGCCCGGTCCCAGGCCGGATGCGCCCCGTTTAGCCGTGTTTCATTGTGGTGCTCCTTCCTCCGGCATGAATGCGGCAGTGCGGGCCGCAGTACGCCTGGGCATGTCCAAAGGCTGCCACATGCTGGGCGTAGAACGAGGTTTTGAAGGCCTGATCAATGACAATGTCAAGATACTGGACTGGAACGATTTGAACGGGTGGGCGTCCCTGGGTGGTGCGGAACTGGGTATCAGTCGAAAAGTACCAACGGGCCGCGAATTCAAGGATATCAATGATACCTTGGAGAAATATAAGATCAACGGCCTCTTGATGATTGGCGGATGGGCGGGTTATGAAGGCACGTTTAAGATGGTGGAGAAGCGTGAACTCTTTGATAGTTTTGATATTCCCATGGCGTGTATTCCCGCCACTATCAGCAGCAATTTGCCCGGTACAGACGTGAGCATTGGCGCGGATACAGCGCTAAATAATATCATTGATGCAGTGGATAAGATCAAACAATCGGCAGTGGCAGCGCACCGCTGTTTCGTGGTGGAAGTGAGTGGGCGTTATTGTGGTTATTTGGCCTTGATGAGTGGACTGGCTACTGGCGCGGAACGAATATACATGCATGAACAAAACCTGACATTGGCAGATTTATTGGATGATTTGAAACGGTTAACCCGGCAGTTTCGCGATGAAGGACGCCGCGTCGCCCTGATGATTCGTAACCAACAAGCGTATCGGGCTTACGATACCTCTTTTATGACCACTTTATTCAATGAAGAGAGCCAAGGCTTTTTTGATGCTAGGCCCGCGATTTTAGGACACTTGCAACACGGCGGCAACCCATCGCCCTATGATCGTGTCTTGGCTACCCGTTTGGCGGATGATGGTATTGAGTTCTTGATCCGTCAGGCCAAAAATAAGCAAGAGGGAGAAAAAGATATTCCCGCCGTATTCTTTGGTTTACGGGCAGGCAGAGTGATCTCCACGGATATTAAAAAATTCTATGATATGGTGGATGCTAATTTTCAACGGGCCAAAAAGCCCTGGTGGTTGGACCTCAAAGCCATCGCTACGATCCTGGCATTGGAACCGTAGGTAATGATGACGTGAAGGCGTTAGGAAACTATGAGATTTGGCTGAGGTCGCATATCAGCAAAAATATGATAAATATGTATTTCCTTTCCCGAACGGTTGTGCCGTGTATGTGCTAAGCGAATGCCTTCAAATGGGGTGGCTTCTTCTTTTGGCAAGCCGATTAATGGGTATGGGTAATCCATGTTCGCAAGATAGTTGAAGTATTCTTGCCATGAGCGGTTAAAATTCTTGGCATCTGCATAGACAAGGATAAAATTGGCCTCAGGGGGATTCACGTCATAGGAGAAAAGTTTATTAATATGGCTTTTGATCATGACCTTATTAAGAAAATTAAGGTTGAATGCTTCAATGAGGGAAACCACTTGCCCGTTCGCTGATTCGATTTTGATATCTACTTCACTTATTGATTTTCCTGTGGCGGATCGGCCCCAGCGGGTTTGATCTTTTACTCCATAACCCTGGCTGGATAATAACAATGAAATAAAACCATTGCGACTGTCTTCATCTTTTTTGATGGATTTGGCAAGCCCTTGTAATTGGGCTACAACAGTTATAATACTGCTCTTTAGGTCATGTTTGGGTGTAGGGGGTTCAATTCCATTCAGCAAATTAGCAATGCTCACGGGTTCATAACTCTTCATGCACGTTATTTCCGTCATTTGCCTGCTGTATGCTTTCTTGAGTTGGTCATATTTATAAAACTGGGGATTGGATGAGGCACGACACGTATTACATATGCAGGGCACCATCTCGTAGTAATGAATGTTTTTTTCCATGTTGAGGGAAGTATGAATGTGGTCAAAATGGCTACGAATAATGGCTAATAATTCCTTTTTATTGGGGCCAGTAATGGCAATGGTCACCCGTCTGTTTAAGGGTTCACCCATTACCAGAGCTTTTGAATCCTCGAAGGTTAATACAACACCATTTTTCCAGAAATGGCGTTTTTGGATAAGATAAAATAAGCGGGAGATAAAACGGTTGACTATTCCGTGGTGCATAAAATCATAATGGTATTGGAAACGCAAGGAGGCGGAACTTTGAAATGGTGATAAATCCATTGCTTCACTGTAAGGAGACATTAATTCTGGGATAAAGTATTGCTGAGTTCCAGAGAAGTTGAAGCAGAATTCAAACCTCTCCATCAACCGTGTCAATTGCGGATGTATTTTATGAGGATATTTCTTGGCATCCCAATACCTCTTTAAATCCTCAAAATTAAAACATCCCTTGTTATTTTGAATGTCGCGGGTGTCTATGAGTGTGTAAACTGCATGGGTAACCCATTCAGGGTTAAGAATGAAGGTGTCTCTCAGTAGCGGATCGTTTTGGAAGTGAAGGATAACACCGAGGTCGTGGAGGTATTCACTCAGATACTCAGCTCTTTCTTTGTTTAAGCCATACCCCCCACATAGGGAAGAATAATAGTGCAGGCTGATATAATTACAATGCCGCTTTTTCAGTTTGAGGCGATCACGAATTTTGGCCCATACTCGGGGCAGTCTGTCCTGTAAATGGGGCATATGGGAGAGGCTTTGGCGGATGGCTTCGGTTAATTCACTAATGCCCTCATTGGTGAGGCAGCTAACTTGGTGGAAGGATTCAATATTGGGAAATTGGGCTTTATACCCTGCTTCATCAATGTGTTTTATACGCCTGTCGCTCTTATTCTTGACAACGATAACCGGACTGTTGCCACTGAGGAGCTTGATCATATTAAGCCAGTAATCGAAACTGCGCGTCTCTCCTTCCTTCTTTGATTCCCAGACAAAAAGGTAAAGTGAGCGACGGGTAAGGAAGAATTGGTGGGTGGCGTGGTAGATATCTTGGCCGCCAAAATCCCAGAAATCGAGTTCAACGGTTTCCTGGGTTATTTTTCCATCGGGTTCGGTAAAAGGAACCACCAGTTGCCAAGGTTGGATGTGGATACTGTGGGTGGTTTCCTCTTGGCCGGGCGAAACGTGGAAGGCCGGGTTGGTTAACTTTTTCATCAGCGTGGTTTTTCCCACTTCCCCGTTGCCAACCAGTATAATTTTGCAAGCCAGTAATCGTATGGATGCCTCTGTGGCAATTTCATTTAAATAATTCAATATGGCATTAGGTCCCAATTTGATGACTTCTACTGGCGGTACTTCTATGTTTTTTGAAATACCTTTAAAGATGCGATTATCAGAAAATAGATATTTTTGCTTGACCACCATTTCAATGGGTAATATCTCAGAAATTAATTGCCGACGGTTCTCCTCGTTGGGCACCAATTCCAATGCTTTTTCATAATGGGTCCAAGACGAGGAATACGCCCCGGAATAATAATGCAATACTCCCAATCGACGCTGCACCTGAAACTGTAGTCTCTCACTTAGTTTTTCTATTGCCAATGCATTAAACAACTCCAATGCCCACGACAAAAAATTCTGGGTATAAATAGGCCAAAAGAGTTTTAATGTTAATTCCGTAGCCAGATTCCATTCGGCGGCAGCGATAAAATGCTGGCGAGTTTGGAAAACATTCATCATATATGAGGTCTCTTCATCCGTTCGGTATTTTTCAATATATTCTCCGGCTGTTAAATGATACTGCCGAATCTTTTCTTTATCCATCTGCTCTTGCACAATCCGGGCAACCTGCAATGGTACAAAATAGCGGTTCGCTTCAGGTCTCTCTTGATCTGGGGTGGGAAGGATTTCCAGTAGGTTGAGATGATTCAAGTGATGCAGTGGTTCTCTTTCTTCCGGTTCCATGTCAAAAAATCTTAACGCCTCAGCTTCAATGGGATGGCGGAAAATGGCAAGTACTTCCAGAAGTTGCCTTTCACGGGGTGGGAGTTGTTCGAGTTGTTGCAGGGATAATGGGGGAGTCGATTGGTCCTGTGTTTCCACGACAAAAAAGGCAGTAGTGGGTATACTGGTGGAGAACAAGAACAAGGACTCTTTCTTTTTTAGCGCTTCACAGCACCGCTGCAAAAATATTTTTAACCGCGTCGATTGGCAACCACCACCAGGGATATCCGACTGATTTTCCTCGAAATAAAAAAAGACACAAGCGATTTTATACGGGTAGAAGAAATGGGTGAGATAATACTCCAGTTTTTCTTCAAGTGATTTTTTCCCGGTCAAGACTTTGAGGGCTTGGGTATCCCCTTTTTCTTGGGCTTTTAATGCTACTTGTTGAAGAATAAGTTCGGGTGAGGTCTCACCATAGATAGTTACAAAGTCATATCCTTCTTGTTGCAGTTGAGTTAGTGAATAGGCAATGAGTGCTGTTTTTTTCGGACCATGGGAACCCAATAGGGTCACTGCACCTCTTTTTTCATGAAGGGCTCGGAGCAGTTCTGGGGCGGCTGCATGCGGGGTGGTGGGTTGTGCGCTGGTAGCGATGGCAGTGGATAGGGGAGTACCGAAGAATATTGAACTCTTTGCCAGGTGACCCATAGCGGTATCATAGGAAATCAATAAATGGAGATCATACACCCGTTCTTCATACCCTTTGATATATGTGGCATATAACTTTTTTAATGGCTTGCGTTGATTCCTTTGCAGATATATTTTTAACAAAGAGAGAACCATGCCGTTAATGGTTTCTTTTTCATGGCGTTGTTGTTTGGGTAGGGCAGCCAGTTGAGTCTCCAGGTAATTCGTATCTGTATCTATATCATTTAAGGAGGGATCGTAGAAAAAATGGATGTCGAGCCATTTCTTCTGTTCTGCAATAGTGCTCTGAATCTCAATATCGGGGAAATGGCGCATTTGGTAAAAATCAGAAGCGCCCCGTATTATTTTACCGAGGGTGTTACGATTAATTATCCATATAATGGGTAAACCGGTATGAACGAAGGCATCTCTGGATTTATTTAACATGTCCACGCAGGGGGTGCCGTATTGGTCGATTAATTCGTTTATCCCGCTGACCATAATGCCATCAATTTGCTTTTGCTGGGTGTATTGAAGAACTTGGCGATAAATGGAAATATCGTTTTCTTTGAGCAGAAAATGATGGATCACTTTCCCTTTTCTCTCCAGTTTATCGCTCACGGAATCCAGAAGGGTGTTCAGCATCCGCTCATCGTCCAAGAGGACAAAGGTGTATTTGGCTCTTTTTAAAGAAAAGAATCCGCGAAGAATGTCAATATCAGTGGACTCATTCGGGTTCATAATTCTAAATCATCTTTTTTTCGAGTAATATCTCTTTCACCAATGGATGGACATCAAACCAATTTTCGCTATTATAACCCAGTACGCACATATTGTGCCGTAGATCCAGCATGCCCCGATCATTCAGTGGTTTTTTTTCTTTGTCATTGTAGCATTTGATGAGTAGGTCATAATACTCTTGGGGGGTAATGCCATTCTCTTCATTGTAGGCGATGGAATTAGAATAACCACTTTTCATCATATTAACACTGGTGATATAGTTTTGCTCTTCTATGTGCTGGTGATTGACATTGAGAGCGTTTTGTGAAGCCAGATTCAACATGCGAAAGAGATCGCGCAGGGAACCCCCACTCATACGGATGAATTGTTTTAATAATTCAGGAGAAACGAGGTCGCGACTGCTATCAATTCTACGATGAAGAATATTTAACAGATCGTTGATCCCTGGTTCATAGTCTTGCCACACTTTATCATGAACCTTGATCATAGGGAGAATCAGGGAGGAGTCGAATTCCTGAATAATAATACTGTACCTGGGGTTAAACACCAATGAAATGGGATAGGTGTAGATAAAACTGCAATTAATGGAGGTTATTTGTTTGGCATAATTAAAGAAGAGTTCTTTGGATATGTCGAGACGCACTTTTTCCAGGTCTTCAACAATAATGATAATATTGGATTTATTGATTTTGTGGAGTTGGCCTTTGATTTCTCCAACGATGAGGTTACAGTGTAAGATCAAATCTGGGAGGGAAGTTTTATCTACTTCCAAGGAGGTAATTTCTTTAAATTGCCGTCCTGATTTAAAGTCAAAATGGAGTTTGGCAAAGAAATTAACTATTTTCCCCAATCCGACGTTAACATCCACACCCGCTCCGGTTTCCCGTTCTGCATAGTTATAGTCGATGGTTTCTCTTACTGTTTTGGCCGTCCAGTTTTCCAGTTTGGTCAGTAGTTCTTTGCTTAATTGGATGGAGTCGAGGTTTTTTTGGACAAAATAGAGCAGGTCAGCAGTAATGGCAATAAGTAGTTCTGAGATTGTAATTTTATTTGGATCGAGTTTATCCCGTACAGAAAAGATATCGATAACGAAGTCTTTTTCCAATTCGCGTTTCAGCCTGAGGAGTTCGGTACTTTTGCCACATCCTTTAAAACCGGAGTATAGAGTTTTGAAATTTTTGGTTTTATTGAAATTGAATTGACGGATCACAGTGTTGGTAGGGTTTCCCCCGCGGCCTGCGGTAGTATCGACATAATAATCGACATAATTAGTGTCATCCAGTGGGTTAATATCAAGGGATAGCTCGAACTCTTCAAGATTCTGGGCCATTTTAATATTCATGGTTCCTCCATTTTCGTTTATTACTTATTGCAGTGTATCACAATCAATGGCTTTTTACAAGTCATAGGTCTTGAATTCATAGTCAAAGAAACCCCATCAGTACACTTTTCTAAAAGGGTTCCAACCTGTCGACAACATCATCTTGTATCATCTTGTTGCAGTCTTTTTAAATGGGATTTGATGTTTTTCAGGGCCAGGGGCCACAGGCGGCGGTCTACTTGGCTGTAGATATGAGCGATCATCTGTTCTGGTGACAGGCCTTTCTTGTAGAGTTTCTGGACCTGTTTTTCTCTTTTTTGGCGGTGTTTCAGTGTTTTTTTTAGGACGCTGGTGGAGTGTTGCGCCTCACCGTGGGAGGGGAGGAGGATGTTGGGCTTTAATTTGATAATACGTTCCAGTGTTTCGTAATAATGGCGCATGTCTCCTTCATCCGTGCTGATGACGACGGTACCAGAACCTTGGATCAGGTCACCCACCAGAAACCAAGCCATGTTTTCCGGGGCCAGAGCCAATTGACCGGCATCGTGACCAGGAACTTGGAAAACGTGTACTGCCTGACCCTGCCAACGAACCAACAGATCACCTTCAACGGGATGGTGGATGGCAATATTCTCGAAATAGTCCGCTCCTGCACGTTTTATGATTCGTTCATAAGAATCTCTGCTGATTGCAATGGGCAGCCCCAGTTCCCGTGCCAGTTGTGGCGCATTCTGGTGGTGGTCCCAGTGGTGATGGGTAATCAACAGTCTGGTATACTTAAAACAGTGGCAACTGGCCAGACGGTTCAGGGTGTTTAGTAGCTTCCTGTATTCCTCGTTGTCTTTGGGGGCTGGGTCCACGATGACCGCTGCCTCTCCTGGTTCGCCGATAACAAAACAATTGGTGGTGGGACTGGGGGGCAGGCTACAGGAAACCGTGACCAACTGATATAATCTTGCCACTGGTTCTATACAGGGTACTTCATGTTCAAATGTCTCGTTCATTACAGCTCACATCATATGGATTTGATTTATTATACTTTTTTATTATTATACTTAAGATTCTTTATTTTTTCTACTGGGATTGAATCTATAGTGGACTATCTGGACTTTCTGGACAAACTGGACTAGCTGGATAAACTGAGCGTTTGGGATGATTTCGTTCCCTTCCTGAAAAAAAGGGATTGCAAAAACTTGATTTTTTATATAAAATAGGGTCATGAATAGTAACCGTACACTGTTGAAATACTGGTTAACCATCTGGATAATGATCGCCATTTTATCCGTTTCTATTTTTCCCCTTGAATCAGGCAAGCCTTTTGATCGTTATCTTCTGGAAGAGTGGAACACCCAGAATAACTTCCCCGACTATTCCGTTTATGACATAGTTCAAACGGCGGATGGCTATCTCTGGCTCACTACCGGGAAAAAGTTAATCCGATTCGATGGCACTCGTTTTGAACACATTCCGGTGGAAAATAAATGGCCGGACGGCATCGAAACCCTCTATGTCGACCGTAAAGGGCTATTGATTGTGGGTGGGTTCAATCATCTGCTGGTTTATCAAAACCGCCAATTCAAAGCTCTTGATGAAAAAAACGTGCGCTCTCCCTATAAAATTTCTTGCCTGCAAGATGACATGTACGGGAACCTTTGGATTGGTTTTGTAAATGGCGCTCTGTCCTGCTATAAGGATGGCAAAAACATCTTGGCTAAGACATTCAATTCTACTATTACCAGTATATGGGAAGACAACCAGGGGAAATTGTGGTTCGCCACATTTAAAGACGGCCTGTTTACTTACCGGAACGGTGAATTCCTGAAACAGAATTTCCACTGGTTGGAAAAGAACCTAACGATCCAGACTATTTGCCAAGACACACGGGGCGTTTATTGGTTTGGGACAAACCAGGGGCTGATGGGCGTGGAAAACCTCGGAAAAGGGAAGACGGAACGTGTTTTCTCTATTAATACGACCCGCGGCTTGACGGATAACCGGGTGACCCGGATTAATCTGGACAGTAACGGGAACCTCTGGGTAGCCACGGAAAAAGGACTAAACCGGATCACCTGGACACCGGGCGAAAAACCGCAGGTGCTGCAATTCCTGCATGGAGTTCAGGTGACCACGTGCTTCGAAGATAAAGAAAAAAGTCTCTGGATTGGAACCGTGGGCCATCAGTTAAAACGGTTGCGGAATAGTACGTTTTATACGCTCGATAATTTTCCCGGCTTTTCTGGATACCGTCCGGTTTTGTTTCGTGACCAGCGGGGTGATATGATTGTCGGAACCGGGGATGGGAAACTGGTACGGGTGAAGGATGAAGGGTATACCGTATTTTTTACCGTTGCAGGTAAGCGGGCAGAGGCGATTGGTGCAATTGCCCAGGATCGCCATGGGCATCTGTGGGTCGGGACGAGCGCTGGGATAGTGAGGGAAATAGCCGGTAGTGGCGTGGTGAATCGTTTCGACTTGACAGAGAAAAATTCACCTGACACCACCATCTGCACTATCTACTGTGATCGCCACAACAGAATTTGGATCGGGACGAACCACGGCCTTTACTGGTTGGAAAAGGCAAAACTACACCGCTATTTGAGCCTTGATGGGATTCCTCAAGCCCGTATCAACCAGGTGTTGGAAGATAAAAAAGGGGATTTCTGGATAGCCACGGAAGATGGCGTGCTGTTTATAAAAGACGGGGCTCAGGATAAACAAAAAAATCTGCTGGAACATAAATTAGAACATAAATGGGTCTTCTGTATCCATGAAGATGAAGAGGAGCCGGGTGTGTTTTGGTTCGGTACGGATGGGTTGGTACGGCTCAAACAAGGCAAGAAAACATTTTTTACTTCCCAACAAGGACTGGCGACTGATCAGGTGTATCACATGGTGGAAGATAACCAGCATAATTTATGGCTGAGTAGCATGAACGGTGTGCTAAAGGTCAGTAAAAAAAACCTGCAAGAGGTGGCGGACGGGACAAAAAAACGGGTGGATTGTCAAACTTTCGGGAACTCCGACGGGATAAAGGTGGCGCAAGGTTGGTTTTGTTCCACTAACTCGGTGCAAAAAACGGAGCGTGGCCAATTGTGGTTCTCTATGCTGTTGGGTATTGCTGTTGTTAACCCGGACAATATTATTATCAATAAAATTGCCCCACCCGTGGTGTTGGATGCAGTGTTATTCAATGGGGTTCCTATTTCACCTGATGAGAGCGACCGGGAGTTTAAGGGAGTTGAGAATATTTACTTTAGCTTTAAAGCCCTGACGTATGTTTTTCAGAACCGGGTTAGGTTTAAGTACCGCTTGGAAGGGTTCGATGAGTATTGGCAGGAATTGGTTGGTCAACAGAAGAGTAGCATTTTATATCGTGACTTGCCTTTTGGAGCTTATACTTTCCGGGTGATGGCGAGCAATGGTAGCGGCATCTGGAATACTGTTGGCGTGCCATTCACGTTTACCCTGAGCCCCTATTATTATCAGCGGACTATTTTTAAATTAGCCATTATTTTCCTGGTCATGTGCGGGGGGTTGGCTTTTTTTATCAGTATTAAACGGTATTTGCTCCTAAAGCATTCTGACCCAAAATATAAAAGATAAGGGAGTGGGTGAGCAGGTAAAAACGGATTAGAGTAGTTTTTGTTGCTTTAGATTGGTTTCGATTTGACCGATCACGTTTTCTGCTTGGGCTTCATCTTTACTAAAGAGTCCCCAGAGGTAATTTTTGCTTAATTTCAGGGTCATTTTTCCCTTGTTACTGTAATAGGGGTCAACAAAGCGGCGGATATCGTTCTTTAGTTCTACCGGTACACCCTTTTTGACGAGAAATTCCAGGTATTTATTGAGGATATTTTCTGCACCGGCGGGTTCATCGGTTTCGATGATAAACAACTGTATTTTTTCGCCGCCCAAAACATAGTCGACCACAAAAGCGGAGTTGAGAAAGGCGTGACCTAGGAAGCTCTGGGCAATGTAACTTTCGGAACCAGCGACTTTACCTGTTTCGGGGAAACAGTGGATAGCCGTGGGAAAAACGGTGGTGCCTGGCAATTGTTGGGCCAGTTTTTCGGCATACGTGGTCAGGATGGTTTGATCATTATCACCCAGGTCGTACCCGCTTATTTTAACATAGTAACTGCCTTTTAAGAAATTGAGAATCCCTTTCTCATAATACCCCTGGGTGCCGATAGGCAGGAAAAGACCTTCCCGTGGTTTCTCCTGGCTGTAGACGCCGAAACCGTTCTTATCATTGCTATGAAGGTATATGTCCACGGTAAAAGTAAGCTTGCGATCTTTCTCAAATTCATAGGAGATGGTGTCCAGTTTTTTAAAGTCATAGCTCAAAAAAACATCGGCAGCACCGTCGATGTATTCGTACAGGGTAGCGGGGCTATATTCGCCGGGTGTATCTTTGACAACCCAGCCATCAAAAGGGGGGAAAATACTGGGGAATAGGCTGAAGGTGAAAACGGACACCAATGTCAGCAGTGTGATAAGGATCATTATTTTTCTCATGTTGAAAGCTCCTGTTGTAAAAATTGTATTTATTTTTATATGCCTCTAAAGATAACAGATTCGCGGTTGAACCAGCGGGCGCAGAAGAAGAGGCTTAAACCTGCCATCAGGAAGAGGGAGAGATAGACTTCTAATAGGAGTCCGGTTTGGATGGTGCCGGAGATCACTTCGCGGGTGGCCAGTGACACGTTGAATATTGGGATCAGAGCGGTGATCACAGTCAGTTTAATACCGGGTAACATACCGATGGCGGCTGGCATGATGACGATAAAGTTCAACGGTGTCATGATGCTTTGGGCTTCTTTGAAAGATTTGGCGTAAATGGAAAAGGAGAGTAAGATCGCCGCGAAGAACACGCATAGGGGAACGAGCAGGGAGAGCAGTAAGGCGATGGAGGTAGGTTCGATAATTTTAATGACTGTATCCATTATTTCTGCCGGGATATTCACGGCTTGTTTGATGGCCACGAACATGCCAATGATCGCGAACCCCGCGCTGATTAATCCGGCCAAGGTAATAACCAAAAATTTACCGAGCACGATTTGCATGCGACTGGCCGGTGAAGTGAGGAGAGTTTCGATAGTGGACCGCTCTTTTTCACCGGCAGCCAGGTCAATGGCCGGGTACATGGCGCCTACAAAACAGAATATGATGAAGATATAGGGCAGAAAGCCACCGATATGGCGACCGATTTGTTCTTTCATGGTGGCGATGTCCATTTTTTCTATTAGTAGTGGTTCAATGAAGGCTGTTTCTAAGTTCATATCTTTTAAGCGGATTTCCAGTAGTTCTGTTTTGAACTTGTCCAGTACTTCATTGATGCGTTTTAAACCGATATCGTTTTCATCGGAAGATTTGTAGTGGATGGATATTTTGCCACTCTTTTTTTGGTTGGTTTGAGTATCAAAATCGGGTGCGAAGACAATGACAAAATCCAGCTTGTTATCTTTGATGGCGGTATCAATGTTTTCTTCTTTGATTGATTCGTGGATAATAATATCCTTGCGTTCTTTGAGTAGCGTGGTGAAGCGTATCCCATTCCCGTTGGTGATCAAACCGATGTTCAATGATTTGGTTTCGGCTTTTTTGACTTGCGAAGTAGTGATTTTAGTTATGATGCCCATGAGTAAGGGGAATATCAACAAAGGTAATACGATCATCAGCATCACGGTCCGGCGGTCGCGAAGGGTATCAATAAACTCTTTTTTAAATATTATCCAAATACGTTTCATGCTTCACCTCCCACGATGCGGATAAATTCATCTTCAATGGATTTGGACTCCATCTGCCCTAGAAAATTCTCAAAGGTATCGTTAAATATCAGTTTGCCTTTATGGATGATGGCCATGTCGTCGCTTAACAGGCTGACTTCGCCCATGATATGGGTGGAGAAGATCACTGTTTTACCCTGTTTTTTACAATCCCGGATCAAGGTGATGATACTGCGGGCGGTGATGACGTCGAGGCCAGAGGTGGGTTCGTCAAAAATGACCACTTCCGGGTCGTGGATCATGGTTCTGGCAATGGAGACTTTTTGTTTCATACCCGTGGAGAGTTTGGCAATTCTGCGGTTAGCAAACTCGTTGATGCCTAACAGGTTAAAAAGTTCTGCTTTTCTTTTTTTGAAAAGGTCTTTATTCATGCCATGAAGTTCGGCATAGTATTTAATGATTTCATTGGGGGTGAGCCGCTCATAGAGTGCGGTAGAACCAGTCTGAAAGCCGATTTTACCACGCACGATCTGGGCTTCTTCAACCGTGTCATAACCTGCTATAGTAATGGTGCCGGAGGTGGGGGCTAACATGGTGGCCATCATGCGCAATGCCGTTGTTTTGCCTGCCCCGTTGGGACCCAGAAGGGTGAACACGCGACCGGGTTTGCATGTAAAACTGACATCGTTTACCGCCATCAGGGTGTCGTGATTGACGTCGATCTCTTTTTTTTGTTTTTTTGTCAGCTTAAATTGTTTACTCAGATGTTCTACTTGTATCATCTATTTTTCTCCCATTTAAGTTATAGAGTGTATAGAGTATGTGAAAATCGTAAATGAATTATACGTGGAAACAAGGAAAAAAGTTATCGTGATTTAGTTGAGTGGGAAGCTTTACTTGGGGCTTCGGCCAATACCGATGGTGAAACTGATTACTTTCTTGTTTCCTTTTCCGTGGGTTTTGAGTTTGCAGGGAGTACCCACGGGTGACCGGGTATCAAAAATGACAAGGTATCCCTCGGTCGTATCTTCGGTAGGCAAGTACATACCGGATAATTGGAGGATACCTTCTTTTATGGTACCGCTGATTTTTTCCTGATGGTTCACCTTAGTTTCAATGATATATTTCCTGCCCTTGTAGGTGAGCATCACATCCATTCTTCCCAACCCGGTTAACACTTCGTCCCGAAGCTCGCCCTCCCCATCCTTGACAAATTGGTAAAGCCAAGCAGTGAGAAGAAATTGCCCGGTCTTTTCATAGGCTTTTTTTTCAGAATAAAAAGCTTTAACACCGATCTGGGAAATGTATCTGCCAAAATTGAGCAAAATTCGTTTCATATCCAGGCCGTTGTTGGGCAAGAGATAGGCTTGCAGGGGTAGAGGTTCGACAGTATTGACTTCTGTGAAAAACGCATTGACATGAATGGACCTATATATATTATTGGTCACTATGGCGTGACCATCCCTGTTTTTTATCAGGCCATACTGTTCCAACCAGGATTGTTCCTCATCGTATGGATTGTACTTGACGTGATCGAAGACAATCTCCACGAAGGTTTCTTTATATAGCTTGGCTTTTTCATACAGGTTGTCGAAGTGATCATTTTTTTCAAATAATAGTTGTTGAATGGCTTCCTCGACATCCTTTTCGTCGATAGGTGCAGTGGTTTCCGGTTTGATATTAACAGTCAATATGGTACCTAATCGGTTAACCAGCCAGGGTTGACCACCGGTTTCCAGATGAATCTTTAAAACAGCTTGCTCGGTAAAGGGTTGATTGGTTTCCGCGGTATATTGCGCATATAGGTCCCGCACGTTTTTTAACGAAAAAGGTGGCATTTCAACATGATCGGCAATATTAAAAGGAGACACTCCGCCTAGCACCAGTTTGGTGATATTGCGAATCCCCACCAGTCCGACGGAATAGAGCGCTTTTTGTTTGACTCCTTTGTATTCCAGGTATAAATCCCTTAATGCATATAGGAAATTTGCCAGATCGCTGCTGGGGATGCCATCAAACTCGTCTATAAAAACGACAATTTTTTTGAATTGGATGAGCTTGTTCAGTTCATCGAATAATCGGCTGAAGGAGATATGATCGCTGAGATGAAAACTCTCTAAAAACCGCTGGACCATCTCGGTCTTTTCGCAACCGACTGCTGTTAACCTTTTGATCAATTGACCATAGAATTTTTCTTCCAGTAACGAATAGAACCGCGGGATGTCCAGGTTTTTATATTTCTGGAAACTTAATATGATGGCGACATAACTTCTGTCCTGGTGTAATTGGGTGCGTATTCTTTCGAGAAAGGTGGTTTTACCACTCTGTCGTGGCGCAAAGATGGAAAAATAACGGCCCTGGTCCACCATGGTTTTGATGTCTTGATTTTTAGTATTGGTGACATTTTCCAGGTACACATAATAGGAGGCTTCCGGGATAACGGTTCCTGCATCTTCAAAAAAACGGGTGGGCTTTTTATAGGCCTGCTGGTTCATGTCTGTTGTCTGATCAATCATATTTTAATCTTATTGCACTGATTAAGATTTGTCAAGGGGTTGATTAAAATTAGAGGCGACTCAATTGATTCGGATTATTGGCCATGACTGAAACATTGAGAAAAGAGTTGCCCACGAATTACATGAATTATCGAGATTGAACGTAAAAAACTGTTATATTTCCTTTTTTATTCGTATTGGGGGATTAAGAAGCGATTGGTGGCTTGTCGGTTGCGGTAACTGGCCAATTGCAGGGTGGGGAAATTGAATAGTTGGTTGAATAGATCATCGAATTCATAACCGACATCCGCTGGTTTATGGGCATCGGAAGAGAGTACAATGGGAATCTTTTTGTCTACGGCCAAACCGAGGATATCCATGGAAGGATAGGTCTCTTTGATAAATTTCCGCAGTCCCGAGGCATTGAGTTCAATGCTCATGCTTGTTTTGAGCACGGCGTTAAGCACTCGTTCGACATCCTCGCTGTTGGTGGCCATTACGGGATGCTGGAGGCGTTTGATGAGATCAAAATGACCGACTATATCAAAAAGACCGGTCTTAATCCCTTTGACCATGGCATCAAAATAATCTTTATATTGGCTTTTGATGGTTTCATCGGTGTATTCGTAACTGAAAACCCATTGGTTGTTTTTCCACTTTTTCAAGAAATGAATAGACATGATTACCATGTCAAATGGATACTGGGAGATAAAATCATCTAAATAGTCCTCATATCCCTCGATATAGTCGGCTTCAATGCCAGTCAAAATAGTAATGCCCCGATTTTTGACACGACAGGAATCAATTTGAGTGAAATAGCTGTCCAATTCTTCAAAGGACATCCGATGCTCAATATCAAAATTATCGGGTAATGGGATATGATCGGTAAAGCAGATTTCCGTGATGCCTTTCTCTATGGCAGAATCGACGTACTCCTGCAGCTTACCTTCAGCATGCTTACAAAGAGAAGTATGTAAATGATAGTCGTTCATGGTATTATTAGGATACCACAATGTGCGTATAGTGTCAATCGGTAACCGCCACCAAAATTATAGGAGATTTTTAACTTTGGCGGGTAAAACCCTTCTAATAAAAAGGGTTCTGGACGCGCCTAAAAAATTTTATTTTGGCGTATTTTTTCTACCTACAACAGCGGCAATGGCGCGGATATGTTGGGGTGTGGTGCCGCAACAGCCACCAATAATGGACACCCCGGCAGCGATCAAGGCACTGCTTTTCTGGGCCATGTATTCGGGAGTCTCTGGATAGATGGCCACATCATCTTTTAATTCGGGTAACCCGGCATTACTTTGAATGATGATGGGAAGAGTGCTCCACTTCTTGTATTCCAAAGCGATTTTGATCATGTTATCCATGCCATTGCCACAATTGGAACCTATGATATCGGCTCCGGCAGCTTCCAGTTCCTTGGCAGCTCTTTGGATGGTGACACCCATCATGGTATAAAAGCCGCGCGGGGTCAGGTCATAGGTCATGGTGGCCATAATGGGGATGGTGGCAGAAATGGCGCGGGTGGCTTTGATGGCAATGGTGGCCTCTGTGATATCGGTCATGGTTTCGATGCAGATTATATCGGCACCGGCTTCGATAATGGCCCTTAATTGGCGGGTAAAATTAGCGGACATCTCTTCTGGGGAGATGGGGCCATACGGTTTTAGCAGTTTACCACTGGGTCCACAGGAAGCGGACACATAGGCTTTGCCTGCGACTGCTTTTTTAACTGCGGCAATAGCGCTACGATTGATTTCCTCGGTTTGGTCTTCCAGGTGGTAGTCGGCGAGTTTTAGCGGGGAGCCGCCGAAGGTGTTGGTTTGGATGATTTCGGCGCCAGCTTCGAGGTAGAGGGTGGCGATTTCTTCCAAGATGTCGGGGCGTGAGAGATTGAGGAATTCGGGGCATTTGCCTTTAATGATCTCTTTGGCCCGGGCCATGAGCAATGAACCCATAGCTCCGTCTGCGACGAGTACTTCACCGTTTTTTATTCGTTGTAAGATAGGTTGCATGTTTAATCTCCTGGGGGGACTGCGTCCCCATTTACTAGGTCATCTTTGTTTGCCTGCACCTTACGATACAGTTATCTGAGTCCTTTAAATATTAAAAGCTTTTGGGAGTCCAGAACCCTTTTCTCGAAAAGGGTTTTGGCCGCCGGAGGCATTAGTTTAGCAGTTGGGCGACGCATTGGACTGCATGGGAGCCGTCGTGGGCATAGGCATTGGCGCCGATTTCGGTAGCGTATTTTTGGCTGAGTGGGGCTCCACCGACCAGGGTTTTGATTGTGGTGTGCAGGTTCTTTTGGTGGAGTAATTGGACGACCTCTTTCATTTTGGGCATGGTAGTGGTGAGCAGGGCGGACATGGCGATGATGGAAGCGTGGTGTTCCTGGGCGGCGGCGATGAATCGTTGCGGGGACACGTCGATACCGAGGTCGACAATATCGTAACCGGCGCCTCTGAGCATAATGGAAACAAGGTTTTTACCGATATCGTGCAGGTCTCCTTGCACCGTGCCTATAACCACGAGACCCCGGGAAGGAATACCGTCACGGATGAGCAGGGGTTTGAGCAGTTCCATGGCGGCTTGCATGGCTTTGGCTGCCATTAACACATCGGGCAGGAAAATTTCATGCTTTTTGAATTGGTCTCCTACTATGTTCATGCCTGTGAGCAAGCCATTGTTCAATATTTGTTCAGCGGGCAGGTGGTCTTTGATGGCTTGTGCTGTTAACCGGGTGACCTCTTCATCTTCACCCAGTTCCAGGTGCTTGGCAATTTCTGTTAATATTTCCATGGCGTCTCCTTTTTTTTAGCTCTTTTATTTTGCTAGCAGCAGTTCCTTGATCTTACGGACCCCATCCATGGCATCCGAAGCATAGGCATCGGCGCCGATGCGTTTGGCCCAACGTTCAGTCACGGGTGCGCCACCCACGACAGTTTTAAAGCGGCCTTTTAAACCTTTGGCTTTGAGCTTTTCTTCCAGTTCTTTTTGCACATTCATGGTGGTGGTGAGCAGGGCGCTGGTGCCGATGATATCGGCATTAAAGGTTTCGGCTTCTTGAATAAAACGATCTGCCGCTACATCGCGACCGAGGTCTTTGACTTCAAAACCATTGGCTTTCAGCAGACTGACCACGATGGTTTTGCCGATATCGTGTAAATCGCCTTCTACTGTGCCCAGCACCACCCGACCCTGGGCCTGTTTCTCCCCTTTCTTTTCCAGCGCGGCATCGAGGATGTCGATGACCGCTTGCATGGCCGTGGCGGACATAATCAATTCGGGTAGAAAAAGCTGTCCCTCACCGAACAATTCGCCGACCTTGTTGATACCGGGGATAAAACCATTGTTAATAAAATCAATGGGATTGATACCCAAGGCCAAACCTTGTTTGGCCAATTCTGCCGCTATTTCTGCATCGCCTTTTTCTATAGCGTCCTGCGCTTTGGCGAATAATTCATTTTCAGTTGTCATATATATATACCTCCTCGTTCATAGTCAATCCGTATTTATGACTATTTAAATTTTAAGGAATCACCCAATTGGGATTTAAACAGGGTCACGGAATTAATGGGAATTTCCAGTAGTTCCGCGATTTTAATTTTGGCCCGTATTCCTTTGGGGCTACCAGCTACCGAAGTAATGATACCTATGCCCAGGTCCTCCCTGATGCGGCGCATAATTTCTTCGTCTACTAGCTGGTTCACTTCAATGCCTAATTTATTGGCTACATATTGTTTGGCTTCATGGATTTTCATTTTCCGGGAGAATTGCATCCAGGCTACCAGATCTCCGGCAGACCGAATGCCCCCCATTCCCGAAGCCATAATATGCGCCAGGTGCATACCCAGGGGGTCGCCTACGCCTATCTACAAACCGTCAATCCCACCGATTTGCACGAGGGCTTTGGAAACCCGGGAAACACTGTCAGGTGATGGACTTTCCATCATGGGTACACCGGCCATGCCCATACCCACATTGGCATGCACGGGAATGGTGGCGACTTTGACGGTTTCTTTGACCAGGGTCAAGGCACGGGCCAGGTTCCAGGCTACTGATTGGCTGGTCTCTGTGCCGACACTGAAACCAAACACATCGGCACCGGCGGCTTCGGCTACTTTGACTTGGCTATGGGGATACATACCGGCCAATCGCTGTCCGTCGAAGGTGACAGTGCCATGCATGCCCAGAATGAACTCACTGGCACTGCCTAAAATTATCGGCATGTGGGGAAGTTCAGCTTTTAAACGGCGCAGGGCACGCAGGGCAGCAAGGAAATCGGCATCACCGGCAGAACCGGACGTATCAAAATTAAGCCCCTCGCAACCGACTGAAGCAAGCTTCTTTCCTACAAAGAGCAAATCTTTTTCCAGGTATTCGGCAGCTTGTTCTTGGGCGTGGCGCGCCTCGGCGATTTTTCCGGCGGGCATGAGGTCTGCCGGGTTGGGGCATGGTCCATCGGGTTGATAATACAGGCCCATGTTGGGTTGGGCACCGTAAAAGAAGGGGGCGGTAGTGACCATGGACGTGTTATAATAATCATTCATCTCGAAATTAATGACGGATTTTACGGGTTTGTAACTGTAATCGCTGTGCCCCATGGAGGTGGAGTCGGCGCAACAGGCCCGTTCATAGGTTAAGATAGCCTGCATTCGACTCAAGGGAATCCCAACACCCCCACCATCCTGGCAGGTGTAAAAACTCATGCTGCCCCCATCATCGGTGACAATCACTTCCTCGCCAGGAGAGACACTGACTATCCGGGAGGGATCGGCCATAATGGCAAATAACAGGTCCTGTTCGGATTCGGTTAATGCGGGCACCTTGCCCTTGCGGGCCGCGTCCGCCGTGCCGGTGGCGATGTCTTCGCGGAGCTCTTCCTCCGCGAGGAACACCCGTTCACCATCACCCATCCGGGTTAAAATATCTTTTTTCATGTTGTTTCTCCTGTAATCATTTCACTATTCCCATTTCTTTTTCCGTTTCCTCTACAATAGCGCGGATTTTATCCAGCACCTCTTGTGGTAGGGGAGTGGGTTGGTGGGTTTCCAGGATTGTTCTGACTTTATCCATGGCTTTTTGATGGGCTGTTTTCGCGCCCCGTTTTTCCCAGGTTTCCCGCATCGTGCGATCTATGAATTGCGGTTGCGATTGGGAGCGCATGCGTTGCAGGGTGTGTTTGTGGGTGAGGAAGTTGCCAAAGGGGCCGACCTCGTTGATGACATTGATGGCCAGAGAATCATCGTCCACGGGAAAACCATGCACTACATGTTTGATCATGCGGGCGAACTCAGCGTCCAGAACGAGTTGTCCAAAATCGAAGGTGATGCCACTCTCAACCATTCCCAGACCGTATATCATATTGGCACCTGCCAAAGCTGGTATCAGTCCTGTGAGAGTTTTCTCATGTCCGATTTGGGCATCGGAGACTTTACTGTCCCCCTAGGTACCGCCCACATAACAGGGTATTTTATAATGTCGTGCCAAACACGCCACTGCACCGCTGACCAGCGCGGCCTCGGGTGTACCAACAGTAGCAGTGGCAGTGCGTAAATCCATTGCAGTGGTAGAACTGCCGTAAATCACAGCGGCGCCTTTGCGTGCCAATTGACTGAGGGTGAGACCGCCCAGTATCTCCGCATTGTGGGTTACCAGGGCACCAGCCAGGGTGACAGGTGCGGTGGCGCCAGCCATAGCCATGGACAATATGTTGCATACTGTCCCGGTGCGGGCCGACTGGATTATGATCTCGCAACTATCGGTGATTAATTTCAGGGGGCTGACCGGGCAGGTAGTAAAGGAGATCATGGGGCGTTGTTGGAATTTCTCTGCGCTGCCTGCAATAGCCACGCCCATTTGCACGATCTTTTTTAATAACACGCCATTTCCCGGCCCAAAGGCGCAGTGTTTTGTTGTATGGGGTAAGAACGCTTCCGCATTGTGCAAGGGCACCGAGTTTTGATCCACTTCATGGGCGCCCAGGGCTTTCTCGCAAAAATCCACATCATCCAGATAATCAATTACTTTGGCCGCATTGATCAGGTCTTGTTTGACGGGTTCCCGTAGTTCGTCTGTATAGGGATCGCGGACCTGGACGCCCTCGCTGAAATTGGTAAAGTGGATGCGGGTGCTGTCCAGTATCAGGTCGTGTTTGGGATCGCGCCCGTATAGTACTACTCTGGAAGGAGCGGATTGAATACTCTCTTCTACTAAGTAAGGGGGGATGCGAACCATTTTAGTGGTGCGATTGACATCCGCCCCGGCGTTTTCAAAGAGGTCCAGGGCTTCGTCCAGTTCCACGAAGATACCTGTTTGTGCCAATACGTCCAGGGTAGCTAAATGAATGTCCTGTAATTCTTCAGCCGTGAACATGTTAAGGCTTAAGCCCAGGTTACGGTGCTTCCCGGCGAAAATGCTATTGCCCATGGGAACCTTCGCTTAATATTGATTTCGTCGATTCTGTTGCTTTCAAGACGTTACCTCCTTTCGATTTTGTTATCGAATATCCCGCTGTTTTTTTAAGTAATAGGGATGTTTTGCGAGTAAAAAAATTAAGACTGGGTATGAAGGAACAAAAAAGGGGGATTATAGACCGTTGAAACGATTCACGTATGCCATTAATAATGCATCATTATGGCACTGTCGACTAATTTGGCGACTGACTTGGTATAGGGTAATTGTGGAATCGCTGTTTAACATGCTCTTATTCTAAAAAAAAATGGCGCTAATGTCAAGGAAAAAAGATGAAAAATGCGTTTTTTACGATGAAGGCGGCATTTTTCCTTCATTGGTGACCGACTGTGGATAATTAAAGGCCAGTGCCTGAATCCACTGCCAGTTCTTTGAAAGTATCGTAAAAACATGTGGGAGTTATGGGAAGAATGGGAATTATGGGAGGTATGGGAATACTTCTATTTATCCCGGTATTCCCATAGTTCCCATACCTCCCACAATTCGCATTAACTTGGCGGTGGATTCAGGAGTGGCATAGAAATTGACTTTATCGCGGTTTTATATTATGATTGGAGTTCGTGAATAGCAGTGATTTATGGTGACGTACTATTTTTTAAGGAGTAAACAGTGATTTATGAAATAAAAAAACTATCCTTCAGTAGAACCTGGGGGGAAACGTTCAAGCTTTATGCAGACAATTTTATCCCGCTTTTTTCTATTTCTTTGGTGAGTAGTCTGCCCATGCTCTTTTTTTCTGCACCCAGGATAGAGGTTAGTCGTACCGGGGACCCGCAGGTGGAGTTGCTGGAATTAATGATGTGGATGATCCTCTTGGTCACATTGAACTCCCTCTCTTTGCTTTTTATGTTGGAATACATTTCCAAGAAGTTTCAGGGCATCCACCAGAATGCTGGAGAATACCTGACCAATCTGCGCCCTATGCTTGGTTCTATTGTTAAGTTGGCAATATTTACCACTATGATTGTTTTTCTGGGTATGCTGGCTTTTATAATACCTGGCATCTACGCCGCGTTGACCCTCAGTATGGCCGGGGGCGTGATGATTGTTGAACGAAAACCAGTGCAGTTGGCTCTCATCCGTAGTATCTGGCTGACCCATAATAAAAAAATGGAAATCTTTTCTTACTTCCTTTTGCTGGGTATTATCAGTATTATTGTCGAAAGGGGGCTATCCTTTCTTTTTACTACGATGGAACCCTCGTCAGTAACGACAAAACTCCAACAGCTTATCGGCATGTGTACCCAGTCGCTACTGGCTCCTATCAGTGCCTGCCTTTTTATTTTGGTCTATTTTAACATCCGCATCGAAAAAGAGAACCTCAAACCCGAACAAAAGGACAACGATTCCACCCAAGCTTCGGCTGAATAATATGAATAATAGGGCGGGATTACAGTAAGCCCATGCGTCCCGCTTGATTGGGTTTATCTTTCCGGTTGAAGTACAGTAATATTTTGTCCCGCATATTTTTGGTACAAATCATTGCGGCGCATTTTCCAACCGTCCACACCGTCTTGCAGATTGCTGACGTGCGCGAAGCCTTTCGCTTTTAAATAATATGCTCCAATATACGAAAGATACCCGCCCTGACACACCACCAGAATATGCTTATCCCTTGGGAGCAGATGCAGGTATTTTTCAATAGAGGCAAACGAAACTTCATGGGAATTGGGCAGACTTTTGAATTTTCTGCGCAAGTATTGCGGACGTACATCCAGGATGTAGGTTTGTTCATCGAACAAGATGGTTTCGTTCAGTTGCGCGGGTTTGATCATGTTAACCAGCAGGGTTCGGCCTTCAATATAATCCTTAAACACCCGCGTCGTGTATCGGATATCGCGTGTCGAGGTACTACAGCCCAGACTGACCCGGATGGTCTCTTGCGCGGCCTGATCCGATAAACCGATGGCTTTTAAGACATGCGAAGGCTTGTCTGCTTGTGAGCTGCACGCTGAACCTGCCGAAACCGCAATGCCAAAATAATCCAACATCGCCATTAATCCAGCATTATTCATATTCGGAAACGTAATATTGATCGTGTTTGGCAGGCAATCTGTTGCTGGCGAATTGATCACACAATCCGGTTTGATTTCCTTGAGCTGCTCAATAAATTGACGTTTCAAGTCCCGGATCTGTTCTGAATGGGCCAGAAGTGTAGTAACATCTTGACAAGCTGCGCCAAACCCGGCAATATTATGGAGGCTTTCAGTGCCTGCCCGCAACCCGTTTTCCTGATGCCCGCCATGCATAAATGGCGCGAATGGGCTGCCCTGTTTGATATATAAGGCGCCGACACCTTTCGGGCCATAAAGTTTGTGTGCTGAAAAGGAAGCGTAATCGACTCCCCATCCATGCAGGTCTATGGGAATCTTCCCAAACGCCTGGACGCAATCCGACAACACCAATACATTATGTTGTGCAGCGATCTTCGTGATGGCAGGGATATCTTGAATGGTGCCAATTTCATTGTTGGCTAACATGCAGCACACCAAAAAGGTCTCCTCATCAATCAACTTCTCCAATTCAGCCAGAAGCACACGACCCTCTGCATCAACCGGACAATATTCAACCCTAATCCCCTGTGTTTTCAAAAACTCCAGGGTGTTGATGACCGAGGGATGTTCTATGGGCGTGGAAATAATCTTTTTCTTTTTGGGATAAAAATAGTGGCTCACCGACTTTAACACCGCATTATTGGATTCGGTGGCGCAGCCGGTAAAATAGATTTCATGGGGATCGGCATGAATAGCCTCAGCAAGGTGTTGTCTGGCCTCTTCCAAAATTTCGGCTGATTTTCTGGCAATGCCATACAATGAGGAGGGATTGCCGTAACAATATTTCAAGACATGATTCATTTTGCGCCGGACATGGTTGCTCACGTGGGTGGTTGCATTAAAATCAAGATAAACATGCCGTTTGAAGTGCCAGAGATGTTTTAGAAATTCGAATAGTTGGATTTCTATCATATTATTTCTATTGAAGAGAATTAGGATTGGGCGAGACTATTGATCAGTGTATCGCAACCACCGTTTTTTATAAATTCAGTATGATCGCCTATTGTTTTAAAAGTCTGTCCGCATATTTTATGGCACTCCATTTCACAATTGGTGGCTTCATAGAATTTTTTTAATATTCCTGTTGTCACCGGGTCGGATAACGAGTATTTCCAGTTTTCCTTTCTGACCAATTGAAGAATGGTCATCCAGACAGCAGCAGCCAGAGCGCCACAACCATTGCCGCTCAGACCAATACCGCCGGCGAATCCGGCCACCATCACCATTTCTTCATCGCTGGCGCCCATCTTTTTAGCCACTTCAGAAGCGCAACTGATAGGCAGTGGCGGTAAATCAGTTTGTTCGAGGGATAATCCTTCATATGCCGCTTGGATTGCTTCAGGAGCCCATTTATCCACGAGGCTAAAGCAGCGAAAGAAGCGACCCAAGAGAAAAGCTTTCGCCAGACCCAATATACTGTTAAAATTACACCCCGTGATATCCCGGCAGTTGGCACTTTTAGCTCTTTTTTCAAATGATTCAAGCAGGTGTTGTGTTGCTTTTATGGCGACACCAATGGCTAAATCGCGGTTCTCGTGCCTGCGAAAGGATTCCGCTCCCACGGCCAATGTCGCGCCCCAAAGCATGCCGCATTGATGTCCTGTTTGCACTAGTCCACCTGCCAGTGGGTCCGAGGCGCACTCCTCGGCTTCTTTGAGATGGTCGAATTCGCGGTTTAGAATATAAAATAGTGTGTGCGAGCATGCGCCTTTTTTGATAAATATTCTTTTGAAGTCTTTTTTGATAGGTTTCATAAGTATTACTCCTAATTTGTCAGGTTTTGTTGTGTTCAAAAATAATTCCTACTTTTTTTTGCCATGTCCTTGCCGATGAAGCCTATGGCACGGGGGTACACTGTCGCTCAACCGGTTCCAAGGATGGTCATGATCGCAATGAATAGAATCACTGGTCTCATCTGGTATGCCCTCACTTTCCAGGTCGTAAAAACTGGTTTTAAGGTTTTTTTGGCTTTTCATAAAGTGGAATTATAACTCAAATGCGATTGAGAAGTCAACAATGAACTGAACTCTGGATTCGCCTAATGAACCCATAAAGGTCTACTTCTTCCCGTAAAATTTTTAATTCCAATTCGGACGGGGCTTGGGTTTCTTGAATCTCGGTGGCCTTTAGTAGTTCAAAACCACAGTTTTCTTGCACATCTTGGAAGGTGTAACCGGGATTCACGGAAATGACACGCATTTGCCGCCTCTTCTATCGCAATCCCTAGATTCTCAATGATTATAATTGGCAACGTACCACTCGAAACCCGACATAGCTGTTCCGATAATCGGGCAGGAAGTAGTTGCGCGAGAAGCAGGAGAGACTGGAAGGATCGTTGCCCCACGATCCGCCCCGTAAAGCTCTGTATTGACTTTTTTCCGCCTTAATATTCTCCATCCATTCCCACACATTACCCGCTATATCCATCAGACCTTGGGGTGTGGCACCTTCGGGATAACTGTCAACTGACGTAGTTGCCCCCACATTTCCTCCATAGTTGGCCAGTCTGGGATCCGGACCTCCTTTATTGTTGGGCCAGGGGTATTTACGTATTGAACCATCAGGTTCTCCACCAGCAACCCATTCCCATTCGATTTCTGTAGGAAGTCGGTATATATTGGCCAGTTTTTTTATATCCTCTAATTGATTATTCCCACAACGGACCTCATCCAAACAGGATAACCAAAAACAGTATGCTCTGGCACTGAACCACGATACCCATACCCTCGGTTGCTGATCCCCTCTGAATTCTTTATCATTCACATTGGAACGGAATAGCTCTTGCCATGCTTGCGAATTCTTGGCCAGAAATTTCTGGAATTCAACAATTGAGTCCGCAAACTTACGTAGCTTTTCTCGATACTTTTTCAGGGAAAAGGTGGTCTCCAGTTCTTTTTCGTTTCCCTCCAGATAAGAAAGAAAACGGTTATAGCGCTTATTGGTAACCGGATATTTGCAGAAATATAGATCGGTAACAGTTTCCATTTTTTTGGAAAGGGAATACCTAAACATTCCACCAGTTATCCTGATATATTCGACATTATCTTCGAAGGAATTGCGAAAAGAGATTTTCTCCTGTGTGCCTTTAGGATGGGTGGGTGGGGCTGACATTGCAGGTGGGGTTGATACGTCTATATTTGAACCTTCTGTTTCATTTATCCCAACGAGATTGGTAACTGCCAGAATGATTCCCGGTAAATATGTTTCAAATGGTTGCTCATAGGCATCCAACCATTGGCTTATACTAATAAAGTAGTCTAAGGCCTTACCTAGCACTCTATTTTCAATTCTGATAGAGAAGATGGGAATCTCACGAGAAACGGCAAGATTAATCTCTCGAATGACATGTTGAGAGTTATTGGTATTTTCTGAAAACACAAGTAGTAATAGTTGGCACTGATTAATGGCATCGACTATCACTTCTGGGAAGTTTTTCCCTGGGGCAATGTCACGTGTGAATATCCAACAGTCAATCCCCTCTCGTTCTAATTCATTGCAGATTTTTTGCGCAACCATGGCGTCTTGTTTTGAGAAACTGATAAATATCCTTTTCTTTTTCTGCGGCACTTGGTCCTCCTTAACGAATAATAAATTACTATTTTACAGGAAATCAATGCAATGTGCAATCGAAAAAAAAGAAAAATAAGTAAGAAGAACGGATTTTTTTTCTTGGGGATTGAAAATTTTATTCAATTGTTGTACAATATTTTTTGAGAAATGGTATAAATAACAGAAATTGAAAAGAAACAAAAAACTAGCAAAAGGAGAAAGCATGAGAAAAGGAATTTATGTGATGATTGTTCTTGGGATTATTCTATTTGATTTTTTAAGTCTGCATTTGGGCGCCGAAGGTGAGGACTTTTTTATGAAGGGTGTTGGATATTATAAACTTGCCACTGCAAAAAAGTCCAAAAATGACAAGGCAGGTGAATTGGGTTTATTGAAAAGCTCCTATGAAATGTTTCAAAAGGTTATATCTGTGGGTGACTATAAACCGTTGATTATGAGTTATTCCGTATACTTGCGAATTCAAGTGCTTCAGGATGAATTATCCTTGTCTCAGGAGCAACAATTGGCTATCTCTTTTTCGCCAGAGAATCTTCAGGGTATAGAGGGATATGTGAAGGGTGAATACGATTCTTTTCCTCTTATTGGGGAATTGGACGCATTTTTCAAGAAGGAAAACATTCAATGGGATAAAACTCCTTTGCTGGCGCAATTGCAAAAAATCGCCGAAGCATTTCAATTGAAAGCAAAAGCCTTAATACTAGAGGCCGAATGGGAGAAAAAAAAATTCAACTATCAACTTGGGATAGAAAAGCTCGAACAATCCAAGGCGATTTGGGCTCTGCCTGAAGCAGACGTATTGTTGAATGAATGTCGGCTACTTGATAACAAGAGCAAGCAGTGCAGAGTGAATTATGAGAATGCCATTTCTGCGAATATGTTTCAGATGGCATTTGATATTCTTAACACTATGGCTACTGGAGTATTATCACCGGATGAAATCGGAGTAAAAAGAAATAAGGTTGAAAAACTATGCAGCGAATATTCATATACTCGTGCGGTTGAGAAATATAAGAAAAGAGATTTGGAAGCTGCTCTGAAATTTGTGGATGACTGTTTGAGGTATGATGGGGCAAATGCGGAAGCCCAGAAGTTAAAGCAAGACATCCGTAAAAGACAGAAAAAATTTGCCTTCTTTTTTGATTCTGGAAGCGTTGGGACTTTTAAGTTGTCTGACATGAATTATAACCGGAATATTAGTACTACAAATCAAGTTAAAGGGACTAACCAAAATTCGTTGTCGGGTACCAATTTTAAAAAAAGCATTTCCTTGGATGTAGGATTTCTGTATATGTTTCCTAAGTCTTCCTCTTCAGGAATTAGGGCTTCACTCTCATCTATCAAACAGAATTGGAAATATGGCACGAATTTTATTTTTAATTGGGTTTGGTCGGATGGCCGAAGTAGATCACAAAGTGGTACGATGTCAGAGGACGCGAAAGCGTCGTTAACCCTTATAAACATAGATTATGTTTTTCAGAAGAATTTGGTAAATGACTTGTATGTCAATCTATATGCTGGTCCTACATTTTATCTATCAAAGGTCGATTTGTATTCTGGTATCGGCTTTGGGGATGTGTGGTACCATCAGGATAATAAGTTGTATTATGGGGAGTGGTATCCTTTAAAATACCATAATAATGAGAATAGCGGTGGTGTAGGCGGAAACATTGGTGGTGGGTTAGAATATAAATGGCCACCTTTTTCTGCATTTTTGGAATTCCAATATTATTTGATTCCATCCAAAACGGGAAATTGGGAAGTAATTAACCAAGCATATCAAGGTGGTTTAGATCATTTTGCAATAAATAACCTTTCGCAACTCGGTTTGAATTTACCGGATTATAAATTTGAGGTTAATTTTTCAGCTTTTAAGATTGTTGCTGGAGCAAGGATTTATTTTTAATACTTAAATCAGTTACAATCAGAGGAGCAATCATATGACTGCTCCTCTGATTGGCTATATTTATTCTTATGATATACTAAAGGATGGAATACTATCGGCAGCCATTTGCGCCCGCTGAGCAGCATGTGCTGCTTCAATCGCTGATTGTTGAGCTGAGGCTTCATGGAAATCAGCAGTTCTTGCACTCGTTTCGGCTGCTCCCCGATAGTTTTCTGTCTCATCTTTGGCTTGATCTGCTGCATTCCTAGCTTGTTCAGCCCAATATTGTTGTTTTTGAGCATCTTCGCGAGCCTCATCGGCTAAGCCTTGTTGTTTTTGAGCATCTTCGCGAGCCTCATCGGCTAAGCCTTGTTGTCTTTGAGCTTCTTCACGCGCCTCATCGGCTAAGCCTTGCTGTCTTTGAGCTTCTACACGTGCCTCATTGGCGAGATCCTTGTATTTTTCTGCCTCCATCCGGGCTTGCTCTGCCAAATCTCTTTGATGTTCGGCTTTTTCACGCGCATCCTCTGCTAAATCCCGTTGTTTCTCTGCTTCTTCCAGCTTGGATTTTATTGCATTAAGGAGTTCAAGGGCTTCATCTTTTAGGGCTTCAATTTCATTAGTCAGCTTTTCTGCTTGCTGTTTATTATCAGCAGTACTTGAGAGGTTGGATTCAGACTGGTGTAAAATGTTTTCAGTTTCGGTGGCATGCTGCTGGGCTTGTCCTTCCGCTTCGGTAATTTTTCCCAGATGCCCTTGCGACTGGTCTTCCAACTCGGTAATTTTATCCAGATGTCCTTGCGACTGGTCTTCCAACTCGGTAATTTTATCCAGATGTCCTTGCGACTGATCTTCCAACTCGGTAATTTTATCCAGATGTCCTTGCGACTGATCTTCCAACTCGGTAATTTTATCCAGATGTCCTTGCGACTGGTCTTCCAACTCGG
>CAZCVI010000002.1:89169-117282 GCA_964502145.1 uncultured Clostridia bacterium
ACTGGTCTTCCAACTCGGTAATTTTATCCAGATGTCCTTGCGACTGATCTTCCAAATCATTGATTTTATCCAGATGCCCTTGAGACTGATCCTCTAACTCGTTAATTTTATCCAGATGGCTTTGAGACTGTTCCTCTGCGTCAGAAATTTTTCCCAGGTGATCATGCGACTGTTCGTCCGCGTCAGCAATTTTCCCCAGGTGATCGTGGGCCTGTTCTTCAGCGTCAGAGAGTTTGCCCAAGTGATCGTGGGCCTGTTCTTCAGCGTCAGAGATTTTACCCAGATGGTCATGAGATTGTTCTTCGGCATTGGAAATTTTTCCTAAATGATCGTGAGACATTTCTTCAACATTGGAAATTTTCCCCAAATGATCGTGAGACTGCTCCTCTGCGTCGGAAATTTTTCCCAGGTGATCGTGGGACTTTTCTTCAGCATCTGCAGCTTTTTGTAGATGTTGTTGAGCATTTTCTTCTGCTTCTGCTGCTTTATTCTGATGTTGTTGGGCGATTTCATCAGCTTGAGCTGCTTTACTAAGATGTTGCTGAGCCATATCTTTGTCTTCAGTGGCTTTACTCAGATGTTGATGAAGGATATCCTCTACTTCTGTTGTTTTGTCGAGATTTTGGCGGGCGAAATATTCTGCTTCAGAAATTTTCCCCAGATGCTGGTGAGCCATGAACTCTGCTTCAGAAATTTTTCCTAGATTCTGATTAATGATATCTTCCGCATCAGCAGCTTTTCCCAGGTGTTGGTGAGCCAAATCTTCAGCTTCGGCTGTTTTGTATAAATGCAGGTGGGCGTTATCCTCTGCCTCGGCGGTTTTTTCCAAATGCCAATTAGCCATATCTTGGGCCTCAGCCGTTTTTACCAGATGCTCGTGTGCCCGGTCTTCCACTTCTTCTGTTTTTTCTAGATGTTGTTGCGCAAACTCCTTTGCTTCTACGACTTGGTCTAAGTGCTGATTGGCGATTTCCTGAGCTTCCGCTGCTTTGTTTAGATGTTGGTGGGCTTGGGATTCTACTTCACTCAATCCTGATAGATGTTGCTGGGCTCTGGATGCAGCCTCAGCGGCGTCCGTCTGATATTGTTGTGCTTGTTTGGCTGCGTCAGCCACTTGATCCAGATATGGTTGAAAATTGGATTGGTCTCCGCTACTATTTGGGGTGTTTGGGGAATGTTCCTCGCTCATGTCTCCTCCTTTTTGAATATATATTTTTGTGTTAAAGGTCGAACCTGCTTGAAATATTTTTTTGGAATGGACAATATTATATACTCCAGACTACATATGTTTATTGTAAAACTAAGGGATATTTTATATATAGAGCAACTATCCTCCATAGTCAAATAAAGAAAGGGGAAAATTTTAATTTTATTCATTAATCATCAACTTGGAGATATGTTGGCGCCATTTCCAAATATCAGCCTGTTGGGTTTGTCCGGGATTGGAAATGGTATGTTCCATAGTTTTCCCAGTAACTTGGTCATTGGCACTGGCGACAATGGTTCCGTCAAGGTTATAATTTAAAGTGACTTCAATTGGATAATTTTTGTGGGGATTTTTTATACCATCAAATATAAAATGCCCCAGACTTTTGGGCAAGCGATCCTCCTCATCTACCTGAGCCAATTCCAATACGATTCTTGTCTGATTGGGGCGGTTTGTAAAAAAGGTACGTTTTACGGATGTGGGTAGAGGGGCATTGCGATGTATAAGTGGGGTGAATTTGGCCTGCCCGGTTTTATTATCATGAACCATGAGACCGAGAGCTTGTGAGGCACATCCCTGCCTGAACCGTGGTGTACTGTTTTTTTCCCCTGCCATTTGTGCGGCATGAAGCGCTGCTCCATAAGCAACTACCAGGTGGGGCTGTTCTACCTGAATAGAATCCCGTGGCTTTCCCGACTCCTCGCGGATACGGGCTTGAACCAATGGGAGCAGACTAGAACCACCCACCAATAGAATACGATCAATGTCAGACCATCCCAGAGAAGCATTCATCAAACACAGGCGACAGGTTTGGATGGTTTTTTCAATATCATCGCGGATGATGTCATCTAACTGGCGACGGGTCAGCACAAATTCGTGGGGGAGTCCACCTATAAAAATAGTTTTTGAAATACGTCCGGATGGGGAACAGCCGATTTTTATTTTTAACTCTTCAGCGGTTTTCCAGAGAAGTGGATCGTGTTCCGCTTCGTTGACGTTTTGCATAACTCCTTCTACTTTCAATTGTTTTATAATTAAATCCCTGACGTGTTGATCGAAAAATTTTCCACCTATCCGGGGGAAGCCTGAGTTAGCCAGTACATACAATCCATCAGGAGAGGTTTGAAGTATGGCTGCATTAAAAGATCCCCCGCCCAGATCATAAACTAATATGGTTTGTTCTTTTCCCTGAGGAACACCATAAAATAAAGCGGCAGCCACTGGTTCATCCAATAACGAGGCATTGTCAATGCCACTAATGGCTGCCGCTTCCAAGATCGCTTTGCGTTGGGTATCGCCAAAATGAGCGGGAACAGTAATCACTGTGGATTCAATGGCTTCATGGGAAAAAATTTGGGCATCGGTGATTAACTTGTGGAGTATCACTCCGAAAAGAGCATTCATGGGCCATATCTGGCCGTGTGCGTCAGTCCATGTAATCTCCGATCCCACGTGAAGCTTCATCAAGCGTGCTACAGGTATTTCTGGAAACTCTTCTCCAATTTCTTCGGCAGGCTGTCCTACCAGGGTGTGGTTTTGGTGAATAGCAATCGTAGATAGGGTATGAAAGAGGTTAAGATTATTGCGGTCAGGAAAAAGCGCGGGGATTCCCTGGGGGGTGAGGTAAGAGATGAGAGAATTGGTGGTTCCTAAATCAATTCCAACGTTCATTATTTCCTCCTATTCAGATTGCAGATCGGGATCTTGGAAGAGGCGCAATGACTCTTCCCGGGTTTGGCGACTTTTTTGAAATAATCGCTGCAGTTCCTGGGTTTGCATATTACTTTCCCTGATACTTTTTTCAGCTTGCTTTATTTTATTCTGAGTTAATATCATTTCCCGTTGCATTTGCTCTTGTTTTGCGTTGGAAATTTTCTCTGCAAACTGCTCTAAACGGCGTATAATATCTTTCTGAAGATCACTAAGATAGGCTCCGATTCTGCGGTTTTTTTCTTGATTCACGGTGGAGAAAATACGATCAACAGCACTGCGTAAAGTTTCCCGTACCCTAAACAGTTCTTTTTCAATAGTTTCTTTGTGTTTTTTAGCTAGCTCTTTTCGTGCCCATACCAGCATAAATATAAAAGCAATAATAAACCCTATGGCAAATCGTTTCTGACCTCTAGAAAATTTTATTTCAAAAGCTGTAAGGATAATTGAAAGAACCATGGATCCCATGATTAATGGACTATAGGCAGCGCGAAAGAATTGTTGAAATCCAGTACGTGGAATTTCTCCACGCCAAGAGATATTACATTCAGTAGTAGCCTGCAAGTTTTCCCATAGCTCTTCATCATCAATTATCTTTGCTTCCTCCACTGGGTCTGTTTGCCCGTATTGCGCCAGCTCTTCTCTGAGGTGTCCTGCCCAGATATCGCGGGCATCACGTAAATAGCCGAGATCGCGTCCCATTTGATTTTTGACAATTTTATTTATTTGCGTTTCAATTCGTTCGATAATGGCAGGAGATACTTCTAAACGGGTGGAATGGGATATGTCTTCTTTTTTCAGATCATCCTCGTTGATATTTTCAATAATCTGCCGGATGGTGTCGCCCAATTCTCCTTTTGGCGTGTTGGATTGCCTTGAGGCGTCCGTTATATCGCGGGTTAACTTGCTGGTTTCATCGCTGAGGTAGGATCGCAATCTCCCGATTTTATCACTAAGTTCCCTTGACGTGCTTTCAGCTCTTTGATTTTGTAATTCCTGTTCGGCCTTCCGCTGCTGCTTTTTTTGCCTGTGTTGTTCTTCCTCGAATCGTTCTATAGTTAATTCAAACATTGTTCGTAACCGTTCACCGTGGCGGGTCAGAATCAGAACTCGACGGAGTGGGTTTTTGCCACCGATATAGTGTCCACCGAGGGTTGGTGGTAGTGGTGACGTGGGAATCCACAAGGGGGGTAAGATCAACCGTGAACGTAAAAAACCATGCATGGAAGGCCATTGGGGTGATGTTACCGGGGTTATAGTGTCAAGGGGATCATTGTGGGAGGATAATATCAGGGGCCAAACTGCATCCATAGAGGCACTCAGGTCTTCGATTAATTTTCGTGATTCTTCATCGGGGAGGTAATTGGCTGGAGCGCATAGGAGTAACAAATTGGATTGCAACACCAATCGGTTAAAAGCTGCCGGTGAACTCAATATCGAAATGTTTTCTGGTATGCATAAGGTTATTCCTTGCATTTCGGGTGGTACAGGAATACGAAATCTTAACGGTGAAATCCAGTTTTCGGAATCACCGGCACGTACCAGATCTGATTGACTGATGGCATCTAAAAAACCGTCGATATGATCGAACTCGCACCGTTCACCATTGGCTTTTTCTAACACATAACCTTGTTCCTGCAATGTCAATTCTACCAATCCTGATTCCTGAGGAACGTGAATCTTAAGAAGGTGTTGTTCTTGTCCCAACAACCATGCTAAAGAAGCTTCGCGGGCATCCAGATTTACTCCCAGCACCGTTATGGCAAATGGGGCGGTGTTAAATTCCCGATCCAGAACATGGAAGCGGTCGCTTAGGGGTTTCCTAGCTTGGTTTCGTTCAATTTGGAGGCAGACATCTTTCCCTTGGAGGGCAAGCATATGAAGGGTTTGCTCAATTTCCACTAATTGTTTACTGATCATGATCATTCCCCTTTCTTCTATTTAATAGGTAAACACACAATACGGAAGCCAAGGTTTGAAGCCCGGTGGCCAGGATCCTGAAAATCACGAGCGGCAGATCGGCAAGAGGAATGTGATGATGAGAATGAACCGCCCCGGATGACTCTCGCAAAGCCTTCGTCTGGTCCTTTTGGGTTTTGTTTAGGAGAATCAAGGTAGTACTTTTCAGCATACCAATCTTCGCACCACTCCCAGACATTGCCTTCCATATCGTAGAGTCCCGGTTTGTTGGGAGGATATGATCCCGCAATAGTGGGTGTCTTGCGGGTATTATCTGCCAAAGCTTTGGAGGAGTTCCATTGCTCGCCCCAGTGATAGGCTTCATCATTCCCTGCACGGCATGCATATTCCCATTCTGCTTCTGTTGGAAGACGAAAGTATTGGCTTGTTTTTTTTGAGAGAGCTTCGCAGAATTTTTTGGCGTCGTACCAACTAATGTTTTCAACTGGGTTCTGGCTAATGTTCGTTCTTGAAGGATTACTTCCCATGATTTTTTTATACTGCTCTTGGGTAATCTCAAATTGGCTGATCCAGAAACCATCCAATTTTACGGGGTGAACAGGTCCTTCATGTGCCTCGCGATCCATTTCTGTATCCGGGGATCCCATATTAAATGTCTTTCCCGGGAGATAAATTAAGGTAATATTTGTTTTCCCTATTGGCATATCATGCTTCTTGACTGCTTTCCAAAGATTATCGTATAGTTGCTTGTATTCGCTGAAATTGGTACTTTGGAAATAATAACTCCAGGTGGAATCAAACCGTAACAATAAGGTAAAGCTGGATAGTAGTTCACTTTTTTTGATATGGTCATTTATACTGGACAACTCTTGCTTGAGAAATTCTTTTATCAACTTTACCCGTGCTTGTTCAACTGAATTGCAGATTTCAACGGCTTTCTGAAATGCATGCTGTTCTATTTGAGACTTCGCTTTTTTTAATTGGTCAAGTAAATCGTTTTGGCGCTTGCTGAATTCGCTTGGTACTTTCAAATTGTTTATTGAACTCATAACATTAAGATATTGACTGGCCAATTTTTCTGCTTGGTTTAAGTCGGAACGAATATCGGATATTTTTTGCCCTGTATTCTCAGTTTCTTTATCACTAATTCTTGACAGTTCCGCTTCGCGGTATTCAAACTTCTGGTAGAAGGATTTATCAATAAAAGGATATTTCTTTTTATAATTGGTGAGCTGGGATGACAGGTTAAAGTCATAGCGCAACATGATAATGTCCCTGGCCGAATCGTAGTGGGAAAAAAAAGCTTCATAGGATTCCATTGATTTTTTTAGATATGTAAGGGAGTCAGAGTATTTTTTTTCTTTCAATGCAGTCATGCCGTCCCTAAAATCTACTTCTGCCTTATACTTAATATCAGCATTATAATACTTGTCAAAGGTGTCAAGTAAGTCTTTGTTTTTTTGTTGTTGCTGGTTTGATTTGGATTCCTGCATGTTTTTTTTCAAATCGTTGAAATCCTTGGATATTACGAACTGTTTGTCTTGACAGTCTATTTGGTATTTATTTGAGAGTTCTCTTAAGACTTCATCTACTCCGAGAAGTATTGATTTTATTTTTTCTTTTAGCATTTTATCTGCCTCTTGGAACTTATCATCCTTTTGCAGAGATTGTGCTTTTTTGAATAAATCTTGAAATTGTTGAAGTACTTTTTTTTGTTCTGGGTTATATTCATCTTTGGTTTTTTCAAGGATATCATGAATAGTGGATAATTCGGAAATATTCTTGGTTACGGATTCCTTTAATTTGAGGTCAATGGGGAAAATGAATAACTTCACTGCTTTAATCCAAAATGGGGAAGTTAAGAGGAGAATTGCGATAATGGTAGCAGGTATTACAATGTTGAGGTGGAATTTTGTGAAGATATCCTCTTGATATTTTTTTAATCGGGTTCCGAAAGCGACCATATCAGGAAAGCGGTCTTCGGGATGGGAACCAAGTGCATGCATGATGGCGTTACTTAATCCCTGGGGAATCTCTTTACGTAGTGCTTTGGGTGCTTTGAAACGTCCACTGGGGAGGTGTTCTGTTAGTAGTTCATATAACACAACACCTAGAGAATACTGGTCGGCGCGATGGTCGATATTTTTGGCATTTTGAATTTGTTCTGGAGCCATATAATAAGCGGTCCCCAATGCAAGAGATGAAGAGGTGAGTTGTTCATTAGACAGTAGCCGTGCGATTCCAAAATCCATAATTTTAATCCGTCCGGTATTGCATAGCCAGATGTTTTCTGGTTTTATATCACGGTGAATAGTGGAATCGTGGGCGAAGGAGAGTGCTTCACATAATTGGGTTCCCATAGCACAGATTTCCTTTACCGTCCATGGTTTTCCCGAAATTTTACGGATTTTCATGGCAGCCCGCAAGCTGCACCCTTCTAATTTTTCCATTGTAATAAAGGAAAGATTGCCATCATTCTGAATATCAAATACGTTCAGTATACCTGGGTGTGCCAGTGAGGTGGCAATTTTAGCTTCATTTATAAATCGTTGCCGGGCTTCCGGGTTACCCAGTAATCGGGGTAGGAGAACTTTGATGGCAATTTCTTGATCTTTGTTTCGGTCATAAGCGGAATATACTGCACCCATTCCTCCGATATCAATAAGTCCCCGTATTTCATAGCGATTAGCTAATAACCGTCCGATGGATAGGGCCACAGACTGGTCCAATTGATCACCCAACCGTGTATGGCCGAGGTTGGTATATGAGGGACGGTCACTAGGAAGATCACTTAGCATTGAAGCGGAAAGATCAATAAATGGTACGGTTTTGTTGGAACTGAGTAGGATATTATGTGCCTCTTCGATTTCCTTCAAACGCGTTGCATATTTTTGTAGTAATCCTTCTGTTGGGGCTTCTTTGAGTTTTTCTTCAAGTTCATGCTTTAATTTTGAATATGCTGATTTAATATTTTCCTGTGTAAATTGTTCGGCAGTTAAACCGAGTTTTTCCATGGCTTGATTATTGTCCACAATCAACCTCCTTGTCAATTAAGTTGCAGCTATGATTTCGCTTTTATTAAATCCCGTTTGAATGTATTAGATGATTCAATAATAAATAGAGTTTATAACATAAAAGATGAAATTATTCAAGTTATTTTCATGGTTTAGGGAATAAAAAAATTTCCAATGCGCCCTGACTTTCAAAACATTTATTGGCTATTTATATTATTATGCGATGGTTACATCGGATTGACTTCTCTTTACCGTCCAATAATGAACCCGTAGGGGTCTACTTCTTCCCGTAAAATTTTTAATTCCAATTCGGACGGGGCTTGGGTTTCTTGAATCTCGGCGGCCCGCAATAGTTGGAAACCGCAGTTATTCTGCACATCTTGGAAGGTATAACCGGGATTCACGGAGATGACACGCATACGTTTGGATTGGGGTTCAAAGTCCATTACGGCCATGTTGGTGATGATGCGATAAGGCCCGGCACCGGGGGCTAAACCTGCTTTCTCGCGGGAATCTCCGCCTTGTAACCAACCGGGAGTGGTTAGAAAGTCTAATTTCTCGACGAAACGACGCTTATCCTGGGGGGTGATGACCAGCATACGCCAACAAAAAGAAGCAAAATCATTGGCACCGCCACTGCCAGGAAACCGGACCTGGGGGCGACTGTGATCGGTTCCAACCATTGTGGAATTGAGATTGCCATACATATCGATCTGAGCTCCACCTAAGAAAGTGTAATCAATCATCCCACGAGCTCCTAATTCCATGATATCGGCCATACTACCGGCTTTGGTGGCTTGGTAATAGGTGCGGGAATCACCGACAGTGATGGGCATTTCGGGGAGTATGGGGTCAATACCGCCAGCTTCGAACATGATGACTAAGTGTGGCGCGGTGGTTTTTTGCGCGAACATGGCGGCGGCGCAGGGAGCACCGGTGCCAACTCCGACGATGGTGTTGTCTTCTAATTGACGCGCTGCGGCGATGATCATCATTTCCATTTCATTGTAATGGTTAGGGGTTGCTGCCATGGGTCGCCTCCTTAGGGCTTGGGATGCATCAGGAACTCTTTGGCACGTAAGGCCTGGAGTTTGTGCAAACCACCGTTTTTCTCAATGTATTGGAAATGGTCTTCACAGGTATAAATATTCTTTTCTAAGAAAGCGGCAAATAAAGCGGGGTCTTTTTCGACGGTTAACCATTCTTTGAGGTGCTCTTCATCGGAGAAATATTCATAGGGCATATTGCCGGGATAACCGCCATAAGGAACCTCGCACACGGCATCCACTAAATAAAAAGGGATTTGGGTGGCGGAAGGGTCGTGGCGAATCTCGTCGTTGGAAATGAGACGCTCACAGGTAATGATGAGACGTTTGGAAGCACTGGCAAGTTCGATGTCAGCGACGGATATACCGCGAAAGCGACAATTGCCGTACATATCGGCTTCATGAACATGAATGACTGAAACATCGGGATATAGGGCGGGCAAGAGCACGACTTTTTTACCGGTGAATGGGCACTCTATTATTTTGGCGGCGCTGTATTTGAAGGTATCTGTGCCGATCAAACTACGCACGGGCACAAATGAGGCGCCCATGGCGGCGGCTTTGAACCGGGCGGCGAGGGCATAGTTGGTCCATTCGGTGACTTGGACTGCGCCGCTCTCCATATAACGGCGGGCATTGGGGGAGAGGCCACGGGCTTCGAGGCCGATGATATAGGCACTATCTACCCGGTTGAAAGATTTCCCGGCACATAATATTTGGAAATCGTGGGTGGTGGTGTGCCCGGCAAAGGCTAAATTCTTTTTCTTTTGTCGGACTATCTCATGACAAGCGGCTAATGGGGTTCGGTTGGAACCAAAACCGCCGGTGACTAAGTAATCGCCATCTTGTACAAATTCGGCTATGGCTTCTTTTAAGCTTTTTAGCTTGTTGCGTTGACAGCCATTTTTGGTTCTGAAAAAAGCACGGGCAATATCGGGATCAGGGTCTGTGAATAACACGCCTTGCCCTTCATCACTAATCTGAACACTCATTCATCCAACTCCTTTAGTAAAAGTTTTGCAGGGGTCCAGGGGGCAGTTTTTCAAAAGCGCCCCCTGGTCTTTTTATCTTTTTCTTTCTTCTTGAATCGCCATAGCTATTTTTTCAGCAGTAATAGGCATGGATTTAATACGAATCCCTAAGGCATCGGCCACGGCATTGGCTACTATGGGGGCGGCGGGTATCATGGTGTGTTCTCCAATCCCACGTGCGCCAAAAGGTCCGTCAGGCTGGGGAACTTCAATGATAATGGGCACGATTTCATCGGGAATATCGAGAGCGGTGGGTATTTTATAATCGGTGAAATTGGGGTTTAACAACTTGCCTTTATCGTTGAAGCGCATATCTTCATATAATACGGTGGCGAGACCTTGCAGCAGTCCCCCTACGATTTGACCGCGTACTAAATCGGGATTAATGGCTTGGCCGGCATCGACGGCCAGGACGACTTTGGGAATCCGTATTTTGCCGGTCTCTTTATCGATTTCTATACGAATAGCACTTGCTCCCACGGTATAATGAACCATGGGTTTGCCACCTTGGCCAGTCTCTGGATCACTGATGGCAGATGAGAATTCAGGCATAAACATGCCACGCCCAATCACGGGGCCACCACGCCACGTGCCATCCTCCATTTTGATGCCGTCTATTATAAAGCTTTTTAACGGTAAATGGAATTCCGGTTCTTCCGAAGATTTGACTGCCGCGTCTTCCAGATAGAGGGCGGCGCGTTTTTTGTGCAGGGTTTTTTCGATCAGGTCGAAGATTTGGTCGCGGGCATCTTCGGCGGCGCGTTTCACGGCATTGCCGCAGCCCCAGGTAATATGGGAAGCGACGGTTTGCCATTCATAGGGGTTGCGGTCGGTATCGGGTGATTCGACGCGGATGCGCTCAGGAGGGACACTTAATACTTCAGCGGCAATCTGGGCCATAGCGGTGAGGAACCCCTGGCCAATCTCCATGGCAGAAACGAGAATATTGAGACTGGCATCTTCATTGAACTTGAGAAAAGCAGATGAAGCGGCATTGGGGGGCATGGCTGGGGCTTTCCAAAATAATGAAAAACCTTTGCCAATGGCGATATTGGGGTCTGGGGAAGTGAATTCTTTGTCCCATTCAATGGCTGCGGCGACTTGGTCGATAGCTGCTAATAAACCGTTGGGGTTCATCTTGCCACCGTAAGCCAGGGTATCGCCTTCACGGATGGCGTTCTTACGGCGGAAGGCTACGGCATCTATATTGAGTTTTTTGGCTATTTCATTGAATAGGGATTCGAGACCGAAGATAAACTCGGAATACCCGAACCCGCGGTAGGGTCCACCGGGGGGTAGGTTGGTATAGATACAGATGGAATCCATTTTAATATTGGGAATACGATAGGGGCCGGTAGCGGAGAGTCCAGCGGCATTGACGACATTGGCTCCGTATTCGACATAGGCACCAGCATCCCAGTAGAGAACCTGTTCAAGGGCGGTGAGGGTGCCGTCGTTTTTAACGCCAACTTTTAGATGGGCATGGACACCTTGCCGTTGATAGGTGTTGTAGAACTCTTGTTCCCTGGACCATAACACTTTGACTGGGCTACCTTTGACCACTGTGGCCAACGCGGCAGCGAGTATTTCCATGGAGACGCCTGCTTTCCCACCAAAACCACCACCGACGGCGGGGCTGATGACGCGGACATCTTGATGGGTGAAGCCCAAGGGGGCGAGGGCCTGGGTAAATAAGTGCCGCTGGGTATGGGGGGACTGGGACGCGGTCCACAGGGTTAAACGCCCGGAATAATCCAATAGGCCAACGGCAGCATGAACTTCAATGGCACAGTGGGCATAACGGGGCACGACGTACTGATCTTCATAAACCAAATCGGCCTGGGCAAACCCTTTCTCCATATCGCCACGCCTGACTTTCCGAAAATGGGCGATGTTGGTATCTTTTTTTGGGAAGAACCAGGGCACGTGGACATAGTTTTCTAATTCGGGGTGAATGATGCTTTTGGGGTGCGCACCAATGGCATCAAAGACATTGAGTAATGGAACGAGTTCTTTATATTGAACATCGACCAAAGCAGCGGCTTTTTTAGCGGTGGCGGGGTCGCGGGCAATGACGGCGGCGACTTGTTCACCGATAAAACGGACGCGATCCTGGGCGAAAATGTAACGATCATGCATGTACAACCCAAACCGGAACGGAAACTCTTTGCCAGTGACAACGGACACAACTCCGGGCACTTGGGCTGCGCGGGAGGTATCGATTTTTTCAATCAAGGCATGGGCATAGGGACTCTCTACAATGGCGGCGAAGAGGAGATTGGGGCCGAACTCAATATCATCGACAAAACGGGTGGCACCGGTAATTTTTTCCTTGCTGTCAATACGGGGGGTGGACTTCCCAATATATTTATAGTTATATTTTGAGTCTGGTTTACTCACGGTCACCTCCCTTCGTTTGTGGCGTAGATGTTTTGGTATTGGCAGCCACTGCTTTGATGGCCTCGATAATCGGTTCGTAGCCTGTGCAGCGGCACAGGTTCCCTGCCAGTGCGGCTTTGATCTCGTAGTCGCTGGGGTCGGGGTTGCGAAGTAGCAGGTCATCGGCGGCCAGGATCATGCCTGGAGCACAGTACCCGCATTGGAAAGCGTTTTTTTCAATGAACATTTCTTGCAGTGGCGTGAGCCCTTGGGCCATGAGACCTTCAATAGTAGTGACCTTTTGACCATTCACTTCAACAGCCAGGATGAGGCAGCTTTTTACTAAAAGGTCGTTTAGTTTGACGGTGCATGAGCCGCAATCACCCCGTTCGCAACCGGCTTTAGGACTGGTTATGCCGAGTTTATAGCGTAATATATCGAGTAACGTCTCATTGGGTAAAACGGCTAAGCGTCGTTCTGCACCGTTTAATATAAATGTGATTTCATATAACATGGCAATCTCCATAAGCGGGGCCTGTGCCCTGGAACCGTAAGCGGGCGGTATGAAGGGCACGTTTGAGCATTACTTTAGCCATATGTAGCCGGTACTCTTTACTGGCGCGGATATCGGTGATGGGGGTGATAGTCACGTCTACTAATTCTTGTGCGGCAGAGATTAAGGAGTCATCAATGACTTTTCCTTGTAACAGTGCCTCTATTTTTCTGGCGCGTACAGGCACGGGCGCGACTGCACCGAAGCTGACGCGGTAGTGATGGTCTGGCAGAACGAGCACGGCGACGATGACTTGCGCGAGGTCTTCGCCAGCATAACGACCGAGTTTGACAAAACAAGCGCCTTGGGGTAAAGCAGGAACAGGGAACGTGATGGCAGTGACGATTTCAGCGGCTTCTATAGCGGTGCGTCGCACGCCGGTGAACCATTGCTGTGCGGGAACGGTGCGTTGGCCATTGGGTCCGCAAAGCATAATTTGGGCATCATACACACAAATAACAGGGCCACTGTCCATACAAGGAACAGCGGAACAGATGTTCCCGGCGAGGGTGGCACGGTTACGGATGGCATGGGACGCCACCGCAACGGCCATTTCCTGGAGGAGCGGAACATGCTGGCGCACTACAGGGGATGCGATTACTTGACTGAAGGTGACAAGGGCCCCAATTCTTAAGGTGTTACCAGTAAACGTAATTTCGTTTAGTTCTTTTAACCCTTTGATATCCACCACGACATCGGGCGCTCTCATGCCCTCTTTGATTTCTGCAATCAAATCAGTACCCCCAGCCAGAATGGCAGCATTCCGGTGAGCAGTTAGCAGCGACACAGCTTCCTGCACACTTTGGGGCTTGAAATATAAGAACTCGTTAACAAAACTCATGGTTAACCTCAATCTTTCCCCGGCATAAAGGCCACGATACGGCACATGGCGGATTCTAGCTCAATGCCTTTTAAGGGGAAACAGCCGATCCAGGTGCGGGTATTCTTTAATTTATTGATTTCGCCGCCGAGGTTTTCGGCATGGACAATGGTGTGCGGGAAAAGTTTAATATGCATGACTTGATAATACTCTTCGGGGGGGAAATATTGGTCCCATGAGGTGGCCCCGTATTTCGATATTAAGAGGGCTTCGGCTTCGGCGAAACGTGCGGGGTGCCATTGCCGGATAATGGTGTTCATGGGATGGTCGGCACTGCCGCAGTCGACACCGATCCACTTTAATTTCATATCAATAGCCCAGGTGTGAAAATCTTTGCCGGGTCCGGGGTGCTTGACAAAATAGCGCAGTTCATCGGCTTGGGGTTGGTTCCAGGCGTATCTATTGTAGCCGGTATTGATGATCAAGATATCGCCCTGCTTGACGGTTACTTTACTGGTGATCATGTCGGGTGTATACAGTTCATAGTCGTTGAGTTCAGCGGAAAGATCGACTACGGCAGCTTGGCCGATCCACTCGTTCATGGGCACTTTGCCAATGGCGCGGCCACAGGACCAGAAATGAATTTCACCATCCATATGGGTGCCCACGTGGTTACTGGTGGTCATGATCTGTCCATTGGCGCCTTGTCCCATATGGGCACCGGCAATCCGTTTGAAGTACTGCAAACCCATGGGCATGTAACTGGGCCATGGGGGAGTATGAATACTCAAATCCTGGGTCAAATCAAACACTTCCATGTGATCCATAAAATTTAAAAACTGTTCTAATTCCATATATATCTCCTTAGTCTTTTATAAATAGTGGGGTTCCAAGGGGAGCCTCCCCTTGGCCGCCGGAGGCATCTTTAATCTTTTCATTTTTCCAGTGTTTGAGCCAGTCCAATATAGGCATTTCTAAAGGGTTCCATGGGGGCGCTAAGCACACCCGCCCCAATTTGTCCGATACCTGCTTCCTTGTGCGCCACACCAGTATCAATAAAAGGCGTTAGATTCTTTTCCAGCACTTTTCGGACATCAATACCCGTGGGTGTGCCCCGGAAATTGAGATAGGGAATCTGGTACATGTTGTTTTCGGCCACAGTGATCTCGTACATCTGCAACGTGGTGTTCACCGCATCTCTGGCCGTGCCACCCACGAACTGCACGATGGCAGGACTTGCCGCAATGGCAAAACCACCCAGACCATTGGTCTCAGTAATGGCACTGTCGCCAATATCGGGGTTGGCATCGGCTTTGGTAAAGCCAGGAAAATAAAGGGCATCCGGCACAGGGGCAAGGCCAGTGAACCAACGATCGCGGGTGCCGGAAAGTTGCACGCCGAATTCGGTGCCATTGCGCGCCATCACAATGACGACACTGCTGTACTTCACATCCCGTGCGGCATCCAACGAGACCTTACTGGCAGCCATGGACAGGTTCAAAAAAAAGTGGTCATTGCCATTAATAAACTCCAGAACCTTGATCATATTTTCTTTATTTTCTGAAGTACGAATAATAGCGGGCGTGATCAAACGATAGAACAACGACGTGGCAGCGCGGTTGCGGTTGTGTACCTCATCGCCCATGTGTAATGCCTGGGCAATGATGGTTTTTAAATCGATCTTTCCCAAATAGCGGATGGCGGCTTTTAAAGTAGGAAAAAGCACCTGTTCCATCCACTTTAATTTTTCAATCACAGCCGCACTATACGCACCGTAACGCAACACTTTCCCCAGCCCTTCATTCATGGTGCAAAACGCCACATTGCCGTGACGTTCATTTTTCACCACAAACACGGGCATGGACGCGGACACAATCCCAGCCATCGGGCCTACAGTGGCGTGTTCATGGCAGGGAGCGTATTCAATTTCACCTGACGCGGCCAACTGTTCCGCTGCCGCGTCGTCTTTGGCCAGACCTTCATACTTCAGGGCCGCGATAATGCCACCGCGCATTGGGCCGCACATCTTTTCCCAGGTAATGGGCGGGCCCGCATGTAAAATCAGGTTTTTTTTCATGCCTGGAATCACCTTCAAGGCGATCTCCAGGTCCACCAGTATCGGTTGGCTGCTTAAAATCCGCTGACATACCTCCTGGTTTGCCGCATCCATTTTTTCTTTATGCTGTTCCAGCACCTCTTGCCACTGTGTTTCCACAGTCACCGGTGGTCGCCAGTCCACTTGGACCGTGGTCACCTTGTTTTGGAGCAGTGTCTCTTTAAACGACGTTAACCCGATATTCACTACCTTTAACTCCGTATCGAATAATATTTTTATACTCATCGTATGACCTTTTCGCATAATCTGGTGGCATGGGCATTGGAAGCACACACAATACACCCTGCTTCCATTAGCGTTTTGATTACCAAATGGCGGTTCTGTGGGTCCGCGTCTGTACCCGTTACCGAACAAATCACCGGTAGTTCTCGATGTTGGGCACAGGCCATGGCTTTCGCTTCATAGAGCACGGGCATTAATTCTCCAAGCGGATTCATATTCGCACCGTACCCTAACACCACATCCAGCAAGATAACGGCTGTTTCCGGGTCTTGCGCTTCTTGCAGAATACGCTGGTTCCGCGTCGAAAAATCGATCATCGGATGCGGTTTCCCCACTGTAAAATTATCTTCCCCCAGGTCCATCACCGTGTGGTATTGGCTTTTCCACACATCACCCAGTAATTGGGCACCAGCGGTTGGGGCATTGGCGAAGAGATTGGGCAAACCCTTTAGAATCACCTGGGTTTCGCAACAAAACGTGCCCCCGGTGAATAGGGCGCGTAAATATTTCTGTTCCCCGTGCAGTTTTGCCTTGATAGCGTTCGCAAGCCCGGTTAAGTCCATGCCTGCACTCATATCCGCGTGAATCCCCACCAATGCCAGCCCCTTTTGCGCACCTTCAGTCAGGTCCGCTGCGGCGGTCATGCCATAGGCTTCCACCTCCTGGGCAGCCACGCCCAGAAACACGGCGACCACGGGTTTGGAGCACTCTTTAACCCGCTGCCCGATTTTAGCTAAAACCTCTGGGTGCGGGGGTTTGGAGATCAGCAGAATCGCCCTGGTTTGCTCGTCATGAGCCAGAGTTTCCAAGGCATCCAAGAACATGATCCCGCCGACCTCTTGTTTCACATCCCGGCCCCCGGTGCCAATGGCCTGGGAAATACCGCCGCCGTGATTGGAGATCAGGCAGGTCACCTCTTGTAGCCCGGTGCCTGCGGCGGCCACTATGCCGATATCGCCGCGTTTCACCGTGTTGGCAAAAGCCAATGGAATGCCGTTGATAATGGCTGTGCCGCAGTCCGGCCCCATCACCAGCAGACCGTGTTGGTGGGCGTATCGTTTTAATTCAAGCTCTTTTTCCAGCGGGACATTATCCGAAAAGATCATCACGTGCAAGCCTTTTTTCAAAGCGGCCATGGCTTCGGCAGCCGCGTATTTCCCTGCGACCGAGATCAGGACCAGGTTGGCGCCGGGCAAAACCTCTAACGCCCCTTCCAGACTGCGGGGGGCAAAGTCTGTGTCTTGGCGCTCTTTTTTGCGGATATTTTTTAATTGCTCCGCGACTTTCTGGAGAATGTCCTCGGCCATTTCTTCATCTGCCACTTTAACGGCCACCAGCAGGTCCGAGTCTTCGGCATTTAGGAATAAATCAATGAGGAATCCCGAACCTTTTAAGAGCGCTTTATTTTCAGGAGTGCCCATCATAATGGCGGCGTCTAACACGCCTGCCAATTGATTGAGCTTATGGGTGGCAATCATCAGTGAAATGGAATCAAAGTATTCCCCTTTTTTGATTAAGCCTTTAATGTGCATGTGTGTTTCCTGTGAAATCAGTTTAAACTGGCCTGATGTTCTTTTATAAGTTTAACCAGCACCTTAAATTCTGTGGTATCCGCGCGTTTTAGCAAGTAGAACAGTAGTGTTTCCGTATTCAGAATATAAGCGCCCGCGTCTTTCATCAGTTCCAGGCCGTTTTTCCATTTTAATTGAGTAGAAGAGATCACCGCGTCGTTCAGAACAATGACGTGATAGTTGCGCTCCAGCAGGTCCAGCACCGTTTGCAGCACGCATATCTGGGTTTCCAGACCTGCTACCACGATAAAGGGGCGCGAGTTTTTATCCAGGTTCTCCAGAAACGTATCGTCGCCGCAGCAGCTAAAGCTGATTTTGTCGGTCATGGGAGCATCGCCCCAGGCAGCCAGGATATCTTTTTCGGTTGCGCCCAGGCCTTTGACATAGTGTTCCGTGCCGATCATAGGCACCTTGAGGGTGTGGAACATCTTGACCAGCATCAGGATATTGGCTTTGGTCAGGTTGACCACCTTCTGTTTCAGGATAGGGAAGAATTTTTCTTGAAAATCGATCAAGACAAACAGGATGTTCTCCTGTGTGATGTGTTTCCATTGGTTTGTTTTTTCATAAGTCATGGAGGCATTTTAACGGAAAAGAAAATTTTTTTCAATAGGAAACGGTGATTTATTTTTTAATAACCAAAAAAAGAGGGGCCCACGAATTTCACGAATTGTCGCGAATTAAACGACAAATAGCATCTTTTTTCGTGAAGATTCGTGTTAATTCGGGAAATTCGTGGGCCAATTTTTTTCTTTTTTCTATTCATTGTTCCAATCATAATATTCGGTAATAGGTTTCGCAAGAAAGTAAGTAATTAAGGAAATGGGGGTGATGCAGTAGAAATAAAAAATAATCGCCAAGATTTTGGAATTCATCGGCGATGATTTTGAGATTCTCGGCGATGATTTGGAAATTCTCGCCTATGATTTTGGGAATTCTCGGCTATGATTTTGAAAATTCTCGGCTATGATTTGGAAATCATCGCCTATAATTGCTAAGATTATAGGCGGTAATTTCTCAAAAAAGGGGTGTTATTGGGAAATTCTCGCCTATGATTTTAAGATTCTCGCCTATGATTTCTAAGCTTTTTAAAAGGTAATTGGGAGAATTTGGGGTAGGGGAGAGTTATGGGCGTTTGTTAGGTGATTTTGGGCAGGTGATTTTTTTAATAGTAGTGTGCAGCCGTAGGGGAATATACCGCCTTTCCTTGCCGCGAAAGCGTTTATATGATTGGTTCCATCACGATATATTATATCTTCACGGTTTCTTTTGAGGAAGTCTAAAACTGGAACGTGAGAGGTTAAAAGGATTGGGTGTATGAATTGCTTTTGCCATTGGCAAGTGACCCAGAGGACAATAAAGGTAATTAATCGTTCTAACATTTGTTATTCGTTGCTTCCTTAAGTATTATTTAACTGATTTTTCAGTCTCTATCTATATATCACAGCCCCGTCTCGAAGTCAAGTTTTATTTTCATTATTTTCAAGTGGTTTATCGTGCTTGACGCAGAATTATTGCAATCTAAATTCCTGGTTATGTTTCGATTTAAAGTAGACGCGCCATCCTGGCGCATTATCTTATTCCCCCGCTTAATAAAGGGGTAAAATGGCGCGTCTACCTGAATCCACCGCCAAGTTTCTGAAAAAACTGGACTATCTGGACATACTGGACATTCTGGACGAACTGGACTGCACAAAACCTTTAATTTTTCAAGCTTGTCCAGTAAGTCCAGTATGTCCAGATAGTCCAGCTTGCCACGGTTATCCGTGGTAGTTATAAAAATGATGGTGAATCTAGGTCTACACCATGGCATTGGAGACAGACGGGAATGCCCTATTCTATTGATATGTCCATTGTCGGATAATTTTATTGTTGACAGAAAAGATAAATAAGTATAATATTTAAGAATAGGAGTGAAATAATGCAAACCTTAAACGCCAGTGAAGATCAATTAAGAGTGATAATAAGAGAAGAAATTGCCAATAGCCTTAAAAAGGAGTTCATGAAATTGCGATTATTGCTGATCCCCAATATATCCCGGAAAGAGCAAAAAGAAATAGAAGATTTATATGGAAAACCTTCCTTTGATGTAGCTGAGACTCTGGAATTAGATGTATAACGTTATATTTAGTAAAAAGAGTAAATCCTTTCAGGACAAAAACCCTGGGTATAAATCAAAAATACTCGATCTTTTGAAGAAGTTTATTAGATTCGTTTTTGGGGAGCGAGAAAATATAGATGTAAAAAAGATGAAAGGCGAGTGGGATGGATTCTATAGGCTGAGGAGCGGGAAAATAAGAATTATATTATCAATTGATTTGGATAAAGAAGTGTTATATGTCGAGAGAATCGGCTTTAGGGGAGATGTATTCAAAGATAGGGAATAGTAAAAATGTGAAATAAGGGTTTTGGGGATGGCCTTGATGGCATTGGTGACAAGCGGGAATGCCATTACCTTTAAACTATCCCTGTTCTACCAGCCGGATTTCTTCCCCGGTGAGTTTATAGAGTTGGTAGGTAAGAGCGTTCAGCGCCGTTTCGGCTGTGGCTATTTCACTGTCCAGGGTCTGGATGTCAGCATCAATCTGAACTACTTGCTTGGGAATAGTGGGGTTATTGGTTTTGCGGAGTTTGAGCAGTAGATTTAGCAGTCTTTTGCCGTCGAATTTCTCCGTCACATTGGTTTGGCGAGTTTTTTGCCGCCATTGTGCTGCGATAAAAGAGGCTTCCTCTGAATTCAGGTAAATGCCGGTAATTACGGGCACACCATTGGCCAGAACTTTTAATTCGCCATACTCATTGACTACTGTCAGACGTGCGCCCTGACGTAACATCGGTGTGATACGTTCTAAACGAATAGTCAAACGACGTTGTCGTTCACAAGTGACCCAGGCGGTTTGGTCCCGTCCGGTTAATTCGGCAGGTGATTCTTTTTTGAGGATGGACAGGGGTTTTACATCGGACCAAATCCAACTCTCGTCGTGGATGTCGTCCTCGCATTGGTTGCTGGTTAGACGTTTGTCAATCATTTGCAGTAAATCCCGTCGCTGGGTGTGCAGTTCCTGGAGTTTTTTAGCCCGTATGGCTACTTCAGTCTTTTCTGTGTCGGTGACAATGGGAATAGGTAGCGGGGCAATGAATTGCTTGTTGGCGGACCGATAATCATTTTGAAAGGGCTTTGAAATTCTGCGCCATATAAAATTTGCAACAGGCGCATTCAATAAACCAGCCAGGAAAAAAAGATCTGCTTTGTCGTTAACAAGAATACCATTAACATCTACATTATCCAGGTAGAAAGCACCATCAACGTCAACCGTAGTGAATAGGTGAATCACAAGACGTGGAACCATCAATTTAGCAATTTCCTGCTTATCAATGTTTTGGTTACGTCCAAAACGATACCATTGATCATCGTTGAATTTCCCACCTTCACGATTTCGTAAAACTTTTTCGTTACTTAGGAAATGCAACCACGCCTTCGGGAAACGGCTTTCCATCTCTTTAACGGTAAACAACCGAATTTTGCCGTTATTCAGTTCATAAGGAAAAAGTAGATATGTTGACGTGTCCGGCACCTGATAGCGTTTGGCTTCCGGTCCTGAAACCAGTGGATGCATTATGGCATCTTCAATTTCCACTTCAACAGGTTCTTTTTTATTCAGAGGTTTGTGCAAATAACGGTTGGGGCCAATACGATCCAGATGATAAATGTAGTCGGCGCTGGTAATTAGGCCCTGAAAAATTTGCTTCGTTAATCTGGCATCGTCAAGTCGAATGCAACTGCTGGAGAGTTTGGCATAAAGCGTTCGTTCCGCATTGGGCATCAATACCCAGCTATCCTCTTCCGGTAACTCTTGGTAAAGCGTCACATCATTTACCTTTTGCCAATCCACACCAGTAATTTCTTCTTTTCCTCCAGACGCAAAAACAAGGCGAATGCGATCTTGTTCGCACCCAGAGAAAAACTGTAAGGCCGTATACGTGATTGCCTCATCGAAAACCTGGAAACTTTTGAAGTCCACCCAGCGGTCCAAGCGGCGTGTGCGTTTCAACTTCTGCCGCAGTCCAAGGCCATACTCGTTCACCATCCATACATTGGGGGCAATGTAACCCATCTTCCCTTGCGGGTTCAATAACTCAATACCCCGTTCAATAAAAGGAAGATACAGATCAAAATTTCCCGTTTGCGTACTTTCGTACATTGGTTTACCGCCCTCGCGTATCGCTTCCACCAAATAGGTAGCCACATCCTCTTGAATCTTGCGAAAGTGCTGGAGTTTGACATAGGGTGGGTTTCCAATAACACAATCAAAACCAGCATTCGCCCTCTGGAATACCTCGGGAAAAGCCGTATCCCAATCAAACGTATTAACACGCTCACGTTCCTCTTCACCAAATAAATCGCGGTTAATGGCCAATTGTCGGTAAAAGTTTGAACCAATTAAACTATTGCCACACCGGATATTCTGGTCCAACGAAGTAAGCGGCTTGTCTGGTAAAGCCGTGTGTAACCACAGTGCCAGCCGCGTCAGTTCCACCGATTCCGCATTGATGTCCGTGCCATACAAGTTCTTCGCCAACACATCGCGCATGGCTTCATGGGTATCAAAGAGTCCTTTGGCTCCTGATATCCGCATCAATTCATTGGCAATCCATTGCCGTTGCTCGTATAGATACTTGAATGCCTGGATTAGAAAGGCCCCAGAACCGCAGGCTGGGTCCACTACCTTTAAATTATCCAGTTGGACCTCGTATAATTTTAAAGTGTCTTTGTATTGGCCCACAACCTTTGATTTGCGGGGTTCGGTTTGGTATAACGCAATTTGTTCATCCGTCACCGCAGCGAATTTAGCGAATCCCAGTTCCTGGCGGATTTCTGTCAATCGTGCGCCCACCGTTTCCTGCACAATGTAAAAAGTCACCCATTCCGGCGTGTAGTACACGCCGTCACGCTTTCGTTTCGTCAGTTCTGTCAACGATTCGCGTCCATCCGCGTGGGCTTCCATTACCTCTAAGTCCGTGATACTTTGCTCGAAAATGCGCCCCATAGCCGTCAAAGTTAATGTTTTGCCATCCCCTTTCTCATTGGTCCCAAAGTTGTACTTGGCAGAGAAATAAAGCAAGGTTTTGGGGAACTGCAACAAACGACCGGAACTCTGGCCCTGGTTCTGTTCGCAAAAAATACAATTGGGTAGATGCAAGGCATCCATCTCGGTATCCTCGGCAAAAAGCCCACCGTTAAATTTGTTGATTCGTTCAGAACCAAAAGGCGTTCCATCGCGCATACTAGTAAACAAACGCTTGACAGCGGTCCAAGCATCTTGAGCTTCATCATTATAGAACTTACTACCCGCCAGTTCAATCAACAAGTCGCGCAGGACATTCAACGGAAAGTTCAACTGGCCCCCCATGTCCTCGCAAAAAAGAATAAACAAACAACGGTCCAATAAACGCTGGGTGAACTTGACCAGATGTCGCAGTCGACCTTCCTTCTCATATTGCGGATTGTATTTCCGCAACGATTGATAAATAGCCTCGCGAAATGCGTGGTATTCCAGGTAAAATTCATTTTCCAAGACCTGTTCCTGGGTAATCTGTTCATCCAAGAGCCGGGCCAACTTGGATGGTCCACCAGTCGTGAGCAAGGACTGGGAATGAAAGCAATGGAAAAAAAGGAAACGTTGAAAAGCCGCTTCCTCAGTGTCGTCTAACAAAGCAATGGCAAGATCACCTTTTGACGGTTTAATCACGAAACGTTGGTACTGGGCTTTATTGCCATACATGTAGAGTCGGAACTCATTCATATCCGTAACCAATGCCCAGGTGGGCAGGATGCTGGAAATTAGACCGGTTCGTGCTTCCCGTAAATAATCCAGGCATTGATCTACAGGGGAGCGGTCGTTGGGGCGGTTGATTTGGGGTTTGTCAAGGCCGGAGTGGTCGTCTTTGAACTCACTCAGCACTTGGGGGATGTCTTCCATGTTTTTTTGCCCGAAGTAACCCAGGGCGATATCCGCTTTGCCAGTGCCGCCTTTTTGACCCGCGCCTTTGATGGAATATTGGGGAAAGAGAGTGTAGCCCTGGTCTTTTGTACCCGCACCACTGGCACAATAATCCCAGGTTTGTTTGAAGAATAGGTCAATGAAAGTGGCTTCAGCCGCAGTTTCTTTCTGCCAGTCCTTGGAAGCCCAGTGGGTCAGGCGTGTGAACAATGCATTGGCCGCTGGGGAGTTTTTAAATTCCTCGTATTCCCTGGCCCACACTGAACGAAGGTAGGCAGTACTGAACAATGGTTGGTGTTTCTCCGGCATAACAAACTCCTGCGTTTTCATTAACAAAAGTGAGGTATTTCTGCCAATCTTTGGCATCTACAGATCGGATTATTCCTTGTACTTAAAAGTGAATTATAGGCAGTTTCTGAAAGAAAGTCAAGTCCAATAGCACAATTCAGGCGGCATCTTGCCCCAGTATTTTAATCCGCCGCTTATTAATGCGCCAGGATGGCGCGTCTACTATTTTGTCCTTTTTGCGTGAGGCGGTATTTCTGTTTGCTGCTCCGGGGTTTATCGGGGATAGTCATTTCAATTAATCCCGCTTCAATCATCGGCATTAATATTTGGTTCCTGAATTTCGTGCGATTTACCCTGCCATTGAAACCCATCAGCTCTGAAATCCCTTGTTCAGCAATAATCTTGTTTAATATCAATGCTTGTTCTGGACTTAGTCCCAACTTGGTCCCAACTTGGTCCCGACTTGGTCCCTTATCACCATCCAATCCATCTTCACATTGTTTTAATTCTGTTTTACTGAGTTCTTTTGAGAGTGTTAACTCAAAAGCCTTTTCAGCTCTTTGATTAATCATTTGCGGCGGTACATTGCCCAGTTGACACCAATTTCGAAAGATTGCTCTAATTCCTGTACCCGCTTGATCACTCAGACCAATCCGTCTAAATGCAGCAACTATGCTTGGATTGCGGACTTCTTTAGCTCCAGGTTCTAAAAGTTGATCGATAGTTCCAAATGCATCGCCGGGATTCCAAAAGCGGGTGCGATCACGGAATATCTGAATCTGCGCATGGCGTCCCATATCGCCGTAATCTTGATGGATAAGCAGGTTGATAGCCGCCTCGCGAAAACTAATGTAATCAGATGGTTCATCATGACGACGGAGAGTGGCTGCATTGATTTCAAATGGTCGGTCCGCATGCTTCATGTAACGTTCCACAACCGCCAGCCAAGCTTGGATTATGTTTTCCTCTACCACGATACGATCCGCCCAGCGACGATCTGAGTTCCAGTCCTCGAATCGTTCATGAATGACCTGCAAATCAACTACCGGGCGTGGCAACCATCGCCTAACGTAACACCCTTTCCCAAAAAGTAAAAGCGCCGCCCGCGTCACCGCAATTTTACCCTCTGTCTCAACGAAGAATCCCCATTCCATTAGAAACTCAATATCATCTAACATTTGATGTCGCCCAGGTTCTCGTTCATTGAATATCCGGCGATACCAAGCCAATGAGCGTTCATCGTAAAATGTTTTTGGATCAAGGTCTTTAAGCACTTCACTATCAAATGGCAATGTAGCGGCATCCCGTAAAAACCGCTCAAGTTCTCTGGCCGTGCAATGTTGGTCTGCACCACCCCGGCGAATGTAAGATTGACGTGGATTGCCTTTGAGATAGACTGGCTTTTCTGAACGGGGGAGTTCTGGGATGAAGAAGGCTAAAACTACTTTGCCATCGATTTTGTGAATAGTGCCCCGGGCGTCAATGGCGCGGTTGATCTTAGCACCAGCACGTAAGCAACTTAAAAAATCGTTCTGAACTTTATCAACGGCTTCCACACCAGAAACCACAAACTGATCCTTTTCTTGTGTGATACCAAAGATCAACCATCCACCCGCTGTATTCGCAAAAGCGGATACGGTGCTATAAGCATCTTCGGGAACACCCCGTTGAGCTCGTTTGAACTCAATATCGTCCCCCTCATAGCCTTTGAGCCGTTCAATCAGTTCGCTTTTTGTCATCGCTCTTACTCCAAACAATCCTAATTTTGCCGTAAAACATGCTCTCGCTGAGCAGCTCCAGATATTCCTCGAACCAATGGAAACTTAATAAACAGAGGGGTTAATCCCACCGAAATTCATTGGAGCAAAGTTTAGGTATAACAGAAATGGCCTTATTTGTCAACAGGTTAGAGATGCATTCAGCAATTCAAGGCAATTGAATGGAGTGGGATGAAACGTGTTTTTTTCCTGGGACCGCGGGCGTCCCCCCCCGCAACGTGGCATTATGCCACGCATCCCTTCCGTCTAAATTTCTATATTCTTATCCTTATCAAGTAAATATAGTTGCTCATCAACTTTGCATAAACAAATATTATGTTCATCTGCTATTTCTTTGATTCTTTTTGCATATTCAATATACAACTCAACTGAATACTGATCAGATCTAATTGTTATACCATAAAGAACCCGGTATGCCCTGACATCAATAATAGGAAAAATATCTGGACGAATAAATTTTAAAATAGCACTTGCAACAGGTATTCCAACACCTATACAAGCGAAAAGCCTGGTAATTAAACCTTTTTCTGAATCAATAGTAACACCTTTTTTTTGAGCCAAGTCGGACAATGATTGAATTACGTCAGGTGAAATGTCCAAAATTCTATTACATTTCCAATCCCTAATTTCGCGAATATCGTCTTCACTAATTTTTGGGTTATTATTTAATTTCAGATGGAGCTTATCCCGTTCCTTCACATTGTAATCGTATTTTAGTGTTAGAGTATCTGCTTTTGAATATTGATACACTGGAGTAGTAGTTCTCATTTTAGTTACCTCTCTTTTTATTTTCTATTTTTATTCGCAACTCTTATTTCGTGTTTGTCCGAAGTAACCCAGAGCAATATCCGCTTCACCTGTGCCACCTTTTTGGCCCGCGCCTTTGATGGAATATTGGGGAAAGAGAGTGTAGCCCTGGTCTTTTGTACCCGCACCACTGGCACAATAATCCCAGGTTTGTTTGAAGAATAGGTCAATGAAAGTTGCTTCAGCCGCAGTTTCTTTCTGCCAGTCCTTGGAAGCCCAATGGGTCAGGCGTGTAAATAATGCATTGGCTGTGGATGAGCTTTTAAATTCCTCGTATTCCCTGGCCCACACCGAACGAAGGTAGGCAGTACTGAACAATGGTTGGTGTTTCTCCGGCATAACAAGCTCCTGCGTCATCAATAACGAAAGTGAAGTATTTCTGCCAATCTTTGGCATCTACAGATAGGATTATTCTTCTTACCTAAAAGGGAATTATAGGCAGTTTCTGAAAGAAAGTCAAGTCTAATAGCACAATTCAGGTAGGTGGCATTTGTGGCAAGCGGGAATGTCTCCGTTTATTGATGCGCCAGGATGGCGCGTCTACTATTCCCGCTACTTGGAAGGTCTGGGATTAAAGGGGTAAAGCAACAGGTTCGGGATATAATGGAAATCTTTTATGTTATTGGTAAAAAGAGGGATATCGTAAATTAAAGCCGTGGCTGCGATTATTGAATCCGCCAGTTGAAGGTTGTGGGATAGGTAGTAAGCTTTTATTAAGGCAGTAGCGAGTTTTGCAATTCCATCATGGAATGCCAATAGATTAAAACTCGCCAACTCCTTTTCAATCTTTGCGGAATCTCTTTTATTTCTTGCTCCCACAAGCAGTTCCATCTCCACGATAAAGTTGATACAGGGCTGGGGAATTTGGATAACCTGATTTTTGATCTTTTCAATCCCCTTAATGAAATCAATGACAATACAGCTATCTATCAGTACGATATCACCTGCCTTACCTTCTCCAAGCATTTTTCCTCAATTCATGGATATAGGCGGCACTGTCTTTCACATCTTCAAACAAGGATACATCAGATAAATCCCCGTCAATTTCAGGGTTTGGTTCATACAGGATTGGAGACATATTCTTTAAGGGATCCAGGGTTTCATATCTTAAGTTCTGTTCCTTTTTGGGCAGAAGGTGTTTCTCCAAAATCTCTAAAATCATTGCCGACAACCGCAGCCCTCTTTTTTTTGCTTCCTCTAAAAGGCTTTGCTCCAATTGTGCGTTGTTTATATCTATCATTACTTGCTGCATAGCAGAACCTCATTTTACTCCGAATCACGATGAACCACACCCGATACTAATGTAGTACATTTCTCCTGTTTTGTCAACCCAATTAATTAATATTTTCCGCTATTGGAAGGTTCTGGGGCCTATTTTTTCCGATTGGAATCAATACTGTTGGCATCCATAATAAACATCCTGCCAAATGCGGGCGGGGACGCCCGCGGTCCCAGGATGCCGTTTCCTTATTTTATTGGCATTGGGGATAGGGTGGAATGTCTCCGCTTATTAATGCGCCAGGATGGCGCGTCTACATATTTCCCCCTTCGGTTCACAGGGCACGTTTTTTTTCAATGATATATAGAAAAAAGGTGATTGGTGTTGACAAGCAGCATCAATTGGATTATTATTTAGACAGGAATCAGGA
>CAZCVI010000002.1:117382-217007 GCA_964502145.1 uncultured Clostridia bacterium
CTTAAAACAACTGGAGAAGGCAGCAGCCGATAAAGACTTACTGCGCCAATTAGAGTTAGAGGAAATGGCCTATCGAGAATATGACAGTACAATCGGCATGTTGGAGAGAAAGTTAGGCGAAAAAGAGCAAGCCTTAAACGAAAAAAATCAAGCCTTAAACGAAAAAGAGCAGGCTTTGAACGAAAAAGATCAGGAGCTCAACGAAAATAAACGTATGATTGAAGAGAAAAATCAATACATTGCAGAACTCTTAAAAAAGCTGGAAAAAGAAAAATAGTAAAAAGAGAAAGGCAGGAATGTCTAATACTGGAAAAGATGCGTTTTGTTTATGCGCTTACGCCAGCTTGAAATTCAGGAATACCTGTCGCCAGGGGCACATTTTTTTCCATGGATCATGGAAAAAAGTGGATTGGTGTTGACAAGCAGCATCAATTGGATTATTATTTAGATAGGAATCAGGAGGTTCTTTACATGTTGATCGCTAACCCCATTTATGACACTGTTTTTAAATATCTGATGGACAATGCTGAAATTGCCAGAGGAATAATCGCCACCATCATCGGGGAGAACATCGTTCATTTGGATTTACAGGCCCAGGAAAGCCATGTCCAAGTAGAGGGCAGGTTAACCTTTTATCATCTTGATTTTATCGCCAAGATCAAGCAAAAAAACGGGGAATATAAAACCGTGTTGATTGAACTCCAAAAATCCAGTAACCCCACTGATATTATCCGGTTCCGACGCTACCTGGGCGAGCAATATAGAAAAGAAGAGGATATCTTGGCTGAATCTGGGACCATTACGAAAGAACCTTTACCCATAATCACCATTTACATTTTAGGTTATTTCTTATCCAAGACTTTGCCCGGGGTAATCAAGGTAAACCGGGTATATAAAGATTTATTAGGTGGCCAGGAAATTTTTGAGCGGAATGAGTTTATCGAGTGTTTAACCCATGATTCTTATGTCATCCAGATTCCCAGGTTACACTTAGAGATGAAAAACCGGTTGGAATATATCCTGTCGATATTCAAACAGGAGAGATTTATAGCGGATGATCACCGTTTGAAAGATTATATCTATGAAATCGACGATGAATTGATGAAAATGATCTTAAAACAACTGGAGAAGGCAGCAGCCGATAAAGACTTACTGCGCCAATTAGAGCTAGAGGAAATGGCCTATCGAGAATATGACAGTACAATCGGCATGTTGGAAAGAAAGTTAGGCGAAAAAGAGCAAGAGCTCAACGAAAATAAACGCACGATTGAAGAGAAAAATCAATACATTGCAGAACTCTTAAAAAAGCTGGAAAAAGAAAAATAATAGAAAAGTTGGAAGAAATTCCTTACAACATTCTAATTATACCACTATTGAAAAAGTTCCGCAAAACTTCTGATCTTGATGTCTCCTATCTCAGAAGTTTTGCGGATAATTCAGGCACCAGGATTGTTACTTAAAAACATCCTGGCTATCAGAGGCTGTGATATGGATTTCTACTATATTCTTATAAGATCCACCCGCCCTATCTTTCACCACGAACACCAAGCGATACCTCCCCAGGAACCCAGGCCCTGGCGACCAATAAAAAGTCCGCTTATCATTCACCACCGTGGAACCAACAGGCAATGGCTTTAACCCAGTAGGGGAGAGCCGATACCCCTGGATTTCCACACTGTTTTCTGGAAAGAAAATTTCCACATGCTCCAGTTCCTTAAGCGTGATCTTACGCACTCCCTTTTCATCTGCAACAAGGGTTAGTGGTTCTCCATGGGTATTAAAACCAGTCCTGTATGTTAACGATTCCAATACATCATTGGTTAGAACGCTGGAAGCATCCATGGCTTGGCTTGCTACCCTGGAACTGCCACTATTAAAGATAGTCATGTAACGACTACCAATACCGTCTGTATTCCCTGCATTGTCCGTCACGGTCCACTGGATGGAATGCACCCCATTGGTATAACCGGTAGTGTTCAAATAAAAATACCCGACGGCACCACCACTGTTGTTGTAACCAGGAAATAGAGTGCTAATGTCCTCACGGTAAAGATTGTAGGTGGGAGAACCAAGATTCACACCATCCACCCATACATTGATAGTAGAACCATTGCTAGGGATGGTGTTGGGCAAGGGTGTTAATGCCCAACCCCAATTCAAAAAAGCACGACCAGAAGCTAAACCTCCCTGAGTCGGTGTATCAATGGCACCAAACGGTTTGACGGCGTGGGCATTGTCCACGGTAATGGTTTTGGTGCCCAAGATGACCTCGTTACCTTCCTCATCCACAGCCACAGCATAAAGGGTAAACGACCCATTGCCACCATTGGGGAGAAAGTTGGTCAGTAACATGTAACCCCAACCCGCCAAATAATTCTTGGGGTAATCAGGGTAAGTTAATTCCACATCGGGCCTCATTCCTTCCACAAAGATGGCTTGACCAATATAAACCGGAGTGTTTTCCTCGCCACTAACCGGGGCGCGTTTGATATAAACCGCATCCACCCCCACATCATCCAAAACCCAACCGGTTACGGCGATACTGCTCCTCACTGTAGCTCCTTCGGTGGGTGTTTCAAAAATACCGAAAGGGGAAGAACTCCCTGACAAATTATTCACAGTCACGGCTATAGTCTGGGGCGAGTTGGCGGCATGATCATCGGATACTGTAATGGTACCACTGTAAGTACCAATACTCAATCCGGTAGGATTCACACTCACGGTGATGCTTCCATTACCCGTGCCTGAAATGGGGGTTACGCTTAACCAACTGCGATCTGACGATGCGCTCCAAGATAATGTACCAGTACCACTGCTGCCAATAAAAACCTGCTGCGCGGGAGTTACAGTACTCCCATTCACGGCACTAAAAAGAAGGGCGGCACGATTTAATTGGATCGTAATCCCAGAAATAACATTGGTAATAGTAAACACGGCATCACTACTATCGGTTATACCGGTATCAGTAGTGCTGCTGATTCGGATCAGACAAAACGTGGACGGGGTGGCAGAGGGAACGAGCCAATTAAAATTGCCAGTATTGGTGGTCGAACTGGCCACAGTGCTCCAACTACTGCCATTATTTGACGAAAACTCGATTTTTACATTGGCTATCGTGCCACTGGAAGTCCAGGTAATAGCATGGGTAGAACCCAGCAACCAGATTTGCCCGCCATTGGGAGAGGTCAGGGTTAAACTGGAGACCGCACCACCATTTTCAGCAGCAAAATAATACTGCCCAAACCGATTGGACCAACCATGAACTTTTACCTCGGTATCGGGGTACACATTTGAATTGTAAGACGTGGGCGAGCGCAGTGAAGAATCCTCTATATAGAGATTCCCCGGCGATATCAAGAAATACCGAATATAATCCTGGAACGCAGGACGCATATAATTTCTGTAGGAGACTTCCCCGGTTTCCGTATAACAAAAGCCAGCGGCGTTCAGGGTCATAAACACGTAGGTCGGTTCACCATTGGTTTGCACCAAGAGAGAACGGTCAACCATATAAGGCAGTTGCCGTGCCCGGTATTGACCGAGCTCATTGGTATCACCACCAAAAGTGATACTCATCAACCAGGTGGTCATACGCCGGATTAACCCCAATAGGGAAGTGGCATAGGTATTATCACGACCCTTGAATACTTCAGCGTAAGCTTTAATTGCAGGTTCTAAGAAATAACAATTCATCAGGGGCTGCGATAAGTTAGGGTCATCATTGGCATACACATACCCATGACCGCCAGCAGCAGTCTCCCTGTCAAACACGCCTTTTAACACATCTTTGAGAGCTTGCTGGATGGTTTTAGTGCCATAATCACTAGTATGGAACGTAGCATTGGGATTCATACGCCATTGGGTCACCAGATTATCCACGATCCAGCCCGCAATACGGATTTCATCGGTATCAATATAGCCATTGATGTTAAAGGATTCATACACATATTGCCGCATCCCCTCCACCAATTCATCGTAAATATCCTTGCCCCGGGGTTCACCAGTGAGCAACCAATAGAGGGCATAACCCTGGACCCAGGTATGACTGGGACGGCCAGGACCAAAACAGTTGTCAGGGGAATCATTGGATGGACGGGTCTCCCAGTTCTTCTGATAATTATAGGCGGTGCCATTGGCGTTGGTATGGTAGATATCAAAATCTATTTCATGTTTGACAAACACACGGGCAGCGTCCAAGAAGGCCATATGGCCAGTGCGCATGAAATGCAAGAACATGCCGTACCCCCAGTCATAACTGTTCCCAGAATACACACCACAACCACCCCCCCATTGCAGGTCGCCATAATTGTTCCAACTGTTGATATCCTGGTACAGAGAACCCCAAACAGTGATACCCGTAGTGCCCGATGGGCTGACAACATCGGCCTGGATCACTTTGGACCGTTGTAATTTTTCATAGAGGTCAAAATCGGCTTGCAGGGAAGTTTCAAAACCAGTCTTCGGCAGAGTGACCTGCCCCCAGGCACGGGTAGCGGCATAATAGGCGGGTGTGGCCACAGCCAATGGCCGGGGCGTGGTATAACCGTCGGCTAACACACCGGTTGCAGTGTAACGACTCTCCCGTTTGACGGGACTACCACTTTGGGGCACATCCAGTTCAAAGGTTTTTTCCACACCCTGACCAAACACATAACTTCCACCCTGGTTTAATAAGGGAACCCCAAACGTGGCACCACTCAAGGTCACGGCTGGACCCTGGGGATTATAGTTCCAGCCAAAGGAATTGTTGTTGCGAAGGGTGAACTGGGCACGGATGGAGGAGTGGTTTTTAAAAAAGAAGAACCGGGCGCGAAAACCCACCAGGGCGTTACTCAACCGCGTGCTGCCATTGTAAAAATTCCCTTCCACCCTGACAATGGTTTTTAGCGGGCCGGACTCTTCCACGGTCCATAACCCGCTACCGGGAACAGCCAGATAGGTAGTACCACCAGCAGTGACAGAGAAATTTTTTCCCGCTACTACCAGTTCGCTTTTATTAAAGGTAAAGCTGGTGGTCCCAGTATTCACGGTCAGGTTGGAACTTTGGTTGTTAACAATAATCCCGGTCACTGTAGCGGGTGTAGCCCCAGTGCGCAGGGTAAGGGAAACCGTATCGGTAGCCGGCAGGTCGAGTTGAAAATCCAACAGCAACCAACGAATACTACCATCGGGCCAAACAGCCAATGTACGAAATTGGCAGGGAATCTCGGTGCTGCCTTGCATAAGTTTGACTGTCGTGGTGCCTGTTTGAAGCCCCTCGGCAAAGGGAATACCGGAAGTGATAGGTTCTGCCGTTTTAGCCACCGCTTCCCGGTTGGTAACGGTCAAAGCCACATCCAAGGCTGCCAAAAAAAACGTGCAAGAACAAAATATCAGACAAAATACAAAAACCGCCATTATCCTCTGTTTGTTCACATTTCTCATTTTAACGCCCTCCGTAACGGCGTGTTTAATTCTTACTGGCACGATGCTATTCAAATAACCATTCAAATAATATGACCTATAAGAAATTTTAAACATCAAACAAGCGAAAGTCAACCATTAATAAAAAAAAAGTAGGAAGGAAAAATAGAGAACTGTAACGAGAACAGTTGATAATGTTTTGCCTCTCATAAAATTGGAGTTTTCAAAAGTTTCCTTAGCATTATAATATAACTTGGAAGAAACCGCTGAGCGAAAAATACCATATTCATCCCACGCAATTGGTGAGGAGGAAAAAGCAGTTATTCGAAGGTGCGTCCGAAATATTCAATCGTAGTAACACCGGGCGAATCTACTGTGAACACAAGGAGGCTGTCCCCTCCCATCCTCCTGTAACCGTAAACAGTGATTTAATACCGCACCCCTTTTTGGTATAACATCGCTTCGTAAGCAGCCATCACTTCGGCCCACTGGTCAATAGGTATTTGGTGGGTAAATGGATTTCTTATCTCGAATACACCGGCTTCTCCCTCTTCTTTGTTAACATGAAGCAAGCTGGAGTCTGTATTTTTTAAAATAGCTTCTGCTTGCGTCTCTTGAGTCTTACGATTTTTAATCAATATCTTCTCTCCCCTTAAAACCGCGAGTGTATCATTTAAGGCACTTATTTTCAGAAAATTGGCATGGAAAATATTCGGACCTTGGGTTATCTTATCTTGAAGTTTTGCAATTCTAAAATCTAAATCGAGATTCTTAAGTTGTTCCATCCAACCCTCTGGTTTCCCATTTATAAGATGATCCATTTTTTCTAATAGACTATATGTTTCTAAGTCCTCTTTATCGCTGGGAATATTCCCTTCTGCCAATTTTGGATAGTCAGTGGCATCAAATGCTTCTTTTAAAGTTGCTGGGAACAGACCTGCCGTTTTAGGATCAACTGTTGAGTCTTTTAAAGCACTTGTCCACAATTCTTGAATATTGGCACGTGGTAATGCGTCGAGTATGTTTTTATCTATTATATCTTTTGTGGGGCTAAAAAAATCTTCCTGAGATCTCAAATACTTAAAGTATGAAACTCTTGGCACATTCACCAACGCCCTTATGGTTGATTTTAAGATGGATGGAAGTTCGGCTCCTAACTTTTTACTCAATATTTCCACTATATTATTATATAATTGGATAGAGAATTGTTTGGCGTTGTCCAGGCAGGTATTGACGGTTTTTTCCTGTACTATTAGAACATGGTCTTCAAATGTAAAGCTATTGATTAAATCGAAAATATCGAGGAAGGTTGAAGATGTCGCCTTGGTGGGGGAGACGTTTATTTGAAATGCACCTTGAGAACCTTCTTGGACTTGAAGGATTGGCCCTTGTCTATTATTTACTTCAGCCCATTTTGCTTCTAACGCCATTAAGGGCATATCTTTTAAAAGCGATTTCCCTCTGATTTTGGCGATTTTTACAAAATCGGCCAGATAGGCGACCTGAAATGTGAGGCTCAGGGGATTCTCGGGCGGATATTGATCATGGAGCCCTGTGGCCAGTTCAAAAGTAGCATATTTTTTATTTGGAGCTTCGAGATGAATTTCTGTCTCTATTCCAGGTACGATAGCCCCTACTTTTTCGCCCTGGGATACACTAGTGCCAACATCATAATCCAATGTAGCCCCAACTACTTCTATTTCCGCCCCAATTTTTCTTTGTATTGAATTCGTTTGCTTGTTGGATAGATTCCCTTCTGTTGCTTCGGTTTCGCCGTCCAAATTTCCGGATGGCGTCATAACCGTTTCTTCACCAAAAATAGGGGGATGGTGATTTGTTTTTTTATTATTTGCACTCTTTATCTGCTGGGCAACGGCTTCAGCAGCCGCCATACTTTTATTCTCATTCTTTGTCTTCATTGCTGCGGCATACATATTTCTTTCCTCATTATTTCATCCATATTAATTCTAACACAAGAAATATAAAGAAACAAGGAGAATTACAGCCCTGGATTCCCCGCCAAATTTCTGGAAAGCTTCGACTTACAGAACCTTCTGGACCAACTGGACTTCCCAAAACCTTATAATTTTGTATAGCTTGTCCAGTATAAAGTATCGAATAGGCTGTTCGAGGCGCATTGTCCCTGGTTTCTTTTTCATATCCCTTTGTAGACTCCTGGTCATCCCACCATCCGACGAATCACGGTTCAGAAACTGTCTCCCCCATTTTTCCAAGTAGAAAAACTGTGCCCAGTGCTTTACTTCATTTTTGATTTGACATTTTGTCGTTTATAAGCTACCATTATACTATGGCCAACACACAGAGGATTTTGAAAGTTTATATGGATTCCCGCGGTAAAGAGCCTTTTATTGAGTGGTTGGAATCGATAAAGGACCGTAAAAACAGAAGTAGGATTATTACTAGATTGGATCGTTTGGAAGTCGGTAATCCCGGTGATTCCCGCCATTTGGGTAATGGGTTGTTTGAACTACGCTTGGACTTTGGCCCCGGCTTTCGGATTTATTATGGTGAAGATGACGCGGTGATCCTAATTTTGCTGGTGGGTGGCGATAAAGGGACGCAATCCGCAGATATCAAAAAAGCCCAATCTTATTGGAAGAGGTATCAGGAGGAAAAAAATGAGAAATTTTAGAGATTATCTAAAAGATAAATTGGTCGATCAAGCAGAAGCAGTTTCTTATCTAAATGTCGCCCTGGAAGAGTATGAAAAAGATCACGATGCCGATGCTTTTTTGCTGGCACTACGTACAGTTACCGAGGCAAATGGCGGTATCTCTGAATTGGCAAAAAAAACCAATCTAAACAGGCAACACCTGTATCGGTCATTATCAAACAAAGGAAATCCCAGACTGATTACACTGGAAACAGTTTTGCATGGACTGGGACTCCGGTTGTCTATTGTCCCTCTTGGAAACAAAAGTCTGGAGACGGAGCACAGAGTATAAATTTCCTGGCTGTTTCTTCCATCAAGTAGGGGCTTGAGCTGTCTCCCCCATTTTTCCAAGTAGAAAAACTGTGGCCAGTGCTTTACTTCTTTACTTTATATTTGTTCAATTGCAAGAAGTAAAGAAGTAAAACACCGTCCCCTTTTTTGGCCAAGGAATCAATAAATGGCAAATTAAAAGTGCTTCAGCGGGAACCGTATCACCTTTTTTGATCACGTTTTGGCCTTACCAATGACATAAATTTTCATACCACCTTTCCTTTATCAAAACAGTCACGTTCACACTATAATGAGAGTACTTTCTTTATGCCCTGTTCGACTTTTTTAAGATATTTGGTACCAATTTTCCCGACGAATTCTGTCAATACCTCTTTATCAATGGTAATCAATTGGGAAACGTTTATGACTGAATCCTTTGTTAACGCGGACTCTTCTTTCTTTAAAAAAACGTTCCCAGGAGCTTCGGCCAATCTAAGATTGCTGGTTATAACCACCACCACAACTGTATTGATTTTACTCCTGTTAAAGGTATCGGCCTGCATGACCAGCACAGGTCGTCTGTACCCGGGACCTGAACCTGAGGGTAAATCCAAATCAGCCCACCAAATGGACCCCCGCTCAATTACCATTCTTCTTTTTGCACTATTTTCAACTGTGCCTGATAAAGCCCTTTATCCATTACCGAGGGATTCGTTTGATCTTCATACAATGCATTTAACTGCTGTGTTACATTTTCCTCTTTTTTATCCTTCAGATACTCTTCTATTGCCCTCGCATAAAATTCACTGCGAGTTACCTTTAATTGGTGGGCGATTTTCTCGGCCAATGCAAATATATTATCCGGTATGTATACTGCTGTTTTCATGCTTAAAGTATAATCCCAATAGAGGCGAATGTCAAATAAAAAACTTCCCCACGTACCGATGGAAATTAAGAGGTTAGTTGCGCCAAACTAAGCCCAGGAATTTGGGACATGTCAGTGATTCTCATTATTCTCGTTATTCTTTTTCCTCCCATTCTTCGCATTTTGTCCTAGGGATTTCCAAACTTTTGGTGGTTGTTCCAGGTGAAACTACAAAACTTGCAGATAAAAGTTGCGTATATTATAGTGCTGATTCTAATGCCTAGTATAATATATACTTTTAAAAACGAAATGGAGGTTATAAATATGGAACTATCTTTTATGATTGCAGGTGGTGTGGGAGTTTTTGTTTTTCTCCTGGTGATTGCATCCTTCACTAATATTGGCCCGACCCAGGTGGGGTTAGTGATGAAACGGTTCTCTTTAAAAAAGCTTCCTGGAGATAACCCAATCGCGTTTAATGGGGAAGCGGGATATCAAGCCAAATTGCTAATGCCAGGGTTGCGTTGGAAGTTTATATTGTTATATCAAGTACGAAAATTCCCCTGGGTGCAAGTACCAGCGGGGGAAATCGGCGTGATGATATCCCAGATCGGGGCTGCACTCCCTATCGGTGCCAAATCGGCGTTTTATAAAAACGAGTTCGGGAACTTCTCCGACTTAAAGAATTTTATCTCCCAAGGCGGCCAAAAAGGTGTGCAACGCCCCGTGCTACCTCCGGGAACATTAATTCCTTTTCATCCGGTGGCGTTCCTGGTAATTACCGCTAAACAGGTGTATGGCGTACCAGTAGACCCAGAACTGGTCAGATTGGAAGCCAGAACGGGGCGCTTAATGCCCCAATCTTTTGGTCTTGAACCAGACCAATTAAAACTGGTGATGATCCAACCGGCACCGCATGGCGAAGGCAGTGAATTGATTGATATGGTGGGTATTGTCACTACCTTGGAAGGAGACCCATTGCCTTCTGGTGCCATTGCCAGCCGCTTGAATGATTTTTACGATATCCAGGAACTGGAAGACGCAGGCAAAGATGATTCCGCCTTAATCGAAGTCCTGCTGGGTAGTAAAAATGGCTTGCATAACAATTACCAGGATTATCAGGCTTTCTTGGAAAACGGCGGACGCATCGGATTGCAACATGACCCGTTGTTGTATGGTGCATACGCATTGAATCCGTTCCTGGTTCGGGTGGAACGTATGCCCATGCTGGTGGTGAAACAGGGTGAAGTGGCTGTTATTAAAGGGTATGTGGGCTTGCCCACCAAGGATACTTCGGGTGATAAGTTCAAGTATGGGTCCCTGGTACGACCTGGCCACCGCGGCATCTGGCAAGAACCGTTACGAACAGGTAAATTCGCTATCAATCCTCGCTGTTACCAACCCGTGATTGTATCCACGGCTATCCTAACATTGAATTGGGCAGAAGCAGTTTCGCGGGCCCATAACTTGGACCGGCAATTATGTCAAATTGAAGCTAAAAGTAATGAAGGATTTGTCTTTAGAATTGATCTGCAAGTGCAGATACATGTGGCCGATACCCATACACCACGGGTGATTTCCATGGTAGGAACAATGGAAAATCTGGTCAACGAAGTATTGCAAGCAGCAGTAGGAAACCACTTCCGCGATAAATTACAAAGTATGCCCGCGGTTGATTTTATTAAGAAGAGACAGGAAGTTCAAGAACAAGCGCTTATCCATGTCCGGGATCATCTGGCTTTATATCAGGTGGAAACCCGTGGGGTTTATATTCAAGATGTGGTGTTACCCAAAGAGTTGGTCAAGGTGTTAACAGAGCGAGAAATCGCCAATCAGAACATCGAAACCTTCAAAAAAGAAAAAGAAGCAGAAGATCAACGCATCGCCAAACAGCAGGCCATGGGTACGGCAGACATGCAGTTGGCATTAGCCAAGTCGCAGGTGGAAGTGGAAATCAACACCAACCGGGCCAAAGCCCGCAAAGCAGAAGCGGATGGTGAAGCCACATACATCGAGAAAACGGGTGCGGCGCATGGTGCCAAAATACGTGCGGTAGGGTTGGCTCGTGCCGAAGGTTACGAGGCACAGGTCAAAGCGTTGGGGCAAATTCCCACGGCATTAGTTAATGCGATTAATGCTCTGTCTGAAGGCAATATGAAGATCATACCCGATGTTTTAGTCACTGGCGGTTCAGGTTCTCTGGAAGGTTTGGCTGCGACCCTAATAAAAAAATTCACCCCTAAAGCAGAATATCCCGTGGAAGAGAAGCAAAAAAGCGAAGAAATAATGGCCAGAACAGCCGATAGGGCTGAAGATAAAGCCATGGAAGATATCGCTTGGTCAGTAAGACCAGAATTCCCAGAGGAAGTACCCACCGTATAAGTAAAAATGGTTCAGAGTAAAGGGGCGGTCTTTTGATAAGGTCGCCCCTGTACCTGCACAGATTCCCCGCAGTTGGAGTCTGTTCCGTTTGCGTCATTTTTTCTTACCGCCTAAGATTCACCATCGTATATCTATCGGCATACCTTTTTTTAAGAATCTAATCGTGGATTTAGGAAAAAAGTCAATGCCGTCGCGTGAAAAACAGAAGAAATTAACCCGTTGAAATAACAGGTGGAAATACATGTAATTCAGGTTTGTTTATTGGCATGATCTAAGGCAAAACAAGAAAACAATGCCTGAAAATCTAGAATAAATATTCATAAAATTTGCTTGACTGTTTTTTTTTGCTATGCTACTATTATTTTTAACCTCTTAAACAAAAACCTAGGTAAAATAAATTGGGTGAAATAATGCAAGTTAAAAAAAGAGTTGTCAGGCAATGGGAAAACTTTTTCCAGACGACAATTTTCTCGGGTATGTGTAAATGATCGAAGCCAACGAAGTCAAAAAGCACCTCCTTTCCGTTTTAAAAGGTGAGTCGCTCCTGCTGATTGTTCCACCTTTTGTTAATACGCGGACTCCCATCATGGGTCCTCATATCCTGCAAACCATTGCCCAACAGCAGGGTTATGCAGTAGATATTCTATATGTGAATCTTCTGCTGGCCTCACTCATTGGTACCCAGTTGGTCGAAAGCATCAGCTACGGTCAACCTTTTCGTTTATTAGGCGAGCGTTTATTTGCCCGTAGCGCCTATGGATTACCACCATTGGGAAAATTTCCAGAACTCTGTTTGGACGCGGTGAAATCGGTGTTCGGCGATAAAGAAGAATATCCCATGGAAGCCTTTGAATACAAGTATTATGAGACAACCGATTTCCAAGCCGATACGTACCACCACCTGGAAAATATCTGCTATGATCTGGTAACAGAGATATCAGAAACCATTGCGGGTATGAATTATCAGATGGTGGGTTGTTCGAGTAACTGGGAACAAAACAATTGCTCCATCGCCTTGATCAATGCGATCAAAAAACGTCGACCCGACATTATTACCTTGATGGGCGGCTCCAACTGCGAGGGGGAAATGGCAGAAGGAATTGCTTCACTCAGCCACTCTATTGATTATATCTTTTCCGGGGAGAGCGATCTTACCTTCCCTGACTTCTTAAAAAAACATAAAGCTGGCCAATTACCCTCGAACCGGATTATCGTGGGCGAACCGGTTACTGACCTGGATAATATCCCGCTCCCCTGTTATGATAGTTATTTCCAACAATCGCGTTGTTTTTTCGGCGCTCAGCCCAGCGGAGAAAATATCCTGGCCTATGAAACCAGCCGCGGTTGCTGGTGGGGACAATGTACCTTTTGCGGGCAAAATGGCAAACGGAGCCGTTTTCGCCCCAAAGCTGCCAAGAAAGTCGCTGCTGAATTGGGTGAAATGAATCGCCAGTACCCGGATAAACGCATTCTGCTCATAGATAAAGTGATGCCCATCTCTATCTACAACGAACTGCTCCCCTTGTTAGAGCAAAACGGAGTGACAGCACCCATGAGCTGTGAACACCGGCCAGACCTATCCTTTCAAGAACTGCTGGACTTAAAAAAAGCCAATGTGAATATCATCAAGTTCGGTATTGAAACGCTGTCCAGCGGATTATTAAAACTAATGAATAAAGGCGTGATTGCCGCGCAGAATATTTCTCTACTTCGCCATGCTGCGGCCTGCGGCGTGCTAATCGATTGGAATATGCTGTGGGGGTTCCCCAATGACAGGTTAGAACACTACCAGGAGATATTGGAACTGCTGCCTTTACTCCATCATCTCTGTCCCCCTGCGGTATTTCGTCACCTTAGTTTGGATCGCTTTTCTCCTTATTTCGAGAAGCCCCAGAAATATAATATCCGTAACCTCCGTCCCTGGGCGGTGAACGATATGGTTTACCCGGAGTGGGCAGATATGGAGAAACTAGCTTACCGCTTCATCGGCGATTATCCCAGTGACTCTCACGACCACCCAGAAATAATCGGCGCCATCTCCCGAGAAGTGGAAAACTGGCAAGCTTCCAGAAAAGATGCCAAGTTGCATCTGAAGGCTGTCGGTTATCATTATATTCTCCAAGATACCCGGAAAATAAAAGCGGGCTGCAAACCCCAATTACTGGATGAAGAACAAGCCAGGGCCGTGATGACACCATCCGCCTACAAGACTTCAAGCGGACAAGAATGGGCGGTGACTGAAAAACTGGGGGTAGTGGTGGATGGTTTGTACGTTCCCCTGGTGACCGCTTCCCCAGAATTATTATTACACTTTATGGAGGAATCATGACTCCTCTAAAGAGCTGAAAAAACTACCATGTTAGAAAATCCTATACTGAAACCCTGTTACGGTGCCGAATGTATCGACACCGATCACGTCTTGTTAATATCGGAAAAAGACAATGTCTTATTAACCGGGAAACTTTACAACCTGGTACTGTCTGAAATTTGTGGCAGCACGCTTTCGTTGGCTGAAGTGGTGGACCGATTGCGTGGAAAACTTTCTGAAATGGAAATCTATTTAGCGCTGGAATCTCTGGAAAAGAAAGGGTACATCACTGAAGCTGCACCAGCACTACCACCAGAAACCTCTGCTTATTGGAGCAGCCAGGGGATGGAGATCAATCGGTTTCTCACGGTTTTGCAGGAAAAGACCATTACCCTTACATCTGTTGGTTCCCTTGCAACCGAATTATTTAGTCAGGCATTCGCTTTAACTGGCCTTAAATGCAGTGAAACCGGGGCGTTGCATGTTTATATTACCGATGATTACCAGCGCCATCAGTTTGCCACCATCAATCAGGACGCTCTAAAAACCGGGCAGCCCTGGATGCTGGTTAAACCGGTGGGTGTGGAACTGTGGGTGGGGCCGATTTTCCTGCCAGGACAAACGGGTTGTTGGGAATGCTTGAAACAGCGCTTGGATATGAACCGTCCTGTAGATGCGTTTTACAAGACCCAGAAAAACACCCGTCATCACCTATCTCTTCCCGCTGCTTTTTCCCCGCTTTCCTGGCAAATTGCCGCCAATATGACCGCGCTGGAGATAACCAAATGGCTTTATGCCGGGCATAATGAGCGGTTGGACGGCAAACTTATTTCTTTTGATACAGCGACCATGAACACCCAATCCCATGTACTGGTCAAACGCCCCCAATGCTCCTCCTGCGGCGAACCCGGTTATTTACGCGCAGAATCCCTTCCCATTATTCCGGTGCGACGATCGTCTTGCAGTGTGACCGCATTGGGTGGCTACCGCGAAGTAGACCCCGAAGCTACTATTGAAAAATACCAGCATCACGTTAGCCCTATTACCGGAGTGATGCCGAAACTGGAACCGTATTACCATGTCAAAGGCACACCATTATATAACTACTCTTCGGGTCGCAATATTGCACTGCGCAGTAAATCGTTATTCTGGTTGAACCAGCATCTCCGTAGCGGCAATGGCGGCAAAGGAAAAAATTGGACCCAGGCCAAAGTCGGGGCATTGTGCGAGGCGGTGGAACGGTATTGTTTCACCTATCACGGTGACGAACCCCATATCACCACCAGTTTAAAGAATTTAGATGGCAAGGGCATCCATCCCAATACCTGCATGAATTTTAGTGACACCCAATACCAGAATAGGGTAGAGAGTAACCGGAACTGCGGTAAATTTTATTCCATGGTGCCTATTCCCTTTGATTCTGCCCGCGAAATGGATTGGACCGCCGTGTATTCGTTGACCCACCAGATGTTCAAGTATCTGCCCTCCTGTTTTTGTTATGCCCAATATCCGGCTGAAGATGAATTAAATCTTTTTTCCTATCCAGACAGTAATGGGTGTGCCGCTGGGAATTCCATTGAAGAAGCCATATTACAGGGTTTTCTCGAACTCGTTGAACGAGATGCTGTGGCATTATGGTGGTACAATATGCCCCGCCGAACCGCCGTGGACCTCTCTAGTTTTAACGAACCTTATTTTTTACAATTAATAGACTATTATCAGTCATTACAACGAAGTCTTTATGTATTGGATTTAACCTCTGATTTAAACATTCCCACCTTTGGCGCTGTGTCTCATCAGCTAGATGGTGGCACACAGGATATTATTTTCGGCTTTGGTTCCCACGTGGACGCCCGGATCGCATTGGAAAGAGCACTGGTAGAATTAAACCAACTTTTACCCATCGTTGATGGTCCCGAAGTTGATAGAGCCAAAGGGAAATATTTGACCCAGGATAATAACTTTCTCCATTGGTTAAAAACCGCGACCATGGAAAATCAACCCTATTTAGCGCCCCAGCAAGACATCGCTCCCAAAACCGCAACGGATTACCCCCAGTTATGTGAACCCACCATCTATGATAGTCTGATGTTCTGTGTAAATACAGCAGCTCAACACGGCTTGGAAACATTGGTACTTGATTTGACCCGCCCCGACATCGGGCTTAGCGTCGTCAAGATCGTTGTGCCTGGTTTAAGGCATTTCTGGCAACGTTTGGCACCTGGACGATTGTATGATGTCCCCGTTCAGATTGGCTGGCTGGCTACCCCCCTCCATGAAGCCCAGTTAAATCCCATGCCTTTATTTATATAAATAAGGATCGTAGATCATGTTGTGTACTATTTTCAACGTATTATCCAATAACTTTGGCGTAACACATAAGAAAAATAAAATATAAACCAAACAAAGGAGATTTAGCCATGAAAGAGAAAAATTTTACGATTACCGAAAACACGAAACCGCAGGATGTAAAAAAAATCAGGGACATTTATACCAATTACCTGAGAGTCATGCTCAAGTGTGCTGAAGACCAAGCTTATTTTGTAGAATTTCAGAAGAACACCCGTGATATCCTGGTCAATGAAGTAGGGATGACCATCCCGGAAGGAGTCCCAATTGTTCTTGATGACAATGTAAGATGGGCATCACTGGTCTTAAATGCAAAAGGTGCCGATGGTAGCAATTATGTGGTAAAAGAAATGGAACTGGGTATCAAAGCCTATGAAACTTGGGCTGATGGAGAACTTGAAGCGTCTATTACCCAACTTACCCATGAAGCCTGCGTTGAAGTTGATATTAAAGCCGAATTCAAGAATTTTACACCAGCAATTCGTATCCCATTTATTGATGTAACCAAGGATTTACTGGGTGAAATTAGCTTTAATAAGAAGACTGAAATCGTTTTAACTTGTTGCTAGCCGTTGTTGATTTAGTGGGCTTCCCGGTTTTTTTTTATCAGGAAGCCCACTGCGGACTCTGTAAAAAGAAGACTTTTATTAAACGTGGCTCTTGTTTGGGCATTGACTGATCTTAATTAATAATTTATACTTTAGTATACTTTTTATATTATACTTATTTTCGTGTACTTATTTTCGTGTACTTATTTTGTTGTATTTATTAGTGTATTTTTCTGTAGAAGAACTTTTACGAGGTGAAATATGAAAATTGCAGATTATTTTGTACTGGAGACGCTGTCACACGGACCAAGAGTTACCGTTTATAAAGCAAAAAAAGAAAACAATACTACCTCTGTTGTCTTAAAGGTCACCGAAAAAAAAACAGCCGAGAAACTTGATATTGTTCGCTCCCTGGAACATGAATACCAATACATCAAGCAGGTGGATTCCGACTTTGTGATCAAAGGGATTCACTGGCAAGAGGAAAAAGAGGTTGCTTTTATCGTATTGGAAGATATTGATGCTCAATCACTTAAACACTTCATCAAGGAGAAACAGCTCTCTATCCCACAGTTTTTGGACCTCGCCAAAAAGATTGTCGATGGACTGGCAGCCATACACAGACAAAACATCATTCATAAAGATATCAATCCATCCAATATCATATGGAATCCAGAAACCGGTGGCCTAAAGATAATCGATTTTAATATCGCCTCTAAATTCGATTTAAAATTGTCCTACCTGGGCAACCCGGAAAAACTTAAAGGCACCCTCGCTTATATCTCCCCGGAACAAACCGGTCGCATGAATCGGCGGGTGGACCAACGAACCGATCTCTATTCCCTGGGTGTCACTTTTTATGAAATGCTGACAGGCAAACTGCCCTTCGACTCAAACCAACCCATGGAAATCGTTTATGCCCACTTGGCCAAAGAACCCCAATCCCCGCACCTACTAAATGAAGCTATCCCGGAAATTATTTCCCGGATCATCCACAAATTAATGGCCAAAAACCCAGAAGATCGCTATCAATCCGCTGAAGGCTTAAAATATGATCTGGAAAAATGTGCTCTATCACACCCGCAAACCTTTGCCCTGGGCGAAAATGATTACTCTGGCAAACTCCAAATCCCGGAAAAACTTTATGGACGTGAAGAAGAATTAGAACAACTTTTAGCAGTGTACCATCGTGTCAGTCAAGGCAACAAAGAAATGATCCTGGTGTCCGGATTCTCCGGTTCTGGGAAAACCACTTTGGTGAATGAAATTCATAAATCTATTGCCAAGGACCGGGGCTATTATATCAGTGGAAAATTTGATCAGCTTCAACGCACGATTCCCTATTTTGCTTTTATCCAGGCACTTAACCAGTTCTGCCAGTTACTGCTGACTGAAAAACAGGAAGTGTTGAACCTATGGAAAGTAACTATCTTAAATGCCGTTGGCAAACTGGGGAGAATTCTGACCGATATTATCCCCCAATTGGAAGCTGTGATCGGGAACCAACCGGAAGTTCCCGAAGTCAACGGTGACGATGCCAAAAAACGGTTTAATTATGTGTTTTTATGTTTTTTAAATGCCGTGGCCACTGTGGAGCATCCCCTGGTCATGTTTATCGATGATCTACAGTGGGCCGATCTGGCCTCCTTGAGCTTGCTGCAATTGATCATGGAAGACCGGAAAAGTTGCTATATATTCTTGATAGGCGCTTACCGGGATAATGAAGTATCCCTCTCCCATCCCTTGATAACCACTCTGGCGGAATTAAAAAAACAAGCTATCCCCATCCATACTATTCCCGTTAAAAATCTCTCCCGGCAAAATGTGTCGGCGTTGCTAGTGGATACGTTTAAGACCCCAAGGAACAAAAACCAGGAGGAATTGGACGCATTGACCACTTTGATCTATCAAAAAACACAGGGTAATGCTTTTTTTACCCTTCAATTTATTGAAAACCTTTTTAAGGAAAACCTATTGTCGTTTGATTTTAAGAAATCCAGGTGGATATGGGATATCAAAAATATCGAAAAACAGAACATTACCGACAACGTGGTGGCATTACTGGTCAAAAAAATTAAAACATTGCCGGAAAAGACCCAGGAAGTTTTAAAACTGGCCGCCGCTATTGGCAATACCTTTGAATCGCCAACCTTGTCCGTTATTTCCGGGGCAACGGAAGCAGCCCATCGCCAAGCTTTGGAACCCTCGTTGGCGGAACATCTGGTCTATCCCATAGATATAGGTATTTACAAATTTGTTCATGACCGTATTCACCAGGCTATCTACTCCATGGTACCCGATGAAGACAAAAAACATTTGCATCTCAAAATCGGCAGATTACTGCTGGAAACATTTGACCTCCAGGATACATCAACACTTTCAAAAGAGACGGATCAGCGAATTTTTGATACTGTTAACCATTTGAATATCGGAATTGACCTGATCATTGATGAACGGGAAAGAATTCATTTGGCCACACTGAACCTTAAAGCCGCTAAACATGCCCGGGTAGCTGCCGCTTTTTCTATCGGTGTCGTGTATGTACGGACTGCCATACGTTTATTACCAGACAATAGCTGGCAGCAGCATTACGATCTGACTCTGTCCGTGTACAACGAGGCTGTGCTCGCCTCCTACTTATTCTTAAACCTAGCGGAGATGGAAAAATATGTTGAAATCATATTGTCCTCCACGCAAAATATTTTACATCGCTCGGTGGCGTATGAATACCGCCTTTTGAGTTTAATCGGACAGAATAAATCCCAACAGGCCGTTGAAGCAATCTTAACCATTTTTAACCTTCTGGGAGTGACTATTCCCCCCGAACCCAGTGGTCCAGAAACAATGGCCATATTTGGAGAAGTTCAAACCATGTTAACCAGTATGAATCAGGAGACGATTGCCAATCTTCCCCTGATGACAGACGAAGCGAAATTGCAAGTGTTACGCCTTTTTTATATGGCTGGCCTTTCCTTTATGCATGGCCGTCCAACGGCATGGCCCTATGTGATCAGTAAAATGATCCATCTTATACTCACTTATGGCTTGACAGCGGAAACTCCCTATGTGATATCTCTTTATGGTGTGATCAAGGTTGTTATGGGTGATTTTCCCAGTGCCTACCAATTGGGAGAAATGGCAGGGGAATTATTGGCCCGGGGTATCGGTAATCAAGCCATCCAGGTCAGAACCATCGGCATTATCTGTTTTTATCTGCGGGGGTATAGAACCCATTTTAAAAAAATAGCCAAGGAGATGATGGATACCTACTCCCTGTGCATGGAAGTGGGTGATTTTGAATATGCGGGATATTCATTGGGCAATTACCTCTGGTGCCTCAATCGTACAGATACCCCGTTGGAAGAGGCATATCAGAAAGCATTGAATTGCCGGGAAACAGTCCTACAATTAAAACAACCCCTTCCGATACCACCCATATTCATTGAAATTACCATTTGCGAGAATTATCTCGGCAAAGCGGTTGATCCGGCTGTTTTGGCTATCAACTATGATGAACTTTTTAAAAACCTACCGATTGGTTCTACTGGAATATTTAGTTGTGGGGCCAATATAAAACAAGCGATATTATTCTTCTTTTTTGAGCGGTACGATAACGTTTTGGAGTTAATGGTTTCAACTGAAAACCAATATAATGCCTTGAATATGCCGCTTACCTATTTTAGAAGCGATATCCACTTTTATTTTACCCTGATCTATATTGAACTTTATACACGCAGTGAATCGGAAAGTGAAAAAGAAATCTGTATTACTAAGATAAACGAGAATAGAACTATTATGAAACAGTTGGCTGAATTCGGCCCGGTAAATTTTCTGCATAAGTATTACTTGTTGGAAGCTGAATATGGCAGGGTTACCGGTAACAATAATCAAGCGCCAGAGTTCTATGACAAAGCCATAGAAACGGCTTATGAAAACGAATATATCAACGAGGCGGCCCTAGCCAACGAACTGGCCGCAAAATATTATATCCGGGAAAACCGCCGCAAATTCGCCACCTTCTACTTCATGGAAGCACGAAACTGTTATGTCCGGTGGGGCGCACTGGCAAAAGTCAAGCATTTGGATGACAACTATCCCAAATACTTGAGTCTTGGACTCCCCGATTCTTCCTTGAGCCGCTCCTCCCTCTCCAGTACTTCAACCGGAACCGCTGGCGATTTCCTGGATGTCAAGAGTATCATCAAAGCGTCGCAAACCCTGTCTGGTGAAGTTCAGTTAAAAAGCTTGTTGGAAAAATTAATGCAGATATTGATTGAGAATGCCGGGGCCCAAAAAAGTATCTTGATCGAAAATAATGGCGGACGCTTGCTCATTCAAGCAGAAGGTAATACCAATGGTGTATCCGGTATTTTGCATGAGCTGCCAGTGGACGAGTCGGATAAAATACCATTGTCCATCATCCATTATGTGGCCCACAGTAAACGGCAATTGGTTTTTGATAACCTATCTACAGACCCCAATTATACGACCGACGAATATATCCAAAAAAATCAGCCCAAATCCGTGGTGTGTTTTCCCATCTTAAGTAAGGGGGAAGTTTCTGCCATTGTTTATTTGGAAAACAATCTGGTGGAAGGTGTATTTACTCCAGCCCGGTTGGAAGTGCTCAATATGCTTTCGTCGCAAATCGCCATTTCAGTGGAAAATACCCATCTGTATGAGACGCTTGAAGAAAAAGTAAGGCAGCGTACTATTGCATTGCAAAAAGCACATCAAGAACTGGAGAAGAATCATAAAGAACTGGCGGAAAGTCATAGGAAAATCAATGACAGCGTGAACTATGCCAGCAAGATACAAGAGGCGGTTTTACCCGGCGAGGAAATCCTCAACACCCTTCTTCCCCAACACTTTGTCTTCTATCGGCCCTGCTCGGTGGTCAGCGGTGATTTTTATTGGATCAAACCGGTGGGACAAAAAATAGTGGTGGCTACTGCCGACTGTACTGGCCACGGGATTCCCGGTGCCTTGCTAAGTATGCTGGGCATGACCTTTCTGAGCGAAATCGTGCCCCACCTGGCCGAACAAAACCAACTGAGCGCGGCCAATGTACTGGACCAATTACGCCAAAAAGTCAAAATCTCCTTGAAACAAGAAGGAAAGGTTCGTCAACAAAGAGATGGGATGGATATTGCGCTGTGCATCATCGATCCTGCGGATAAGCAATTGCAATATGCCGGTGCTTATAATCCGTTTTACTTGATCAAGGATAATCATCTTCTGGAAACAAAAGCAGACACCATGCCCATTGGTTTTTCCACCAAAGAACGCCCCTTTACCAATCATGATGTCAGGTTTGAAAACGGGAGTATGGTTTACCTTTTCTCCGATGGGTACGCCGATCAAAACGGTGAGGATGGCGAGGTGAATTTTAGCAGGGTGAAATTTAAGAAATTGTTGACGGAAATCAGCAGGGAACCGGTAGCCAAACAAAAAGAAGTGTTAATCCAACGCTTCGAGCAATGGCGGGGTGACCTGCCACAACGTGACGATGTCCTGGTCCTGGGAATAAGACTATAAAATGGCCATAAAAAGGAGGCACATAGCCTCCTTTTTATGTTTGATTATTTAATTTTTTTCCTTTCCGCATTGTTTTTTAATGCATTGGCAATAATCCATTCTTGCTTTTGTTGATTGGCATCTTCAATGGTTCGGTACTTAAAAACTCCGTGAGGAAAATTCGGAGGACAAAGACGATTGGCTAAATCCCAGAGTTTAACTACCTGTTTATAGTATTCTTCGTCGGGGTCAAAGCACCAGAGGGCTCTTTCAGCCTCTTGAAAATCTTTAAACTTTTGAATTGCCATTTGGGTCATCCCCCTTTTGTCTCATAAGCTCATATAAAAAGAAGGCATCCCTTTTATCTTCAGATCGAAGAGTATCTTTTTTTAGTTTGAAAAGAGTCTGCGCTGTGGCCACATTTATTGGAATTTCATCAAAAGTCATAATCTCATATTCCAGATCATCATATGTCGCAAACTCTCCTAATCTGGCCATAATATCTATATAAAACCCATCTGGAGCGCCATATCGAATTACTGAATACTGATTTAATTCCTCAAAGGTAATATCAAAGATACATTCATCTTGAAAAACGTCATCTAGTGCTTTTTGAAGCTTCTTGATATTTTCGGAATTCATTTTTACAAATATATCAATATCCTGAGTAAGACGAGGTAAACCATGGAGAATAACTGCAAATCCTCCGATTAGGATGTAGTCCACCTTTTCTTTACCTAGAGCTTTAAGTACTTTCAAAAATTTCTCGAATAATTCTGTCATCTTTATTATCCTTATAGAAGATTTATAACAGATAAGAAATGAAAAATCAATCCCCAGCTTCCCAAGGTTGACCGCTGGTGGTAAAAAAATTATTTTTAATCCATTTTAATCCACGGTAATTGACTTGCTGACGTTTTTGGGGACGTCGGGGTGGACGCCGTGGTTTTCCACGTGGCATTTGTTGAGGTATTTCATCTTGGTCACGGACATTTTCATGGCCAATAATTGTAATACCAGTGCAGCCACAAAAACGAAAATCTGGCGGTCGCCGGTTTTGGGTAGTTCGATATATTGGGAGTAGTATTTTTCAAAACCCGAGGGTTTGCCTGCCACTGCTTTTCTTAGTTCGTCGTCGTCCTCGGCAATCAGGATGATGTCGGCGCCACGTATTTTATGGGTGTGAATCTGGGTGATCGTGATGCGTTTGTCCCGTTCATCTGGCGGGCATAAAAAGATCAACGGGTAAGTGGAGAAATAGGATTCCACAGAAATGGTATTGCGATAATCTTCCAGTATTTCGCGGAGGCGTAATTTATCGTTGCCGTTAGCGTGGGCCAGGGAGTCCAGCGGTACCTGGTCATCCAAACGCTGCAATTTGAAACTCTTGGCGATATTGAGAAATTCATAGATGGCTGGTCGGCTGGAAGGGTCCATTTCCAAATATTGCATGATTTTTTCAAAGGATTCCAACATATCGGTATGCAGGTGTTCCATATCGCGGAGCGAGAAAATAGTATTTTTACCCAGGATCGTATTGGGCCCATGTTTGAATTCTGCCGCGTCATATCCTTCCGTGTGGTTGAGTACTACTTCCCTGATCTTTAGTGCCCCCTCTTTGGAAAGCCCTTCCATGGAGGTGCCCAGAATATGCAGGGAGGGTCTTAAGAATATCTTTAATGCCAGAGTGCTGATTTCATGGTCGGTGTGGGCCAGAGTAAAGTCCATATAATACTTGATTTTGGCCATTTTTTTGCAAACCGTGGCCTCATTTTCTTTAATACTGGCGGCCAAGATATAAAACAGGGCGATCTGGCTGATAAAAGATTTGGTAGCAGCCACGGCGATTTCTGGACCGCACATGACGGGCAGGTAAAAATCCGATTTCTCTTGTGGCAGGGTGGAATTCTCATTGTTGACAATGGAGAAAAGCAAAATTTTTTTATCGTACATTTTGCGGATATCATTGAAGATGTCTACGAGGTCCTTGGTTTCACCGGATTGACTGACGCCAATTACCATATCTTTCTCGGACAGTGATTGGAGGTAAAGTGAACGGAACATGCCGGGTATGGCAGGAATAATGGGAATACTGGCCATGGTGTTAAAAAAATACCCGCCTACCAGCGCGGCGTGGGCAGAAGTGCCGGAAGCAACAACAAAAATTCGGCTACCGTTGGTAGCAATCTTTTTAAAGAAGTCGATCACCTGGTTTTTGAAACGAATGATCATCCGTTTCTTTTTCCAGATGAGCATCAGGTCCAGAATAAACAGTTCGGGGAAGTAACTTTCATTGATGCCCAGTATCTCGTTTAATAGGGCCGCTTCTTCTGAAGTAAAACCATGGGATTGAAAGCGTTTGCGGATATGGTGGTTGTTTTTGAAGATGTCAGCGGACACGGTTTTGAACGTTTCGCTGGCCAGGATGGTTTCGAATTCTGTTTTCAGGCGGGGCAGATCGAAAATGTCGTAGAGTTTCAGCAGAGTGTAGAGCAGTTCGCGACAACTGTCCAATTTATTTTCGAAGACCTCGAAAAAGGGTTTTTCTTCTTCATCGTTAAAGTAGTATTTGACCAATTGATCGATATTCTGGGAGGCGGTGAAAATTTCTTGTTCCATGAAGTAGTGGTATTTGGGGGCGAGGGCGATATCGGAGATATTGAGGCGGCTACGGGTGAGGGCCGGGGTAAATTCCTGGTTGTCGGTCAGCCCGAAGACGCGGTAGGAGGTGCTGGTGAAGTACATGCCCTGACCTTCGGTCAGAGGGATGAGGAACCGGGTTTTAGCGAGTATAGAGGTAAGGTCAGAACTGACCACGATAAATTCACCTCCGGCATCCTGGCCTTTGCCCGCGTAGAGCGAGGAACCCGATTTAATGGCAAATATGCCGGTAATATCCGGGGCGGTAATGCAAGCGGCATAGGAACCATCGGCCATTTCGCCAGCTTTACGGATGGCTTGCATGAATAGGTTGACGCGTTCTTTTTCGCTGGTGTTTTTGCCAGGAGAATCGGCGATTAAGCGGGCATAGAAGTGTTCTATCAGGTGTACGAGCATTTCGCCGTCGTTATCTGACACGACTTGGTGTCCGGTTTCGAGTAAGAACTCTTTGAGGGAATCGGTATTGGAGAGGTTGCCGTTATGGCCGCCCACGAGGTGGGTTTTGCAATTAACGTCGTGGGGTTGGGCGTTTTCGTCGGTGACGGAGCCGTAGGTAGCCCAGCGTACTTGGCCGATGAAGCGAATACCGGACATTTTGTCCATTTCCAGGTCGATGGTGACGCGGGAGGGGGCGCCGACTTTTTTCTTTAATTGGATGGTGCCGTCTTTTTTAATGAATGCACCGCCGGTGGAATCATAGCCCCGGTACTCTAATTTTTTCAATAAAAAAACACCCTCATTGCCGAGGTTTTCATTGTGTTTACCATATATAATCGAAACTATTCCGCACATGTGAATCTCCTTTTTTACTGTGAAAGTATTATTGTACCAGTAAATGATGTTATTGAAAAGAGTTATTCTTAAAAGAGTACTTACTGGATATACGGTACTATCTGGGTAAATTTAGCGTGAATGACATTTCTGCCAGTTCTTCGCCATTGATGATGATGGAAATCTTATGCTGGCCGGGGTAGTGTTTGCGGGTGGAGTAGTCTTGGAAGGAGTGTTTGCGTTTGAAGGGGTGAGTGCCGGGTAGGTAGGTGTTTTCGGTGATTTTGAAGACTTTTTTGGATAATTTGCCATTGGCTTTCATAAAATAGAGGCCGTATTCAAGGCGGACGTTACTTTCTGTTTTTTCTGTTAGGATTAGATCGAAGGAGAAGGTGAGGGGTTCGCCGATGGCGAGGATTTCTTGATCCAGTTTGAGGTTTTCCACGTTCATTTGGGTGGTAGTGCCGAAGCCGAAGAATTTCATGGCTCGTTTATTGCCCGCTTTCATCATGGAGCGACAGGCGTGTTTGATGATGGCGTCGGTGTTTTTATTATGGCCGTACCATTTTTCACTGATATCTAAGAGCAGTTCGGGGTTATCTTTGGAGATATCGTTGAGGTTATTGGCGACACTGCGACGTACATCTTCGGAGGGGTCATTTTTTAATTTTTCCAAGATGGGTAGGATTGGGGCGGGATCTTTCTTGAATTTGGGTAAAGCCATCGCCCAGGGGAGCCGTGGTCGGCAGCCTTCGCTGGCGAGGCGGCGCACACGGGGATTCTCATTGGTGGCAAAAGCCAACATGTAACCCAGTGCTTTCTTGGGGTCGCGATCTAAAAATGGGCGGACGGCAAATTCGGAAGAGGAATAACCGGTGAATACTTCAAGCGCTTGAAAAGACAGGTCCCACTCTTCTTCCATGCCGTACAGTTCCACAAAATCGGGTAATGACATGGCTTCAAAGCCTTTTACATAAGGTGCGGCTTCTTTTAGAATTGCGACTGCTTGCATGTAGGATGGGGGGAGGGTGTGGTGTAAGCATTGGGTGGTGTGGCGCATTTTTGCTTTTAATTCCAACGCTTCCCAGCCGGGATAGTGGATCAGTTCAAGAAACCGCTCCTTATCAAATGGGGGGTAGAACCGTTTCATAATATCTGCCATTGCATTCATAGAATCTTGGGTGAAAAAGATTTTCTTTAATTGTTCAGCCATATTTAAAAACTCCTTTTTTTTAATCTGTATCATCATTTTAATCTGTGTAATCAGTGGACTTTTTTTTCAATCTTTTTTGTATGTTTTCCTTGGCATGAGGATTTAAGCAGACAATGGCGGCAATCCGGTGTTTGGGGTTTGCAGATTTTATGGGTGAAATCGAGGATGGCAAAGAGGAACGTACCGGGTTCTTTGGTGTTGAAGAGTTCTTTGGCCAAGTGGATGATTTGTTTTTTACGGGGGATGTCGCCGGTTAGGTTTAGGCCGTGGTAACGATTAATGAAGCGGGCGATGTTGCTGTCTATGGCGTGTTCGGGTTTGTTGAAGCAGATGGACAGAATAGCGCCGGCAGTGTAGTGGCCAATACCGGGGATTTTTAATAAATCGCGGCGGATGTCGGGGAATTCACCGTCGAATTGTTCCACCACATATTGGGCGGCTTCGATGAGCTGGGTACTGCGGCAGTGGAGACCGAGATGTTCGGTAACGCTTTTGATTTCGGTTTCGTTAGCATAGGCGAGGGCTTCGACCACGGGGTATTTTTGGATGAAGGCTTGGTAAATAGTAGCGGCTTGTTCAGCACGGGTGCGGCGTAACAGGAATTCGGCAATCATGATGAAATAGGGGTTACTATAATTCCGCCAGGGGAACTCTCTTCTGTGTTTGGCAAACCAGTTGAATATTTTACGATGCATGTTAATCATAGAAATAGGGTTCGCTGCTGCTTTTTTGGGTTATCATGCGAGTATTTTAAAGGAAAGCAGCCAAAAAAGCAAGGGAATTAATAATTCTGGATTTACCTTCTATTTGTTTTCCTCTTGACTTTACGGGGAATTATCTTTATAGTTTCTTTTGATAAATAATTTTAATGAAGGATATGACATGCCTGAAACAAATAATGAACCAAGATTCACGTGCGATTGGATTTTTAATATACTGGTGGTCTTAAGCGACGGGAAAGTGGTGTGCGGGTGCGCGGACCCTTATGGTCAGAGACCTCTGGGCCATTTACAGGAAAAGGGAATCTACGAGATTTGGAATTCTGAGCCAGTGAAACAAATCCGCCGGGATTTGAACGCGGGACATGCCGATTTCTGCGGTCCCTGCGGTTTGAAACGGTTCCTCAAAGAAAACGAAACGCTACCACAAGCACCGGAACACCTGGACGTATTACCCCGACTATTTTTGGAACCGACGGTGTTATGCAACCTGAACTGCTTCAAAGCGGTGTGCAGCAAAGAAGCGGATATCTTAAAATCGCGCACACGGACTATTTTTCCGGTTGAAGAATTTAAAAGTCTTTTAGATCAAGTGTGGGAGAAACTGATCCGCTTGGATTTTTTTAACTACGGCGACCCTTTTGTTCATCCACAAGCGGCGGAAATGATGGCTTATATTAAAGAAAAATACAGGCATATCTATCTGTATGTGAGTACGAACGGATTGATGCTGGATGAAGAGAAAATAAAAATTCTGGCGGCTTCGGGGGTGGATGAGATTACATTTTCGGTGGATGGGGTAGATCAGGAATCGTATGGTCACTACCGACAGGGCGGGGATTTTAATAAAGTGCTGGGGCTGATGGCCAAAATGGTAGCGGAGCGAAATAAAATAGGTCGCGAAGTGCCTTTTATTAACTGGCGTTATATTCTGTTTAATTGGAACGATTCCGTTGCGCAGATGAAACGGGCGAAAAAACTGGCGGCCAAAATCGGCGTCGATCGTTTTACCTGGGAAATCACGGATCACCCAGTAGAAGGGAAATCGGAAAAATACCAGATCGGCACGGAGGCATGGAAAAAGATATATTATGAAATCTGGGATACGAGCCAAATTGGCAACGTGGTGAAAAAGAATCGTTTCATGGCAAAAATAAAGGTCTTGTCTGGACGGGTGGATATGGCGGTTGGGGGTGACGCTGTGAATGTCCGGGTGCAAGTGAAAAACAAGGGGGGCGCACTGTGGCGGAAAGTAACGTGGTCGGGTCGTAGACTGGTTCGCCTGGGCGCACAATGGTATGACAGGGATAAAAAACTGCTGGACCTGAATTATGCACGGGTGTTTTTAAATAAAGACTTGGGTTATCGGAAAAAAGATATCTTAACGATCACGTTACCGCCATTATCGCAACCTGGGGAGTATTTTCTGAAGTTTGATATGGTTTCGGAGGGCAATGATTGGTTTGAAAACGGGGGCTCGCCAGTGGTGTGGGTGCCGTTTAGGGTTTATGCGGGGGGGTAATGGGAGGAATGGGAAGTATGGGAATTATGGGAGTTATGGGAAGAATGGGATATTTAGAACTATTTCTGAAAACACTGAATTTTATTAAAATAAGCTTGTAAGATTTTTAAATATTTTATATGATATCAGGGTAAATAATGAATTGGAGGTTGTTATGGATTTAAAAATTAAAGGAAAAGTGGCGGTAGTCACGGCTTGCAGTAAGGGGTTGGGTTTTGCTGTGGCTGAAGCTCTGGCTGCAGAAGGGGTGAACCTGGCGATTTGTTCGCGGAATAAAGAAAAAATCGCGGAAGTGGCCGATTACCTGCGTGCGATGTATGAAGTAGACGTGCTGCACGATGTCTGCGATGTGACGGATAATGAGGGTATTGTGGCTTTTAAAGAGAAGGTGATCGAGCGTTTTAAAACCTGCGATATTCTGTTTACGAATGCGGGCGGCCCGAAACCAGGGAAAATTGAGGATTTTACAGGCGCGGATTTTAAAAAAGCCATTGATTTGAATCTGATGAGCACGATTAATTTGATATATGCTTTTTTGCCTTATATGAAACAACAAAAGTGGGGCCGGATCTTGGCTTTGACTTCTATCTCGGTGAAACAACCAATTCCAACGCTGGTGCTTTCCAATGTATCGCGGGCTGGGGTGGTGGCGTTTATCAAGAGTTTGGCCCGGGAAGTGGCACCCCTTAATATCACGGCCAATACAATCGCCCCGGGGTACTTGATGACGGAACGGGTGAAAGACCTCCTGGAAGTGAAAGCAAAAAACGAGGGGATTACCTACGAACAAGCCAGAACGGGAACAATTGAACTGATCCCGGTACATAAAATCGGGGCACCCCAGGACCTGGGGGCATTATGCGCCTTCCTGGCCTCGGAACATGCTTCCTATATCACGGGGGGAACACATCTGATTGACGGGGGAATGTATGGTGGTTTGATGTGACAACAGCGGGCAACGGGGCTCGAACCCGTAGCATCCAGCTTGGGAAGCTGATACTCTACCATTGAGTTATGCCCGCACTGTTGAAAAATAGTATTTTATAAAAAAAATCATTGAAATGCAATAGGTTCGCGCATTTTTTTTGCATTTTATTTTTTTAGAAAGGGTCTGCAAGAATAGATAGTGAAGGGAAGTGATTGTAGGGATGGTTCAAAATGGGTGTATAAAAAAAAGGCAGGCTGACGAATGAACCATCGACTCATGTATTTCAAACGTCAGTCTGCATTTAACGGACTTTTATGTCGGTGTTACACTAACACCATGTTTTCATACCATATATTATATATAAAAATGGCGAATTTTCAATTTATTTTTTTTAATATATAATGTAAGAAAACTGTGAAGTACTTGAATACTTAGATGACACCTGCCTTTTTGAGGTATGCGATGACGGTTTCCACTTCTTGGTCAATGGTGTGGGTATCGGCGTCAAGTATGATCTCGGCGCGTAATGGTTCTTCGTAAGGGGCGGAAATACCGGTAAACTCTTTGATCTCGCCATTCTTGGCTTTTTTATACAGTCCTTTGGGGTCTCGTTGTTCGCAGGTATCTATGGACGCTTTGACATAAATTTCGATAAAGCGACCAGCCCCGAGGAGTTCTCTGCCAAAATCGCGGTCTTTGCGATAAGGGGAAATAAAGGCGGTGGTGGTAATGACGCCCGCATCGGCGAACAGGTTACCTACTTCTGCAATACGACGGATATTCTCTTCGCGATCAGCGGGGGAAAAACCGAGGTTCTTGTTGAGACCGTGACGGATATTGTCGCCATCCAGTACATAGGTTAATTTACCGATTTGATGCAGCCGGGCAGTCACCTCGTTGGCAATAGTGGATTTGCCACTGGCGGAAAGTCCGGTAAACCATAATAATACGCCTTTTTGTTTGAGAAGGGCTTCACGCTCTTCACGACTTACTTTGTGCTCGTGCCAAGTGATGTGGGTGGCTTTCTGAAAATTGCTATTCATTGCTGTACTTATCCTCCAAAGGGTGATGTTGTGTTTTCTTTTTTGTTTTCTTTTTATTATTATTTTATTTTAAACAATAAAAGGTAACGATAGCAAATTATTGGCATAAATGCAAGGAATTTGTGCGGAAAAAAATGTGGACGATATGGACAGTATGGACGATATGGACGATGGGGATGGTGAATTTATTCTAGAGAGGGGGATTTGACTTTGAGAGAGAGGGTGTTTTTCTGGTCGATCATCATTAATTCGAGGTTTAGAACTTTGGCAATATAATGGAAGGTTTTGGGGGTGAAGAAGGAGATGTGGGTGGCATCGCGGCGATACCACCACTGGAAGAATTGTGCAGCCACGGGAGTTTGCAGGGGATGGAATAGGGTCATAATGGCCAATATGCCACCGGGATTGAGCAATTCTTTTAATAAGGTGAGTGTCTCAAAGGGATTTTTGAGATGTTCCAGTACCTCGGTACAGGTGATGAGATCATAGGTGTGCCCAAAATATATTTTTTCCGGGGCAAAGTAGGGGTCATAGACGTGTACGTCGTATCCTCTTTTTTTTAAGAGTGAGGCCAACACAGGGCCAGGACCGCTACCGAAATCAAGGGCGGTTTGGATGTGGGGGTGGAAAGGGTGAATGCTTTTTGCTATGAACTGTTCTAACATGGACACGTATCCACATTCTTCGACAGTATTTATATGTTGGAGATATCTTTGCCGTTCTTGTTCGGGAGGAAGTATTTTTGACTCTGCAATGGCAATAAAATAGCACTTGGGGCAGAAATAGTAATAAAGGATAGGGCACAACGGCCCGGCACAAATTTTACAGCCCATCAGGGGGAATTTATTACTCCTTTATAAAGGGTGGAAGTTCTTTATAACTCTTCTGGGTCAGAAAGAGACTGCTGTCATAGTAATATTTATCCGCTTCTTTAACGAGAATGATGACAAAAATTTCACCACCGACTTTTTTCACCATGCCAGCCATTCCGTCTTTACCTTCAAAGGTAGTCATCAGGCGGAACTCAGTGACGTCAATGATGTCCTTGGCATTGGCCTTGTATTTGGTAAAAATGCGATCCATATCGGCTGGGTTCTGGGAGATTATGGCTTGGTATTCACTCCGTTTTTCTTCGGGCATTAGCGCGATGATGGTGGTATAGTCACTGGTTTGGAGTGCTAAAAGGATTGCCTTGGTCACGGCATTGGGATCGGCTTGATCCACTTCGGCAGCCTGTAAAAGAGAATAAAAACCGTAAAATCCCAACGCCAAGAAGCATACAATATAAATACATCGGCTGGTTGCTTTAAGCATCAAATCCTCCTAAAAGCTTTTATTCTTCATCTTCCACTGTTCTTGGCTTTCTCCTGCGATACTAACCGATTTTATAATATTATATCATACCAGCTTATTAAAAAAAAAACAAGTAGAAAAACAGCCTAAATTCACTGCCGTGTTAAAAAAAATTATGGTTTCGAGATTATGGCAGTGAATTTAGGCAGTAGAAAGTATTTATTTGATATTCATTTCGGTTATGAGGTGTCCGGCGCCAGCGAATTTATCGAGGAACCAGAGAATATACCGAATATCAACGCCGATGGAACGACTGTATTTTTCATCCCAGCCAAAATCGTTGATCGTGGCTTCATACACGCGGTCGAAATTAAGGCCGATCAATTGACCCCAGGCATTTAAAACGGGGCTTCCCGAATTGCCGCCGGTGGTGTCCATATTAAAAAGGATGTTAACGGGAACATCTTTTAATCCGGGATGCATAAACATACCGTATTCTTTGTTTTTGGAGAGGTTCAGCAATCGTTCGGGGGCGATATAGGGGGGCAGGCCGGTATTTTTTTCTACTACGCCGCTTAGAGTGGTAAATGGTTTGTAATACACGGCATCGGCGGGAGAATAGCCGCGAATATGACCATAAGTTAATCGTAACGTGCTGTTGGCATCAGGAATAAAGTGGGTGCCTTTAAACTCTTTTTTGACATCGATCAATTGCGCGGATAATTCATCAAGTATTCCTTTTTGTTGTTCCTCTTTATTTTTCTTATTTTGGAACGTCGGATAGAGCGCGGCAGCCAGTCGGAGGAAGGGATCATCGATTTGCTGTAATTCGAGGGTGCTCTTGGAGAATAAACCGATGAGGTAATCGTTTTCATAGAGCTTTGAAGTGCTGTAGGCTTTTTCTATGAAGGAATCGACAGCTTTTTCCACTTCCACTTCAACACCTTCTTTTCTGGCCAGGATAAGTTCTTCCACGGCAGGCACGCGATAGGGGACGGGCATGGTAGCGGCTCTCATCAAGACCGCTTTTAAGATGATTTTATCGGCTGCGGGCACATAGTTTCGTAAACCCAGGGTCATGAATTGTTTGGTGCGGTCGAAATTACGCTCCATATATTCGGATTCACGGTCGGTGTCTTTCTTTTTTAATTCGATAGAGGCTTCATATACGGTATACGCATTGGCTAACATGGCACTGCTACGATTGAAGAATTGCAGCAGGAGGTCATAATTGGCGTCCTTGCGTTTTTCGCTGTAAAGCTCTTTAAGCCGTTCCAAGACTGTGCCGTATTTTTGCTGGCGTTTGGGATCGGCATTGATAAAGGCCAACATCTCTTTTTCTTCTTGTTGTTTTTTTTCGGTCAGTTTCAGGGCTTTTAGTGCTTTTAACTGGCCTTTATAGGATTTCATGGTATTCCACAAGCCTTTCAGTTGCGGGGCCAATTTGATCTCTGTGTCACGGTCTTTTTTGCTCAGTTCTTCCAGCACGTGGATGTTCCAACTGAATAATTCGACGACGTATGGTTTGCGTATTTCTTCTTCGAAAGCGTAAAAATAGGAGGAGCGATGTCTGAAAGTCGAGCCGGGGTAGCCAAGAATAAACACGAAATCTTCTTCTTTGACTCCTTCTGGGGCCACTTGGAGGTATTTTTTAGGGTGGAAGGGGATATTTTTTTCCGAGTATTCAGCGGAGGAACCATCTGGGGCGACATAGGCTCTCATGAAGGTAAAATCGCCGGTATGTCTGGGCCACATCCAGTTATCGAGTTCGCCACCGTATTCACCGATACTACGGGGTGGGGCATACACGAGGCGGATGTCTTTTAAATAGGTATAGATAAATAATATGTAGGTTTTACCCTGGAACATCTCGGCGACTTCGGCGCGGCGACCGGGTAATTTTTTCTCTGTGAGCACGACCATATCTTTGATTGTTTTTTCAATGGCTTTGGTACGTTCTGCATAGGTCATTTTTTTCTTGATGGCTTTTAAGATGTCTTGGGAGACATCCTGGTAGGATTCGATTAAACGAACAGTGTATCCTTTGGCGGGTAATTCGGTGGCGCGTTCCATGGCGGTAAAACCGGTGAGCATATAATCTTTATCCTGGGTGGTGACGGATTGAATAGCGCGAAAGGCGCAATGGTAATTGGTTAGTATTAAACCCTCGGGTGACACAAAGGAGGCGGTACAGCCGCTTAAATTAATAATGCCATCAATCACGCTGACGCCAGCGGGATTGTACAGCTCCTTGGAATCGAGTTGAAAGCCAAGGACTTTGAGGTCCAGTTTACTTATTTCACTCAATGGGATCATGCCCTCTTCAGAATAAAGGGCGAGGGGTAACGAACAGCAAAGCAACAGGATTGCTGCGAATAGAATACATCTTTTTAATGTCATGGGAAATTCTCCTAATCTGTTTTGTTATTAAACGACTAAATAAAAATTATTTTACCGGATTTGCTCGTATTAGTCAATTGTTTGGTTATTGGGTTGGGCTTTTATTTCGAGGTAAAGACTCTGCAAAATATCCTTGATGATGCGGTAAAAAGAGAATGGAAAGACAAAGGTGCGGACATTATAGGCTTTGAATTCGGCGAATCCCTCGGATTTGTCTAAAAAGAGGTAGATGCGTTGGGGCAGGGTCAGGCCACGGAGAAGAAATTCGCGTAACATTTCGGGGTCGCAGAGCAGGATATCCATTTCTTTCATCTGGGGCTCGTTGTATACGACCACTGTATCCAGTGTCGTTTCGGCTAGGGATTCGAGTAGTGCGGCGGTTAATTGCCGGTGGTGGAAATTTAATAGAATGCGTGGCGCGGTGGGCTCCAAAAACTGGGAAAAGGGGATTTTATCCTGGTTTAACATTGCCTCGTTTCCGGGTACTTTCTTCTGGATAATAGGGGCCAGCATCTGGGCGATATGGGGGAACCGTGTGAAAAATCGCATCCAATCGCCCAGGTTGATGTGACTGCATGTAGTAAACGCATGGGCGAGATAGTCGTTGAGCAGTTCTTTTTTCATGACCAGTGTCATGCGATGCTCGATGATGGCTCGTTCCAAGAGTTCAAAATCAAAGTCCTGGGATTGGATTAATCGTTTCAAGGCTGTGAACCCCTCTTCTATGCGCTTGAATTCCAGGAACATATCATGGAAACTGGTTTTTATGCGTCGTAGTTCGCCTTTTTCCTGGGGGGTGAGGTTGGTTTCCCGTTTGGTTATAAAAAGGGACAATGATTCGTTGATATTGTGGTAGGTGTCGATATCCAGGGTTTTTATGTATTTGAAGATGTTCAGAAACAGCAGGGTTAATTCGAGATTGTTGGCATTGATGATCTTGGCAAACAATTTGGCAATGAACTCTTTGTCCTTAAAATTGAAGATCAGTTCCATGGGTATTATTTTTTCGATCAGTTGCAGGTATTTTTTGGTTTTGGAGACTGCCAGGTCTTCTACCACGATTTTTTCTAACAGGCGTTTGACTGTGGTTACTGGGAACAATTGGGATATGGTGTCAAAGTAGTCCTGGCCCATAAAAAAGAATTCCCGTTCCCGTTCGGGGTCAAACAAGAGGTCTTTAACTTTAAACTCGTAATTCTCTTTTACTTTTGTCAGCAGTAGTTCTTTGAGGCGGTAGGTATCGGACAAAAAAATATTTTTGACCAATTCTACCAGATCGGGTACATCGTTATAGGGGAGGAAGCGCACAATGATGGCTTGGTCCTCGAAAGAAAGGGTAAAAAAGTGGTGGACAAAATAATCCAAGCCCTCTTTGAGGGAGAGGAGGGTACGGATGATTGATTCGTTAAGGGGTTCTTTTGCCCTGTAGAGGGTGAAAAGGAAGGGCGAGGCGACATCGTTTCCAGCCAGTTCTTCGATGATCGTGGGGCGTAGTTTTTCATCATCCGAATAGGTGGCTTCGATAAAGGAGATGATTTCATCTTTTTTGCTTTTGCAGATCATGGCCAGTAGGAGTTGTCGCACGCGGATATCGCGGACATGGGCGAACTTTTCTTGTAAATTTCCAAGTTGTTCTTCCATGATAAATTGGTAGCGGGTGAGGTATTGTTTGAAATGATGGGTGAGCAGGTACAGTTCATCGCATTCTGGGGCGGTGATGCAGGGAATCTGGTGGAATCGGGTTTCGTAGAATCCTAAAATCTCGTTATCGTGGAAAATATCGCCGGTGATGCAGAGGATTTCAAAGGCGCCGTTTTGGATGAGTGGGTCCGGGCTGTTGAGGAATTTGGTGAACACGGTGACGTGTTCGGGGGTGAGGATACGTCGTAATATATCGAGGGCGATTTTAAAGGATTTGGGGTTCTTCTGGCCTTCCAGGAAACGGGGCATGAGGGCCAGGATGGGGTTATTTTCCTTGATGCGGCTGATTTCGGCGTTGATTGTGCTCAAGAGCATCGGATTATTTATCTTTTGCAGGGTTTGATTTAGAATGTTGAGGGCGGAGCGGTCGTTAAATTTTGAAACGGAGATGATCGCTTCTTGTTGGAGGCGGGAGTGTTGCACCGTGTCGATGATTTTTTTCAAGGCAAACAGGAAGGATGGGCATCGCAGGTAACCGGCGACGCGGATAATTTCCATGCGTAAATCTGGGACCAGTGAGGAATCGTTTAACAGGCTGATCATTAATTCTTCGGCGGGCTTTTCGCCTTCTTTGACCAGGTTTTCAAGGGCCATGCGGAATTCCATTCCTTTGAATTGACTGGCATGGGTTACAAGTGTTTTGATCTTTTCTAATATTGTATTTTTTTCGTCCATTGGTTTTATTATAGCAAAAATCAAATTGTTTTAGAATCATCTGGAAAAAATATAAATTCCTCTTAATTCGGAACTGTTCGGGTAAGATGATCGATGAGTACGATATTCATCGTGATTGCAGAAAACAAAGGGGGGGGGGCTTAAGTGGTGAAAATATGTTTCGTCCGTTGGGTTTTTGTAATTATTTATAGAACTGTCTATCTTTTTGTAGAATTATCTATCTTTTTGTAGAATTTTCCTGTTTTTCGTAGAATTTTTTGGTTTTAGAGACAAATTTCTAATTTCAGTTACAATTTTTTAATAATTTTTAAAAAATTGCGGTTACAGGGACAATTTTTTAAAAATTCCTTGAAAATTGTAGTGGTGCGGAGAAAATTGTAGCCATGGGGACTTTTTTTTAAATATTTTTGAAAACATGCACCTACAGGTCCAATTTTGTAGGCAGGGAGTTTGTAGGCAGTGTTTACATATTTGGATGGCTATTGTAGATGCGACATCTTGTCGCATTGATAAAGGCATAAAGCAAAATAGATACGGTCCACTTAGTCCATATCGTCCACATCGTCCACAACGATTTCAACAATGTGGCGGTGGATTTAGGAAAATAGTGAGGTGTTTGAAAAAATATTACTATGTGGTATAATGCGTGTTGAATCAGATTGCTATGATTCTGATATGAATCAGATTGAATTTCAAACACACACACATGTTGATAAGAAAAATGCGTGTCCCATAAGAGGCGGAAGCCTACCTAAATATAGTGCCACTGTTTCCAGCACTATTTCAAAACCAATTTCCCAATAATTAAAGGTCTCTCCGGGTGATAAAATGAGTCAATTAGAAAGAAAGAAAATTGCGGATATTCTGATGTTAACGCATTTGCAAGAAGGGATTCTATTTCACTATCTGCAAGAACCCAAAAGCGCGCAGTATTTTGAACAATTAAGCCTGGAAATCTCGGGGGAGATCAATCTGGAACTATTCAAAACCGCATGGCATACGGTCATCCAAACCAATGAGATGCTGCGCACTGTATTCCGCTGGGAAAAAATGGAGAAACCAACCCAGATTATCTTAAAAGAACATACCTGCGACATCACTTTTTACGACCTGACAGATGAAGCGACAAACAGGCAAAAATCCCGGCTGCAAGAGATTAAAGACAAGGATAAACAAACACCCTTTGACTTGCAAGAAGTGCCCATGCGAATTATGTTGTGCAAGCTAGGGACACACGATTATGAAATGATCATCAGCAACCACCATATCATCTATGATGGCTGGAGCAACGGGATCATTCTGAAGGAATTCTTCAGGGCATACTATGGGCTAAGCGCGGGAAAACCTGCGCTCCTCCCGGACAAACCCTCTTTCAAAGAATTTATCAAATGGCTTCAAAACGAGGATAAATACGAAAAGGATAAACAAAAAGCGTTTTGGCGCGATTATCTAGCAGGTTTAGACGGTCAGACGGAATTACCGCTAAAAAACATAAAAAATAGAAAAAACACTGGCTCCAAGCAGGTAGAACACTATTCACTGGTTCTTGAACCGGAGTTAAAAGAGAGGTTGGAGGCGTTTGCCAAAACCAAGCGGTTCACTTTGGCCGGGGTGTTCTACACTGTCTGGGGGTTATTGCTACACCAGTATTGCAACAGCCAGGATGTTCTGTTTGGCACAACTGTAGCCGGTCGTTCCGCACGGATAAAAGGCATAGAAGAGATGGTGGGGCTGTTTATCAATACGATTCCATTACGAATCCAAACGACTCCTGGTGAAAAAATGGTGGCGGTGGTCAGCGGCGTGGATCACGCGTTACAGGCCCGTGAACTTTTTGAGAATACACCGTTGTTGGATATCAGAAATTACAGTGGCTTGTCTGGTTATGTATCGCTGTTTGATACGTTGGTAGTGATTGAGAATTATCCATTGGATAGTCGTTTACTGCCCGAAGAAAGCGGGTTGTCAGTTCATGCTTTTACTATTGCTGAAATGACCCATTATGATTTAACCGTGGGCATTGTGCTTTTTAATGAGATAGCCGTCACGTTTTCCTATAACCCGGAATTATTCGCCCAGGAAATGATTGCCCATTTGGCCGGGCATTTTTTGTCTCTGGTACAGATGATTATAGAAAACGGCGAACAGGACATTTGCGCCATAGAAATAATCTCCCCTGAAGAAAAGCACCGCGTATTATATGAATTTAATAATACCGCCGCAGAATACCCATCAAACAAAACGATTCCCCAATTATTCATGGAACAATCCGCCCGGACCCCAGACTACATCGCCCTTATCTGGGAAAAAAGCGGGGCGTGCCATATATCCTATGCCGAATTAAATGAACTATCCAACCGTCTGGCCTATTGGTTGCAAACAGAAGGCATTAGGCCCGATACTATCGTGGCTATAATGGTAAATCGTTCCATTGAAATGATTGTGGGCCTCATGGGTATTTTAAAAGCCGGTGCCGCCTATTTACCGATTAACCCGGAATACCCGGCTGAACGAATTCAATTTATGCTGCAAGACAGCACCGCAAAAATCGTGCTCACCGAACCAATCATCCAAGCAACCACTTCCCATATTCCCATTCCTCCCATAATTCCCATAATTCCCATTCCTCCCATAACTCCCAGTAATTTAGCCTATGTAATATACACTTCCGGCACCACCGGCAAACCCAAAGGCGTTTTAGTAGAACATCAAAATGCCGTTAATGTGGTGTGCTGGTTAGGGCGAAAATATCAATTAAACCCCGATACCCATATTATCTTGATGTCCGATTATACCTTTGATGCCAGTATTGATCAAATCTTCGGTGCCTTGTTGCATGGTGCCTCTCTTTATATCGCCAGTAAAGAGTTCATGTTGGATATGGATGCTTTACGCCATTACATCAATAAAAATCGGATCAATTTTATTAATTTTGTGCCGCTAGTGCTCAATGAATTGCTGGGCTATCGGGAGAAATTGCCCAGCTTAAACACCGTGATTTCCGGTGCAGAGCGGTTGGACGATACTATCAAAGATAATATCCTGAAGCGCGGCTATCATTTATATAATCATTATGGTCCCACAGAAACCACGGTGGAGACACTGGTCTTCACTTGTACAGACGCTCCAGTTTACCTGGGGAAACCCATAGCCAATACAAAAATTTATATACTTGATCAATGGGAACATATCGTTCCAATCGGCGTACCTGGAGAATTGTATATTGCCGGGGCCGGATTGGCCAGGGGGTATTTGAACCGGTCCGATTTAACGGCGGAGAAATTCGTGGCCACACCCCATGGTGTAGAGAATGACCCTGTATCTCGAACCTATCGAACCGGGGACCTGGGGTGTTGGCTGCCCGATGGAAATATTGCGTTTCTGGGACGCATTGATCAGCAGGTTAAGATCCGGGGGTTCCGTGTTGAACTGGGAGAAATCGAAGCACAATTGCGCACTTTCCCGGAAATAAAGCAGGTCGTGGTGAGCGCAAAAGAAGATAACCGTGGTGATAAAACGCTTTGTGCCTATATTGTATCCCGGCAGCTTTCTACAGGCCCCACTGCCCCCCTTGACCCAGCCGTGCTAACCACCTATTTAGCCGGTATCTTACCCGATTACATGATTCCCGCCTATTATGTCCAGTTGGCAGAAATTCCCCTGTTGCCCAATGGCAAAGTGGACCGCAAGAACTTGCCTGAGCCTGTTTTTATTGCCACCCAAGCATACCAGGAACCACGGCATGAACTGGATCGCAGATTGCAAACGATATGGACGAGCGTTTTATTTGGAAACGTGCTTTCAGAAGATTCATCCGCACCACCACCTAAACCCATCGGGATTGATGATAATTTCTTTCATATGGGCGGACACTCCCTGAAGATCATGAATATGGCAGCTAAAATTCACAAGGAGTTGAACCTGGAAATACCAGTGCAAGAACTATTCACCCATCCCACTATCCGGGTTTTGGCCAATTATATAAACACGCGGGAACACACTAAAAATATCACTAAAAATAACTTTGCAGAGATCGCCGCTATTGAAGTAAAAGAATACTATCCACTCTCTTCGGCCCAGAAAAGAGTTTATATTTTATACCTCATGGAAACCGATAGCATCAATTACAACATGCACGAGGTATTCCGCCTGGAAGGGGAACTGGACGTGGGCCGCTTGGAAAAAAGCTTTACCCAATTGATTCGCAGACACGAAAGCTTAAGAACTTCCTTTTTCTTACTCCATGATGAACCGGTCCAGAAGATTGTGGCCGCCAGTGATGTACCATTCGCCAGCGAATTTTTTGATCCAAACGAAAAAGACACCCTGGTCGAACCTGCCCTAAACGACACCGCGTTAATGGAAAATACCACTGTTTATGACATCAACCAGCGTTTTTTAAGACCCTTTGATTTGACTCAAGCGCCCCTGTTCCGCGTCGGGCTTATTAAAATCGCCAAGAACAGCCATATCTTGATGGCAGGAATGCACCATATTATTTCCGATGGCATATCAATTGACCTATTTATCACTGATTTTGTCGCCCTCTACCGTGGCCAGAACTTACCCCCCTTGCCCATTCAATACAAAGAGTATGCCCACTGGCAGCACCAGAAAAAAGCGCAGGGCGCCTTTAATAGCCAACGCTCCTACTGGTTGCATGAATTTGCCGGTGAGCTTCCCGTATTAACCATGCCCTATGATTTCCCCAGGCCAGCCGTGCAGAGTTTTGCCGGCGACAAATATTATTTTAACCTCCCCGCATACGAAACCAAAACGTTAATAAAACGGTGCCAGGAAGAAGCGGTGACTCTTTTTATGATGCTCAGCGCTATCTATTATGTGATGCTGTGGAAACTGAGCGGTGCCGAAGAGATCGTGGTGGGAAGCCCCACGGCTGGACGCAGACACGCTGATCTGGAATCCATTTTAGGAATGTTTGTCAACACCCTGGCAGTAAAAACCAGCCCTGCCAAGGAAACACGCTTCAAACCCTTTTTGGCACAAGTCAAACAAAAGAACCTGGCAGCTTTTGAAAACCAGGAGTACCAATTTGATGATCTGGTGGAGGAACTATTACCCGCACGGGATTTAGGTCGCAACCCGTTATTCGACATGATGTTCATCTTGCAAAATATGACCGGCACAACTAACACGGCGATAAATATTCCGGGCTTAAAAATAACCCGCCTTCCTTTTGAAACGCATATCGCGCCTTTTGATTTTTACCTCATGGCTGAAGAACGACAGGAGTCTATCTATTTTACCGTGGGTTATTGCACCAAATTGTTTACGCTGGAAACCGTGCGTCGGTTCATGGGGTATTACCGAGAAATTCTGGCCACAGTGGTCACCCAACCCGAGGTGGAACTGGCACGTATAGACATATTATCCCCGGCAGAGAAACGCCAATTAGTGCAGGAATTTAATAATACCCAACGACCGTACCCACAGGGTCAAACCATTCCGCAATGGTTTGCAGAGCAGGCCGCACGAACCCCAGAAGCCATTGCCGTGGTAGGGGAGGGGGTCATCACCTATCGGGAATTAAATCAACGGGCCAATCAATTGGCCCACCTGTTGCGACAAAAAGGAGTGGCCCCAGATACCATTGTTGCCCTCTTTATGTTTCGTTCTATCCAGATGGTTGTTGGTATCCTCGGCATATTAAAAGCGGGCGGCGCTTATTTGCCGATCAACCCCGTGTATCCTGGGCAACGTGTGTTGTCTATCCTGGAAGATAGCGGTGGCAATTATTTTATAAGCGATGAAAAAACATCCCGCCCTCTTTCTTTTACCGGTTTACAGCGTTTGGATGTGCCCGAAGTGACGCCCCTGGTTACAGCCAAACGACCCCAGATCACAAATTTTGATAGCTTGCCCCATCCCGATCGTACATTGATTGATTACAGCAAATATCATCGTTATATTGGTATTGCACCCGCCAAATACACCGTCAGTATCCAGGCCACTCGCGGCTGCCCGTATCAATGTGCCTACTGCCATAAAATATGGCCCAAAACACATGTCATGCGGCGGGCTGAAGATATATTCGCCGAGATTAGCGCCTGCTATCAGGCGGGGGTGAAACGATTTGTATTTATCGACGATGTCTTCAACCTCAATAAAAAGAACAGCGGCCAATTATTTCAAACCCTGATCGACCACCACTATGATGTGCAGCTCTTTTTTCCCAACGGGTTACGCGGCGATATCCTGACCCCCGATTTTATTGACCTCATGATTGAAGCAGGCACTGTTAATATTGATCTGGCCCTGGAAACGGCCTCGCCCCGCTTGCAGAAACTGATCAATAAACAATTGAACCTGGAAAAATTCGCGGCCAACGTCCATTATATCACCCAGAAACATCCCCATGTCGTGTTGGAGATGGAGATGATGATTGGCTTTCCCACGGAAACGGAAGCGGAAGCTTTACAAACCCTGGAATTATTGCAGAGTTTTAAATGGGTCCATTTCCCCAACCTGAATATCCTCAAAATTTATCCCAATACTGACATGGCCCAACTGGCAATTGAAAACGGGGTCAGTCGTAAATTGATTCATTCCTCCACCACCCTTGCATTCCATGAGTTGCCAGAAACACTCCCTTTTTCAAAAGATTTTGTCCGGGAGTATCAGGCACGCTTTACCAACCAGTATTTTCTTTCCCAGGAACGGTTGCGCCATGTATTAAAACAGCAGGTCAAGAGCTTCACCGCCGATGAGCTCGTGCAAAAGTACGACAGTTATTTACCCGTGGAGATCAAGTCTTTTGCCGATATTCTCAAGTGTGCTGACATCTCCAGCGCTGCATTGGGGCCCATTGAATTTATTCCCGAAGCCCGCTTTGCCGCTCCCGATTTTAACCAGCGGATCAAGGCTTTTTTCCCCTCCCGCCCCAGCTCGGAAAATGCTTTTCGTCTCTTGTTTCTTGACCTGTCGCAATCCTTTCGCGCCGATATGGGCCATACCCTTTACGATGTCGGAGCCGAACCCTTGGGGTTGATGTATCTCGCCTCCTATCTCCAAGAACAACTCGGCCCACACGTTCGGGTCAAAGTGTTGAAGTCGCGCATTGATTTTGATAGTTATGCCCAATTGCAAGAACAGATCACGTTGTTCCAGCCCCATTTAATTGGTCTGCGCACCCTATCCTTGTACAAGGATTTTTTTCATCGCACTGTTTCCCTGTTGCGGCAATGGGGCATTACCGCGCCTATTATTGCTGGTGGACCCTATGCCACCAGCGATTACAAACAAATGCTCCAGGACCCACACATCCATCTCGCCGTGCTGGGAGAAGGAGAAGCCACTACCCTCCATCTGGTTAAAGAGATGATGACCAAAAACAATACCTGGCCCGCCGACGACGTATTGGAAACCATTCCCGGTCTCGCCTTTATTCGCCAATCAGAGCGAATGTTAACCACCGCCCCCCAGCGGCAGGTGCTCTTGTTGGACCAGATTTCTGGTCCATTGGCCCACTTTCCCACCACCAATCCCCAGAACGTCAATCACCCCGGTGATTTGCTATATTTGATCTCCACTTCCGGGTCTACCGGGAAACCCAAGAGCGTGATGGTCGAGCATCGCACCCTGGTTAATTTGCTGCATTTTCAATTCCATCATACAGCCATCCATTTTTCCCGTGTCTTGCAATTTGCCGCCATCGGGTTTGATGTCTCCGTGCAAGAGATTTTTTCTGCCTTACTCGCCGGTGGCACTTTATATCTTCCTGACGAAGATATGAAAAGCGATGTGCCCCGGTTGTTCCAGTTTATCCAGCAGAACCAGATCGAAATTCTGTTTCTGCCTCCTGCATTTTTGAATTTTGTTTTTTCTGACCCCGACTATATCCCATTATTTCCCGACTGTGTGCGCCATATTATAGCTGCTGGCGAACAATTGATCGTGAACGAGGCGTTACGATTGTTCCTGAAGCAGCGGCACGTGTATCTCCATAATCATTATGGCCCCTCTGAGACCCATGTTGTCACCACCTTGACCATGGATCCCACCCAGGAAATCCCCCATTTCCCCGGTATTGGCAGCCCCGTATCCAACACCGGCATTTATATCTTGGATAGCCAAAGCAATCTTTTGCCCCTGGGTGTTAGCGGCGAATTAAACATTGGCGGTATCCAGGTCGGGCGTGGTTATTTGGGTAATGTGGCGTTGACTGCCGAGAAGTTTGTGCCGAATCCCTTTGTCCCCGGTGATCGCTTGTATCGCACCGGTGATATGGCCCGATGGTGGTCAAATGGGAGTATTCAGTTCTTGGGACGCTTGGATTTCCAGATCAAAATCAGGGGTTTTCGTATTGAACCCGGTGAAATCGAGGGACAATTAAAAAAACACCCGGATATTAAAGAAACAATTGTCCTGGCTCTGGCAGATAATAAGGGCGAGCTCTATCTGGTGGCTTATGTAGTGTTACAGCCGCAGACTACCATGCCCCTCTTACGGGAATTTTTATTGAACCGATTGCCGGATTATATGGTTCCCGCCCATTTTATCCCTCTGGCACGAATTCCCTTGAACGCCAGCGGGAAAGTCGACCGTCATGCGTTACCACCACCGGAAAATACACCGGGAAACGGGCATGTAGCACCACGGGACCCCATGGAAAAAAAATTGGCCGCTATCTGGTGTACCGTGTTGGGGAAAGATGTTGCCCAAGATACAGTCAGTATTGATGATAATTTTTTTCAAATGGGTGGGCACTCCTTAAAAGCCACCGCCCTCACCTCCAGGCTAGCCAAAGAGTTTCATGTTAAAGTGCCCCTCGTGGAGATTTTTAAAGAGCCCACCATCCGGGGCCTTTCCGGTTATATTGCCCATTCTATGGTGGAGCAATACGCTGGCATAACTCCTGTAGAAGAGCAGGAATACTACCCCTTATCGTCAGCGCAGAAACGATTGCACTTTTTACAACAAATGGATAAAGCGGGAACCACCTATCATCTGACTAGTAACTGGCTGTTGGAAGGTGTTGTCGCTAAAAACCACCTGGAACAATCGCTGCTAAAACTGCTACAACGCCATGAGAGTTTACGCACTTCCTTTGATATCATAGCCGAAGAACCCGTGCAAATCATCCACCCGAAATTAGCATTTGTTATTGAAGATGAACATGCTACCATGGATTCTTTCCTGCGTCCATTTGCATTATCACATGCCCCGTTGCTGCGCGTCGGATTGGTAAAAATAGCAGCCGAAAAGTTTCTCTTACTCGTGGATATGCATCATATTATTTCCGATGGGTTGTCCATGGATATTCTGAGCCGTGAATTCACCGCTCTTTTGGCAGGCGTAGAACTCCCCCCATTACGTCTCCAATACAAGGATTATGCCGCGTGGCAGAGTTCTGAAAAAGAGAGCCCCCACTTCCGTCAACAAGAATTATTTTGGCAGCAAGAGTTTAGCGGCGCCATACCCGTGCTCGATTTGCCCGTTGATTATAGCAGACCACCCGTTCAAAGTTTCGCCGGGGCATCACTTCCTTTTGCCCTATCTCGTGATAGCGTTGTTTCCTTGCAAGCCATAGCAGTAGAAGCCAGTGCCACAATGTACATGGTGCTGCTCACATGTTATACTATCTTTTTAGCTAAAATGAGCAACCAGGAAGATATTGTCATTGGCACACCCATTGCCGGTCGCAGGCATGCAGACCTGGAGAAAATTATCGGGATGTTTGTCAACACATTGGTGTTGCGGAACTATCCGGTAGCGGAGAAAAAATTCAGCGATTTCCTGGCTGAGGTCAAAGAGAGAACATTAAAAGCATTTGAAAACCAGGAGTACCCGTATGAAGATTTGGTAGACAAAGTCACGATCACCCGTGACGTCTGTCGCAATCCCTTATTTGATACCATGTTTGTATTGCAAAATGCCACCCCACCACCCGTGGACATTCCCGGCTTAAAAATAGCGCCCGTGCCGCAGGAAAACAAAACCGCCAAATTTGATCTGACTCTAACAGCAGTGGAAACCCCGGAAAAAATAGAATTGAACTTCGAGTACTGTACTAAATTATTTAAAAAGGAATCCATCCACCGGTTTATCACCTATTTTACCAATATCATCGACTCCGTTCTGGCAGACCCCTTCATTGTCTTGGGTCAGATTCCCCTGCTCTCCCCAGCACAACGAGAGCAACTGCTGGTGGAGATCAACGCACCCGCCATCCGCTATCCTAATTTCAAGACCATTCAGGGTTTATTCGCCGAGCAGGTCAAAAAAACGCCGGATCGGCCAGCACTAACCGGTATCAGGTATGATCAAGCAGAAACTCACCTGACTTACCGGCAATTGGACCAGCTTTCCCGACAGTTGGCCCACCAGTTAACGGGTAGGGGATTGGGTCCTAACAAGCGAGCAGCCATAATGGTAGGCCGAAACGTGGAAATGATTATTGCCATTCTTGGAATTATTCAGGCCGGGGCCGCGTATGTTCCCTTGGACCCCCAGGCCCCTGTCGAACGATTGCACTATGTATTGGCTGATTGTGGCGCAGAATTATTATTAACCTTCCGCCCATTGGCTGCACGATTGGCTCCCGCCATAGATACACTTTACCTGGAAGAGTTTACCACCCTCCCTGCCACCCCTCCCGATGCCGTTCTCTCCGGTCATCCTGATGATCTCGCCTATATTATATATACATCCGGCTCAACCGGTAGGCCCAAAGGTGTTCCTATTTGCCACCGCAATGTATCGCCCTTATTGTTTTGGGGGTATCGGTACTTAGGGATTTGTCGTCTAGATCGTGTTATCCAGAGTCCCTCCTATTATTTCGACTGGTCTGTCTGGGAGATATTTATTACCCTTACCAGCGGGGCCCATTTGGTAATGATTAGCGAGGAGCTTGTACTTGATCCCCCGGCGTTGGTGGAATTTATCCGGCAGCACGCCATTACCACCCTGCACATCACCCCCACCCAGTTAAGTTATCTCGTGAATAGCAGACGCCCTATGCTCTCGTTGCACCATCTCTGTATTGGCGCCGAGAAATTAACCTATGATCTTGTAGCCCGTGCTCTTCCCCTGCTTGCAACCGATTGCCGGATTTACAATATGTACGGTCCCACCGAAGCCACCATCATTTCCGCTGTGGCCGAGATTGACCGTGAGCAAATTCCGTTCTATCTCAAACTGCCCAGTATCCCTATTGGTCACACCATCGCCAATACCACCCTGTTCGTATTGGATCATTCTATGAACCCCTGTCCCATCCATGTTGTTGGTGAACTGTACATTGCCGGGGATGCCTTGGCCCGTGGTTATCTCAATGATCCAGAAAAGACCGTAGCCAGTTTCGTCACCAATCCCTTTGCCGAGATTTGCGGTCCCTACCTCTACAAAACCGGTGATCGCGTTCGTCGCCTGGAGGATGGCAGCATTCTCTTTTTAGGTCGCGCCGATGATCAGGTAAAAATACGCGGCTATCGCATCGAGTTGGGGGAAATTGAGAACTGGCTGCTACACTATCCACACGTCAAAGATGCTCTCGTGCTGGTCAAAGCGGATCATCTACAGGAGAAATATTTATGTGCCTATGTGGCGTGTCCCATTGAATTGGATACCGCCGAATTAAGGGATTTCCTCGCCGCCAGACTTCCCGCCTATATGATCCCCGCCCATTTTATCACGCTTGAACATATGCCCCTCAACCCCAATGGCAAAGTCGATAAAAAACGCCTGCCCCTCCCTGAAATGCAAACAAGCCCACAAGTCGTCGCCCCCAAAAACGATCTGGAAAAAACCATCCTCTCTATCTGGCAAGACGTACTTGGACTCGACCACGTAGGCACCACGGATAATTATTTTGAACGGGGTGGCAATTCCATGAATATCGTTAAAGTCAGTCACCGTTTAAAAAGTGTATTGAACCGCGATATCCCCGTGATGGACCTGTTCCGTTACCCCACCATCAAAACCCTGGCCGCTTACCTCAACCAGAGCCCCGGCCATGTCCCTTTCACCCCGTCGGAGATAGGGGAGTCCCTCCTACTTAATCAACCCGAAATACCCCGACATGAGAGTGTTTCTACCACTCCCGCGATTGCCGTGATTGGTATGGCCGGAAGGTTGCCCGGTGCGAACACTATTTCCGCATTCTGGAACAATCTCAAGCATGGTGTCGAATCCATTGCTTTTTTCTCCCCCGCAGAATTCGCAGACAACGGGGGTGATCCCCGGTCCGTGAACCTGCCCAATTATGTTAAAACCCGCTGTGACTTGCAAGATATCCAGTATTTTGACAGTTCATTTTTTGGGTACACCCCCGTGGAAGCCGAAATAATAGACCCCCAGATGCGCCTATTTCATGAATGTGTCTGGGAAGCTTTTGAAGATGCCGGTTATGAGTCCGGTTCTTATGCCGGTCGTATCGGGCTTTATTCCGGTGGGGAATCCAGTTCTTTCTGGGAAACATTAACCTCTTTATCCCAGATTGGTCAGTTGATGAATCCCTTGATTCTGGGCAATTTAAATAATAAAGATTACCTCAGTTCCCGTATTGCCTATAAATTTAATTTACGCGGGCCATCCGTCACCATGAACACCGCTTGTTCCACCTCACTTGTCGCCATTCATTTTGCTGTTCAGGGTTTGCTCAACCGCGAGTGTGAGATCGCCCTGGCCGGTGGCGTGCGGGTCATGCTGCCCGGAAAAACCGGCTATCTCTATCAAGAGGGTATGATTCAATCCCCAGATGGTCATTGCCGTGCCTTTGATGCCAGGGCCAATGGCACCGTGGGTGGCGATGGCGTCGGTGTTGTAGTCTTAAAAACTCTGGCACGGGCCCAGGTGGATGGCGATCATATTTATGCTGTCATCAAAGGTTCTGCCATTAATAATGATGGTATTGGCAAAGTAGGTTACCATGCCCCCAGCATCAATGGTCAGGCTGCCGCCATTCGCGCCGCGTGTGCCAATGCTGCCATTGATCCCGGTAGTATCGGTTATATTGAAACCCATGGGACCGGCACCCAGTTGGGGGACACCGTGGAGATAGAGGCATTAAAACTCGTTTTTAACGCCCTCGTCTTGCCCCAGCATAAAAATACCTGCGCTATCGGGTCAGTCAAAACCAATTTTGGTCACCTGGGCAGTGCCGCCGGGGTGGCTGGATTCATTAAGACCGTATTGACCTTAAAACACCGCCTCATTCCACCCAGCTTGCACTTTGAACGCCCCAACCCGAAGATTGATTTTGAAAACAGCCCCTTTTACGTCAACACCCAATTAACCCCGTGGCCCTCCACCCTTCTTCCCGCGCGGGCCAGTGTCAGTTCCTTTGGCATAGGCGGCACCAACGCCCATATTATTTTGGAAGCCGTGGCCCCTACCAGCCCCGCATTCCCCGCCAGCGCCCGTCCCGATCAATTGCTATTATTATCCGCCCGCACCCCCGCTGCCCTGCACACCATGTCCGTCAATCTGCTGGAGTATTTAAAAGAAAACCCGGTGCTTTCCCTGGCCGATGTGGCCTACACCTTGCAAGTGGGCAGAAAGCGTATGGCAATCAGGAGAAAGCTGGTATGTTCCACTTCCGCCCAGGTGATTGACCAGCTTGCTGCTTCCGGGCCCGCCCATGTCGGCGCTTACACCGCCTTGGTCGCCGATGAAGATAGGAAAGTTATATTTATGTTCCCTGGTCTTGGTGCGCAGCACGTTAATATGGGGCGCGGGCTTTATCACACCGAACCCATCTTCCGCGATGTGATGGACCGTTGTTTTGCTATATTAAAAGACCTGTACCCCGTGGACATAAAAGAAATTCTGTACCCTGCCGGGGAAATCTCGCCGGCATCAAACAGCCAATTCCACTCCTTTGAAGTCGAGCAACTCGTGTTGTTTGTGTTTGAATATGCCTTGGCCAGACTCATTTTGTCGTGGGGCATTCAGCCCCATGCCATGATCGGTTACAGTTTTGGCGAGTATGTGGCCGCCTGTTTAGCCGGGGTGTTTCGCTTGCAGGATATCTTAAAGTTGCTGGTCGTCCGTGGGCGGCTCATTTCCCAGCTTCCCGCCGGTGCCATGTTAAGTGTTCCCCTGCCAGTGGAAGCCGTGCAGCCTTTTCTTCCCGCCGAATTATCCATCGCCATAGACAACCGTTCCTCCTGCGTAGTTTCCGGGCCCGCCCAGGCCGTGGCTTCCTTTGCTCAGCAGATGAAAGCCAAGAAGCTCTTGTGTCCGCCCTTTGAATCCCCCTTTGCCGCGCATTCGTCGCAGTTGGACCCCATATTGGCGGAGTTTCACAAGGAAGTCGCTACAATTTCCCTCCAGACCCCGCAAATACCCTATATTTCAACCTGTACTGGCACATGGATCACTGTTGCCGACGCGCAGTCCCCAGAGTATTGGGTCAAACAACTCAGGTCCACCGTTTATTTTGTCCGCGGTATTCATCAGATTATAGAAGGGGTCTCCCCGGTATTTCTAGAAATGGGCCCCGGACGCGACATGAGTGCCCTGGTGAACCGTGAGATCACCGCTAAAACCGGCATACAGACCATGAACCTCCTCCGTCATCGCGGTTCCTTAAAAGAGCGCACCGATGAAGATTACTTGCTGGATAAAATCGGTCGCTTATGGTTGTATGGCGTGAATATAGACTGGCAAGCCTATCATTCCGGCCAGAGACGAAGTCGTCTCTCATTGCCTACCTATCCCTTTGAGAAAAAGCGGGCCTGGAAAATTATGGAAAATTATCACGCCGGTCAATATTCCTATCTACCCGGCGCCCCCGGTGCGCCAGAGAGTTCGCACCCGGCCCAAGGAACACCTCTGGCAGAAACACCGGGTGATCATTGGACACAAGAGCCCCCCCATCTCGAATGGAATGCTAGGCCGCAACTTTCCACCTCATATGTCGCTCCCCGCGATGAGGTGCAACAAGTCCTGCTTGATATCTGGCAGCATTTTTTTGGTATTCAAGAGATCGGTATCACCGATGATTTTTTTGAATTGGGTGGCGATTCATTAAAAGCCACCACCCTGTTATCCACCCTGCACAAGGAAGCCAATATACTCGTCCCCCTCACTTATTTCTTCGATAATCCTACCATTGAAAAAATCGCCGCTTATGCCATAACCAGTGAAAATGACGCAGACCCAGGCGAAAAAGAGTTCCATGCCATCCAACTTTTGGAACAGAAAGAGTATTACCCCCTCTCTTCCGCGCAAAAGCGCATGACCTTTTTTCAGCAGTTGGACCAGACCAGTATCGGATACAACCTGGTGCTGGCAAACACCATCCAGGGCAATCTGGATACCCTAAAACTGGCCGCCATATTCACCAAACTAAGCGCACGGCACGAGATTTTGCGTACCTCTATTGAAGAGATACAGGGTGAAACCGTCCAAAGAATTCATCCACATATTGCTGCCACACTGATCACCGGTCATGGAGAGTCCCCCGAAGTATTTATCGCCCAGTTCATCCGTCCCTTTGATTTAGCCCGTGCCCCCCTCATGCGGGTCGGGTTGTTGTCTATGGCCGAGCAGCAGTATTTATTAATCGTCGACATGCATCATATCATCTCTGATGGCACGTCATTGGCCGTATTGATCGGAGAGTTTTTGGCTCTGTATCAGGAAAAAGAGTTGCCTGTTCTGTTGTTGCAGTATAAAGATTACGCTGTCTGGCAGAACCAGGAAATGGCCGGTGGGTTGTTTGTTTCGCAGCGGGATTACTGGATAAAGACATTTGCCGGTGAAGTTCCCGTGCTTGAATTGCCTTATGATTGTATCAGGCCGTTGGATCGCACCTATGCTGGCGATCTGTTGGCCTTTGAAATTGATCGTGCAGAGACTTCGGCGTTAAATCATTTCGCCAGTCAGCAGGGGGTCACATTGTACATGGTGTTGCTCTGCTTAACCACTATCCTTTTAGCCAAGTTAAGTGGTCAGGAAACCGTGGTCGTAGGAACTCCCATTGCCGGTCGTACCCATGCGGACCTGGGCCGGATTATCGGCATGTTTGTCAATACCCTGGCCATGAAGAATGAACCCAATGGCCAAAAAACTATCCAGGAATTTTTAAAGGAAGTCAAAGAAAACACCTTGAGTGCTTTTGCCAACCAGAACTACCAGTATGAAGAACTGGTCGAGCACCTGCCCATAGATCGCAGTCTAGGCCATAACCCCTTGTTTGACACCCTGTTGGTCTTGCAAAACATGGCTCTGCCCAATATCAATATTCCCGAATTGACCTTAACACCCTATCCGTATCATACCGGTTTGGTAAATTTTGATTTGACTTTCCTGTGTGTTGAAACCCCAGCTACCCTCTCGTTCACCCTTGAATACAGTACAGAACTCTTTAAAAAAGAAACCGCCCAACGCTTTATCGGTTTTTTCAAAAAGATATTAACCACCGTATTGGCGCACCCCGAAGGAAAAATATCCCAGATCGAGATAATATCCCAGCCAGAAAAAACCCAGATTTTATATGATTTCAACAACACCACCGTTACATACCCGGCCAACCAAACCCTTCCCCAATTATTTTCCGACCAAGCCGCACGAACCCCAGACCATATCGCCATTATTGGTCCCACCCTGGCTCTAACCCACTGCCAATTAACCTACTCCCAATTAAACGAAGCATCCAATCGCCTCGCCCATTGGTTACTTTCCACTGGCGTCCGTCCCAATACCATCGTCGCCATCATGATCGAACGTTCCATTGAATTGATCATCGGCATTATCGGCATATTAGAATCCGGTGCCGCCTATCTTCCCATCGATCCCCAATACCCCGAGGAGCGAAAACAATATATACTAGCAGACAGCAATACAACCCTCATCCTAACCCAACACTCCATCCAACAAGCCATTCCCATCACTCCCATCACTCCCAACACTCCCATAATTCCCATACTTCCCATCACTCCCATAAATCTCGCCTATATCATCTACACTTCCGGTTCCACCGGCAGACCCAAGGGCGTCATGGTAGACCATCACAGCATCGCCAACACCTTGTATTACCGCTGCCAGGAATATCGTATCGTGCCCAGTGATCGTGTACTCCAATTGTTTTCCTTTGCTTTTGATGGATTTCTCACCTCTTGTTTTACCCCCCTGCTTTCTGGCGCATCTGTCGTGCAGTTAAGCCAGGAGGACATAAAAGATATCTTCCGTATCAAAGAGATGATTGTCGCCCAACGAATCACCCACTTTATCGCTGTCCCGTCCCTGTACCGCTCTTTATTGGAAGTCGCCACTGCCCTTGAGTTATCCCACCTAAAAATCGTAACCCTTGCCGGTGAGCAGGTGCCCCCCGACCTCGTGGTAAAAAGTAAGTCTTTAAACCCCTTGTTGGAATTGGTCAATGAGTACGGTCCCACCGAGAGCAGTGTCCTGACCTCCATACACAGAAACCTCGAACCCGGTGCCATTATTTCCATCGGTAAACCCATAGCCAATACCCGGATTTATATTCTTGATCAAGATGATCATGTTGCCCCCATCGGGTTACCCGGTCAACTCGTTATATCTGGTCTTGGTTTGGCCCGCGGGTATCTCAATAATCCCCAACTCACCGCCGCTACATTTTTCTCTTTAGCCCATTCAGCCACCTTCGCCACCCTCTCACCAAAACTCTATAAGAGCGGTGATTTGGCCCGCTGGTTGCCAGATGGAAACATAGAGTTCCTCGGTCGCATTGATCAGCAGGTTAAAATCCGTGGCTTCCGTATTGAATTGGGCGAGATCGAAAACCAACTGCTTCGCCATCCCCAGATCAAAGAGGCAGTAGTGGATGTTAGAACCGAAAACAGCGGCGATCACTATTTATGCGCTTATATTGTCACCCAGGGCGAATGGGACATCTCCCAGGCAAGAGAATATCTGGCCAAGACCTTACCCGATTACATGATTCCCGCGCATTTTGTCGCCTTGGAGAAAATCCCCTTGTCCCCCACTGGCAAGATTCTACGTTCAGCCTTACCCCAACCGCAATTAAAAAGCGCGGCCCAGTACGTGCCCCCCCGCAATGACATAGAACAACAATTGGTAGAGATATGGACCGAGATTTTGGGCAGTGATCCATTGTTTGCCTCTTTTTTACATCCCTCTATAGGCATTGATGATAACTTTTTCCATCTCGGTGGGCACTCCTTAAAAGCCATGACCATGGTCACCAAGCTCCATAAAGCCCTAAATGTTAAAGTGCCCTTGGTGGAAGTCTTTAAAACCTTGACCATCAGGAAACTGGCCGCCTATATTTTAGGTTTAAAAAAAGAGTTATACACCGCCATCCAACCCGCTGAAACCAGAGAGTATTATGACTTATCCTCTGCCCAGCGCCGGTTTTATATCTTGCAGCAAATGGAGCTGGACAGTTTTGCCTACAACAATTTTTCCGTCATGGTTTTGGACGGATTATTTGATAAAGAGAAATTTGGCCACGCGTTAAACCAATTGATCGCCAGACATGACAGTTTAAGAACCTCTTTTGAATTAATCGGAGGTGAACCTTTCCAAAAGATACATCAACAAGTAGTCGCGGAAATCGCTTATTTTGATTTCACCCCTCCCGGAAAAAGTCAGCTCTTAGAATCCACCATCCAACATTTTAACCGTCCTTTTGATTTATCTCATGCCCCCTTGCTCAGGTTCGGCATTATTCTCGTGGAGCAGCAAAAATCCTTGTTGCTGTTAAGCCTCCACCATATCATCAGTGACGGCACATCCATCGGCACCTTTATGAACGAGTTAATTTATTTATACCTGGGCCGAGAACTCCCACCCCTGCGATTGCAATATCACGATTTCTCCCAGTGGCAAAAAAACCTCCTGGTTTCCGGGGCATTAAAGACCCAGGAAGAATACTGGTTAAAAGTTTTTGCCGGGGAACTGCCCGTTCTTGAAATGCCCACCGATTACCCCAGACCAGCCGTGCAAAGTTTTGCCGGTCACAGTATCGATTTCTTTCTGGAGGAAGATGTCGCCCGGCAGTTGGAAACCCTGGTGAAAGAAACTGGCACCACGTTATATATTTTGTTATTGGCCCTGTACAGTATCTTGTTAAGCAAATTTACCGGGCAGAAAGACATCATCATCGGCTCTCCTATTGCCGGGCGCAACCACGCTGATTTAGAAGGGCTGATCGGGTTATTCATTGAGACCATCGTGATCCGCTGTTTTCCCCTCGGAGATAAACCCTTTTTGGAATTCTTGGCAGAGGTGAAAAGCAATACCTTTAATGCCTATGAGAACCAGGGTTATCCCTTCGGGGAATTATTAAAGCACGTGGGCACCCAGCAGTGGGATGGCAGTCGGAACCCCTTGTTTGATGCCATGTTAATTGTTCAGAATGTCACCCAGGATTTTAAAGTGATGTTATTGGAAGATGTAAAGATCAGCCCTTATGTGGCCAGTGACCACCGGGTCTCTAAAATGGATATTACCCTGGAGGTCATCGAAGCCCCCGGCAGAATTCATTGTAACCTGGAATACTGTACCGCGCTATTCACACACGAGACCATGGCAGCCTTTATCGCTTCTTTTCAGAAAATCGTGGCCATTGTTTTAGAAAATAATAACATAAGATTGCAAGACATCCAATTGTCCCATGAATTAAAAGGTGCCACCGCCTCTATTTACGATGACGCCGAAATAGAGTTTTAACAATGTCTAAAGGAAAAGAAACCATGAGAAAACAAACCAATGCCCCCTCCAAACTAGCTTTTGTTTTTCCCGGAATTGGTTCTTTATGGAAACAAATGGGCCTTCGCTTATTACAAGAAGACGTTTTTCGCACGACGATCCAGGAATGCGATGAGGCCTTTCGTTTGAATCCCTCAGTCGCTTGGTCAATTGTAGAAGAGATCAACGCCCCGGTAGCGCTTTCAAGAATCGAAGATATCTGTATCGGTTATCCCTGCGGCTTGGCTATTGAGATAGCCTTAACCGCCTTATTAAAAAGCCGTGGTATCCTCCCCCATGCTGTAATCGGTCACAGTGGTGGCGAAATTCCCGCGGCTTATGCCGCAGGCATTCTGAATTTACCCGATGCCTTTCGCGCTATCTGGGGTCACTATATGGAAATGAGCAAAAGAAACAACGCGGTCAACATGGCCTATATCGGCTTGCCCGTAACCAAAGTGGCGCAAACCATACAACTCCACCACGCCCAATCCCGCATATTCATCGCCGCTGTAAACAGTCCTAAATCCACCATCATCTCCGGTCACACAGACGCCATTAAACCCCTGCTGGAATCTCTCGCCAAAGAAAAAGTATTTTGCCGCATCTTGGACACCCTGGGCGCGTTTCATTCTCCGATCATGGAAGAGAATAGAACGGAAATTTATACCCGCTTAAAAGACATCCAAGCCAAAGAAGCCACCATCCCCTTTTACTCCTCCCTGTTAGGCAAATTGGGACACGATAATCTTGCGCTACCCTTGTACTGCACCAATCTGATGATACAACCCGTGTTGTTTGCCGATGGCATTCAAGCCCTGATTAAAGATGGCTATACCACCTTTTTAGAGATCAGCCCCCATCCCGTTCTTTCCAGAAATATCCAGGAAATACTCGAAGCATGCAACCTAGAGAACGCACAGGTTCTGCCAACCTTAAAACGCGATGAGGACGACAAAAGAATGTTCGCAGAATGTCTCGACCATCTTGCCACAGCCCACCCCGCATCACACACTTTCTTTTCGTCCCCGCCACCCACCATTGACCCCGCCCAAAAGAAAGCCTTTATCGTAACAACAATCACCCAATCCATCCAGGACCTTTTAAAATGCCCCCCTGTTTCCCCTGTGGATGTCTACCTCGGTTTTTTTGATATGGGCTTTGATAGCATGAAAGCATTACAATTTAAAGATATATTATCCCAACGACTCGGTTTATCTCTCCCCGTGACCTTGATCTTTGATTATCCTGATATTCATTCCCTGAGCCACTATTTACTCTCCAGATTTACCCTATCAACCCCTGCCACAGAGGACAATAACCCGCTCCTTGAAACCAGTACAGAACCCATCGCCATCGTTGGCATGGCGTGTCGTTTTCCTGGTGGTGCCAATACCCTCGATACCTTCTGGGACCTATTAAAAAACGGGCGGGATACCGTAAGCGATATCCCCGAGGAGCGTTGGAATGGTCAGATGTATTATTCTCCAGAGATCACACCCGGAAAAACCAACACCCACCGGGGAAATTTTATTTCTGGTATTGATATCACCACCTTTGACGCCAATTTTTTCAAGATTTCACCCAAGGAAGCCAGAGCATTGGACCCCCAGCATCGGCTTCTTTTAGAAGTAACTGTTGAAGCTTTGGAAAATGCCGCCATTCCGCTGTTAAGTATCAGAGATAAACAAGTCGGCGTGTTTATCGGCATATGTTCCGATGATTATAAATTAGCCCACCTCCATGCCGCCGATTTAACCCACATGGATGCATACGCCGCCTCTGGTTCCATGCTTGGACCCGCCGCGGGCAGGATATCTTATTTCCTTGGGCTCAGAGGACCATCCCTGTCCGTTGATACCGCGTGCTCTTCTGCCCTGACCGCCCTTCATTATGCAGTGTTATCGCTCCGCCACCGTGAATGTGAGACCGTCATCACCGGTGGCGTAAACTGTTTGTTATCCCCTAATATGTTCGTGTATTTGAGCCAGCTCAATACCTTGTCCCAAGATGGGACATGTAAAACCTTTGATGAAAAAGCCGATGGTTTTGGTAGGGGAGAAGGGTGTGGCGTTTTAGTATTAAAGCGCTTGTCCGATGCCCGGCGCGACAACGATAATATCTGGGCCATTATCCAGGGTTCCGCCGTGAACCACGATGGCGCCAGTGCCGGTTTCACCGCTCCCAATGGCGTCGCCCAGCAAGAAGTGATCCAAAAAGCCCTGTTAGATGCCCGTGTTTCCCCTGCCAGTGTCGATTATATTGAAACCCATGGAGCAGGCACGCCACTGGGCGACCCCATCGAAATACAAGCTATAGCGGAAGTATACGGTAAAAATCGGGCCCAAGATGTGCCCCTTCTCGTGGGCGCTGTAAAAACAAATATCGGACACTTGGAAGCTGCCGCTGGCGTAGCTGGAATGATCAAAACCATCCTCTCCTTACATCACCACATCATCCCCCCTCACCTCCATGTCTCCCACCCCAACCCCCAGATCAACTGGGAACAGATCCCGGTAAAAATAAATACCGGTTTAACCCCCTGGTTCCCCCGTGAGCAACCCAGGCGTGCCGCCATCAGCGGTTTTGGCTTCAGCGGAACCAATGCCCACGTGATTATTCAAGAACCACCCCTTTGGGCAGATGAAACCAACACCACATCAGACCCATATCCCGTTCATATGTTGAATTTATCCGCCAAAACCCCCCGTGCCTTAAACGAATTGGCCCGGTTATACACGGACTATCTTTCCAATCCATCTTTGCCTGATTTAGGCGATATATGTTATACTGCTGCCACCGGTCGTTCTCATTTTTCTTTTAGATATTCCGCCGTGGGCAAAGATGTTTCTGAAATCAAGCATAAGCTCGAATACTTCCTGGCCAATCAAACCAATCATTCCACTGTCACCCAAGATAAAAACGAGCTGAATAAAAAAATCGCTTTCCTTTTCACCGGGCAGGGGTCGCAGTATGTTGGCATGGGCAAAGAGTTATACCATGCCGAACCCATATTTAAAGCCGCCTTAACCACCTGCGACCAACTCTTCCAAAAAGTACTGGACCTATCCATCATCGAATTATTGTATGCCCCCCTATCTACCGATGAGATCGTCGCCCAAGCCATTCATGCCCAACCCATTATTTTTGCCATCCAATATGCCCTGGTCAAACTCTGGCAATCCTGGGGCATAGAACCCGCCCTGGTTATCGGACACAGCATCGGCGAATATGCCGCCGCGTGTACCGCTGGCGTTTTTAGCTTGGAAGATGCCGTCAAACTCGTGGCCATCCGGGGTCGATTAATGCAATCCGTCAGCCAATCCGGGCGCATGGCCGGTATTCTAACCTCCGAGGAAAACGCCCGCGCCTTTATCGCCCCCTATCAAAACGACGTGTCCATCGCTGCTGTTAATGCCCCTGAAAATGTCACCATCTCCGGTAGCCTAGAATCCATAAACAACGTGTTGGCCCATGTTAAACAGGCAAAAATTTTTATCGAACAACTTCCTATTTCCCATGCCTTTCATTCCGTGCTCATGGAACCCTATGTAGAGTCATTCAGTCGCGAAATCGCTGGAATTGTGTTCTCCCCCCCACAATTACCTTTCATTTCAACCGTTACCGGTTTACCCGCCCACCAAGAAATAACCCAGCCCCAGTATTGGGCGCAGCATTTTTGCCGTACCGTGCGCTATTATGACAGTATCACCTTGGCTCACACCCAGGGCGTCCAAATTTTTCTCGAAATCGGCGGCACTGCCACCCTAACAGGGCTCGCCGCCCAGTGTTTGCCCGCCACAAATGCCCTTTTTATTCCTTCCTTGCGAAAAGGAAAGTCTGCCTGCCAACAACTATTAACCAGTCTCTCCCAATTGTATACCCACGGCATAAATATCCAGTGGCAAAAATTTTATCACCCCTTTCAGTATAAAAAAGTAATCCTTCCCAACACCCCTTTTTTGCGTGAAAGGTTCTGGATGGATAACCTTCTTCCAGTCTTACCCACCCAGAAAAATGAATTAGTACAACCTATACCAGAGGAAATCGTGATCGAGGACACTAATAATATGGAAAATACAGCACACATTCTTATTGAAATAAAAGAGATGGTTCATACTATTTCCGGTTTGCGCCCCGAAGCGCTTGATGATGATTCCGAATTGTTTGCCATGGGACTCGATTCATTGATGATGACCGAGTTACGGCGCAAAATAACCGGCCAGTATGGCATAGATATTTCTCTGAATGAATTTTTCATGGAATTAACCACCCTGCACAAAATAGCCCGACATCTCCAGCATAAGTTCCACCCCCTGGCAAAGAAAACGGCAGTCACCCCCCAGTTTATAGATACAATGACTATTCCAGCCCCGCAGGCAGGTGAAACCATGCCTGTTTCCACCATGGAACGTATCCTGACGCAACAAATGGAGGCCATGAAAGAGCACTCTTTACGGATCTCCGATTTAGCGTTAAAACAATTGGAAGCCCTAAAGAATCTGCAGGTTCCCGTTCCTCCAGTTCCCCCCGTGGTCGCTCCTACTGTTGTAGCCGAACCTATCACCAAACCCCTTCACTTTTCCGCTACCGCCGATCTGCGCCAGCGCGGTTTGACCCTGCGGCAGCAGGAGCACTTGGATAGACTTATACAGCGTTATACCGCGCGCACCCATTCCTCCAAAGAACAGACCCGCCACGACCGCGACGTCCTCGCCGATAGTAAAGGGACAGTCGGGTTTAATCTTGCCACCAAGGAAATGTTGTACCCCCTCATTGGCAAGTCTGCCAAAGGCTCCCGTATCTGGGATATTGATGGTAATGAATACGTCGACATCACCATGGGCTTTGGCGTCTATCTGTTTGGTCATCATCCCGAATTTCTCAAGAAAGCCTTCCGTGAACATCACGAAGATGCACCCGAATTAGGCCCCCGTTCCCCCTGGGTGGGCAAGGCCGCTGCTTTAATTGCGCAATTCACCCGTTTGGAACGTGTCGCTTTTGCCAATACCGGCACTGAAGCTGTCATGACCGCTATTCGTCTCGCCCGTGCCGCGACCGGACGCACCAAAATCGCCATGTTTTCCCGTTCTTACCACGGCCATTCCGATGGCACCCTGGCTGTCTCCACCATACGTAACGGTCAACTTTTTTCCGAACCCGTTTCACCCGGAATTCCCCATAGTGTTGTCCAGGAAACGATTGTTTTGGATTACCTCGAACCCCACGCCCTGGAGATTATCCGCCAACAGGGGCCCCAACTGGCTGCCGTGCTGGTTGAACCCGTGCAAAGCCGGTATCCCGATGTCAACCCCGCCCCATTTCTCCACGAATTAAGACGTATCACCCGGGAAACAGGTTGCCTGTTGATATTTGATGAAATGATTACCGGGTTCCGTATTCATCCTGGTGGCGCCCAGGCGTATTTTAATGTTGAGGCCGATATCTGTGTCTATGGAAAAATTATCGGTGGCGGTTTACCTATCGGTGTCATTGCCGGGAAAGCCCACTATATGGATCACATCGACGGCGGTACCTGGGACTATGGCGATACCTCGTACCCTGCCGTGGAAAGAACCTTTTTCGGCGGCACATTCTGCCAGTACCACCAGGCCATGTTGGCCGCTACTACGGTTTTAGAATACCTCCAAGACCAGGGCCCCCAATTGCAACACCAATTGAATCTCAAAACAAAACAATTGGCCGATACACTCAATACTTATTTTGAAGAAAACAATATCACCATCCGTGTGCTTTATTTTGGTTCCATTTTCCGTTTCGAAATCCAGGGTGGTCTCGATTTATTTTACTTTCATATGTTGGAAAAAGGCGTGTACATCTGGGAGTGGCGTAATTGTTTCCTTTCTACCGCCCATACCCAGGAAGACCTGGATCATATTTTTCGCGCCGTCAAAGAGACCGTGACCGAACTGGAACAAGGCGGTTTTTCCCTCCATAGCGGGCACTCCGCCACCTCCCAATCACATTCCGGGGACTACTATCCCATGTCCTCCGTGCAAAAACGATTGTTTGTGTTGAGTCAATCCCAGGAAGGGGACCGCGCCTACCATGTGCCTATTGCCGTGCAAATCGAGGGCCCAGTAAATATTGAAAAATTCCAGGCCATTTTCAAAGAGTTATTCCTGCGCCACGAGATATTTCGTACTGGCTTGGAAATAAAAGAGGAGCAGTGGGTGCAACATGTTTATCCAGTCGATGAAGTGGCATTTTCTATCCGTCATGTTAACATTAAAGAAACCGATATCAATACATTATTGGCAGAGCTGTTACGTCCCTTTGATCTATCCAAGCCCCCATTGTTACGTGCCACCATGGGTGAAATTTCTCCCACTCGCTTCGTATTCATTTTAAATTTCCATCACACCGTGATCGATGGCGCTTCATTTACCCTCTTTATGCAAGACTTTTTCAATCTTTATAACCACCATCCGCTTCCCCCCGTCAAGATGCAGTATAAAGAATACACCCAGTGGGAACAACAGTACCTAAAGTCACCCGATTTTAAAGCCCAGGAGGAATATTGGTTGCACCAATTGGGCGGTGAACTCCCCCTGCTGGAATTACCCACCGATTTTCCCAGGCCGCCCATTTTAGACTTTGAAGGCGATGTCTTCCGCTTTAAAATCCAGATTGATAAAGTCGACAGGGTGAAAGCACTGGCCAAAAAAACGGGTTCCAGTTTGAACATGCTGCTACTGGCTATATATAATGTACTCCTCTTTAAATTGACCCAGCAAGAAGACATGCTCGTGGGCATCCCCGCCAGTGTCATCTGGAATGAGCAATTCGAGCGCACCGTCGGCATGTGTACCAATACCCTCGTCATCCGCAATTGTCCCGCCGGGAATAAACCCTTCACCCGCTTTTTAAAAGAAGTGAAAACCAATTGTTTACAAGCCTACTCCCACCAGGAATACCCCTATGAAGAATTGGTCAGTAAATTCCCAGGCAAACGAGATATTAGTCACAACCCGTTTGTGGATGTGATGTTTGTCTATGAAAACGGTAACAGTCGCTTATATGATCTGGCTGATCTGACCGTTACCCCCCGTGATATCAACGTGGGCGCCTCTCCTTTTGATTTGACTTTCGCCGTTATCGAAGAACAGGGGTATTTTAATGTAGGCATAACCTACAGGGTCAAGTTGTTTTCCCCTGACACTATAAAAAGATGGGGAACCTTATTTGAACTGGTAATCGATGAAATCTTAAAAACCCCCGATATCTTGCTTGCCGATGTTGATATCTTGTCAGGGACCGAAAAGAAACAATTACTAGAAGCATTTAACCAAACCACCGTGGCTTATCCCCGGGATAAAACCATCCAGCAATTATTTGTCGAACAAGCAGAACGAACCCCGGATCGTATTGCCCTCATTGAGGAATTGGCACAATGCCAATTATCCTACAGGGAGTTACATGAAAAATCCGACCGCTTGGCTTTTCTACTCCAAGAAAAAGGCGTGCAACCCGATACCATTGTTGCCGTTATTGCTGAACGTTCTCTGAAAAGTATGATCGATATACTCGCCATATTAAAAGCGGGAGGGGCCTATTTACCTATTGATCCTGATTATCCCGATCATAGAAAAAAGTACATGTTGGCAGACAGTGGTGCCCAGTTAATGTTGACCGATGATGCCACCCTCAAATCCAGCCCACGACCCTCCCCAACACAATCCCATCATCTCGCCTATATCATGTACACTTCCGGCTCCACCGGATTACCCAAAGGCGTCATGATAGATCATAAAAGCGTGGTTCGCTTAGTGATGAATACCAATTATATTCTCCTTTCAGAACATACCCGGATTTTACAAACCGGTGCCCCGGTATTTGATGCCACTACCTTTGAGATATGGGGCTCTCTTCTTCATGGCGGAAGTCTGTACCTTGTTTCCAATAACATTCTATTGGATGCCCTCCAGCTTGAACAGATAGTACAGAAAAACCATATCAACACGATATTTTTAAATACCACTTTTTTTAATCAATTGGTGCAGCAGGACTGCCAGATATTTTCCCCCCTGGAATGGCTCCTAGTAGGTGGGGATACCTTATCACCCACCAATATCAATCATGTCAGAGAGAAAAACAAGAAATTAAACCTCCTCAATGTGTACGGCCCCACCGAGAACACCACGTTTTCCACCTTCTATTTTATCAACCACCCGTTTAAAAATAAAATACCCATAGGCAAACCCATTAACAACACCACCGCCTACATACTCGATAAAACAAATCATTTCACCCCCATCAGCGCTGTAGGCGAACTCTGTGTCGGCGGAGAAGGGGTAGCCCGTGGTTATTTAAACCGCCCCGAATTAACCCACCACAAATTTCACTCGCTGTCTACATCATCCCCATCCTCCATGGATACTGTTGATAGAATATATCATACCGGTGACTTGGCCCGCTGGTTACCCGATGGCAATATTGAATTCCTCGGTAGGTTGGATCACCAAGTAAAAATCCGTGGCTTCCGCATTGAATTCGGAGAAATCGAAGTCCGCTTATTAGCTCAAAAAGATGTCCGCGAAGCCGTTGTGTTACTCCGGGAATTAAAAGGCGAAAAATACCTCTGCGCCTATCTCGTTGTCAATTGTCCCCCTGAACTTTTCCCCGGATTTATCAAGCAGCTCAAAAATGACCTCTCTAACCTGTTACCCGCGTATATGATCCCCTCCTATTTTATTCACATGGCAGAAATGCCCCTATTACCCAACGGAAAATTGAATAGGAACATCCTACCTATACCCGAGTCCATGTCCCATCTAGAATATGTAGCACCTGGCACCGCGATTGAGAAAAAACTGGTAGAAATATGGGCCGCTGTTTTGGTTATAGACAAAGAAAAATTAGGCGTGGATGATAATTTCTTTGATCTCGGCGGCCATTCATTAAAGGCAACCTCTATCATCCATCGCGTGCATAAAGAATTTGATGTCCGGTTAACATCATCCCTGATATTCCAAAATCCTACCATTAGAACCCTGGCATGCTATATCAAAGAAGCTGCCCAAGAAGAATTCATCCCCATTGCCGCCGTGGAAAAAAAGGAATTTTATCCATTATCCTCCGCCCAAAAAAGGTTATTTATTATCCAGCAACGGGATATTCAAAGCTTCGCTTACAATATACCCTCTATTGTCGGCTTGGAAGGCAAACCAGACCTCGTCAAAATAGAAACCATTTTCCAACAGTTGATCCAACGCCATGGCAGCTTAAGAACCTGCTTCCACATTTTTGCTGGCCAACCCGTGCAACGTATTCACGATCATGTCCCATTTAAAATTGATTATTTTGAGGTGAACGATTCCACCCCATCCACCCAAAACATGACCCGTTCCTATGTTCGCCCTTTTGATCTATCTGTGGCCCCGTTGTTGAGAGTCGGCGTGATAAAAATAGCCGCCCAAGAACATATCTTAATCGTGGATATGCATCATATCATTTCCGATGGCTTATCCATGGAGATATTTTTGAATGAGTTCATGGGATTGTATCGCGGTCAGACATTACCTCCGCTCCAACTCCAATACACCGACTTCTCCGCATGGCAAAACAGCCTCATCACCTCCGGCGAAATGAAAAAACAGGAACAGTATTGGTTGGCTGAATTCAAGGGCCCATTACCCGCCCTAAAATTACCCGTCGACCATACCTGCACCACCAGGGAAAAAGGTAAAGGCAAGGGCTGGCGGTGTGAGATTTCCCAGGAGCACACCGCAGCCTTACGAGTCCTGGTGAAAGAGGAGGGTAGTACACTATTTATCCTTATCCTCACCCTCTTCAATGTATTTCTAGCGAAAATCTGCGGGCACCCCGATATTATCATCGGCACTGTTGTGGCAGGTCGCAAACACCAAAGCTTGGAAACCGTGATCGGCATGTTTGTCAATACCCTGGCCATACGAAATTACCCCGCCCCGGATAAAACCTTCATTGAATTCTTCAGAGAAGTGAAAAAAAGAACTCTGGATGCATTCGACAACCAGGACTATCCATTTGAAAACCTCGTGGAAAACGTCATGAAAGAAAGCCATTCCCATGGAAATCCCTTGTTTAACGTGCTCTTTTCATTCGCACCTTACACATTAAAAAATGATTTAATTGGGGAAACAGGTTCAGAACCCATCGATTTAAAAATTAAAACAACAGAGACCGATTTTTCCCAGATGATATCCGATTTGCTTTTCACCGGCAGAGAGGAACACCATACTATATTATTAATTATGCAATATGACACCCAGTTCTTCACCGAAAAAACCATTGAGAAATTTGAAAGACATTTCAAAGAAATAATATCCACTACCTTGGCTAATCCCTTCATAAAAATACAGGATATCATGCTCACCCATGAACTGGGAACCGCTGCCGCCGATGTCTACGATCAGGAAGAAATTACTTTTGAATTTTAGGAGAATCCATCATGATAGATAAAAGCTCTTCATATAAATACACCGTTGCCGCCGAACAAAATGTCCAAGAGCGCGAATACTGGTCCAAACAATTGTCTGGCGAGTTGTTAAAAAGTGCCTTCCCCCAAGATTTTCCAACACATACTTCCCGTCATATGGAAGTCGAAAAGCGAACACTTTCCCCTCTGGCCATTGAGCAGCTTTTAAAATTAAGCAAAGGCAATGATGTCAAATTACATATCATTCTCACCGCCACCCTGTTTGTTTTATTGCATAAATATTCCGGGAATGATGACATGACTATTGGTTCACCCATATTAAAACAGGAAGTCCAACTCGATTTTATCAATACGATCCTGGTATTCAGAAACCAGATCAAAGATCACACCAGTTTTAAACAACTCTTGCTGGAAGTAAGAGACACCATTATCGGCGCCAATAAAAATCAAAATTATCCTATCGAACTATTCATCAAACAATTGGATATTACTGTGCCCGAAGATGAATTCCCCTTATTTGATGTTGCTATCTGGTTGGAAAATCTCTATGATAAAAATTTCATCCAAACGATTCCCTACAATATCGGCTTCTCTTTTTTACGGACCGGGGAATCCATCCAAGGTGACGTATTGTATAATAGTTCATTATATCATCGCACCACTATCCAGCAAATTTTCCATCATTTTTCCCACTTGTTGGAAGTTCTTCTGCCCAATATGGACCTCGAATTATCCGCCGTGGATATATTAACCCCCGAGGAGCGGAAACGCTTATTGTTCGATTATAATCAAACCCAATCGACCTATCCAGAAGAGAAAACCCTGCACCAGTTATTCGCCGATATTCAAGCCTGTGTACCCGATACAACCGCCATCTTGGGCGAGACCATTTTTTTACCCCAGCCTACCAATCGTATGTCCATGACCTTCCACCAATTAAGCCAGCAATCCTTTCAGTTGGCCAAACAATTAAGATCAAGAGGTTGTCACCCTGGGACCATTGTCGCCCTTATTTTTGAACCTTCCATAGAAATGATGGTCGGGTTGTTGGGCATACTTTATGCTGGCGCCATCTATCTGCCTATTGAACCCAACTATCCAGAATCCCGTATTGATTTTATACTTAAAGACAGTGATGCTGATATACTTCTCACCACCCCAATAATTAAAGAGAACACGCCCCTGGTTTTCGATAAAGAGATACTCTTTATTGATTCTTTCGTTGCTTCTGAAGATACCTCACAACCCTCTTTTTTCCCGGATGTTGATCCCTTGAGCCCCGCGTACATCATTTACACGTCAGGGACCACTGGCAAACCCAAAGGCATTATTACCGAGCACCGTCAGGTCGTCGCGTATATTTATTCCTTTTGGAATCAATTCCCAGTCTCTGCCGCCGATATTTCCATGCAACTCACCACCTATACCTTCGATTTATTTATCGAGGAAGTATTCCCCACCCTCCTGAGAGGTGGAAAAATAGTCATCCCTACCAAAGCCGACGTGCTGGATTTTGATCTCTTGTGCCAGTTAATTTTTACTCAGCAGGTTACGATTATTGATTGTACCCCCCTGTTATTGAATGAGTTTAATAATCGCTGTGTTCCTGGCTCTCCTCATAACCCCCTGGCCTCCGTTCATACCTTTATTAGCGGTGGCGATATATTAAAAGCAGAGCATGTCCAAAACCTGTTGCAAATCGGCACGGTGTACAATACCTACGGTCCCACCGAAACAACCGTTTGCGCCACCTATTACCGGTATTCCAGCCAAAATAATGTATCACGCTCCACTATTCCCATCGGTAAACCCATCATGAATTATCAAGTGGTTATCCTGGATAAACACAACCACCCTGTGCCCGTGGGCGTTGGCGGTGAATGTTGTATCGGTGGTGTTGGTGTAGTACGCGGTTATTTAAACCGCCCCGAATTAACCCATGACAAATTTATCCTTTTTCCCGTGCTATCCACTCCTGCCACTAGACTCTATAAAACCGGTGACCTGACCCGCTGGCTAGCCGATGGCAATATTGAGTTTTTAGGCCGCTTGGATTTCCAGGTCAAGATACGGGGCTTCCGTATTGAACTGGGAGAAATTGAAACCCAATTGCTGACACACCATTTAATCAGCGAAACGTTTGTCATGGTCAGGGAAGAACAAAATGGCGAAAAGTACCTCTGCGCTTATCTTGTGCCCCATTTTTCGGACCCCTCTCATACTGCCAGTGCTTCTGATTTGAGAGCTTTTTTAGAGACCCGATTACCCGATTACATGATCCCCGCGTATTTCGTGTGGTTGGACAAAATGCCCCTGACCGCAACTGGCAAGCTGGATAGAAAAGCCCTGCCCAATCCGGAATTCAAGGGCGGCGATCATTATATCGCACCCAGGGATGAGATTGAAACAAAAATGGTGGAGATATGGTCGGAAATCTTAGCCAGGGACCCCCTGCATGCCTCGCAATTGCAAAGTTCCATTGGCATTGATGATAATTTCTTTGAATTGGGTGGTCACTCCTTAAGAGCCACCACCATGATGTCTAAAATACATAAAGCATTAAATGTCAAAATCGAATTGGTCGAGATATTCAAAACCCCCACCATTCGAGATATCTCCCGGTTTATCCAGGGTTCGAAAAAAGATGTTTTTAAAATTATAGAACCCACCGAGGAAAAGGAGTATTATCCCTTATCCTCGGCCCAGAAACGGTTATACTTTCTCCAGCAAATGGATTCCACCAGTACCGGTTACAATATCCCGCTGGTTTTATCCCTTGGACAGGGTATAGATAAAGGTAAACTGGAGTTTACTTTAAAACAATTAATCACCAGACATGAAAGTTTAAGAACATCCTTTGAGCGCGTGAATGAAGAAATAGTTCAAATCATACATCCCGCCCAGAGTCTTCAGTTCACGCTGGATTATTATGAAGTCCATACCACCCCATTAACCGAGATTATTAACGGTTATATCAAACCCTTTAATTTAAGTCTTGCACCTTTGATGCGCTCCGCCTTGATCAAGCAGCAAGATGGGAATTATATCTGGTTGGTAGATATCCATCACATCGTATCTGATGGCCAATCCCACACCGTTCTTGTAGAGGATTTTTTGCATCTGAATAGGGGAGATGGTCCATTAACACCACTGCCCATTCAATATAAAGATTTTGTCCAGTGGCAGAATCATTTATTTGAAAGTGGTGCGATAACTGCCCAGAAGGATTATTGGTTAACGTTGTATGCCGGGGAAATTCCCCGTCTCAATTTCCCCACCGACTATAAACGACCCGAAGTGTTCACCTCCCAGGGAGATCAATACCTGTTCGATTTGGAAATAGGGGAGGTCCAGCAATTTAAAATGCTCGGCTCCCGGTTCGGTGGCACCTTGTATATGAATATGATGGCCGTGTTAAATACCCTGTTATATAAATATACGGGTCAGACTGACATCATCATCGGGAGTGGCATAACCGGCAGGCAACATGCCGATCTCCAACATGTGGTGGGCATGTTTGTTAACATTCTGGTCATGAGGAATTATCCCCGTGGTGAAATTTCTTACGAACGCTTTTTGCAAGACGTGATCGCCAACAGTGTCAACGCATTTGAAAACCAGGACGTCCAATTCGAGGAGCTGGTGGATAAACTCGACCTGGAACGAGACCCTTCCAGAAATCCCCTCTTTGATATTTCCCTGGTGGTCCAAAACTTCAAGCAAGCCAATAACCCGCGCCACCCACACACGCCTAATGAAAACCAACCGGTTACTCTATATAAAAATACCACCGCTAAATTTGATCTCTCCTTTTTTCTCGAAGAAGCAGAAGCTAGTGTAAATGCAGGCATTGAATATTATACCGGCATATTTAAAGTAGAGACAATCGCACGGTTGGCCACCCATTTTAAGAATGTGATTAGCACCATAATAAAAAATCCCAGCATCCTCTTAAAAGATATAGATATCCTTTCCCCAGCAGAAAAAGAACAATTGCTCTACCAATTTAATGATACCATCACCCCTTTCCCCCAAGATAAAGCCATTCATCACATTTTTAAAGATCAGGTTGATAAAACCCCCCATGCGATTGCCTTGCTATATGAAGATCAAATTTTGACCTATAAAGAACTTGACTGGCAAGCCAACCACCTGGCTTATTATCTTTATGAAAAGACTGGCATTCGTAGCGGAGAACCTGTTGGCGTATGGATGTCCCCATCCCTGTACCGCCCCATCGCAATCATGAGCATACTCAAAGCCGGTGGTGCTTTTGTGCCGCTCGACCCTGCCATTCCCGGTGAACGACTCAAATGTATTATAAATGATGCCTGTATTCGCTCCGTGTTATCTCAAAAAAAATATTTAGAGGAATTAAATCGTTTGCAACAGGAATGCCATTTTTTGCACAGTTATGTATGTTTGGATCGCCTTGATAGTTATAGTCAAGCAGAACAGGAACACGATCCATTTTTTGACACCGAATCCCAGCCGGATACGTCGTGGTCTTCGTGGTCTGGGCCCGCTGTACTGCCCAGCCACCCCGCTTATATTATTTATACTTCAGGAACCACTGGCACCCCAAAAGGCATTTTAATCGAACATCGTAGTCTCGTCAATTTAAATACCCTCTGTGCCCATGAATTTATGGTCAATGGCCGGGACCATATCATCCAGTTTGCCAACATCTCTTTTGATGCCTCCATATTGGATATTTTTATGACTCTTATGAATGGAGCCACTTTGTTTCTGATGACTTCCGCCACTATCAGTGATTATGATTTGTTCCGCCGCTATATGATCCGCCATGGTATCACTATCGCCACATTGCCACCGCCCTATGCCAATCATCTTGATTTTGCTGCATTCGCCACCCTCAGAATCTTGATAACCGGCGGTTCCTCCGCCACCATGGATTTTATATACCAGTGCCGGGAAGCAGGTAAATTCCAATATATCAATGCTTATGGTCCTACCGAGTACACTATTTTTGCCACCTTATGGAACTCCACTCTATTCCCCCAGGCGACCACCGTGTCCATTGGCAAACCTATTCCCAATACCGCTATATACATCGTGGATTCCTATATGTCCCTCAAACCTATCGGTGTTGTGGGTGAACTGTGTATTGCTGGCGCTGGTATAGCCCGCGGCTACTTGAACAACCCCCAACTTACCCACGAGCAATTTGTCTCCCACTCCACTTTATCCCCAAAAATCTACAAAACCGGTGACTTGGCCCGCTGGTTACCCGATGGCAATATCGAATTCCTTGGTAGAATTGATCATCAGGTAAAAATACGTGGCTTTCGTATCGAACTAGGAGAAATCGAAACCCGCTTATTAAAACATCCTGATGTGGTTCAAGCCGTTGTTTTAGACAGAAAAGACAATGGCGAGAGCTATTTATGCGCTTATATCGTCTCCCTTCCCGGCCAGGCTTTAGACACCTTGGAACTGACCTCCTACTTGGCCAGATACTTGCCCGGTTACATGATTCCCCACTATTTTTTACCCCTGGATTTTATCCCCTTGAATACCAGTGGTAAAGTCAACAGAAAAGCCTTGCCCGCCCCTAACGTGACTCGGTCCGAAGACTATATACCCCCCACCAACCCGGTGGAAGAAAAATTGGCCCTCATCTGGTCTGAAATCCTCGCCTTGGACTCCTATAAAATAAGTATGGAGGCCAATTTTTTTCAATTGGGCGGGCATTCTTTAAAAGCCACCCTGTTGGTCTCCAAGATTCACAAGGAATTGCATGTAAAAGTTCCCCTGGCTGAAATATTCAAAAGCCCCACTATTCGCAACCTGTCCCATTATTTGCATAAAAACATCCATACCACCACGTTGACTGCCAATCGCTTCTCTGCCATAGAACCCGTGGAAATCAAAGAATACTACCCCTTATCCTCCGCCCAAAAGCGCCTTTATTTTCTCCAGCAATTGGATCCCACCAGCACCAGTTACAACATGACCATGGTTTTGCCCCTGGGAAAATCCATCCCCACCCAGACTATAGATGCCATCTTAAAAAAATTAATCGCCCATCACGAGAGTTTACGAACCTCTTTTATTCGTGTCGTGGATGAACCCTTTCAGAAGGTCCATGATCATGTCGATTTTGAAATACACTATTTTGATTTATCCACCCTTTCCCAGCAGGCCACTGCTGAAATGGGACACTTGTTCCGTGAATTCGTCCGTCCCTTTGATTTATCCACAGCCCCGCTCATCCGGTCCGGTTTGATTACCATGCCCGATAATCACTGTATCTGGCTCGTGGATATGCATCACATTATTTCCGATGGCACTTCCCAGACCATTCTTACCGAGGATTTCTTTTCCTTGTACCAGCACAACCCGTTACCCAGCCTTCCCCTTCAATACAAGGATTTTTCCCACTGGCAGAACCATCTGTTTGCCAGTGGAACAATCACAGTGCAACAGAAATATTGGCTTGAATTATATGCAGGTGAAATTCCCCGCTTGAACCTGCCCGTGGATTTTGAACGGCCCGCCATATTTACTTTTGCCGGAGATATTTATAACTTCATGCTGGAGCGTGAAGAGGCCCGCGCTTTTCGTGAGTTGGGTAACCAGCATGGCGCCACCCTTTATATGAATATTATGGCCGCCCTTAATACACTTTTTTATAAGTATACCGCCCAGACCGATATTATCATCGGCAGTGGTATTGCAGGCAGACCCCATATCGACCTCCAACATATTGTCGGCATGTTTGTGAATACCCTTGCCCTACGAAACCATCCCCGTGGTGAAAAAACCTATCTCGCTTTTTTAAAAGAAGTGAACAACATCAGTATCAACGCCTTTGAAAACCAGGATGTCCAGTTCGAAGAACTGGTGGAAAAACTCGATATAGAGAGAGACCCTTCCAGAAACCCCTTGTTTGATATTTCCATGGTCGTGCAAAATTTCACCCAAGTCAAAGAAGCTAGCCAACCCCAGATCACAGGTGACGATATTATCGGCAGCCAATTCAAAAATACCACCGCCAAGTTTGATCTCACTTTTTTCATTTTAGAAGCTCAGGACCGCGTGTATATTAGCATCGAATACTATTCCGCTATATTTAAAGAGGAGACCATCGCCCGTTTAGCTACCCATTTTAAGAATGTGATTCTATCTGTAATCAAGAATCCCACCATGACCTTAAATGATATAGATATCCTTTCCCCCAATGAAAAGGAGCAATTGCTCTATCAATTTAATGATACCAAAGCCCCCTTTCCCCAGGATAAAACCATTCACCTCCTCTTTGCAGAACAGGTCTGTAGAACCCCCGATGCCGTCGTTTTGGTCCATCAAGAGCAACAAATGACTTATAAAGAACTGGACCAGCAGGCCAATCGTTTGGCCTCTTATCTTTATCAAGAGAAAGGCGTCCACGATGGTCAGCCTGTTGGCGTATGGATGTCGCAATCTATATACCGCCAGGTTGCTATATTGGCAATACTAAAAGCAGGTGGCGCTTTTGTCCCACTGGACCCCGCCATTCCCAGCGAACGAATCAAATATATCATAAACGATGCCCGGATCCACACTGTTCTATCGCAAAAATATCATCTGCGGGATTTAAATCGTTTGTTATGGGAATGCCATTCGTTTCACAGCTATTTATGTGTCGATAGCCTGGACATTCAGAGCGAAGCAGAACAAGAACAAAATCAATTGATGGACCAAGAACTTTGGCAGCATGTCGGCGAAAGCGCCACCGATGAAATTACCGGTGGTGGCTGGCTCAGCAGTTACACTGGCTTGCCCTTTTCCAAGCAAGAAATGGATGAATATGGCGACAATATTCTAAATAAGTTGTTACCCTTGCTCCATTCCAACATGAAGGTTCTCGAAATTGGCTGTGCCTCCGGTATCAGCATGTACCGTATCGCTCCAAAAGTGCGTTCCTATTATGGCACCGATCTCTCCGCTGCTATTATAGAAAGAAATAAAAAGCAGGTCCAAGAACAAGGTGTTCCTAACATCACACTCGCCTGCTTACCTGCCCATGATATTCACCAGCTTCCCGAAAAAGATTTCCAGCTCATCATCGTGAACAGTGTAATCCAGTGTTTCCATGGCCATAATTACCTGGGTAGCGTCATCCAAAAGGCCATTAACTTACTTGGAGACAACGGTTATCTGTTCATTGGTGATGTCATGAACCAGGAAAAGAAAGACGAACTCGTCGGCGAACTGACCCATTTTAGAGAAACCCACCGCGACATGGGCTATTCCACCAAAACCGATTTTTCAGCCGAGTTATTTGTTGCACCAGACTATTGGCAGGACCTGTACGTTCAATACCACCAGATTGAATCCGTGGTTTGTTCTGAGAAACTATTTTCCCTAGAAAATGAGCTCACCAAATTCCGCTATGATGTCCTGATCAAAGTAAACAAGCTCCGCCAAACAGACCCACGTCAACACCAACACTTCCAAAAGATTAAATTTCAGGATGATATGAGAGCAGTTTTGCCCCGTGATCGTTTTTGGCAAGGCCCCGATATTCCGGCCCATTATCCCGCATATATCATTTATACTTCTGGTTCCACCGGCAAACCCAAGGGCGTTTTGGTCGAGCATCGTTCCCTCGTTAATTTGTGTTACTGGCATAACAACACCTATTCCATCACCGCTTTAGATCGCGCTACCAAGTATGCGGGCTTTAGTTTTGACGCCTCGGTGTGGGAAATCTTTCCCTACCTTGTCAGCGGAGCTTCTTTGTACATGGTTCCCGAAGATATTTTGGTGGATGTTGACGCCTTGAACCGTTATTACCAAAAATTCCGTATTACCATCAGCTTTTTACCCACCCAGATGTGCGAACAATTTATGGCTATAGATAACATGTCAGGCCACTCTTCATTACGTGTATTGTTAACAGGCGGCGATAAATTAAGACATTATATAAAAAGAGAATATCACGTGTATAATAATTATGGGCCCACTGAAAATACTGTTGTTACCACCAGTTATTGCGTAACCCAGGTATCAGATAATATTCCCATTGGCAAACCCATATTTAACAATCAAATCTATATTTTGGATCACGGCTTGCACCTGTTGCCTATTGGTGTCCCCGGTGAACTTTGTATTTCAGGCGCCAGTTTGGCCAGGGGCTATTTAAACAACCCCGAACTGACCCACGATAAATTTATGACCCCGACTATCACCCCCATATTATCCACTTTGTCCACAAAAATCTACAAAACCGGCGATTTAGCCCGTTGGGTATCCGATGGCAATATCCAATTCCTCGGTAGGATTGACCAACAGGTTAAAATCCGTGGCTTCCGCATCGAGTTGGGCGAAATCGAGAAGCAACTGCTTGATTTTGCCAATGTAAAGGAAGCCGTAGTCATCGCCAAGACTGATGAAGAAGAAGATAAATATCTATGTGCCTATCTTGTCTCCCAAAACCAATGGGTCGCCTCTGAATTAAGGGAGTATCTGGCCAAATGTTTACCCGAGTATATGATCCCATCCTATTTTGTATCCATGGAAAAAATGCCGTTGACCCCCCAGGGAAAAATCGACCGAAACGCGTTACCCCACCCCAAGAAAAAAATCGGCGAGAGTTATGTTGCCCCAAGGAATCAGATTGAAACCCAATTGGTGGAAATATGGTCACAGGTTTTAAAGATGGAAAGCAATATCATCAGTATTGACAGCAGCTTTTTCCATCTGGGTGGGCACTCCTTAAAAGCCACCACCCTTGTATCCAAGATACACAAGCTATTTGATGTAAAAGTTCCCCTCGTGGAGATTTTCAGGATACCCACCATCAGAGAATTGGCCCAATACATCCGTGGGAAAAGCAAAGAGCGCCATATCGCCATAGAACCCACCGAAGACAAGGAATACTATCGGTTATCCTCCTCCCAGAGACGATTATACTTCTTACAGCAATTGGCACCCCTCAGTATCGGCTACAACCTGCCCGATGTAATACACATTGGCCAAAACCTTGAATGGGAAAAATTGGAAAAAACCTTCACCCAATTAATAGAAAGGCATGAAAGTCTGCGCACATCCTTTCATATTATTGACCAGTTTCCCGTGCAGAGAATTCATGCCCGTGTGGAATTTAAAATTGAATATCCAGCCCATATACAAGACCAGTCACAGCTAAAAAGTACCACCGACGATTTTGTCAGGCCCTTTGATCTGGCTCAAGCCCCTTTATTGCGAGTGGCATTGATTAAATTCCAAAACAATCATCTTCTATTGGTGGACATGCATCATATCATATCCGATGGACTTTCAATCCAGATATTGGGGCGGGATTTTTCCGAACTTTATCAGGACCACGTCTTACGTCCATTGTTTATCCAATATAAAGATTTTGCAGAATGGCAATACCAGGAGAAGAATACTCCCGGTACAAAAGCCCAGGAAGACTTTTGGTTAAAAGAATTTTCCGGTGAAATTCCCATATTAAATTTACCCATTGACTATACCCGCCCCGTGCTCCAGGTTTTTGACGGCAACAGCCTGAGTTTTGAAATATCCGCCCAGGATACCCGCGCTTTAAAAGAAATCGCTAGCCAGGGGAACGCCACTATTTTTATGGTATTGCTGGCTATATTTAATGTTCTGTTAGCCAAACTGGGGAACCAGGAAGATGTCGTCGTCGGAACCCCCATTGCTGGACGCAGGCACGCCGATTTGGAAAAACTCATCGGTATGTTTGTCAATACCCTGGCCCTGCGCCATTATCCTTCCGGCGAATTGTCCTTCCGGGAATTTCTTCGGATCGTGAATTTACACACTCTTGACGCTTTTGAAAATCAGGAATACCCTTTTGAAGAATTGGTGGAGAAAAGCAATGTAAATCGTGATATGGGGCGCAATCCCTTGTTTGATGTGATGTTTTCATTGCTCAACATCCATGATTCTCGTGACGAAAATTTTGCCAGTCAAGAACAAGCAGAAAAGCAAGCGGATAATAATTATAAAAATCGCTCCTCAAAGTTTGATTTAAGCCTCTACGCAATGGAAGTAGGTCCGCAGTTGCATTTTTATTTCGAGTATAGCACCACACTTTTTAAACCCCAAACAATCCAAAGAATGATCACGTATTTTAAGGAAATTTTGTCCCATATCATTACATCCCCTGCAACAAAATTACTGGATATCAATTGGCTACCCCCCGCAGAAAAGGAACAGATTTTATATCAATTTAACCATACCGCCGCTGATTACCCCCAAGACAAAACCATCCATCAGCTTTTTGAAGAACAGGTTGCACGAACCCCCCATCATATTGCCATCATCGGGGCACGTGATTACCCGGATATCACCCCGCTTCCCTTATCCTATGCCCAATTAAATGAAAAATCCAATCAGCTTGCTTTGGGGTTGCAAGAAAAAGGTGTTCGCCCCGGCACTATCGTGGCCATTAAAATGGAGCGCTCAGTCGAATTGATGATCGGGATATTCGCTATTTTAAAAGCCGGTGCTGCCTATTTACCCATCGATCCCGAATATCCCGAAACACGAATTCATTATATCCTGAATGACAGTGGGGTCACACTCATTTTAACAAAAAATTCTATCTTTGAAGTATTAGCCGAAATCAGGTCAACCACAGGGGAATACCCGAATCCCAGAGTATTCCAGCGCCCCGCTGACGTTAGGAATTTGGCATATGTTATATATACCTCTGGTTCTACCGGCAATCCCAAGGGTGTTTTGATTGAGCACCATGCCCTGGTCAACCGGTTGTTTTGGATGCAGAAGAAATATCCCCTTGATCCTGGTGATACTATTTTACAAAAAACCACCGTCACCTTTGATGTATCTGTATGGGAGTTGTTCTGGTGGTCATTGGGTGGGGCGACCTTGTGCCTGCTGCCACCCGGTGGAGAAAAAGACCCTGCCTTGATGACCCAAACTATCCAAGAGCATCGGGTTACCGTGATGCATTTTGTCCCTTCCATGTTGAATGTATTTTTAGACTACCTGGATACCTCTGGCCATACCTCCCGTGTCGCCTCCCTCAAGCAAGTCTTTGCCAGTGGCGAAGAATTAACCCCCCAGCAGGTTACAAATTTTAATCGCTTATTATATAGCACCTATTCCACAAAATTGGCCAATCTGTATGGACCCACCGAGGCCACTATTGATGTCTCTTATTTTGATTGTTCTCCCCATGATCCCGCCCAGTTCAGTATCATTCCCATCGGTAAACCCATAAACAACATCTGTTTATACATTCTCGACAAGTACCTTCACCACCAATCCCTCGGCGTTGCTGGGGAATTGTGTATCGGTGGTGTGGGTCTGGCCCGCGGTTATTTAAACCGCCCCCAGCTCACCCATGAGAAATTTATCCAGGTGCCCATTCTGTCTACGCTGTCCCCATCACCCGCCATCCTTTACAAAACGGGTGACCTCGCCCGTTGGCTTCCTGATGGTAACATCGAGTTTTTAGGCCGCCTTGATTTCCAGGTGAAGGTCAGGGGCTTCAGAATAGAATTGGGTGAGATTGAAGCCCGGCTCTGCCAGCATGAGGACATCAAGGAGGTCGTCGTGCTCACGATTGATGATAATACCCATCCTGGCGGGGAGAAAGCCCTGTGTGCCTTTATCGTCTCCCCTAAAGAATTAGATGCCGGGGAATTGCGGAATTATTTGGCCCAACGGTTACCCGCTCACATGGTGCCCGCGTTTTTTAAACAGGTCGAACGCATACCGTTGACTCCCTCCGGTAAAACTGACCGCCAGGCCCTCCGTTCTTCCGGTACACGGCTAGGTGGCGGCGCCCAGTATCTTGCCCCTGGCTCCGCCACCGAGCAGAGAATTGCCCGTATTTGGGCTGAAGTGCTTCCCGCCGATATTAAAATAGGTGTTCATGATAATTTCTTTGATATTGGTGGCACTTCCATGGATGTTATTCGCATCAGCAGCAAGATGACCCAGGAATTCCAAAAAGAGATTCCTGTTATCTCTTTTTATAAATATACCACTATCCGTGCTATGTCCGACATGTTGGACCACAGCGAAGGTAGCTCCCCCGACATTGATGGTTTTTCTCCAGAAAAACAGGCCGAACGCATCGAACGGGTGGAGAAGGGCAGGGTCGATCGGAATAAAATGCGTGACCTGAGACAAAAGAGCGCTAGGAGATAAAAATATGACTGAAACAAATCTAACCGGTATGGAAATAGCAGTGGTCGGCATGGCCGGTAGGTTCCCCGGGGCCCCAAACCTCCATGAATTCTGGCAGAATTTAAAAAACGGTGTGGAAACCACCTGCTTTTATTCTGACAACGAGCTGCGGGACGCCGGTATAGAACCGCAATTATTGAATAACCCCGCCTTTGTCAAAACCGGCGGCAGTATTCTGGAAAACAAGGGTTATTTTGATGCCTCTTTTTTTGGCTACACCCCCATGGAAGCCCAAACTCTGGACCCGCAGACCCGCGTGTTCATGGAAACCGCCTGGCAGACCCTCGAAGATGGCGGTTATGATCCTGCCAGTTATGATGGCTTGATTGGTCTTTATGCTGGTTCCGCCTGGAATTTTGCCTGGGAGGCCCAGGTGCATTTGGGTGGTTCTGGTAATGCCCTCGGCACGTTTTCTTCCTGGTTGCTTGCCAACCGGGACAATTTATGCACTCTGACCTCCTATAAACTCGGTTTAAAAGGCCCCGTTATTTTTCTTAAGACTACCTGTTCTACCGCCCTTGTTGCTATTCACCTCGCCTGTCAGGCCATATTGAACGGTGAGTGTCACATGGCATTGGCGGGCGGTGTCTCTCTTAGTCAAAACGTCAATCCAGGTTACCTTTACCAGGACGGCATGATCCACTCTCCCGACGGTCACTGCCGCGCCTTTGATGCCCAAGCCATGGGCACTATCGGTGGTGAGGGCGTGGGGATAGTGCTTTTAAAACGATTGGAAGATGCTATTACCGATAGCGATATTATTCACGCCATCATTAAAGGTACGGCCATCAATAATGACGGTTCCCGCAAGATTGGCTATACCGCCCCCAGTATTGCTGGTCAGGTTGATGTCATTCGCGAGGCTTTAACCGTCGCTGCGGTTGACCCCGAAAGTATTAGCTATGTCGAAACCCACGGCACTGGTACTCCAGTCGGCGATCCCATTGAAATCGAAGCCCTGCGCACCGCCTTTGATTCCCAGAAAAAAGGATTTTGCCGTATCGGTTCTGTTAAAACCAATATCGGTCACCTTGATGCCGCCGCCGGTATTGCCGGGTTTATAAAGACTGTATTGGCTTTAAAACACCATGCTATTCCGCCCAGTTTACATTTCCAGACCCAGAATCCTAAAATCGATTTTGAGAACACTCCTTTCCGTGTAAATACCAGCCTCTATGACTGGCAGAACAATCAATATCCCTTGCGGGCCGGTGTCAGTTCATTTGGTATTGGTGGCACCAATGCCCATATTATTCTGGAGGAATCACCCGCCCATTTAACCCCTGTTACCGACACCGTGCTCACCCATGCCGCACCGGAAGAATCCCTGCTGTTGCTCTCTGCCCGTAGTCAATCTGTCCTTGGGCAAATGACCCAAAATCTCGCCGCCTATTTGTTAGCCAACCCCCAGGTCAACTTGGCCGATGTCGCCTATACCCTGCAAACAGGCAGACGGGCCTTTAAATACCGCCTCATGGCCATGGTTGACAATATGCAGCAAACCATTGAAACCCTGACCAACCCTGATTCAAAGAAAATCCATACCCACGAGTTGCAACAGGAGCAAAAAGATGTGATCCTGATGTTTCCCGGCCTTGGTGGGCAATATGTTAATATGGGTCTCGATTTATACCGGACTCAACCTGTTTTTCGTGAACACCTCGATCATTGCTTTGAGATTCTGCACTCCCTGACCCCAATTCCTTTCAAAGAGATACTGTACCCAACCAATAAGCAGGATAGTAGCATAGGGGAGGATGCCCAATCCATTCATGCCCCTGAGATTGCCCCAGTTGTAATTTTTATATTTGAATATGCCCTGGCCCAATTGGTAATGACCTGGGGAATCCGGCCCCGCGCCATGATCGGTTACAGTTTTGGCGAATATGTGGCCGCTTGTCTGGCCGGCGTGTTTTCCCTGGAAGACGCTTTGCACATTGTTCTGTTTCGCGGCCAATTGCTCAACCAGACTGCTGCCGGTGCCATGTTGAGTGTGCCTGTACCCAAAGAAACAGTGTTCCCTTTTTTGCCTGGGTCATCCCTCTTTTTGGCCGTGGATAATGGACCATCCTGTATCCTATCCGGTTCCATTGAGGCTGTTGCCGCCTTTGAAATAAAGATGAAAGCGAACCGTATCATCTCTCTGCGTCTCAGTTATGCCAACCGCGCTATTCATTCCGCGATGATGGACCCTGTTCTTGAAAAATTCAGCCAGTACCTCCATCGTTTTACCTTCCACGAACCCCAAATTCCCTATATCTCCAATGTGACCGGTCAAATGGTAGCTGCCGATGAGGTCACCAAACCCTCTTATTGGGCCGCCCATCTCGCGCAAACCGTTCGTTTTGCCGATGGCGTCTCGCAGTTGTTAAATCTGGTGGGCTGGAATAGTCCCGCCTGCACCGGTTTATTTCTGGAAGTCGGACCCGGTTATGATCTGAGTGTGTTGATCCGCCATTTTGGTGACAATCAATCCCGCTTGCCAGTCCTTCACCTGGTGGAACACGCCCGGGGTAAAACTCCAGCCAACCGTTATCTCTTGAATCAATTGGGCCGATTATGGCTGGCAGGAGTCCCTATCCTATGGAACTCTTTTTATACCCATAAAAACCGGTCCCGTGTGTCATTACCCCCGTATCCTTTTGAAGGTCAAGAATACCTGGGCGTCCCTGCTTCCCCTGCTCTGTCCCCAGTCATTGCCAAGCCACAGTCACCCACGGGGAAAAACCCGGATATTGCCGATTGGTTCTATGTCCCCACGTGGAAACGCTCGCCACTGACCCCCCCGAAACATACCGCCTTGCCGCAAAAGAAGTGTTGGCTGCTTTTCGCTGATTTAACCGGATTATGCCTGCATTTTGCCCAGGAATTGGAACAATCCGGGCAGGAAGTATTCATTGTCAGGTGTGGGCCGGAGTTCAAAAAGATAAGTAGCCGTGAATTTATCATCGATCCCAGCCAAGCACAGGATTACAACACCCTGTTCCATCATTTCAACCAGGAAAATATCTTTCCCGACCATATCGTGCATTTTTGGAGTGTCACGGCCACCAGTCAAAATATCCCTGTCGATGAACTTCAGGACCTCGGTTTTTATAGTTTATTTTATCTTGCTCAGGCCGTGGGCAGGCACAGTATCAATGAGCCCTTGCCTATTTTGGTTGTTTCCAATCACCTGTTTCGGGTAACTGCCACTGAGAACCTTTGTCCCGGTAAAGCCACTCTGCTGGGTGCCATCAAGGTCATTCCCAAGGAGTATTTTAATATTTCCTGTCGTAGTATTGATATCCTGTGGCCGTTACCGGACAATTTTGCACCGCAACGTCTGGTTGAGCAATTGGTGGCCGAATGTGTCAAACAAACTTCAGATAGTCTTTCCCCTGACACCGTGATCGCGTATCGTGGCGATTACCGCTGGGTCCAGGTATTCGAACCCTGCCCCAGTATCCATTCCAATCCCATCGCCACCTGTTTAAAAGACCGTGGCGTTTATCTTATCACCGGTGGCCTGGGTGGTATTGGTCTTACGCTGGCCAAACATCTCGCAGACACCCGGCAAGCCAAACTCGTGCTGACCCGGCGTTCCCCTTTTCCGCCCAGAGAACAATGGGCGCATCTCCTGACCATCCTGCCCCCCAAAGACCCCACCTGCCAAAAAATAAGGACTCTGTTGGATATGGAGAATGCTGGAGCCGAGGTGCTGGTGTGTAATGCTGACGTTACTGACTTAACGCAGATGCAGTCCGTTATTTCCCAGGCCCGGCAACGTTTTGGTACCATAAACGGTGTGATTCATGCTGCTGGATTGCCCGATGGGGGTGTGATTGCCCGGAGAACACGCCAAACCATCACGCCCATCCTGGCACCCAAAGTAACAGGCACACTCATATTAAACCAGGTATTAAACCAGCAGCAGGTCAAACTGGATTTTTTCCTGTTATGTTCTTCGATCAGTTCTATTCTGGGCATTTTAGGCCAGATTGCTTATTGTGCGGCCAATGCTTTTCTCGATGCCTTTGCCTATACCAATACCCATGAAAACAACGTGTTTACCCAATCCCTCAATTGGGATTTCTGGAAGGAAGTGGGTATGGGGGCTGAAACTATCCAACGGTTGCAAGAGAGTGCGAATATCACCGATGGTGATTTGCTGCTTCAAGCTGGTATATTGTCCAGCGAGGGTCTGGTTATCTTTGAGCGTGTCTTAGCCACCCCCTATATCCAGGTGGTGATATCCCCCCAGGATTTTTCCGCCCGTTTTGGTCAGGCTGATTATCAGGGTTTGGCCCAACCCCAGGGCACCCCGGACCAAATGGTCAGTCAGACCCATCCCGTTAAACTGCACCCCAGACCACCCCTTAGCACCGAGTACACCGAGCCGACCACTTCATTTGAAAAAACGTTTGCCGATATGTTGCAACAGTACTTTGGATTTCAGCAAGTAGGTATTGATGATAATCTTTTTGAATACGGTATCACCTCTCTGGATATGATTCATATCAATAATAACTTAAAAGAGAAGATTCGCACCGATATTCCTATCGTGGTGATGTTTGAATATCCCACCATTCATTCTCTGGGGCAGTACCTGGAAAACCGCGACCAAAATACAATGAATAGGAACTCAGGCCTAAAGCAAACCAAGCCAGTAGAAAACCTTGATGAAGTTGAAGAAACATTGCACCAATCTTTGGATATGTTTGACGTATCATAAAATGATAGTGACAAGTCAGATTCGCTAAATAGGATGGGTATGACAGAAATAAATCGCCCTGAAACAGGATTGGAAATAGCCGTGATTGGTATGTCGGGAAAATTCCCCGGCGCCCGTGACCTGGATATATTCTGGAATAACTTGAAAAATGGTGTGGAAACTATTTCCAGGTTCACTGTTACTGAATTACGGGAGTGTGGCATCAGCGAAGTGGAGTTGAACAATCCCAATTATGTCAGAGCGTTTGGTGTCTTGGAGGACAAGGGAAATTTTGATAGCTCTTTTTTCGGGTACAGTCCCAAGGAAGCTGAAACCATGGACCCCATGGCCCGGCTGTTCCATGAATGTGCCTGGGAAGCTCTGGAAGATGCCGGTTATGATCCCATCGAATATAATGGTGCCATTGGCCTATATGCCGGGGCTTCCGATGGGTTTGACTGGCAGGTGCTCAAGATCATGAGTCGTATGGGTGATCCCGATAGTGGTTCCGCCATTCATATGACCGAGAATAGCCTCTTGCTGAGCACCCGAATCTCCCATAAGCTCAATTTAATGGGGCCCAGTATCACCATGTTCACCGCCTGTTCCACTTCGCTGGTGGCTATCCATACCGCCTGCCGGTCATTATTGACCGGGGAGTGCCAGATCGCCCTGGCTGGGGCCGGGGCTGTGTCCGCTTCCAAGAAAAATGGCTACATGTATCAGGAAGGCATGATTTTATCGCCCGATGGACACTGCCGCACTTTTGATGAACGTGCCGGTGGCACACTGTACGGTGAAGGTGTTGGCATGGTAGTATTAAAACGGCTCAAACACGCCCTTGTCGAAGCCGATAATATTCTGGGGATCATCAAAGCCTCTGCGGTTAATAATGACGGTACCGCCAAAGCCAGTTTCACCGCTCCCGGCAAAAAAAGGATCACCGATGTGATGCGCACCACCTTAAAACTGGCCCGCTTGTCCCCGGATGCCATTGCTTTCATAGAAACCCACGGCACTGCCACTGCCATGGGTGATACTATCGAAATGGAAGCCTTAAAAGAGGCGTTTGCCACACAAAAAAAAGGATTTTGCGGCCTCGGTTCCATCAAATCCAATTTCGGGCACCTGGATGTGGCTGCTGGCATGGCTGGTTTTATTAAAGTCGTGTTGGCATTAAAGCATCGGTTCATCCCGCCGTCATTGCATTTTGAAATTCCCAACCCGGCCATTGATTTTATCGACAGCCCCTTTTATGTGAATGCTGCTTTATCGAAGCTTGAGGGTGAGGGCCCATTCAGAGCGGGCCTGTGCTCCTTTGGTATCGGTGGCACCAATGCCTTTATAATCGTTGAGGCCGTGGCACCCCGTGCTGCCGCTGGGCAAATAGGGGAGGCCCACGCCCAATTATTGTTACTGTCAGCCAGGACCGATACCGCCTTGGAACAAATGACTACCAACTTGGCTCTCTATTTAACGAAAAATCCTAATCTCGATCTAACCGATATTGCCTACACGCTCCAGGTGGGCAGAAGGGCTTTTAACCGCCGCCGCATGGTGGTCTGCACTACCACAGAAGATGCCGTCGCGCTTTTATCTTCCCGCGAAACCACCCGTGTCTTCTCTGCCTTGGTCACCGGGAAAGAAAGAACCGAAGACGAGTTGAACCTCGCGGAAAATTCCTCCCTACCTGTCACTGTGGCCAAACTTACCGAAATCGGACGCTTCTGGTTAAAGGGGGGCATTATAAATTGGCAGGAATTATATAACACTTATCCCACTACTGCACAAAAACCACGACGCATATCCCTGCCTTTTTATCCATTTGAACGGCAATATTATTGGCTCGAAGCCCCGGACCAGCTAACCAAACCCATGGTAGTGGATACGTCCTCTTTAAATCACCCCCGGGAATTGTCGGAGTGGTTTTATCTCCCCTCATGGGAACGAGTCCAGCTCTCCCTTCTTCAAAATACACCCGTCCAACCCACAAAAACTGAGAATTTCACGTGGTTGCTTTTTACCAATGAACATGAACTGGGCGAACACCTCTGCGACCATTTGCAGCACGAGCACCAGGACATCGTTATCGTTCGTGCCCGTGAGCATGCATCTTTTACCAGGGTTCAAAACGATGAATTTGTCATCGATCCCGCCGTGGACCTTCATTATGAAACCTTGTTTGATGCTCTCAAGCAAGCCCATACATTGCCGCGACGGATTATTCATCTCTGGAATGTACAGTCCTTTATTGCCGAGCCCAGTGTTCCTATCTGTGAAGCCCATGTCCAACAGGCGCTAAATTACGGATTTTATAGTCTCCTGAATATTGCCAAGGCCATTGGCACTCACGGCCTCGCGCAGGAGCTACAAATCCTTGTTGTTACCAGTAATATGATAGAAGTCAGTGGTGATGAACCTTTTTTATCCCCGTTTCATGCCCCTCTCCTGGGTGTCATTGATGTATTGCCTCTCGAATATCCCTATATCACTTGTTGTTGTGTCGATATCCTGCCCCCGCTTCCCGGTAGTCCCAGGGAAGCCCTGTATATGCGATATTTACTTGCCGAAATGGAGGCCCGGTTGCCCAATCGGCTGGTCGCCTATCGTGGTCGTTTTCGATGGACCCCTGTTTACAAACCATTGCGCCTGGACCCACCATTATTGCCCTGGTTAAAACCCCGGGGTGTATATTTAATTACGGGTGGATTCGGAGGTATCGGTTTGACCTTGGCCCAATACCTCGCCCAGAATATATCCCCCCGTTTGATCTTGGTTGGGCGTTCCGCCGTTTCTGATCGCCAGAAGTATCGGGAAATTCTGGAGCAAATGGAACAAAAGGGCGCCGAGATTCTAATTGTGGCTGCGGATGTGTGCGATGAAGAAAAAATGCGCCAGATTTTCCAGCAGGCCGAACAAAAGTTCGGGCCCATTGATGGGATATTCCATGCCGCAGGTGTCGCCGATTATGCGGGCGTGATAGAGAAGCGAACCCGGCCCCAGAACCACCATATCCTGGCCCCTAAAATAGTGGGTACACTCGTACTGGACCGTATCTTAAACAGTTGTCCCCACCACCCTGCTTTTCTCGTGCTTTTTTCCTCCCTCGGTAATATTTTTTACCACGATAGGGCAGGGCAGGTCGGATATAATGCAGCAAATCATTTTCTTGACGCCTTTGCCAGTTACCGCATGTGTAATGATCACCATCAGCCCCCTGTTTCCCTTGGTCGGACCTACACGGTGTCCATAAACTGGCCTCCTTGGATCGCGACTGGCATGGCCCAAAATAGTCAGAAGGGGATATCCACCACGGATGCCCTTGAGGTTTTGAATCGTATTTTGGGTACTTCCATGCCCCGTGTGGTTGTTTGTGCCCATGATCTGACCAAGCCAATAGAACATGGTGCTCAACCGCAGGCTGTCGAAGTACTCGAAACACAGGGTTTTTATCCACGTCCCCCCTTGAGCACCCCGTACCAAGCACCCCGTGAAAAGATAGAGTTGGCCCTGACCAGTGTATGGCAAAAATTCTTTGGTATCCGTACCGTGGGCGTATTCGATGATTTTTTTGAACTGGGTGGTGATTCTTTGAAAGCCATTACTGTGATCACCGACACTCACCGTGTATTGGAAACCCGCGTGCCTATTACCCAATTATTTAATACCCCCACCATTGCCGGATTAGCTGATTATATAAAAGGCGCACAACGTGATCAAGCACAGCCATTTGATCACGTCTATACCGATATCCAACCGGTGGAAGAGCGCGAATATTACCCGCTTTCCTCGGTGCAAAGGCGAATCTATATACTCCAGCAAATGGCACCCGACAGCATTGGGTACAATACCCCGCTGGTGTTAGAATTGGGCGGCTTGCTGGATAAAGAGGTGTTGGTCAACGTGTTTCGCCGTTTGTTGGCACGGCATGAAAGCTTGCGCACCTCCTTTGAATTAATCCACGGCGAACCTGTCCAACGTATCCACCCGAACCCCAACTTCCAGGTGGATTACCATGACCTGTCCATCCCGGTTAATCCCGAACCAGTGTTTAACAACAACTTGCTGGCACGGGAAGAACAAATCATTACCCAGTTCATCAGGCCCTTTGAGCTGACACACCCCACCCTTTTGCGCGTCGCGTTGATCCAGGAGAACCCCCAAAAACATGTTTTAATAACCGATATGCATCATATTATCACCGATGGTTCCTCTATGGGTATTTTGATCCGGGAGTTTATATTGCTCTATACTGGACAGACCCCGCCCCCCCTGCGTATTCAATATAAAGATTACGCGCAGTGGCAGAACAGCAGCCAGCAAAGGGAAGCCATTAAGAGGCAGGAGGTTTACTGGTTGGCCCAATTTGCCGAGGAGATTCCTATTTTAAATCTCCCCACCGATTTTGTTCGGCCCCCAGTGCAGAGTTTTACCGGTAATACCCTCACCTTTCAGATCGGTTCCCAGGAGACCGTTGCCCTCAAGCAAATCGCCCAGCAAGACAATTCCACCCTCTTTATGATCTTGCTTTCCCTGTACAATATCCTGCTGGCAAAAGTGTGCAACCAGGAGGATATTGTTGTAGGCGCTCCCATGGCCGGGCGCACCCATGCCGATCTGCAACAAGTCATAGGGATGCTGGTCAATACCCTTGCCCTGCGAAATTATCCCGCGTCGGAAAAAACTTGTTCCCAATTTTTAAAGGAAGTGCAAACCAATACATTGGCCGCATTCGATAATCAGGACTATTTGTTCGAGGATCTCGTTGATCTGGTGACCATGAAGGTTGGTCGCGAAACATCGCGCAATCCCATCTTTGATACCACCTTCAATTTATTGAATTTTAACAGCCAGTATGAAGTGGATGTCCATATCGAAGTGCCCGGTTTAAGTTTAGCGTCGCGTGTATTTGATCGTGGTGTGGCTATTTTTGATCTCACCTTTCAGGGTTCTGAATCTGGTGATGGAGTGGCCTTTACTGTCGAATACTGCACCCATCTGTTTAAACCCCGGACTATTTGGCGTTTTATCCAGTATTTCAAAAAAATAGTGTCCGCTATCATCGTCAACCCCCATGAAAAAATAGCCGCGATTGAGATTATCTCTGTGGAAGAGAAAGAGCAGATATTGTTTCAATTCAACCACACGCGCCCCCTATATCCAAACCATAAAACCATTCATCAATTATTTGAAGAACAAGTGCAACGAACCCCCCATCATATCGCCCTCATCGGTGCAATTGCAGCAGGGGCCCCTCCCGGTGGTTTCCCGGACCTCGTCTGTTTTCTATCCTACAGCCATCTCAATAAAAAATCCCAACAATTGGCCAATCTATTACTAGCAACCGGCATTTTACCCCGTACTATTGTCGCCATTTTAACCCTTCGTTCGATTGAAATGATAGTGGCCATCCTGGCCGTTTGGAAAGCGGGTTGCGCCTATGCCCCTCTCAATCCCAAGGCTCCGGCTGCACGATCTTTATATATGTTAAAGGAGTGTGGCACAGAACTGCTTCTGACCACCAGTTCTCTTGCCCAAGAGAGTGAAACCGTAAAAATGTGGCCGGGGCAAACAATTATAATCGAGGAGCAGGGGACAGATAGCCGCGTGATAGCTCCCGTGGATGCTGCACATCTCGCCTATGTTATTTTTACTTCCGGTTCCACGGGCAATCCCAAGGGGGTGCCCATCACCCATGCCAATTTGTGCCCCCTCCTACACTGGGGGTATCATTCCCTCCGTATTTCTTCCCAGGATCGTGCCTTGCAGAATCTTTCCTATTATTTCGATTGGTCCGTATGGGAGATATTTATCACCCTCACCACGGGGGCGGCCTTGGTTTTGGTTGCCGATGAAATCGTGATGGATCCCGCCGCCTGTATTCCTTTTATGAAAGAAAATGCCATCACGGTATTGCATGTCACGCCCACCCAGTTCCAGCATTTTATTGGCAGTGGTCATCTGTTTGAGACCTTAAAATATTTGTTTTTAGGTGCCGAGAAGTTAACCCTTGAGCTGTTGAAGCGCAGTTTGGCGTCTGTATCGACCCATTGCCGCGTGTTTAATATGTACGGTCCCACCGAAACCACTATTATTTCCGCCGTATTGGAGATCACCCGTGGCGAAGAAAACCAATTCGAGGCTCTTTCCAGTGTTCCCATTGGGCCACCAGTAGCCAATGGGTTGTTGTTGGTATTGGATAACCATTTTAATCTATGCCCCGTGAATATCAGCGGCCAATTGTATATTGGTGGTGATGGTCTGACTGCTGGGTATTTAAACAACCCCGAACTAACCGCCGCTACATTTTTATCCCTGTCCACGACCTTCACTTCATCCAAAATATTCTATAAAACCGGTGACCTTGCCCGCTGGTTACCTGCTGGCACTATCGAGTTCCTCGGCAGAATTGATCAGCAGGTAAAAATCCGTGGCTTCCGCATCGAATTGGGTGAGATCGAAAGCAAGCTCGTCCACCATCCTCATATCCAGGAGGCCGTAGTTCTTGCCCAGGAGGAAGCCAACGGGGATAAATATTTATGCGCTTATGTCGTGTCCACCGGGGAATTCCTATTATCTGAATTGGCTGAATATCTCGCCCAGGATCTGCCCGCCTATATGATCCCTTCCTATTTTGTGCCTCTTGCTAAAATTCCCCTGACCCCGAATGGAAAGCTTGATCGAAAAGCCTTGCCCCATCCAGAATTAAAGGGCCGCCAAAATTACATCGCCCCGCGTGATGAGATAGAACGAAAATTGGTGGCGCTGTGGTCCGATGTTTTAAATATCGACAGCGATGTTATTGGGATAGACAGCAGCTTTTTTTTGCTGGGTGGGCATTCTTTAAAAGCTACTATCCTGATAGCAAAGATACATCAGCTCTTCCACGTGAAAATTCCATTGGTCGAGATATTTAAAACTCCCAGGATTTCCGAATTGGCCCACTATATCAAGGGGAAAAGCAAGGAGTTCCATATAGCTATTGAGCCCACCGAGGAGAAAGAGTACTATCGTTTATCTTCAGCCCAAACCCGATTGTACTTTTTGCAACAACTCGCACCCCAAAGCACCGGTTATAACATGCCCGAAATGTTTCCTATTCCCTTTGACGTCGCATTAGAAAGAATGGAAAAAATCTTTACTACATTAATAGAAAGGCATGAAAGTCTTCGCACATCCTATTTTATCGTCGCTGGTCTACCTGTCCAGAAGATACATCAGAGTGTCCAGTTTAAGATCGAATGCGCCTTAAGCCTGGATATTGATTTTGTAAAGCCCTTTGATTTGGCCCAGGCCCCTTTATTACGGGTCGGATCCATAAAAACGGCAAACACCCATCTGCTTTTATTGGATATGCACCATATTATATCCGATGGTTTTTCCCAGCGGATATTATGGCGCGATTTTATTGCTTTATATCGGGACGACGTGTTACAGCCATTGCGAATCCAGTATAAAGATTTTGCAGAATGGCAAAATCGAGAAAAAGAAGCCTTGGGCTTAAAAGAGCAGCAAGACTATTGGTTAAACGAATTTGCCGGGGAAATTCCCGTGTTAAATTTACCCATTGACTATCCGCGTCCCATTATCCAGGTGTTTGATGGCAGTCGTATCAGTTTTGCACTATCCCCCCAGGAAACCCTGGTATTGAATGAAATCGCACGGCAAAATTCAGCCACCCTATTCATGGTATTGCTGGCTTTATATACTATTCTCTTAACTAAACTAGGCAATCAGGAAGATATCGTCGTGGGCACACCTGTTGCCGGTCGCAGACATGCCGATTTAGAGCAGATTGTCGGCGTGTTTATTAATATGCTGCCCCTGAGAAATTGTTCTACAGGAGTGAATACCTTTAGTGATTTTCTCAACCGTGTTAAGCAGCGCGCATTGGCGGCACTGGAAAATCAGGATTTTCCATTTGAAGAGGTGGTAGAGAAACTAGCAGTAGCCAGGGCTACTGATCGCAACCCCCTCTTTGATGTGATATTTTCCCTGGAGAATCTCTTTGAGTCCCAGGCTGATGCCGTGAAAAGAGAAGAGGTGGATGGCGCGGAGCAAGAGAAGACCGCTCCTGATACCGATCCATTTATTTCTGCAAAATACGACCTGACTTTTCGTGTCTCTGAAAGGGGAGAGGCATTATTTTGTCTATTTGAATATTCCACCACGTTATTCAGGGCAGAAACCATAAAAAGGTTTATTGTCTATTTTAAGAATCTTTTATCCTCGGTAATTGAAAATCCCGCCACTAAAATTGCACGTATGGAAATAATCACCGAAGCAGAAAAGCAGCGTATATTGGTTCAATTTAATGACAGTCATGGGAATTATCCGGTGACTCAAACCATCCATGCTCTTTTTGAAGAACAGGCGGAACGAACCCCCCATCATATGGCCATTTTTGGAGAATCCACCGTAGCGGCCCCCCCGCAAGATTGCCCGAACCTCGCTCAAATTCAATTATCCTATGCCGCATTAAATGACAGAGCCAATCGCTTGGCCAATTACCTCATTGCCAACGGTAGCGGGGAAAATCAATTTGTTGGTCTCTTGGCCGATCGTTCCGTTGACATGATCGTGGCTATCCTGGCCATCTGGAAAGCGGGTTGCGCTTATATTCCTCTCAACCCTAAAGCGCCTGCCCCACGCTCTCTATTCATGTTAAAGGAGTGTGATACCCATCTGTTATTGACCACCCCTCGCTTCACCCGGACCAGTGAAATCGTAAAAAAGTGGTCGGGGCAGACAATTGTAATGGCGGAGCAGGGCGAGTATCGTGGTGGATTCCCCCCCATAGATGCTGCACGCCTCGCCTATGTTATTTTTACTTCCGGTTCCACTGGCAATCCCAAGGGTGTCCCCATCACCCATGCCAATTTGTGCCCACTCTTACACTGGGGGTATCAACATCTGCGGATCAGTTCAGCAGATCGTGTATTGCAGAATCTTGCCTATTATTTTGATTGGTCAGTATGGGAAATATTTATTACCCTTACCACCGGTGCCACCTTGGTTATGGTTAGCGATGAAATGGTGTTGAGTCCGGCAGTATGTATTCCTTTTATGAAAGAAACCCGTATTACCGTATTGCATGTCACGCCCACCCAATACCAGCACTTTATTGGCAATAGTGGGCGATTTGAAACCTTAAAATACCTGTTTTTAGGTGCCGAAAAATTAACCGTCGATCTGTTAAAACGTAGTTTTGCTTCTGTCCCTGAGAATTGCCGCGTGTTTAATATGTATGGTCCCACCGAGGCCACCATTATTTCCTCCGTGTTGGAAATCCAACGCGGCCAAAAAAATCAGTTCGATACATTCTCCAGTGTGCCCATCGGCACCCCTGTAGCCAATAATATCATGCTCGTTTTAGACTATTATTTTAATTTATGCCCCCCGAACATCACCGGCCAATTGTTTATCGCCGGTCAAGGCCTTGCCGCTGGCTATTTAAACAACCCGGAACTCACCGCCGCTACATTTTTATCCCAGTCCATATCGTCCATATTGTCCATTCCGTCCATATTGTCCACACCCTACAAAACACTCTACAAAACCGGTGACCTTGCCCGTTGGTTGTCGGACGGCACCATCGAATTCCTTGGCCGCATTGACCACCAGGTAAAAATCCGTGGCTTCCGCATCGAATTGGGTGAGATCGAAAACCAATTGCTTGCCCATGCCGATATAAAAGAAGCCATTGTTTTAGCACGGCAGGAAGCCACCGGGGATCACTATTTATGCGCCTATATTGTTTCCCCAGGAGAGTGGCAAGATTCACAATGGCGAGAATTTCTCGCCCAAAATTTACCCGATTATATGATACCATCTTATTTTGTCTCTATTGAGAAGATTCCCCTGACACCCAATGGAAAAATTGACACGAGCGCCTTACCACTCCCCCGGTTGAAAAACGATAAGCGTTATGTCGCCCCCAGGAATGAGCTGGAAACAAAATTACGGGAAATATGGGCGGATGTTTTAAATATAGAAAAGGATGTAGTTGGTATTGATAGTAATTTTTTCCAGTTGGGTGGACACTCCTTAAAAGCCTCTATTCTTGTGGCCCAGATTCATAAGTTGTTTGATGTAAAAGTTCCGTTGCTAGAGATATTCAAGACCCCCAGGATCAGGGAATTGGCCCAATATATAAAAGGAAAAAGCAAAGAATTATTTATTTCCATAGAACCCGCCGAAGAAAAAGAGTATTATTGGCTGTCTCCCGCCCAGAAGAGATTATATATTCTACAGCAATTGGTGACCGATAATACCGGTTACAATATGCCCCAAATGATTCCGCTTCGTGGAGTTTTAAAAAAAGCAGAATTGGCAGCCATATTTTACCAGTTGATAGAGAGACATGAAAGTTTAAGAACATCTTTTATTACTGTAAATGATGAGCCCGTACAAGTCGTCCACCGGGAGATCAATTTTTCTATCGGTTGTTATGAAATATGCCCGGATACTGATATGGCTAGCCTGATGGCCAATTTTATAAAACCTTTTGATTTAAGTAGTACACCTCTTTTCCGGGTGAATCTTCTTATCACTGGCGAAACCAACGCCACTCTTTTTATAGACATGCATCACATCATTACCGACGGAACATCGCAGGGGATATTGGAAAAGGAGTTTTTCGCATTGGCTACCGGTATAAATTTGCCCCCCTTGCGGTTACAGTATAAAGATTATTCCCAGTGGTATTACAGTGCTTCCCAGCAAGAATCCATCAAACATCAGGAAATATATTGGTTGAAAGAATTTTCCACTACGATCCCCCTATTAAATCTTCCCACCAATTATCCACGCCCCCTGGTGCAACGTGGCGACGGAAATGCCGTGAGTTTTCTTATCTACGATACCAGCAGTATAAAAACCATGATGGAAAAAAATAATGTCAGTCTTTTTATGGTTCTGCTGGCAGTATTTAACGTGTTATTGGCCAAGTTGTGCGGCCAGGAAGATATTATCATTGGAATTCCGATCGCGTCCAGGCGTCATGCTGACATGCAACATGTTATTGGCATGTTGGTTAATACCTTGGCCATGAGGAACTATCCCAGCGGTGCCCAAACTTTCACGCAGTTTTTGCACCAAGTACGAGAACGAACCTTGGCTGCATATGAAAACCAAGAATATCCCTTTGAAGTTTTGGTGGAACAAATTCAGGTCAACCGGGATACCGGGCGTAATCCCTTATTTGATGTCATGTTCAATCTACTCAACCAAGCCGACTCTTCAGCGGATGTCCAGGTCCCTAATGAATTGGATTCCTATTTACACATTCCCAGCACTTCCAAATTTGATATCACGTTAAACGCCTCTGAAATCGGTGCGGGCATCCTCTTTACCTTGGAGTATAGCACCTCGTTATTTAGACCGGAGAGTATAGACAAGATAATCCGCTATTTTAAGAATATATTGTCCATATTGGCCATAGATGAGAACGTAAATATCTCTGCTATCCAGATCATGGGTGAAGCAGAGAGAAAGGAAATTTTAAGAATTTCCAATGGCGAACAAACAGCCGTACCACCGGGAAAGACCATACACCAGATGTTTGCAGAACAGGTGGAACGAACACCCGACAATATTGCCATCGTGGGTCCTTCTATTGAAATAGGGCCGGGATTTTCCCAACATATCACGTACCGCCAATTGCATGAAAAATCCACGCGGTTGGCTTTTTGGCTGCAAGCAAAAGATGTTTTACCCGATACCATCGTGGCTATTTTGGTCGAACGTTCCATCGAAACCTTCATCGGCATTATTGGCATATTAAAATCCGGCGCCGCCTATCTTCCCATCGATCCCCAATACCCCGAGGATCGGAAACAATTTATACTATCCGACAGCAATACAACGCTCATCCTAACCCAACACTCCATCCAACAAGCTATTCCCATCACTCCCGTTACTCCCATCACTCCCGTTACTCACGTAACTCCCATAAATCTCGCATATATTATTTACACCTCTGGTTCTACTGGCAGACCCAAGGGTGTAATGGTGGAGCATGCTTCTGTGGTTAATCTTATCTATTATCAAAAATCATTTTTTAAGATGGCTGTGCAGGACCGCGTCTTGCAATTCTCAACCCTTTGTTTTGATGCTTCTGTCGAGCAAGTGTTTGTAACACTCTCCAGTGGTGCTACTTTGGTTCTCATTGCCAAGGAGACATTGTTGGATGAATATGAGTTGGGAAATTTTTTAGCCCGGCAGTTAATCAATCATCTTCATGCTGTGCCATTTTTTTTAAATCAATTGCATCCCGATAGTTTTAATCATCTCAAACGTGTCCTTACCGGCGGGGATGTTTGCCCTAAAAGTTTAGTTAAAAAGTGGTATAAACGCTGTGATTTTTACAATAAGTATGGACCTACCGAAACCACCGTGACTTCTGTGGAAGGATTGATTCGAGAAATGGATGATCAGTTACCCAGTCTGCCAATTGGGAAGCCCGTGGGTAATACCCAGATTTTTCTATTGGACAACGCGTTGCTGTTGGTGCCTATCGGTGTGACCGGTGAGATATACATCGGTGGAGCCGGCATGACCCGCGGTTATTTGAATCAACCTGAACTCACCCATGATAAATTTATCTCGTTATCCCCCCTGTCCTTCAAACTATATAAAACCGGTGATTTAGCCCGCTGGCTTCCCGATGGTACCCTTGAATTTCTCGGCAGAATCGACCATCAAGTCAAAATCCGTGGCTTTCGCATTGAATTGGGCGAGATTGAAAATCAACTGGTGAAGCATCCCCATATCAAAGAGGTTGTGGTGGTAGCCAAAGCGGAAAAAAACGGGGAGAAATATTTATGTGCCTATATTGTATCTGCACACGATTGGGATGTCTCTGAATTAAGAGCATACCTTGCCAAGGAGTTACCCGACCATATGATTCCCGCTTATTTTGTGCCGTTGGAAAAAATGCCCTTAAATACCAATGGCAAGATTGACCGCCACGCTTTACCCCGGCCCGAATTGCAACGGGGCGAACATGTTGTGGCTCCCACCAACGCCATTGAAGCGGAACTGGTAAAACTATGGGCCGAGGTTTTGGCTATAGAACCTGAAATCATTGGGATTCACAGTAACTTTTTCCAGTTGGGCGGGCATTCCTTAAAAGCCACTATCGTGTTATCTAAAATGAATAAGAAATTTAATGTCCATGTACCATTGGTAGAATTATTTAAAACCCCCACTGTAAAAGCATTGGCCGATTATATTCATTCTATTCCTGGCGTTGCAGAAAAAATTCCTATTACCGATGATGAAAGACTGGTTAAATTAAAAGTGGGCACGGGAACTGGCCACCTTTTCTTGATCCACGATGGCACGGGCGAGGTGGAAGGATACCTGGAATTTTGCACCGTTCTGGAAATTCCATTTTATTGCTGGGGCCTGCGTGCCAGTTTTTTGAAAAATGGGGCGCCGCAACACGTCACCATCGAGGATATGGCTGCCCATTATATCCAGGCAATGCAACAGGTTCAACCCCCCGGTTTTGGCCCCTATTTTATTGCCGGTTGGTCGCTTGGCGGTACAATTGCCTTTGAAGTGGCGCGGCAATTGGAAAATAGGGGCGAAAAAATATCGTTCCTCGGATTGCTTGATTCCCCCGGCCCGCAAAAGGAGTGGTTGCAGGAAGAACCACGATTCACCCTCGCTGCCGATATGACTTGGATTTTAGAATTTCTTCCCGCGCCACACCTCGCTGAAAAAATAAAACAAGTTTCCAGTTTGACCCAGTTATGGGAGATAGTTCTCGCTCATCTGGAAAAAAACAATGTTCACGTGGCATCGATTAAACAACTAATTCCCCCCCATGTTGCCCAAGCTATACCCAATTATGAGCGGCTCGGTCTCAGGGAATTAATTTATGCGTTCAATATTAATCGCACCCTAAGTCAGGCCCGGGCATTGTACATGCCGTCCAAAAAAATCCAGACCACCGTTCATTATTTTAATGCCAGTTTATCGCCAAGCCCATTAAAAGAGGTCTGGCAAGAGTATTGTGCCGCCCCTGTTTTATATCATGAAATCCCCGGCGACCATTTTTCTATTTTCAAACAACCCCATGTCAATCAAACCGCCAGAATTCTGGCCACCAGTGTTGCAGACTTTAAGTAACCGGTCAAAATAACGCGGCATGTGACCCTGAAAAAATAATACAAATGACTATTCCACTTTATTATGTTTTTAAATCGTGGGCTTATTGCCATTTACCACGTCCAATGCCTCTTTTCCACCCTGCTTTGCCATTTTTCCCCTCAGTTTTATTGTTTTTCCACCCTGTGCCATCATTTTTCCACTCAGTTTTATCGTTTTTCCACCCTGTGCCATCATTTTTCCACTCAGTTTTATCGTTTTTCCACCCT
>CAZCVI010000002.1:217227-301553 GCA_964502145.1 uncultured Clostridia bacterium
CATTTTTCCACTCAGTTTTATCGTTTTTCCACCCTGCGCTGCCATTTTTCCACTCGGTTTTATCTCTTTTCCACCCCGTTCTATCATTTTTCCACCCTATTTTATCATTTTTCCACCCCGTTCTATCATTTTGCCACTCTATTTTATCATTTTTCCACCCCGATCTATTGTTTTTCCACTCGGTTTTATCATTTTTTCTAGAGATATAACATCAGAGAGCCGCACTTAACTTCATTTCATCAGCAGATTATTAAAAAAACATGGACGATATGGACTTTGTGGACGAGATGGACGAAATGGACAGAAAACAAGAACATTTTTACGTCCATTTTGTCCACATCGTCCATATCGTCCACCACACGTTCAAAATTTGCGTGTTCATTTAGGTTTAAACAGTCACCCATTCTATTAGATTAAAAGGAAACGCATGACCAAGATAACTAGCCCTGAAACCGGATTGGAAATTGCCGTGATTGGCATGTCTGGGAAATTTCCCGGTGCCAATAACCTGGAAGTATTCTGGAACAATTTGAAAAATGGCGTGGAAACTATTTCCAGATTCACCCCCGAAGAGTTGCGGGAGTGTGGCGTCAGCGATGAGGAGTTGAACAATCCCAATTATGTCAGGGCCTTTGGTATATTAACGGACAAGGGAAATTTTGATAGCGCTTTTTTCGGCTACAGTCCCAAGGAAGCAGAAACCATGGACCCCATGGCCCGGCTGTTCCATGAATGTGCCTGGGAAGCGCTCGAAGATGCCGGTTATGATCCCATTGAATATAATGGTGCCATTGGCCTGTATGCCGGGGCATCCACCGGTTTTGATTGGCAGGTACTTAAGATCATCGGTCGTATGAATTTACCCGGTGGTGATTCCACCATGCATATGACCGAGAATAGTCTCCTCTTAAGCACCCGTATCTCCCACAAACTCAATTTAATGGGGCCCAGTATCACCATGTTTACCGCCTGTTCCACCGCGCTTGTGGCGATTCATATGGCTTGTCGGTCATTATTAACCGGTGAATGCCAGATCGCTCTGGCCGGGGCAGGGTCTGTGAACGCGGCCAAAAAAACCGGCTACATGTATCAGGAAGGCATGATTCTGTCGCCCGATGGACACTGCCGCTCCTTTGATGCCTGTGCCGGGGGAACGCTTTATGGCGATGGCGTGGGGGTTGTTGTTTTAAAACGGCTCAAACATGCACTTGTCGAAGCCGATAATATTCTGGGTATTATCAAAGCCTCCGCCGTTAATAATGACGGCACTACCAAGGCCAGTTTCACCGCTCCTGGTAAAAAGAGGATCACCGATGTCATGCGCACGACCCTGAAACTCGCCCGTTTGACGCCTGAAACCGTTCATTTTATCGAAGCGCACGGCACTGCCACTGCCATGGGCGATACTATCGAGATGGAAGCGTTAAAAGCGGCATTTGCCACCGATAAAAAAGGTTTTTGCGGCCTTGGTTCCATCAAGTCCAATTTTGGGCACCTGGATGTCGCCGCGGGTATAGCCAGTTTTATTAAAGTCGTGTTATCATTAAAACACCGCTTGATTCCGCCTTCATTGCATTTTGAAATTCCCAACCCGGCCATTGATTTTATCGACAGCCCATTTTTTGTCAATGCCGCTTTATCGGCGCTGGAATGGGATGGCCCTTTCAGGGCGGGTGTGTGTTCCTTTGGCATTGGGGGCACCAATGCCTTTATGATCGTGGAGTCAGTGGAACCCCGTGTGGCAGTCAGGCAAATCGAACAGGCCCGGCCCCAATTATTACTACTATCCGCCCGAACCGATTCCGCCTTGGAACGGATGACCGCGAATCTGGCCCTTTATTTAAAGGAAAATCCCCACCTGGACTTGGCAGATGTTGCCTATACTCTCCAGGTTGGCAGAAGAGCATTCAGTCGTCGTAGAATACTGGTATGCTCCACCACGGCTGAGGCTGCCGCGGTTTTATCTGCCATGGAGGATAGCCGTGTTTTCTCTGCTATCGTAACAGGCAAAGAAAAAACCGAGGACCAGTGGCGCTCCGTGGAAAATACCGGTCTACCTGCCACGGCAACAGAACTAACAGAAATCGGCAGTGCTTGGTTAAAGGGGGCAAGCATCAATTGGCAGGAATTATATGACCGCTATCCCACTCCCGAACAAAAACCACGGCGCATATCGCTGCCTTTTTATCCCTTTGAACGGCAATATTATTGGATTGAAACTCCCAGCCAAATGAATCCAGTGGCTTCGGACGGGTCGTTTTTACAGCAGGCCAAAGAATTGTCGGATTGGTTTTATATCCCTTCATGGGAACGCGCTGAACTCTTCCTTCATTCAACTATTTTTCCTGTTCAGGGGACACTGGCCAGTAACAGTGCAAAAAATGAGTCATCGTGGTTGCTTTTCATCGATGAACAAAACCTGGGCGAAAACCTCCGCGAACATTTGGTACAAAACTGCCAGGACGTGGTGATCGTACGAGCGGGAGTTAATGTCTCTTTTACCAGGATACAAGATTGTGAATTTATGATCGATCCCGCCGTGGACATTCAGTATGATACCTTATTCGCCGCACTAAAACACGCTGGCAAAATGCCTGGACGAATTATTCATCTCTGGAATGTTCAACCCTCCGTCACCGTGGAGAATCTCCCCTTCAGTGATTCCCAGATCAAACAGACCCTGGATCGCGGATTTTACAGTCTTTTGAATATGGCCAAGGCCATTGGCACCCATGGCCTTGCCCAAGAGTTGCAACTCCTTGTGGTTACGAGTCCTATGGAGGAAGTCAGTGGGGACGAACCCTTTTTATCCCCGTTGCACGCGCCGCTTTTGGGGGTTATTGATGTGTTACCCTTGGAATATCCCTATATCACGTGCTGTTGTGTGGATATCCTACCGCCTCCCGCCCGTGGTTCCAGAGAGGCCCTCTATATTCGCTATGTATTGGCCGAAATGGCAGCCGGGTTTCCAGATCGGCTGGTGGCCTATCGTGGTGGCTTTCGTTGGACCCGCATTTATAAACCCCTCCACTTGGATCCGCCGCTATTACCCTGGTTGAAGCATCGCGGCGTCTATTTAATCACCGGTGGACTGGGTGGCATCGGTTTAACCCTGGCCCAATACCTGTCCCAAAAGATTTCCCCCCGTTTGATCCTGGTGGGACGTTCCGCCGCTACCAGTCGCCAGAATTTTTGCGAAATACTGGAGCAAATGGAAAAAAACGGGGCCCAAATTTTAATTGTGGCTGCCGATGTGAGCGATGAAGAAAAAATGCGTCATATTATTCTTCAGGGCGAGTTGGACTTCGGACCCATTGATGGCATTTTCCATACCGCCGGTGTGGCCGATTATGCCGGGGTGATTGAGAAGCGAACCCGGCCCCAGAGCCACGATGTTCTGGCCGCTAAAATTTATGGAACCATGGTGTTGGAGCGAATTTTTAAAGATCGTCCGGTGCAACCCCGTTTTCTCGTTCTTTTTTCCTCCCTGGGCAATATACTTTACGGCGATAGGGCAGGACAGGTTGGATATAATGCAGCCAATCATTTCCTTGATGCATTTTCTGGTTATTGCATCTCTAAGCGCCTGGAGCAGGAGCCCGGTGCAAACATGGGGATGCACACACTAGCAATAAACTGGCCCCCCTGGTTGGCCACTGGCATGGCGCGAAATATTCTGAGCGGAAAAGGAAACAGCGGGATATCTGCCCCCGATGCCATTGAGGTTTTGGCGCGTATTTTGGGGACTTCCTTTCCCCGCGTGGTTGTTTGTGCCGGGGATTTGGTCGGACAAATAAAAAAGGTCAATTGCCCGGCACCGGAAGTGGTGACCGTGCCTGAAAAGCATGGTGTTTATCCGCGGCCTCCATTGAGCACCCTGTACGAAGCACCCCGCGACAATATCCAGATGGCCTTGGCCACTGTCTGGCAAAAGTTCTTTGGAATCTGTGCCATTGGTATTTTTGATGATTTTTTTGAATTGGGGGGTGATTCTTTAAAAGCCATTACCGTGATTACCGATATTCAACGTGGGTTGGATGTCCGTGTGCCCATCACGCAACTGTTTCGCACTCCTACTATCGCTGGCTTAGCCGATTACATCAAGGATATACAAAATGAATATCTCAACGACCAAGCCGAGCAAATTAAAAACGTCTATGCCGATATCCAACCCGTGGAAGAACGGGAATATTATCCGCTCTCTTCCGTTCAGAAACGAATATACATCCTCCACCAAATGGCTCCTGGCGGCACGGGGTACAATACCCCGTTGGTGCTGGAGCTGAGCGGGGTGTTGGATAAAGAGTTGTTGGTTCATGCGTTTCGTTGCCTAATGGCACGGCATGAAAGCTTGCGCACCTCCTTTGAATTGATCGGTGGCGAACCAGTCCAACGGATACACCCTGATCCCACCTTGAGGGTGGATTACATTGACCTACACGCGACAGACAACACTGAGCTCCTGGCCAGGGAAGAACAACTGATCGCGGAATTTATCAGGCCCTTTGATCTGGCCCATCCCACCCTGTTGCGGGTCGGGTTGATCCGGGAGACTCCAGAAAAACATGTGTTAATGATTGATATGCATCACATCATCACCGATGGTTCTTCGATTGGCATTTTAATCCGGGAGTTTATTTTGTTCTATACCGGACAAACTCCGCCCCCCCTGCGTATTCAATACAAAGATTACTCCCAATGGCAGAACAGCACCATGCAAAGGGAAGCCATGAAAAAGCAGGAAGTTTACTGGTTGGCGCAATTTGCAGACGAGATTCCTGTTTTAAATCTGCCCACTGATTTTATCCGCCCCCCCGTGCAGAGTTTTACCGGGAACACCATCATTTTTGAGATCGGCTCCCAGGAGACCACCGCTTTGAAACAAATTGCCCAGCAAGAGAACTCCACTCTGTTTATGATCTTGTTTTCCCTGTACAATATTCTGCTGGCAAAAATGTGCAACCAGGAGGATATTGTCGTGGGTACGCCCCTGGCTGGTAGAACTCATGCTGATCTGCAACAAGTGATTGGTATGCTGGTCAATACCCTGGCCCTGCGAAATTATCCCGCGTCGCAACACACTTTTATAGAGTTTTTGAAGCAAGTACAGACCAATACATTGGCTGCCTTCGATAATCAGGATTATTTATTTGAAGATCTGGTTGAGCAGGTGACATTAAAAATGGGTCGGGATGCCTCCCGCAACCCTATCTTTGATACCATGTTTAATCTGTTGAACTTTGGCAGCCAGTATGAAGTGGATGTAAATATCCAGGTTCCTGGTTTAAGTTTAGCTTCCAGAGTGCATGATCGGGGCGTGGCTGTTTTTGATCTTATCTTTCAGGGTTCCGAGTCCCCCGAAGGTGTAGTCTTTACTGTCGAATACTGCACTCACCTTTTTAAACCCCAGACCATCTGGCGCTTTATCGGCTATTTTAAAAAGATTGTGTCCACAATCTTGGCAAAACCCGCTGAAAGAATCGCTGCTATTGAAATGATCTCTGCGGAAGAGAAAGCGCAACTATTATTTCAATTCAACAATACCACCGTGGAATACCCGTGCGAAAAAGCCATCCACCAATTATTTGAAGAACAGACAGAATGTAAACCAGATCATATCGCCATCATTGGGGAAACAGCGGGCACACCATGCCAATTAACTTACGCCGAATTAAATAAAAAATCCAATCGTCTGGCTTATTGGTTGCAAGAACAAGGCGCTTTACCCGGTACTATTGTGGCCCTCATAGTGAACCGTTCGATTGAAATGGTTTATGGTATTCTTGGCATATTAAAAGCCGGTGCCGCCTATTTACCCATCGCCCCGGATTATCCCCGGGAACGGATTGATTATATGTTGAAGGATAGCGGGGCTAGCATCGTACTAACCGAACAATTCATCCAATCAGCCACTCCCGTTATTCCCGAAATTCCCGTTACTCACATAACTCCTATAAATCTGGCTTATGTTATTTATACTTCCGGTTCCACCGGTAAACCCAAAGGGGTTTTAATTAGTCATAAAGCCGTGGTTAATCGCTTGTATTTTATAAAAAATAAATACCAGTTGGATACCGATGATGTTGTTTTGCAAAAAGCCCCCTATACGTTTGATGTATCCGTGTGTGAATTATTCCGTTGGATTCTTCCCGGCGCCAAATTGTGCTTGCTGCCCATTGGCGGAGAAAACGACCCCGAACTCATTCTTGAAACCATTGTCAAATATAATGTGACCTCCATTGATTTTGTACCCTCCGCGTTCAGCGTGTTTTTGGAATGGATGACCATGGCTCCGAAAACAGTTGCTTCTATTCGTGATAAATGGTGTAGGATGCGCTGGATATTTATTGGGGCGGAGGTTGTCCGCCCGGAATTGGTGGCCGCTTTTAATAAAACCGTGGCTAGTCAGCATAATGTCCAACTAATCAATACTTACGGTCCCACCGAGGCCACCGTGGATGTCACCTATTTTAATTGTTCAGACAGTGAACCCCTGGGTCTTATCCCCATTGGAAAACCAATGGCTAATGTCCGCATTTTTATTCTCGACAGTCCCGGTCATTTGCAAGCCATTGGCGTTCCCGGTGAACTGTGCATTGCCGGGGAGTGTTTGGCCGCGGGTTATTTAAACAATCCCGAACTAACCGCCGCTGCATTTATCTCCATGTCCACTTCTGCCTCTGTTTCCCAACGGATCTATAAAACCGGTGACCTTGCCCGCTGGTTGGCAGATGGTAATATCGAATTTTTAGGAAGAATCGATACCCAGGTCAAGATCAGGGGATTCAGAGTCGAGCTGGGAGAAATAGAGATTAAAATAGCCCAATATCCGGGAATAAAAGAGGCGGTTGTTCTGGTGCGCGAGGAAGTCATCGGGGAGAAATACTTATGCGCCTATTTTGTCGTTGAACGTGATCTTTCGATTCCAAAATTACGCCAATATTTGTCCACCCGTTTACCCGAGTATATGTTACCCACTTATTTTGTACCCCTTGAGAAAATACCTTTGACCCAGCATGGCAAGATCAATCGGAAAGCCTTCCCCTTGCCAGAATTAAAAAGTGGCGAAAATTACATTGCCCCGAGGAATGAAACGGAACGAAAATTGGTAGAGCTGTGGTCCGAGGTGTTAAATATAGAAAGAAATGTGTTAGGTATCGACAGCAACTTTTTCCATTTCGGCGGGCATTCCTTAAAAGCCACCATTCTGGTGGCGCTGATACACAAGGAATTCGATGTCAGGGTTCCACTGGCAGAGGTATTTAGAACTCCCACTATCAGGGAATTGGCCCAATATATCAGAGCGACAAACAAGGAGTTCCATGTATCCATCCAACCCGCCGAGGAGAAAGAGTATTATATGGTATCCTCCGCCCAGAAACGCTTGTTCTTTTTACATCAACTGACACCCCGTAGCCTCGGTTACAACATGCCCGAAATTTTTCTTATTCCCCATGATTTAGACCTGGAAAGATTGGCGCAGACCTTTGCCAAATTAATAGAAAGGCATGAAAGCCTACGCACATCCTTTTATACTATAGACGAGTTACCCGTTCAGGTCATTCATCGGAGTGTTGCCTTTAGCATAGCATACGCCAAAAATATCGGGGAAGATTTTGTAAAACCCTTTGATTTGGAACAAGCCCCTTTGTTCCGGGTGGTTTTGCAGCAAAGAGAAAGCGGCTATTTCTTTTTGGTAGATATGCATCATATTATATCCGATGGACTTTCCCATCAGATATTGTGGCGCGATTTTATGGCTTTATATCAGGACCAGCAGTTGCCGCCATTGCGAATCCAGTATAAAGATTTTGCAGAATGGCAAAACCAAGCAAAAGAATCCCCAGTTTTAAAACAGCAGCAAGATTACTGGTTAAAAGAGTTTGCCAGGGAAATTCCCCTGTTAAATTTGCCCATCGACTATACCCGACCGATTATTCAACTCTTTGATGGCAGCAGTATCTATTTTGCGATCAGCGCCCAAGAGACCAATGCTTTAAATGAAATGGCCGAACAAGAAAATGTCACCCTGTTCATGGTGATACTGGCCATCTTTAATATTTTGTTGTTTAAGCTGAGCAACCAGGAAGATATTATCATTGGAACCCCCATCGCTGGACGCAGACATGTTGATTTAGAGAAGCTCATCGGCATGTTTGTCAATACCTTGGCACTGCGCAACTTTCCCGTGGGCGAAATGTCTTTTAGGGAATTTCTTCTTCAAGTCAAGGCACGGGCAGTGGATGCTTTTGAAAATCAAGAATATCAATTCGAAGATCTGGTGGAGAAAATTAATGTTATTCGCGATGCGGGTCGCAATCCGTTTTTCGATGTGATGCTGACATGGCAAAACCGCGATCTACAGACTGAAGAAGAGCGGGTAGGGGATTCAGAAGACCCAATTCAATGGGATAATAAGTATCAAAACCAAACCTCAAAGTTTGATCTCACATTAAACGTCACTGAATGTGAGGCACATTTGGATTTTTCCTTCGAATATTGCACAAAACTGTTTAAACGAGATACTCTGGAACGATTTGCCATTTATTTTAAGGAAATTCTAACCAGCCTCATGCGCAATCCCCGGCAAAAATTGCTGGAGATCCAATTTTTACCGGCAGCCGAGAAGAAACAGATGCTGTTTCAATTCAACCAGACCCAGGTTGATTATCCAACGGGTGGTACCATTCACCAATTATTTGCAGAGCAGGTAAAACGAACCCCAGATCATATTGCCATTTTAGGAGCAACCCTATGTCTCTCGAACCTCGCCTCAATCCAATTATCCTATGCAGAATTAAATGAAAAATCCAACTGTTTGGCCGCACGATTAATCGAAACAGGTATTCTCCCCGAAACTATCGTGGGACTGATGGTAGAGCGTTCTGTCGAAATGATCATTGGCATTCTGGGCATATTAAAATCCGGTGCCGCTTATCTTCCTATTGACCCCGATTATCCCCAAGAGCGGATCGATTTTATCCTAAAGGACAGCCAAGCGCTGGTCGTGTTAACCCGCCATGAATTATCCAGTTTAATCTCTGCGCCCCCAGTCACCCGAACGTGGCCCCATCTGGTGGCAGAAAATTCTAATCTCGCTTATGTTATTTACACCTCCGGTTCCACTGGTAAGCCCAAGGCGGTTTTGGTCGAGCATCGTGGTATATTGAATACTATATCCTTCCGTAGACGGGAATATAATTTTAGCTGTGCAGATCGCGTGCTGCAATTGTTTTCTTTTGCCTTTGATGGCTTTTTAACCTCTTTTTTTACTCCCGTGGTTTGTGGCGCATCCGTTGTGCAGGTAAGCGACAATCAAACGAAAGATATCATCCGTATCAAAGAATTGATTTTGGGTATGGGTATCACTCATTTTATTTGTGTACCTACCCTATATCGCTCTTTATTGGAACTTGCCACAGTCAAAGAATTTTATTACTTAAAAGTGATCACCTTGGCAGGAGAGCAGGTTTCGTCCGATCTGGTGGAAAAAAGCAAGCAGTTTAATCGTGGGCTGGAGCTTGTCAATGAATATGGACCTACGGAAAATAGTGTCTTAACTACCATTTACCGGAATCTTCAACCCCAATCTCTTATTTCTATTGGCAAACCTATTGCCAACACCCAAATTTATATTTTAGACCAATACCAGCAATTAACTCCCGTTGGCGTTCCTGGTCAGTTGATTATATCCGGCCACGGTTTGGCGCGGGGTTACCTAAACAATCCCCAACTCACCGCCGATAAATTCTTCTCCCTAGCGCAATCCTCTGTTTTGTCGACATTGTCTACCAAATTCTACAAAACCGGTGATTTGGCCCGTTGGTTGTCCGATGGCAATATTGAATTCCTTGGCAGAATCGACCACCAGGTAAAAATCCGGGGCTATCGTATCGAATTGGACGAAATCAAAAATCAATTATTAACCCACCCCGATGTGAAAGAAGTCCTATTGGTGACCAACGAAAGCAGCCCGGGTGATAAATATCTCTGTGCTTACCTTGTGTTGAAAGGTGAAGCCACCACCCCTTTCGATGCCATGGCATACAGAACGTACTTGGCCCAGCACTTGCCCGATTATATGATACCCTCTTATTTTATAAAACTGGCTCAAATACCCCTGATACCCAGTGGCAAGGTAAACCGGAACGTTTTACCCCGGCCTGGATTTGACACCCAGTCCGCTCATTATGTTCAACCGCGTAATACGATTGAAATAAAATTGGTTGGAATTTGGTCCGAATTACTGGGCGTGGACAAAGAGCAGATCGGCATCCAAAATAATTTCTTTGAATTGGGTGGCCATTCCCTGAAAGCGTCCGCCATGGTATCCTGCATCCATAAAGAATTGAATGTCAAAGTAGAATTGGCGGAGATATTTAAAACCCCCACCATTGAAGATATCGCACACATCATTCAGGGTTTAAAAAAAGAGGTCTTCAAAGCTGTTGAACCCGTTGAGGAAAAGGAGTACTATCCCTTGTCCTCTGCCCAGAAGCGGTTATATTTCCTGCAACAATTGGATTTGCATAGTGTTGGCTACAACATTCCGATGGTTACACCTCTGGGGTTGGCTATAGAGAAAGATAAACTGGAGTATACCTTAAAACAATTAATCGCCAGACATGAAAGTCTAAGAACATCATTTGAACGGGTGCATGAAGAGGTTGTTCAGATGATCCACAAGGCAGAGGACATCGTGTTTGCAGTGGATTATTATGAAGTTGAAGAAACTGCGTTGGGAGACATTATTAAAGGGTGTATCAGGCCCTTTGAATTAAGTCGCGCACCCCTGATCCGGTCTGGATTGATCAAGTTGCCCCAGGGCAATTTGATTTGGATAGTGGATATCCATCATATCGTATCCGATGGCACATCGCACACGATTCTGATGGAAGATTTTATGCATCTATTTGTGGAGCGTCTCCCGTTACCCCCCCTGCCCCTTCAATATAAAGATTTCGCCCAATGGCAGAATCAATTATTTGCCAGTAGTGCGATAAAGGTCCAGCGCGATTACTGGTTGAATTTGTACACGGGGGAAATTCCCCGTATCCATTTTCCCGCCGATTATAAACGTCCCGATGTATTTACCTTTGCCGGGTCTATGTGTGCATTTAGCTTGGACACAGAAACGGCTGCCAAATTTAAGGTGCTGGGTGCCAGTTATGGCGGTACCTTGTTCATGAATATGATGGCTGTTTTGAATACCCTCTTATATAAATATACCGGTCAGACCGATATCATCATCGGTTGTGGGGTCGCCGGGAGGCAACATGCCGATCTCCAGGGAATTGTGGGCATGTTTGTCAACCTTCTGGCCATGAGGAATTATCCCCATGGCGAAAAGTCCTACCAGAATTTTTTGCATGAAGTGACAACCAACTGCGTTAACGGCTTTGAAAATCAGGATGTCCAATTCGAGGAACTGGTAGATAAATTGGACCTGGAAAGAGACCCCTCCAGGAATCCCCTGTTTGATATTTCCATGGTGGTCCAAAATTTCAGGCAAGTTACAGGAACGGAGCAGCAGCAACCAGTGCCGAGCACGGAAAATTCGCAAGACAGGTTATATATGAGCAATATCTCTAAATTTGATATGACTTTTTTTGTGACCGAATCCCAGGACGCTCTTTTTATTGATATCGAGTATTATTCCGCCATATTTAAAAAAGAGACCATCACCCGTTTTATCTCCCATTTTAAGAATGTCATTCAAGCCATAATCGCAAATCCTGCCGTTCTTCTAAAAGATATCAGTATCCTTTCCCAAAAAGAGAGGGCGCAGTTGCTTTTCCAATTTAATGATACCAGCGTGGAGTTTCCCCAGCATAAAACTATCCACCATCTTTTTTTAGAACAGGTAGCAAGAACCCCGGACCTTGTTGCTTTAGTCGCGAAAGAGCACATTATTACTTTTAAAGAACTAAATGAACAGGCTACCCGGCTCGCCCGTTATCTTTATGAACAGAAGGGTGTCCGTGGTGGGGAGCCTGTTGGTGTTTGGATGTCGCAATCCCTGTATCGTCAGGTTGCACTATTGGGGGTACTCAAAGCTGGTGGTGCTTTTGTCCCCATGGACTCCGCCATCCCTGCCGAGCGTATCAAATACATCATAAACGATGCCCGTATCGGCACCGTGTTATCCCAGAAGTCCCATTTGCGGGATTTGAATCGTTTGTTGTGGGAATGCCATTATTTTCACAGCTATTTCTGTTTTGATAGTGACAATATTTTGGCCGAGGAAGAACAAGAAAGAAATCAGTTAATGGAGAGCGAGTTATGGCAGCATGTCGGGGAGAATGCCACTGATGAGATTACTGGTGGTGGGTGGCGGAGTAGTTATACGGGTCTGCCTCTGTCCAAGGAAGAGATGGATGAATATGGCGACAATATTCTAAAGAAATTGCAGCCCCTGTTGCATCCCCAGATGAAGGTTCTGGAGATTGGTTGTGCTTCTGGCATCAGCATGTATCGCATCGCGCCTAAAGTAGGCTTGTACTATGGCACTGATCTGTCCGCTGTGATTATTGAGAAGAATAAAAAACAGGTGCTGGAAAACGGATACCAGAATATCACCCTCGCTTGTCTCCCGGCCCACGACATGCACCAGATCCCAGAAAAAGATTTCCATCTGGTAATTTTTAACAGTGTGATCCAGTGTTTCCATGGTCATCATTATCTGCACAAGGTGCTTGCCAAGGCGATTGACCTAGTGGGTGACAGCGGATATTTGTTTATTGGCGATGTCATGGACCAGGAAAAGAAAGCGACCCTTGTCCGCGAAATGACTGATTTTAGAGAGACTCATCGCCATATGGGCTATACCACCAAAACCGATTTTTCTGCCGAGTTATTTATATCCCGTGGGTATTGGCAAGACCTGCATGCCCAAAATCACCAGATTGAATCCGTGGTTTGCTCTGATAAACTATTTTCCATAGAAAATGAACTCAGCAAATTCCGCTATGATGTCCTGATTAAAATAAACAAGTTGCGAAAAACAGCACCCGGTCAAAACCATCATCAATATCCCCACAAGATTAAATTCCAGGAAGACATGAGGGCTGTTTTTACCCGTGACTGTTCATGGACAGCGCCCGCTGTTCTGGCCAATCAGCCCGCGTATATCATCTATACCTCCGGTTCTACTGGGCAACCCAAAGGTGTGATGGTGGAGCATCGTTCCCTGGTCAATTTGTGCGGGTGGCATAACCGCACGTATTCCATTACCAGCTTGGATCGCGCCACCAAGTATGCGGGTTTTAGTTTTGATGCCTCCGTGTGGGAAATTTTTCCATACCTTGTCAGTGGCGCCTCTTTATATTTAGTACCCGAAGAAATTATGTTGGATATGGATGTTTTGAACCGCTATTATGAAACGAATCGTATTACCATCAGTTTTTTACCCACCCAGGTGTGCGAGCAATTTATGGCGTCAGCACACTCGTTAAAAAATTCGTCCCTACGTGTATTGTTGACTGGCGGGGATAAATTAAAAAAGTATATAAAAAGGAATTATCACTTGTATAATAATTACGGTCCCACTGAAAACACCGTGGTAACCACCAGTTATTGCGTGACCCATGGATCGGACAATATTCCTATCGGAAAACCCATATTTAACAATCAAATCTATATCATTGATCATTATTTTCACTTGTTACCCATTGGTCTAGCCGGTGAACTTTGTATTGCAGGCGCAAGTTTAGCCAGGGGCTACTTAAATAGCCCCGAACTCACCCACGAAAAATTTATCTCTTCTTCCTTTATGGCTATTCCTGCGCCCGTGTCTCCAAAAGTCTACAAAACTGGCGATCTGGCCCGTTGGTTGTCTGATGGCTGCATCGAATTTTTAGGTCGCATTGATTTGCAGGTAAAAATCCGTGGTTTTCGGATTGAGTTGGGGGAAATTGAAACCTGTTTATTAAAACATTATTCAGTAAGTCAAGCCGTTGTTGTGGATAGAAATGATAATGATGAGACCTATTTATGTGCTTATATTGTTTCCCATCCAGACGAGTCTTTGGACATTGCCGAACTGAATTCTTATCTTTCCAGATATTTGCCTGTTTACATGATCCCTGGCCATTTTATAAAATTGGCGCACATTCCCCTGAAAGTCAGTGGTAAGGTTGATAGAAAAGCCTTACCCGCGCCACGAGTGAGTGGGTCCCATGCTTATATTGCCCCGGCAGATGAGGGAGAAGATAATTTGGCGCTCATATGGTCTGAAGTGCTCAATGTCGACAGGAATAAAATAAGCATGGATGCCAATTTTTTCCAATTGGGTGGTCATTCCTTAAAAGCCACCATTCTTGTCTCCAGGATACACCGCCAACTGGGTATTAAAGTACCCCTGGCCGAAATATTTAAAACCCCCACCATCCGGCACTTGGCGCAATATATCAAGGGAAAAACCGGCGCGTTGCATGTTCCCATTGAACCTGCGGAGGAAAAAGAATATTATCCGCTTGCCCCCGCTCAAAAGAGATTATATGTCCTCCAGCAACTGGTCGCTGATAATACCAGTTATAATATGCCCCAGACTATTCCTATTCCCGCTGGGATCGGCAAGGAGAAACTGGACTTTGTTTTCAAAACATTGATTGCCAGACATGATAGTTTACGGACCTCTTTTGAAACGGTCAAAGAAGAACCGGTTCAGCGGATTCATCGCGAGGTCAATTTTGCCATTCACGAGGTCTTTTCTTCTGAAGCGGATATTCAATTCACAGTGGAACAATTTACCGCCTCATTTGACTTGAGCCATGCGCCTTTGTTGAGAGTGGGGCTGTTAACTGTAGATACCGGCACCCACCCGCAATTTCTGCTTCTTGATATGCATCACATCATCACCGATGGCACATCCCAGGGGATATTGGAAAAGGAATTCACTGCCTTGTGTTTTGGCGCGGAACTGCCCGTATTACCGCTCCAGTACAAGGATTATTCCCAGTGGTATCACAGTATCCCCCAGCAGGAAGCTGTGAAGCAGCAGAAGAATCATTGGTTGAAAGAATTCGCTGCTGAACTTCCAGTGCTCCAGTTGCCCACTGACTTTCCCAGACCCATCCAGCAGAGTATTGAGGGAAATACCGTGGCGTTTCGTTTAAATGCCGTGGAAACCGCTTTTTTAAAAGCTGTGGCCAAAGAGAATGGAGCCACCATGTATATGACCTTGTTGGCTCTGTTCAGCATATTATTGGCCAAACTTAGCGGGCAGGAAGACATTATTATCGGGACACCGATTGCTGCCAGACGTCATGCCGACTTGTTGTCCATCATCGGCATGTTTGTGAATACTCTGGCCATGCGCAATTACCCATCGGGAGATAAATCCGTTAACGATTATTTAAAAGAGGTCAAACAACGAACCTTGGAAGCGTTCGAGAATCAGGAATTTCCCTTTGAAGAGTTGGTCAATCACATTTCTCTGGAGCGCGATACGTCTCGTAACCCTGTTTTTGATGTCATGTTTAACCTGTTAAACCAGACTGCTTATTCATCTGGATCCCAGGGTGATTATGCGCTGGAAAAAGATTCGGATACGTATGAACATCGAAAAAGAACATCTAAATTTGATATAAATTTAACTGCCATCGAGATGGAAGATCACATGCTGATGGATATTGAATATTGTACAAAACTTTTTAAACCCACTTCCATCGAGAGATTCATCCGCTATTTTAAGAATTTAATCTCTTTATTATCCAGGAATACAGCTTTAACGATAGCGCATCTGGAGTTAATGACAGAGGCGGAAAAGGCCGAGGTTTTACGATTGTCCTGTGGCGTGCAATCCTCTTTGGAAAGAGTGGAGACCATTCACCAACTATTTGTAAAACAGGCGCAACGAACTCCCGACCATATTGCTATTACCGGGGCCACTCTTTGTGGTTATCCTCCAGCCACTCCGCTCCAAATGTCCTACGAAAAATTAAACCAGGAATCAGATCGTCTGGCCGCATGGTTGAGAACCAAAGGCGTGGGCACGGATACGGTTGTCGCGTTGCTGGTGGAACGTTCCATTGAGATGATCATTGCGATATTAGGCATCATGAAAGCCGGTGGTGCGTATTTGCCTATTGATCCCGAATACCCTCAGGATCGCATTGATTTTATGTTACAGGACAGCCAGGCCGTGCTGGTATTAACCGGGAATGAATTAGCTACTGTGGTACCCCATGCCAATCCTGCGCCGGTGGCTACATATGGCAATCTTGTATATATTATTTATACCTCTGGTTCCACGGGGAAACCCAAGGGGGTGATGTTGGAACATCGTAATCTGGTTAATTTGTTCCAGTTCCAGTTTCAATATACGCCTATTGATTGTAGTCGTATTTTGCAGTTTACCACCATCAGTTTTGATGTCTCTTTTCAAGAAATATTTTCAGCCTTGTTATCCGGGGGGCAGCTTTTCCTGATCCACAAGCAGACACGCACTGATATTCCCGAATTATTCAAACTTATTGACAGGAATATCATTAACACCCTATTTTTGCCTATTTCTTTTTTAAAAGTTATTTTTCAAGACGGAGAATATCTTCAACACGTGCCTTCCTGTATCCGTCATATCGTGGTAGCGGGTGAACAAGTGGTTATCGGTGAGAATTTCAGAACGTATTTAAGGGAGCGGCAGGTATTTCTGCACAATCATTATGGTCCATCCGAGACCCACGTGGTGACCACTTTAACAATCGACCCTAACGGAGTTATCCCGCAACTACCCGCCATTGGCAAACCCATTTTGAATACAGCCATTTATATTCTGGATAAACACAATCATTTATTACCCATTGGCGCGGTGGGTGAGCTGTGTATTGCTGGTTCCAATCTGGGCCGTGGTTATTTAAATAATCCCCAGCTTACCGCTGACAAATTTATTTCTCTGACTATCACACCCACTTCTATTGCAAAAATCTACAAAACCGGCGACTTGGCGCGTTGGTTGCCGGAGGGAAATATAGAATTTTTGGGCCGTATCGACCACCAGATAAAAATCAGAGGTTTCCGCGTGGAATTGGGAGAGATAGAGAGCCGATTATCCAGTTTTCCCGGTATAACCCAGTGTGTGGTGGTGGCCGGAGCGAAAAAATCCGGGGAAAAGTACCTCTGTGCCTATTTTAGCGCTGCTGAAACACTGGTTATACCCGCCATCAGGGACTACTTGGCACGACAATTACCAGATTATATGATTCCCGCCTATTTTATGCCCGTGGATAACATACCGGTGACTGCCAATGGAAAAATTGACAAAAAACGCCTGCCTGTGCCAGAAGCAACATTCGCCCGCTCTTTTGTGCCCCCGACAAACGATCTGGAAAAAATAATCGTGGACATCTGGAAAGAGATTCTTGAAATCGATCACATTGGTATCGATGATAATTTCTTTGAATTGGGGGGGCATTCCTTAAAAGCCACCGTGCTGATATCCAAGATACATAAGGTGTGCCATGTAAGAGTTCCATTGGTAGAGATATTCAAGACCCCCAGGATCAGGGACTTGGCCCACTATATAATGGGGAAAAACAAGGAGTTCCATATCGCCATCCAACCCATCGAGGAGAAAGAGTATTATATGTTATCCTCGGCCCAAAAACGGCTGTACTTTTTACAGCAATTGGCACCGGACAGCACCAGCTACAACATGCCTGAAATTATTCCCATTGCCCAAAACCTGGAAATAGAAAAATTGGAAAAAACTTTTGCTTTATTGATAGACAGGCATGAAAGTTTGCGCACATCCTATTTTACCGTGGCTGATTTACCTGTGCAGAAGATTCATCTTCATGTCCCATTTAAAGTAGAATTCAAAATGGACATGGCGGAGAGTTTTATAAGACCCTTTGATTTGACCCAGGCGCCTTTGTTGCGGGTGGTTTGCTTTAAACGGGAACACAATCACTTCCTGTTGATTGATATGCATCATATTATCACCGATGGACTTTCCCATAAGATATTGCAGCAGGATTTTATCGCCCTTTACCAGGACCAGGTGTTACTGCCTTTGCGAATCCAATACAAGGATTTTGCAGAATGGCAAAACCAAGCCAAAGAATTACCAAGCTCCAGGCTTCAACAGGATTATTGGGTAAAAGAACTGGCCGGGGAAATTCCCGTCTTGAATTTGCCCATTGATTTTATCCGGCCTGTTATGCAGGTTTTTGATGGGGACACGATTCATTTTGAGATATCCAGCGCTGAAACGATTGCCTTACATGAAATGGCCCGGCACAATAATGCCACCCTATTCATTGTTTTGTTGGCTTGTTTTAATGTATTGCTCGCCAAACTTAGTGGTCAGGAAGATATCATCGTGGGAACCCCTATTGCCGGACGTAGGCATGCTGATTTGGAGAAGATTATCGGTATGTTTGTTAATACCCTGGTGTTACGCAACTATCCGGCGGGTGAATTGGGGTTTCGGGAATTTCTGGGCGGGGTTAAGGAACGGGCGTTGGGCGCTTTTGAAAACCAGGAATTTCCCTTTGAAGATGTAGTGGAGAATTGTAATGTAAATCGTGATGCGGGTCGAAACCCGTTATTTGACGTGATGTTTTCCCTGCAAAATATGGCTGAGCCACAGGAAATGGGGAGTGCGCGGCTAGGGGTGGAAGAAGATCAACAGCAATGGGAAAGTGATTATGAAAACAAAATCTCAAAGTTTGATTTAACTCTGATCGCAACAGAATATCAGGAACGTTTGGGTTTTATATTCGAGTATTGCACAAAACTGTTCACGCGCGAAAGCATAACACGCTTTGTCATTTATTTTAAGCAGATATTATCCAGTGTTATCCGTAACCCTGGGCAAAAATTGCGGGATATTGAATTCATATCGGCTGCTGAAAAAGAACAACTATTGGTTGAATTTAACGCTACGCATGTTATTTACCCCGGGGACAAAACCATTCATCGTTTATTTGCCGAGCAGGTAGAACGAACCCCCGATCATATGGCCATCATTGAGGCGACTTCTCGTGGTGGTCAAGTGTCCTACGCAGAATTGAATAAAAAATCCAATTGTTTGGCTTTTCTCTTACACCAAGAAGGTGTTTGCCCCAGCACAATCGTAGGTATTTTGGCGGAGCGTTCGCTTGAAATGATCGTGGCCATCCTGGCGGTTTGGAAAGCGGGGTGCGCTTATACGCCGCTCAATCCCAGTGCGCCGGTCTTACGATCTCTATACCAGTTGCAGGAATGTGGCGTGGAATTGCTGCTCATCACCCCCCGCCTCGCTGAAACGAATGAAACAGCACGGGCCTGGACGGGCAAGACGATGGTGATTGAAAATCTCGTGAACAACGGCGATTTTTTACCTGACATTAATGCCGCGCATTATGCGTATGTCATTTTTACTTCTGGTTCGACTGGCAATCCCAAGGGTGTGCCTATCACCCATGCCAATTTATGCCCGCTATTCCATTGGGGGTATACTTATCTGGGGATTGGTCCCAAGGATAGCGTTTTGCAGAATCTTGCCTATTCTTTTGATTGGTCAGTCTTTGAGATATTTCTCACGCTGACTAGCGGGGCGGTGTTGTATTTGGTTGCCGATGAGGTGTTATTGAATCCGGCGCTCTGTGTTCCTTTTATGAAGGAAAACGGCATTTCCATGTTGCATATCACGCCGACGCAGTTCCAGCATCTGATTGGTGCAGGTCATAAATTTGAAACCTTAAAATATCTCATATTGGGCGCGGAGAAATTAACCGTTGCGGTGTTGAAACGCACTTTGGCTTCAGTAGGGGAGGATTGCCGGGTGTTTAATATGTATGGTCCCACGGAAACGACTATTATTGCGACATCGTTGGAGATCACGCGGGGTGATAAAAACGATTTTGAAGCTCTTGCCAGTGTGCCTATTGGCAGAGCCGTGGCCAATGGGATTTTATTGGTTTTGGACACCTATTTGAACTTATGCCCGGTAAATATAACCGGCCAATTATATATTGGGGGTGATAGCCTTGCCGCCGGGTATTTAAACAACCCGGAACTCACCGCTGCAAAATTTTTATCCCTGTCCACGTCGTCCATGTCGTCCACTAAGTCCATATTGTCCACCCGTTCAACTACACTCTACAAAACCGGTGATTTAACCCGTTGGTTAGCGGATGGCAATCTTGAATTCCTTGGTAGAATCGACCAGCAGGTTAAAATCCGCGGTTTCCGTATTGAATTGGGAGAAATCGAAAATCAATTGCTTCGTCATACTGATATTAAAGAGGCAGTGGTTCTGGCTAAAGCAGACGAAGGTGGTGATCACTATTTATGTGCCTATATTGGTTCTGCGAGGGAATTGGGTAGTTCTGAATTAAGGGAATACTTGGCTAAACATTTACCAGACTATATGATGCCAGCGTACTTTGTGTCACTTGAGAAAATTCCGTTAACTCCCAATGGAAAAATTGACCGGAAAGCCTTACCAGAACCCCGGTTAATAGGTGGCGAAAGTATTGTGACGCCGCAAAATGAGCTTGAAACCAAATTGCTGGAAATATGGTCGGCTGTGCTGCATCTGGATAAGCACAGCATCAGTACTCACGCTAATTTTTTCAATGTGGGTGGCCATTCCTTGAAGGCAACCATTTTGATCTCCACTATTCATAAGCAAATGAAAGTAAAAATCCCCCTGGCTGAAATATTTAAAAACCCCACCATTAAACGCTTGGCAGAATACATAAACCATGCGGTTCGAATCTCGTATATTTCTATTCCAGCCGTTGAGAAGAAAGAGTATTATATTTTATCATCGCTGCAAAAACGATTGTATATTTTGCAGCACATGAACCCAGACAGTACGGCTTACAACATGCCGCAGATAATTCCTTTGGGTCCGGGGGTGGATCCTGATCAATTGACCCGGACCTTCATGTTATTGATCCAGCGGCATGAAAGCTTGCGAACTTCCTTTCAAACCGTGGCTGATCACCCGGTGCAAAAGGTGCATGAGCCGGATGACGTGGCATTTAAACTGGAAAATTACCAGGGTTCGTCTTTCAGTCAGATAATGAATTGTTTTATTAGACCCTTTGATTTATCACGGCCACCGTTGCTCCGGGCCGGGTTGGTGAAATTATTTCAAGCAGACGTTTTATTCTGGGTGTTGGTGGTGGATATCCATCACAGTATCTCTGATGGTGTCTCGCATAATGTATTGGCCAGGGATTTTCGTATTCTCCAAAATGATACCTTGCCTCCTCTTCGTCTCCAATATAAAGATTTTGCCGAATGGCAGAACAGCCCGGCACAAACCCAGAACATAAAACAACAGGAAGCGTACTGGCTCAGGGAGTTTGAGGGTGAAATACCCGTGTTGCATTTACCCCTGGATTTTCCCCGCCCGGAGCTTCAGCATGTAGACGGTGCGGATGTTGGTTTTAGTATGGCGAAACAAAGTTTAAGTGCTTTGCAAGCGCTCGCTGCCGAAGAAGGGGTTACCATGTACATGATGTTCCTGGCCCTGTTTAATATTTTATTGGCTAAACTGTGCGGTCAGGAAGATATTGTCATCGGGACCGCTTCAGCCGGACGTCGTCATGCTGACCTGGAACAGATTATTGGCATGTTTGTCAACACCCTGGTGCTGCGGAACTATCCTGTATCCCATAAAACGTTTAGCGAGTTTTTAAAAGAGATTAAACAACGTACATTGGCTGCTTTTGAAAATCAGGATTATCCCTTTGAGGATCTGGTGGATAATGTGGTGCCTTCCAGAAATATGAATCGTAATCCCCTGTTTGACGTGATGTTTAACTTCATGGAGTTAGAGGAAGCCCCAGAAGACGAAACAGAAAACCAAACTCAAACAAAACTGGCCTATGAAGCAAACCCATCTAAATTTGATATGACTTTAACCATCACCAAATCCGGGCGGGATGATTTCCATTTTAATATTAAATACAGTACCTTACTGTTTAAGGAAAAAACTATCCAAGATATTATCCTCTCTTTTAAAGATGTGGTATCGCGGGTAGTGGATAATCCAACCGGGACCATATCACAAATCAATATTGCCTCGCCATTGGAAATAGCAGACGCGTGGGAGGACTCCCTTGCCGATCTGGAAAATGAATAACCTTTAGGATATTGAAAAATGAATCAAACCACGACAAAAATTCCGTTTCAACTTAGATTGCAAGAAAGTTTTCAAAAATACCCGCACCGTATTGCCATTGAATGCGGTGAGCTTCATATTACCTATGCATTATTGGAAAGCAAGGCCAACTGTATTGCTGCTTGGATAACCCGTGAAGGTATACCCCCCGAAAGTTTTATTGGTATTTGCCTGGATGACAAAAGCGAAATTATTACCGTGATGATTGGCATTTTAAAAGCCAGATGTGCTTTTACTGTGCTGGACACCGCCTTGCCAAAGCAACGGTTATTAAATTTGATTGAATTGACGCAGTTGCAACTCGTCTTTACTAACGCGAAAAATAAAGAACGCGTATTCCATAACGCCACTGAAGAGAACCAGCCCTTTATGGGGAACCCCGCTAACCTGATCGTGGTAGATGATGGGTTCTATCACACCCACCGTGTCGCCATCATGCCGCCACTGGAACCCGGCAGGGCTGATTATACGCGGGAAGATAAAATCTATATTTATTTTACTTCCGGGACCACGGGTAAACCCAAAGCGATTGTGGGTATGAATAAAAGCCTGTTGCATTTTATAGAGTGGGAAATTGAAACCTTTGGCATTGATAACACCTTCCGTTTTAGCCAGTGGATCACGCCTGGGTTCGATGCTTTTTTAAGGGATGTGTTTACCCCCCTGTGTGCTGGGGCGGTGATTTGTATGCCCCCGCGCCCAGAAATGATGATGGATAGCCAGGAACTTATTCTATGGCTCAATTCCCGGCATATTCGTTTAATTCATTGCGTCCCCAGCATGTTTCGTTTACTTAATCCATTCACCACTAAAAAACAGGCCGACGAAAATTTTAGAGTTTTAAAATATGTCTTGATGGCCGGGGAGAAAATTATTCCCCATGAATTAACCCGATGGTTTCTGATGTTTGGTGAACGGATACAGTTGATTAATTTATATGGAACCTCGGAAACCACCATGGCCAAGACCTGTTTCTTTATCCATCCAGCCGACTGCAACCGTTCCACTATCCCCGTGGGTTTACCTATTCCCGGCGCACGGATTTTTATTCTGGATAAAGAGATGCAGGTGTGCCATAAAAAATCTGCCGGGGAAATATACATCAGAACACCTTTCAGAAGCCACGGCTATTACAATGATCCAGAGGCCAACAAAGAAAAATTCATCCCCAATCCGTTTAGTCAAAACAGCGACGATTGGTTCCACAAAACCGGGGATCTCGGACGTCTGTTAGAAGATGGTAATATCGAGGTATTGGGAAGAATGGACCGTCAGGTTAAGATACGGGGGGTTCGGGTGGAACCAGAAGAGATAGAAAGTATAATCTTACAGCACCCAGCCGTGGCTGAAGCCGCTATCATTGACAAAACGAATGAGCGGGGCGAAACCTATCTGTGCGCTTATTTTGTGCCGCGTGCCAACCCTGGTACTGGTTCTACAGCTCCTACGCAAAACATAACCGCTACAGAACTGGTGCAATATTTAGCCACCCATTTACCTTCGTACATGGTGCCTTCGGCTTGTACTCTATTGGCGCAGATGCCCCTCACTGCCAATGGCAAAATAGACCGCAAGGCTTTACCCGAACCCCGCTTGGAACAGGGAGACGATTACACCGCGCCAGCCACTACAATGGAAGAAAATCTGGTCAACATCTGGTCTGAAGTGCTAGCCATAAACGGTCAAAAAATAAGTACCAATGCCAATTTTTTTCATTTAGGCGGGCATTCCTTGAATGCGACTATCCTGATGTCCAAGATACATCGCCAATTGGGTATCAAAGTCCCTTTGTCCGAGATATTTAAAAATCCCTATATCAAAACGTTAGCCCATTACATCACAACCCATGATGTCGCCTCGTTTTTGGCTATAGAACCAGTTGAGCAGAGGGAATACTATCCCTTATCTTCCGCTCAGAAGCGGCTTTTTTTCCTCCAGCAATTTGATCCCGCCAGTACCAGTTACAATATGCCCATGGTGATCCCCCTGGGAAAAGGAATGGCTACCCACGAACTCGAAGGTATTCTGAATAAGCTGATTGTCCGCCATGAGAATTTCCGTACCTCGTTTATCCCTGTCCAAGATGAAATCGTTCAGCGGATTCACCCGCACGTGGAATTTACCATTGAATTATTTGCTTTGGCTGCTGGAAATAGTATCGCACCATTGATCGGCAATTTTGTTCGTCCCTTTGATTTATCGCGGGCCCCGTTGTTGCGGTGCGGAATAATTCGGACCCATGAAGAGGAATATTTCTGGCTGCTGGATATGCATCACATTATTTCTGACGGGACTTCCCAGACCATTCTCACCGGGGATTTTTTCGCCCTTTCCCAGGGCCAAGCGTTGCCCCCGCTCTCCCTTCAGTACAAAGATTTTTCCCAATGGCAGAACAACCTGTTTGCCAATGGTCGTATCCAAGCGCAGGAAGAGTACTGGGTGTCGCAACTGGCCGGCGCGATTCCCCGGTTGGAACTGCCCGTCGATCATAAACGCCCCGCTATCTTTTCTTTTGCAGGCGCCCGTTATGCCATTATGATGGCAAGAGAGGATGCTTTAAAATTTCGTGCTCTGGGGAACACCCACGGCGCGACTTTATTTATGAACTTCCTGGCTGCCCTGAATGCTCTTTTTTATAAGTATACCAGCCAAACTGATATTATAATTGGTAGTGCGATTGCTGGGAGACACCATGCTGACCTGCAACAGATCGTGGGCATGTTTGTTAATACGCTGGTGTTGCGAAATTTTCCCACCGGGGAAAAAACCTATCTGGGTTTCTTAACCGAAGTTCGCGAATCCTGTATCCATGCCTTTGAAAATCAAGATATGCAGTTTGAACAATTGGTGGAAAAACTGGATCTGGAAAGAGACCCTGCCAGGAACCCGCTATTTGATATTTCCCTGGTGGTCCAGAATTTTTGGCAAACCGATGGCAATAATACGCCACGTGAAGGGCAAACTTTAGCGCCACGTTATGAGAATAATATCTCAAAATTTGATATTACATTTGTTATCCATGAATCCGGCGAGGATATTGGGATTACTACCCAGTATTATACCGGTATATTTGCGCAAGAAACCATATCACGGTTGATTTCGCATCTGCTCCATCTGATTAATGTGGTTTGCCAGAACCCGGTTATTCCTCTAAAAGATATCGAAATTATTTCAGCGCCAGAAAAGCAGCGGATCCTGGATGAATTTAATAGCAGGGAAAAAAAGTATCGCGTGGATAAAACGATCCATGCCCTTTTTGAAGAACAGGTGGCACGAACACCCGATTTTATTGCCATTCTTGATACAACGTCAGCTAGTCTTCAATTATCCTATGCCGAATTGAACGAAAGAGCCAATCACTTGGCCCATTATCTTATTTTCCAGGGCATTGGGGAAAGTGACATCGTGGGTTTACTGGCGGACCGTTCCGTTGAAATGATTCTGGGTATCCTGGCCATCTTGAAAGCCGGTGGCGCGTATATCCCTCTTAATCCCAAAGCTCCTGTCTCACGGTCTTTATTCATGTTAAATGATTGTGGGACCCATCTATTACTGACTACTCCGCGCCTTGCAGAAGAAAGTGAAACCGTGACCAAGTGGGCGGGTCAGACAATCATCATCGCGGATCAGGCAGTGAATGGAGGCGAATTACCTCTTGTAGCTCCGTCGCACCTCGCCTATGTTATTTTTACTTCTGGTTCGACCGGTACTCCCAAGGGCGTGCCAATTACCCATGCTAATCTATGCCCGCTACTGCACTGGGGGGAGCAATTCAGGGGCATGTGTTCGCAAAACCGGGTATTGCAGAACCTTTCTTATTATTTTGATGCGTCTGTATGGGAACTATTTAGCACTCTCACCACCGGAGCCATGTTGGTGGTGGTAAGCGAAGAACGGGTGTTAAATCCGGCAACGTGTATTCCTTTTATGCAGGAAAATGACATTACTATGTTTCATGTCACCCCGACCCAATACCAGCACCTTATTGGGAGTGGTGGGAGATTGGAGACATTAAAATACCTGTTTTTTGGTGGCGAGACATTAACCATTAATCTGTTAAAACGCAGTTTTGCCTCTGTGCCGGGGGATTGCCGCGTGTTTAATATGTATGGTCCCACTGAAAACACGATTATTTCTTCCCTGATGGAAATCCCCCGTGACCAAGAACATTCGTTCGCGGCGTTAACCAGTGTGCCTATTGGTGTTCCTGTGGCCAATACTAGTCTGCTGGTAGTGGATAATTATTTTAATCTCTGCCCCGTGAACATCACCGGTCAATTGGTTATCACGGGTGATGGCCTGGCTGCCGGGTACTTAAACAACCCCGAACTCACTGCCGCTGCATTTGTATCCTCGTCCACGCTGGCAAAAACACTCTACCAAACCGGTGACTTGGCCCGTTGGCTGCCGGATGGCACCCTCGAATTCCTCGGTAGAATCGACCAGCAGGTAAAAATTCGTGGCTTTCGTATTGAATTGGGTGAGATTGAAAGCCGCTTACTTACCCATGGTGATATTAAAGAGGCCGTGGTGCTGGCACGTCAGGAAGGGAACGGGGAACACTATTTGTGCGCTTATATTGTATCTGCGCAGCCGTGGCAAGACTCCCAATGGCGCGATTGGCTGGCCAAAGATTTACCCGATTATATGATCCCGTCGTATTTTGTGCCTATTGAGAAAATCCCGTTAACTGCCAATGGAAAAATTGACCAAAACGCCTTGCCAGAACCCCAGTTGCAAAGCGATGCCAGTTATCTGGCCCCCAGGAATGCAATGGAAAGAAAATTACAGGAGATATGGGCGGATGTATTAAATATCAGCAAGGTTGTGATCGGTATAAACAGCAATTTTTTCCAATTGGGCGGGCATTCCCTCAAAGCCACGATGTTAACCGCTATGATTCACAAGCAATTGCAGGTCAAAATCCCCCTGGCCGAACTATTTAAAAATCCCACTATTATACGCTTGGCCCAATACATAAACCACTCCGTGGGGAACTCGTTTAGGGCAATTCCTGCCGTGGAAAAGAAAGAATATTATAGTTTATCCTCCTTGCAAAAGCGCTTGTATATTTTGCAGCACATGAACCCCACCAGTACTGCTTACAACATGCCCCAGGTTATTCCCCTGGGCGTGGACGTGGATGCCGCGCAATTGACCCGGACCTTCACGTTTTTAATAGAACGGCATGAAAGTTTGCGAACCTCCTTTCAAACCGTGGGTGATTTACCCGTGCAAAAAGTGCATGAACCCGATGAGGTGGAATTTAAACTGGACTATTACCAGGATTCTAGCTTCAGCCACACCATGAGTCGTTTTGTCAGGCCTTTTGATTTATCCCAGCCGCCGTTGCTCCGGGCTGGATTGGCAAAAGTATTTCAAGCAGATGTCATGTTCTGGGTATTGGTCGTGGATATCCATCATAGTATCTCTGATGGTGTCTCGCAAGAGGTATTGGCCAGGGATTTTCGTCTGCTCTTAAACGACATACACCACACCCTGCCCCGCCTTCACCTCCAATATAAAGATTTCGCAGAATGGCAGAACAGCCCCGCGCAAACCCAGCATATCAAACAACAGGAAGCCTACTGGCTCCACGAGTTCGCGGGCGAAATACCCGTGTTAAATTTACCCCTTGATTTTCCCCGCCCGGAGCATCAACATGTAGATGGCGAAAATGTCACTTTTAGCATTGAACCGCACACTTTAACGGCGTTAACCACGCTTGCCAAGGAGTGTGAGGTTACCATGTACATGATGTTTCTGGCGCTTCTGAATGTGTTGTTGGCTAAATTGTGCGGCCAGGAAGATATTGTGATTGGAACAGCTTCATCTGGACGTCAGCATGCGGACCTGGAACAGATTATTGGCATGTTTGTTAACACCCTGGTGTTGCGGAACTATCCCAGCGCGGAAAAAACCTTTACTGATTTTTTAAAAGAGATTAAAACACGTACCTTGGCTGCCTTTGAAAACCAGGATTATCCCTTTGAAGATTTGGTGGATAAAGTCGCGCCTTCCAGAAATATAAATCGTAATCCCCTGTTTGATGTGTTGTTTAATTTTATGGAGGTAGATACTGAATCCCGAACCAAAGCTGTGCTACCCCATGACGCAGAACAAACTCAGACTCCAACCACTCTTAATTATGAAGCGCACCCGTCAAAATTCGATATGACCTTAACCATTACCAAAACCGGGATTGCTGAGCTCTATTTTAACATGCGTTACAGCACCAGACTGTTTAAAACAGCCACTATAAAAAAAGTGGTGCATTATTTTCAGGAGCTGGTCTCCCATGTAGCGGAAAATCCTGCACAGACAATATCCCAGATTACGATTGTATCACAAGTGGAAATGGAAGACCTATTGGGCGCTTCAAGCACGGATCTGGAAAACGAATAACCCCGAGGAAACAGCATCATGAATACCATAATAAAAACCACCTCAAAAACAGAAACGAATCCACCGGTTAAAAAAATTCCCTTTCAGCATCGACTGGCTGAAAGTATGCAAAAACACTGTCACCACGTTGCCATTGAACGGGGTGAGTTTCACCTGACCTATGGCGTATTGGAAAGCAAAGCCAACTGTATCGCCCATAGGCTTACCAATATTCCTCCCGAAAGTTTTATCGGTATTTGCGTGGATGATAAAATAGACATTATTATCCTGATGATCGGCATATTAAAAGCCAGATGCGCTTTTACTATTTTGGACACAGCCCTGCCAACCCCACGACTTATCGATATGATCCGGCTGACCCACGTGCCACTTATTTTTACCAGCGCCCAAAATAAAGAGTGGCTTGCCAACGATCTGGAAAAAAACAATACACCCACCACGGAAAAACCGGCTACACTTATAGTGGTGGATGATTTATTCTATCAAAGCAACGCTAGCGCCACCCCGTCGCAGGAATCTTCCGCTAGCCCATATGACCGGGAAGATAAAATCTATATTTATTTTACTTCCGGCACAACTGGCCAACCAAAGGCCATGGTGGGTATGAATAAAAGCCTTTTGCATTTTATCGACTGGGAAATACAAACCTTTGGCATAAACAATACCTTCCGGTTCAGCCAGTGGATCACCCCTGGCTTCGATGCTTTTTTAAGGGATGTGTTTACCCCCCTGTGTGCTGGGGCCGTGATTTGTATGCCCCCGCGCCAAGAAATGATTTTGGATAGCAGCGAACTTTTCCCCTGGCTCAATGCCAGACAAATCTCTTTTATTCATTGTGTCCCCAGCATGTTTCGTTTACTCAATACATTCACTGATATAAATCAGGCCCAAGAAAATTTAAAATCATTACGCTATATCTTGCTGGCCGGGGAGAAAATAATCCCCCATGAATTAACCCGCTGGTTTGACATGTTTGCCACTCGCATCCAATTGGTCAATTGTTATGGAACCTCTGAAACCACCATGGCAAAGACTTTTTATTTTATCCGCCCAGAGGATGTCAACCGATCGATTATTCCCGTGGGTCAACCCATCCCAGGCGCACGGATTTTTATCCTGGATAAAAACAGGCAGGCTTGCGGAAAAATTTCTGCTGGTGAGATATATATCAGAACACCTTTCAGAACCCACGGCTATTGCAATGATCCAGAGGCCACCTATGAAAAATTTATCCCCAATCCTTTCACTCACGACCCCAACGATTGGTTTTATAAAACCGGTGATCTTGGGCGGCTGCTCGAAGATGGCAATCTGGAGGTATTGGGAAGAATGGACCGCCAAGTAAAAGTAAGGGGTGTGCGGGTGGAACCAGAAGAGATTGAAAATGTAATATTAAAGCATCCAGGCGTGGCTGAAGCGGTAATCATCGACAAAGAGAATAAGACTAATGAAACATACCTGTGCGCGTATTATGTTCCAGAAAAAGTGTACGAGCAAGCTGGCGCCACCCCATCCATTACCCCGGCGGCACTGGCGCAATATTTAAATACCCATTTACCCGCCTACATGGTGCCCACCTATATTACGCCCTTGGAAAAGATGCCGCTCACGGCCAATGGTAAAATAGATCGCAACGCATTACCTGAACCCAGATTGGAACAAGACAATGAGTATACACCGCCAGCCAATGAAATGGAAGAAAAACTGGCTGCCATTTGGTCTGAAGTTCTGGGGTTAGAGAGCCATAAAATAAGTGTTACGGCCAATTTTTTCCAATTGGGCGGGCATTCCTTGAATGCCACTGTACTTGTCTCCAAGATACACCGCCAACTGGGCATTAAAGTGCCTTTGGCCGAAATATTTAAAAATCCCTACATTAACCGTTTAGCCCATTTCATCGTGACCCACATGGTCACTGAAAAGACTTACATTTCTATAGAGCCTGTTGAAATGAGAGAATACTACCCCCTTTCTTCCGCCCAGAAGCGTCTTTTTTTTCTCCAGCAATTTGATCCTGGCAGTACCAGTTACAATATGCCCATGGTGATCCCCCTGGGCAAAGGAATAGATACGCGGCAACTCGAAGCCACGTTAAATCAATTGATCACCCGCCATGAAAATTTCCGCACCTCGTTTATTGATGTCCAGGATCACACGTTTCAGCGGCTGCACCCGCAGGTTTCTTTTAAGATTGACGTGTTTGATTTTTCCGCCGCTGATTTCCCCGATACCCAGCATCTCCCGAAAATCGAAGCTGTGATCCGCGATTTTGTTCGTCCCTTTGATTTATCCCAGGCCCCGTTGCTGCGCTGTGGTTTTATTCGGACACCCGCTGAAAATGATATCTGGTTGCTGGATATGCATCACATTATTTCTGATGGAACGTCTCAAACCATTCTTACCGAGGACTTTTTTGCCCTTTCCCAGGGGCGGGAATTGCCGCCGCTACCGCTCCAGTACAAGGACTTTTCACAATGGCAAAACCGTTTGTTTGCCGATGATGGTATTAAAACACAAGAAGCGTACTGGCTGTCGCAACTGGCCGGAGAGATTCCCCGCTTGGATTTGCCCGTGGATTATAAACGTCCCCCCGTATTTACTTTTGCCGGTTCCCGTATTTCTTTTATGCTGGAGCCAGAGGACGCGTTAAATTTTCGCGCGTTGGGAAATACCTATGGTGTGACCTTATATATGAATATCCTGGCTGCCTTGAACGTGCTTTTTTTTAAGTATACCGGTCAGACCGATATTATTATCGGTGGCCCGATTGCTGGAAGACACCATGCTGACCTGCAACATATTGTGGGCATGTTTGTCAACACCCTGGTGTTACGCCACTTCCCCCGGGGCGAAATAACCTATGTTGACTTCTTAACCCAGGTTCGCGAGTCCTGTATTAATGCGTTTGAAAACCAGGATGTGCAGTTTGAACAGTTGGTGGAAAAACTGGATTTGGAAAGAGACCCATCCAGAAACCCGCTGTTTGATATTTCCATGGTCGTGCAGAATTTTATGAAACAAGGCACCCCGAGTCACACCAAAGAAGCTGAGAATGATGCAAAATATGTGAATAATATCTCAAAATTTGATCTCACTTTTTTTATCACTGAATTGGGTGAAGATATTTCTATTAATATCCAGTATTATACAGCGATTTTTAAGCCGGAAACCATACAACGGTTGCTAGCGCATTTAACCCAGCTCATTAAAACAATCTCCCAGAACCCGGCTATCCGTTTACACGATATCGAGATGATTACCGATTCCGAAAAGCAGCGGATATTATATCAGTTTAATCATACTTCCAGCGTTTATCCCAAACATAAAACCATCCCTGCCCTTTTTGCCGAGCAGGCTACACGAACCCCTGATTTTATTGCTCTTATTGGTAGCACGGCACCGGGTGTTCAATTATCCTACGCCGCATTAAATAAACGAGCCAGTCAATTGGCACACTATTTAAAAAATAGGGGAGTGGTGCCCGATACTATCGTGGGGATCCAGTGCGAACGGTCTATTGATATGATTGTGGGTGTCCTGGGTATTTTACAAGCCGGTGGCGCCTACATGCCCATTGCATTGGATTACCCGCCGGAACGCATTGCTTATATGATCGGGGACAGTGGTCTCACTATTCTTTTAACCGCCCATGAATTGTCCCCGTTATTCATGCCAACTGTCCCGCCCAGCACCAATACGCCACCCGTGATAGATAACTATGCCTCCGCGCTGGCTTATGTCATCTATACGTCCGGTTCCACTGGCAAACCCAAAGGCGTGATGGTCGAGCACAGCAATGTGGTGCGGTTGGTAAAGAATACTCATTTTATTGATTTTTTACCGGATGATCGAATCGTGCAAACTGGCGCATTGGAATTTGATGCCTCCACCTTTGAAATCTGGGGCGTTTTATTAAATGGCTTAACCCTCTGTCTTAAATCAAAAGAAGACCTCCTCAACCCTGAAAAATTAAAAAGTAGTATCATTTATAATAAAATCACCATGCTGTGGTTAACCGCCCAGCTCTTTAACCAGTTCGTGCAGGTAGATGTGACTATTTTTGCTCCCCTGCGCTGTGTATTGGTCGGCGGGGATGTGTTATCTCCCCCCCATATTAACCAGCTCAGGAATTCTTATCCACGTTTGCGTATTATTAATGGTTACGGACCCACCGAAAACACCACCTTTTCTACTACCTATGTAATTGAGCACGAGTATCACGAAAAAATTCCGATTGGCACCCCCATCACCAATTCTACCGCGTATATTATTGACCCTATTGGCAATTTACAGCCAATTGGGATTGTCGGGGAACTCTGGGTCGGTGGGGAAGGGGTATCCAGGGGGTATATGAACAACCCCGAATTAACCGCCGCTACTTTTCTCTATTCATCCCCTTGGTCTAAAAAAATCTATAAAACCGGCGACTTGGCCCGTTGGTTAACGGATGGTGATATTGAATTTCTCGGTAGACGCGACCAGCAGGTAAAAATCCGTGGCTTCCGCATCGAATTGGGCGAGATTGAAAATCAACTCGTACGCCATCCCAATATTAAAGAGGCTGTTGTGTTGGTTCATGAGAACGAGCAGAGCGATAAATATGTATGTGCCTATATTGTATCTGCACCCGATCAGGATAATCCAGATAAGGCCAATGTGGCAGAGTCAGAATTAAGAAATTTTATGGCCAAACATCTACCCGATTATATGATCCCCGCTTATTTTGTCTCCCTTGAAAAAATTCCCCTGACCGCCAATGGCAAAATAAACCGGTGCGCCTTGCCACACCCCCAATTCAAAAGCACCCTGTCTTATGAAGCACCACGCAATGCGCTTGAAACAAAATTAGTAGCCATATGGTCCGATGTGTTACATATCGAAAGCGGGGTGATTGGAATAAACAGTCATTTTTTCCATTTGGGCGGTCATTCTTTGAATGCCACCATGCTGGTGTCTAAGATACATCGTCAACTGGGTATCAAAGTACCCCTGGCCGAACTATTTAAAAATCCCTCCATCACTGGTTTGTCTACGTACATCACGGGCCACATGACCACGGGAAAACGATTCTTAGCCATAGCACCGGCTGAAACCAGGGAATACTATCCGTTATCTTCCGCTCAGAAACGCCTTTTTTTCCTGTTTCAATTCGATTCCGCCAGTACCAGTTACAATATGCCCATGGTAATCCACCTGGGAAAAGCAACGGATGCCCAACAACTCGATAGCATTTTAAAAAAATTGATTGCCCGTCATGACAATTTCCGCACCTCTTTTATCCGTGTCCATGATGAAACCTTTCAGCGAGTTCACCCGCAAGTCTCTTTTGCCAGCGAGGTGTTTGTTTTAGCCCAGTCCAACCTAGATCAGACCAATAATGCCCCGCGAATGGAAACCGTGATCCGCGATTTTGTGCGTCCCTTTGATTTATCCCGTGCCCCGTTGTTTCGTTCCAGTTTACTGCGCACCCCGGCGGATGATTATATCTGGTTATTGGATATGCATCATATTATTTCTGATGGCACGTCGCAGACCATTCTCACCCAGGACTTTTTTGCCCTTTCAGAGGGGCGGGAATTGCCGCCGCTCCGGCTCCAGTACAAGGATTTTTCGCAATGGCAGAACCGTCTTCTTGCCGATGGCAGTATAAAAATGCAGGAAGAGTACTGGCTGAGACAACTCGCCGGAGAGATTCCCCGTTTAGACCTGCCCGTGGATTATAAACGTCCCGCCATGTTTACTTTTACTGGGTCCCGGTATTCTTTTATGGTGGAGAGTGAAGACGCTGTCCTATTTCGCGCATTGGGCGATACCCATGGCGCGACCCTGTTTATGAATATCCTGGCTGTCTTGAATGTACTTTTTTTTAAGTATACTGGCCAAACCGATATTATTATCGGTAGTCCTATTGCTGGCAGATACCATGACGACTTGCAGCATATCGTGGGCATGTTTGTGAATACTCTGGTGTTGCGAAACGCCCCGCTGGGAGAGAAAACATATCAAGCCTTCTTAAAAGAAGTCTGTGGAACCTGTATTAATGCCTTTGAAAACCAGGATGTACAGTTTGAACAATTGGTGGAAAAACTCGACTTGGAACGAGACCCTTCCAGAAACCCGCTGTTTGATATTTCCATGGTCGTGCAGAATTTTGTAAAAGCAGACCAGGGGATTCCAGTCCCGGAGCATGATCAGAAACATGAGAATGATGTCGCAAAATTTGATCTCACCTTTTTTATCATTGAATCAGGGGAAAATCTTTTGATTAATACCCAGTATTATGCAGGTATCTTTGCACAGGAAACTATTCAGCGGTTAATATCCCATTTCGTCCTACTGATCAAAAAAGTCACGCAGAACCCTGCCATATTATTAAAAGATATCGACATTATTTCGGAGTCAGAAAAGCAGCGTATACTCTACGAATTTAATAACAATCATGGTCATTATCCCGTATCTAAAACCATTCATGGCCTTTTTGAAGAGCAAGTCGCACGGACACCCGATGGTATTGCTATTTTTGAGGCAAATTCACCGGGTGTTCAGCACTCCTATGCCCAATTAAATGAAATGGCCACTCGTTTCGCCCATTACCTGGTTTCCCAGGGTGGTAAAGCAGCTCAATGTATTGGTCTGCTGGCTGATCGTTCTGTTGAAATGATCGTGGCTATCCTGGCTATTTGGAAAATCGGTGGCGCGTATATTCCTCTCAATCCCAAAGCCCCTGCTGCACGATCTTTATTCATGTTAAAGGATAGCGCCTCCGGTTTGTTACTGGTCACCCCGCGTCTGGCCCAAACGAGTGACACCGTGAAAAATTGGGCCGGGCAGACCATTATAATAGGTGATTTGGGTGTGACGCGTGGCGAATTACCACTTGTGGTTGCTTCACGATACGCGTATATTATTTTTACTTCTGGTTCCACCGGTAATCCCAAGGGCGTGCCCATTACCCATGCCAATGTATGCCCCTTGTTGCATTGGGGGGTTCAGCACTTGCCTTTTGATTCCCATGACCGTGTATTGCAGAATCTTTCCTATTATTTTGATTGGTCCGTGTGGGAAATATGGATTACGCTCATTACCGGGGCTATTTTGGTGATCGTGGCCGATGATATGGTGTTGGACCCGGCAGTGTGTGTTCCGTTTATGAAGGAGAACCGTATTACTGCCTTGCATGTGACCCCGACCCAATACCAGCACTGGATTGCCAGTGGTGAGAGGTTAGAATCCTTAAAATACCTATTTTTAGGAGCCGAAAAATTAACAGTCGATCTATTAACGCGCAGTTTTGCCTCCGTCTCAGATTTTTGCCGCGTGTTTAATATGTACGGTCCTACGGAAACCACCATTATCGCTTCCGTGCTGGAAATCCCCCGTGGCCCTAATAATCCATTCGAAGCACTCTCCAGTGTGCCCATTGGCTCCCCTGTAGCCAATAATATTATGCACGTTTTAGACCATTATTTCAATTTATGTCCCATCAACATCACCGGCCAATTGTATATTACCGGTCAAGGTCTTGCCGCAGGCTACTTAAACAACCCGGAACTCACCGCCGCCACATTTTTATCCCAGTCCATATCGTCCATACCGTCCACATCGTCCATATCGTCCACACTCTACAAAACCGGTGACTTAGCCCGCTGGTTACCCAACGGTAGCCTTGAATTCCTCGGCAGAATCGACCAGCAGGTAAAAATCCGTGGCTTCCGCATTGAATTGGGAGAGATTGAATCCCAACTGCTAGGCCATCCTGACATCAAAGAGGCTTTTGTGTTGGCGCGTCAGGAAGTCAGCGGGGATCGTTATTTATGCGCGTACCTAGTATCCTCAAAAGAGTGCCAAGATTCCCAGTTACGGGAATGGTTGGCCCAGGATTTGCCCGATTATATGATACCGTCTTATTTTGTGTTTTTGGAGCAGATACCGTTGACCCCCAATGGGAAAATTGACCAAAAAGCGCTGCCGCACCCCCAGTTTAAAAGCGAAACCAGTTATGTTGCCCCCAGAAATGAGTTAGAAATAAAATTATGTGCTATATGGGCGGCTGTGTTAAATCTAGAAAAGGATCTCGTCAGTATTGACAGTAATTTTTTCCAATTGGGTGGACACTCCTTAAAAGCCACCATCCTGGTCTCAAAAATCCACCAGTGCTTTGATGTTAAAGTGCCGTTGGTGGAGATATTCAGGACGCCCAGGATCAGGGAATTGGCCGACTATATCAAAGGAAAAAGCAAAGAGTTTTTTATTGCCATTGAACCTGCTGAAGAAAGAGAGTATTATCTGTTGTCTCCCGCCCAGAAGCGCTTGTATATTTTGCAGCACTTGGTAACCGATAATATCAGTTATAATATGCCCCAAATGATTCCCCTTATTGGTGATATCAAAAAAGAGGCATTGACAGCCATATTTTACCGGTTGATTGCGCGGCATGAAAGTTTACGCACTTCCTTTATCACAGTCAATGATGAACCCGTCCAGGTAGTACACCAGAACGTCGATTTTTCCATTGCTCTTTATGAACGTAGCGCCGAAACAGATCCCGTTATTCCCATTGCTCATTTTGTAAAACCCTTTGATTTAAGTCAGGCGCCTCTTTTGCGTGTGATACTGATTACTGTGGGTGGTGCCAATTCCGCTATTTTTATTGACATGCATCACATCATCACCGATGGCACATCGCAGGGGGTATTGGAGAAAGACTTTTGGACATTTGTTAGCGGGGTTGATTTGCCTCCCTTACCGCTCCAGTATAAAGATTATTCCCAGTGGTATCAGCAAACTTCCCAGCAGGCAGCCATAAAACAACAGGAAATATATTGGCTCAGCGAGTATTCCTCAGACATTCCCGTGCTGCATCTTCCCACCGATTATCCCCGTCCCCGCGTGCAACAGGCAGAGGGAAACGCCGTGAGCTTTTTTCTCCCTCCTGCCGATACCGCGCATATAAAATCCATGGCTGAAAAAAACAATGTCAGCCTTTATATGGTTTTACTGGCCGTGTTTAATGTATTATTGGCCAAACTATGCGGTCAGGAAGATATCATCATTGGCACTCCGATTGCAGCCCGACGTCATGCCGATTTGCACCATGTGATCGGCATGTTTGTCAATACCCTGGCCATGCGGAACTATCCAGCCGCGAGCAAACCATTTAACCAGTTTTTACATGATGTACGACATCGAACCTTGCAGGCATTTGATAATCAGGAGTATCCTTTTGAAGTGTTGGTCGAACGCATCCAGGTTAACCGTGATACCAGTCGTAACCCCGTGTTTGATGTCATGTTTAATTTGTTAAATCAGGCCGATTACCAGGATGACACGTTTGAATCCATTCATGGCGATTCCTATTCCCACCGCCGCAGAACCGCTAAATTTGATATTACTTTAAAAGCCATTGAAATTAGCGCAGGGATTTCTTTTATTTTGGAATACAGCACCCACTTATTTAGACCCCAGAGTATAGATAAGATCATCCGATATTTTAAAAATAGTCTATCCATATTCGCCGCAGATGATTCAGTAAAGATTTTTGCCCTGCAAATGATGGGTCAGGCAGAGATAAATGAAATTCTAAGCTTCGTTAATGGTCAACAAACGCAGCCAGATTCGCAACTCACCCTGCCCCAATTATTTGCCGCGCAAGTCGCCCGTACCCCCGATCGTATCGCCCTCATCGGTGCCCCTTCACAAGCTGTTCAATTATCTTATGCCGCATTAAATCAGCAATCCGAGCAGTTGGCATCTGGGTTGCAAGCCAAAGGTATTTTACCCGATACCATCGTCGCCATTTTGGTGGATCGTTCAATAGAAACCATTATAGCCATTCTAGCAATATTAAAAGCCGGTGGCGCCTATTGTCCCATCGACCCCGACTACCCCCAGGAACGCATCGATTTTATCTTACAAGACAGCCAAGCCACCATCCTCCTCACTCCCATTACTCCCGTTACTCACGTAACTCCCATAATTCCCATAATTCCCAGAATTCCCATCACTCCCACCAACCTCGCCTATATCATCTACACCTCCGGTTCCACAGGCAGACCCAAAGGCGTGCAAATCGAACATGCAGCCGTCGTTAATCTGCTCAATTATCAAAAGGAATTTTTTAATATGCAGGTCAGTGATCGTGTCCTGCAATTTTCCACCCTGTGTTTTGATGCCTCTGTCGAGCAAGTGTTCCTGACCCTGACCACTGGCGCCACCTTGGTGCTTATTGATAAAGATACCCTTTTGGTGCAGGATCAATTTACCCAGCATGTGGCCCGACAGTCAATCAATCATCTTCATGCCGTGCCTTTTTTTCTAGAACAATTAAATCCCCAGCATTTTTATCATATAAAACGTGTGCTTAGTGGTGGCGATGCCTGTCCGAAAGCGTTAGCCCAAAAGTGGTACAAACGCTGTTCTTTTTATAATAAGTATGGACCTACCGAAACCACAGTCGCTTCAGTAGAAGGCTTGATTCGAGAAATAGCTGATTCTTTCCCCCATCTGCCCATTGGCAAACCCATGGGCAATACCCAGATTTACCTCTTGGACAGAGCAATGATGATTGTGCCGCTCGGGGTTACTGGTGAGATTTATATTGGTGGTGCTGGAGTAGCCCGAGGATATTTGAACCATCCCGAACTCACCCATGATCAATTTCTCACTCATTCCAAACTCGCGCCCATACTCTACAAAACCGGTGACTTGGCCCGTTGGTTGCCAGATGGCACGATTCAGTTCCTCGGTCGCCGTGATTATCAGGTAAAAATACGTGGCTTCCGCATCGAATTGGGCGAGATCGAGAATCAACTGCTCACCCATGCTGCAATCAAAGAGGCCGTGGTCGTTGCCAGAGCAGAATCCAATGGCGACAAATATTTATGTGCTTATATTGTCTCTGATTTGGCTTGGGACGGATCCCAATTGCAAGAATACCTGGCTAAAGAATTACCCGCCCATATGATCCCTGCTTATTTTGTGCCGCTGGAGAAAATGCCTTTAACCAGCAGCGGTAAAATAGCGCGGCACGCCTTGCCACTACCGCAGATAAAAAGTGATGCCGGTTATGTTGCGCCCACAACCCCCATGGAAGCGGAACTGGTCACACTGTGGGCCGAAGTATTGGCTATTGGTGCAGAAGTCATTGGCATTCACAGTAACTTTTTCCAGTTGGGCGGGCATTCGTTAAAAGCCACTATCGTGTTATCTAAAATGAATAAGAAATATAATGTCCAGGTGCCTTTGGTAGAATTATTTAAAACCCCCACCATAAACGCATTGGCCGCTTATATTCAAAATATGGATGCTGTGGCACAAAAAACGCTTATTCCCAACGATGAAAGTCTGGTAAAATTAAAAGTGGGCACTGGGACAACGAACCTGTTCTTGATCCACGATGGCACCGGCGAAGTGGAAGGATACCTGGAATTTTGCACTGTTTTGGAAAGCCCGTTTTTTTGTTGGGGTCTGCGTGCCAGTTTTTTGCAGAATGGCGTGCCGCAAAAGGTCACTATCGAGGATATTGCCGCCCATTATATCCACATCATACAACAGGTTCAACCCGCCGGTTCTGGTCCCTATTTTATTGCCGGTTGGTCGCTCGGTGGTACAATTGCCTATGAAGTGGCGCGGCAATTGGAAAATAGGGGCGAAAACATCTCGTTTCTCGGACTGATTGATTCCCCAGGCCCACAAAAAGAATGGGTGCAGCAAGCCCCACGATTCACCCTCGCTGCCGATATAGCGTGGATTTTAGAATATCTGCCTGATCCCCATCTCGCCAAAAAAATAAACCATGTTTCCAGTTTGACCCAGTTATGGGAGATCGTTCTCGCTCATCTGGAAAAAAACAATGATCACGTGGAAGCGCTTAAACAAATAATTCCGCCGCATGTTGCCCAAGCTATACCCAATTTTGAGCGGCTCCAGATCAGGGAATTAATTTATGCCTTCAATATTAATCGCACCTTAAGTCAAGCCCGGACTTTGTATATGCCAGCAGAAAAAATCCAGACCACCATGCATTATTTTAATGCCAGTTTATCGCCCAGTATATTAAAAGAGGGGTGGCAAGAGTATTGCGCTGCTCCCATATTATATCAAGAAATACCCGGCGACCATTTTTCTATCTTCAAAAAGCCCCACGTCGAGCACACCGCCAGAATTCTGGCCACTACTTTAGCAGAATTTAAGTAATCTGACAAAATAACGCGGTGATTCACTCTAAAAAATGGATACAGATGACAATTCCGCGTCACGCTGTCTTAAAATTTTGCGTTTAGTGCCTGGTAGCACGTGTTTTGCCTCTTTTCCACCCCGTTTTGCCTCTTTTCCAACCTGATTTGCCATTTTTCCACTTGGTTTTATCTCTTTGCCACCCTGATCTATCATTTTTCCACCCAGTGCCACCATTTTTCCACTTGGTTTTATCTCTTTGCCACTCGACTTTGCCATTTTTCCACTTGGTTTTATCTCTTTGCCACCCTATTCTATCATTTTTCCACTTGGTTTTATCATTTTTCCACCCTGATCTATCATTTTTCCACTTGGTTTTATCATTTTTCCACCCTGATCTATTGTTTTGCCACCCCGATCTATTGTTTTGCCGCCCCGATTTATTGTTTTGCCACCCCGATCTATTGTTTTGCCGCCCCGATTTATTGTTTTGCCGCCCGGTTTTATCATTTTTCCAATAAAAATAATGTCAGAGAACTGCACTTAAGCTTAATTCACCAGTAGATTATTAACAAAATATGGACGATATGGACGTTGTGGACGTTGTGGACGATGTGGACAGAAAACAAGAACACTTTTTATGTCCATTTTGTCCACAATGTCCATATCGTTTACAACTATTTATGAAATTGGCTGTCAAGTCAGGTTTAAACAATCATTTATGCTATTAACTTAAAAGGAAACGCATGACCAAGATAACTAGCCCTGAAACAGGATTGGAAATTGCCGTGATTGGCATGTCTGGGAAATTTCCCGGTGCCAATACCCTGGACGTATTCTGGAACAATTTGAAAAATGGCGTGGAAACTATTTCCTGGTTCACTGCCGCAGAGTTGCACGCGTGCGGTGTCAGCGAAATTATGCTGGCCAACCCCAATTATGTCAAAGCCTTTGGTAAACTGGAAGACAAAGGCTATTTTGATAGCGCCTTTTTCGGCTACACTCCCAAAGAAGCAGAAACCCTGGAACCCTCGGCCCGCTTGTTCCACGAATGCGCCTGGGAAGCTTTGGAAGATGCGGGTTATGATCCCATCGAGTACAGTGGTGCCATTGGTCTTTATGCCGGGGCGTCCGATAGTTTTGATTGGCAAGTACTCAAAGCAATCAGTCGCATGAACACTCCCAATCAAGAGCAAACCATGCATATGACCGAGAATAGTCTCTTGCTCAGCACGCGCATCTCCCACAAACTGAATTTAATGGGCCCCAGTATCACCCTGTTTACCGCGTGTTCGACCGCGCTGGTAGCCATTCATACTGCGTGTCGCTCTTTATTAACCGGGGAATGCCATATTGCCCTGGCTGGGGCGGCTTCTGTGTCGGCTGCTAAAAAAACAGGCTACATGTACCAGGAAGGCATGATTCTGTCACCCGATGGACACTGTCGCACCTTTGATGAACGTGCCGGGGGCACTCTATACGGTGATGGAGTAGGAGTGGTGGTATTAAAACGCTTAAAACATGCCCAAGCTGAAGCGGATAATATTCTGGGTATTATCAAAGCCTCGGCTGTCAATAATGACGGCTCTGTTAAAGCCAGTTTTACCGCCCCCGGTAAAAAAAGGATCGCGGATGTGATGCGCACCACGTTAAAACTGGCCCGCTTGACCCCGGATGCCGTGGATTTTATCGAAGCCCACGGCACAGCCACTGCTTTGGGCGATACTATTGAGATGGAAGCGTTAAAAGAGGCGTTTGCCGTGGCTAAAAAAGGATTTTGTGGTCTGGGTTCCGTCAAATCCAATTTTGGTCACCTCGATGTCGCTGCTGGTATAGCCAGTTTTATTAAAGTCGTGTTGGCATTAACATACCGGTGCATTCCGCCTTCCTTGCATTTTGAAATTCCCAATCCCGCCATTGATTTTATTGACAGTCCCTTTTATGTGAATGCAGCACCTGTCCCTCTTGAAGGTGACGGACCATTCAGGGCCGGTGTGAGTTCCTTTGGTATTGGTGGCACCAATGCGTTTATGATCATAGAGGCCGTGGAACCCCGTGTGGTCACAGCACAAGGGGCACAAGCGCAATTGCTGCTACTCTCTGCCCGCACCGATACGGCACTGGCACAAATGACTGCCAACTTGGCCCAGTATTTAAAAGAGCATCCCCACCTGGACCTGGGGGATATCGCTTATACCCTTCAAGTAGGCAGACGCGCTTTCAGTCGGCGCAGAATGGTGATATGTTCTACCACTGCCGAGGCGGCCACAGTATTATCGACCATGGATGTTAACCGCGTCTTCTCCTCGGTAGTCACAGGCAAAGAAAAAGCGCAGGACCAGTGCTTGCCAGTGGAAAATACCAGCCTACCTGCCACAGTAGCAGAATTAACCGAAATCGGCACTTCCTGGCTAAATGGTACACGCATTCAGTGGCAGGAATTATATGATCGTGCCCCCACCCCGGAACACAAGCCACGGCGCATATCCCTGCCTACTTATCCCTTTGAACGGCACTATTATTGGATTGAAACGCCCCATTCGGCCATAAATCCAGTGGCCCCGGACGCGTCGGTTTTTCCACCACCCAAAGCACTACAGGATTGGTGTTATATCCCCTCATGGGAACGTGCCGATTTTTTACCCACGACACCCACGGGCATGGAAATAGTAGCGGGTTCACCGTGGTTGCTTTTCACTGAAGCACAAAGCCTGGGGGAAAGCCTCCGCGAATACCTGTTACAATACAACCGGGATGTGATCATTGTGCGATCGGGTGTCAATACACCTTTTACCCGCATACAAGATCATGAATTTGTCATCGATCCTGCGGTGGACCTTCAGTATGATGCCTTATTTGCTGCGCTTAAACAAGCGGGCAAAATACCGGGACAGATTATTCATCTCTGGACAAGTGTCGAGGTTAGCGATTCCCATATGAAACAAACATTGGAGCGCGGCTTCTATAGTCTGCTTAATATAACCAAAGCCATTGGCACCCATGGCCTTGCCCAAGAGTTGCAGCTCCTGGTGGTTACCGCACCCATGGAAGACGTCAGCGGCGATGAACCTTTTTTGTCCCCCCAATACGCGCCTCTTTTGGGTTTTATCGACGTGTTCCCCCTGGAATATCCTGATATCACATGCGGTGTCGTGGATATGGTGTCCCCTCCCGCCCATAGTCCCAGGGAGAGCCTGTATATTCGTTATTTATTGGCTGAAATGGCCGCCGGGTTTCCTAATCCCCGCGTCGCTTATCGTGGCCACCACCGTTGGACCCGCGTTTATAAATCTCTGCGCGTGGACCCACCGCTACAACCCGTGTTAAAACACCAGGGCGTTTATTTAATCACGGGCGGACTGGGTGGCATTGGCTTAACTCTGGCCCAATATCTTTCCCAAAAGATAGCCCCCCGTTTGATCCTGATCGGACGTTCCGCCGCGACCACGCGCCAGAATTATGGCGAAATACTGGCACAAATGGAGAAAAACGGGGCCCAGATTTTAATTGCTTCCGCCAATGTGACGGATGAAGAAAAGATGCGTCTTATTATCCTCCAGGCCGAGGAGAATTTTGGTCCCATTGATGGCATTTTCCATGCCGCTGGAATCGCCGATTATGCCGGGGTGATTGAGAAACGAACCCGGCCCCAGACCGATGAAGTGCTGGCTGCTAAAATTTATGGGACCATGGTGTTAGTGCGAATTTTTCAAGATCGTCCCGTGCCACCCCGTTTCCTCGTGCTTTTTTCCTCCCTGGGGAATATTCTTTACGGTGATCGGGCAGGGCAGGTGGGGTATAATGCCGCCAATCATTTCCTCGATGCCCTGGCAAGTGCCCGCATGGTTGATTCCGGCAATGGGATGTTTATCCAGTCCATCAATTGGCCACCCTGGTTGGACACGGGCATGGCGCGACATAGTCAGGCCGGGAAAGAAAAAGGGGGCATCGCGGCCCCCGATGCGATTGAAGTTTTAGCACGCGTGTTGGGAACTTCTCTTGCCCGCGTGATCGTGTGTGCCGAGGATTTGAGCGCGCAAATAAAAAAGGTGAACCAGCCGGTGCCAGAAGTCGTGGCTGTCGCAGAAACACATGGTTTTTATCCGCGCCCGCCATTGAGCACCCCGTACGAGGAACCCCGCGACAATATCCAGGTGGCGCTGGCTAGTGTCTGGCAAAAATTCTTTGGGATTCGTACCATTGGCATTGGGGATGATTTCTTTGAATTGGGTGGCGATTCATTAAAAGCGATTACCGTGATCACAGATATTCATCGCCTGTTGGATATCCGTGTGCCGATCACCCAACTGTTTCGTACCCCCACTATTGCCGGATTGGCCGATTATATCACGGCCACACAACATGAACAAACCGAGAGCCCGCATATTAAAACTACCTATGCGGATATCGAGCCGGTGGAAGAACGGGAGTATTATCCGCTTTCTTCCGTGCAGACGCGCATATACATTCTCCAGCAAATGGCCCAGGGCGGCATGGGGTACAATACCCCGTTGGTGCTGGAATTGGGCGGAGTATTGGATAAAGAACTACTGGAAGACGTGTTCCATAGTCTGCTGGCACGGCATGAAAGCTTGCGCACCTCTTTTGAATGGATTGCCGGGGAACCGGTGCAACGTATCCACCCAGCTCCCCAATTGCAGGTGGAATATATTGATCTTACTCTTGACCAAGCCACAGAGACGGGTGATTTGCTGGCGCGAGAAGAAAAAATGATCAGTGCATTTATCAGGCCCTTTGATTTGACTGCGCCCACGCTTTTGCGGGTCGGGTTGATCCGGGAGAATTCAACAAAACATGTGTTAATGATTGATATGCATCACATTATTACCGATGGTTCTTCTATTGGCATATTGATCCGCGAGTTCATCCTGTTTTATACCCGTCAGACCCCGTCTCCCTTGCGTATTCAATACAAGGATTACGCCTCGTGGCAGAACAGCAGCCAACAAAGGGCCGCCATCCAAAAGCAAGCAGATTTCTGGTTGGCGCAATTTGCCGGTGAGATTCCAGTTTTAAATCTGCCCACTGATTTTGTTCGTCCCCCAGTGCAGAGTTTTACCGGGAGCACTGTTCTTTTTGAAATCGGGGCAGCAGAGACAGCCGCGTTAAAACAAATCGCCCAGCAAGAGAATGCCACTCTGTTTATGATCTTGTTTTCCCTGTACAATATTTTGCTGGCAAAAATGTGCAACCAGGAGGATATCGTGGTGGGTACGCCCCTGGCTGGTAGAACTCATGCTGATCTGCAACAAATGATTGGTATGCTGGTCAATACCCTGGCCCTGCGAAATTATCCGGTGCCGTCGCTTACTTTTATAGAATTTTTAAAGCAAGTACAGACCAATACCCTGGCCGCTTTTGATAATCAGGATTATTTATTTGAAGACCTTGTGGAGCAGGTGACATTAAAAATCGGTCGCGATGCCTCCCGAAACCCTATCTTTGATACCATGTTCAACTTGTTGAACTTTGGCAGCCAGTATGAAGTGGATTTAAATATCCAGGTGCCCGGTTTGAGTTTGGCAGTCAGGGAGTTTGAGCGTGGCATAGCGATTTTTGATCTTAGTTTTCATGGCACGGAGTCTGCTGAGGGCGTCGGGTTTAAAGTCGAGTATTGTAGCCATCTTTTTAAACCCGAAACCATCTGGCGCTTCATCGCTTATTTCAAAAAGATACTAGCCACCGTCCTGGTGAGCCCCAATGAAAGAATAGCGGCCATTGAGATCATTTCCGCCGCCGAAAAAGAGCAACTATTATTACACTGCAACACGATCACCACAGCATCTCCTATCCACACCACCATCCCCGAATGGTTTGAACAACAGGTGACACGAACCCCGGATCACATTGCCCTCAGCGGGCCACAAAACCAATTATCCTATGCTGCATTAAACAAAAAATCCACTTATCTGGCCCATTGCTTGCAAGAAAAAGGCGTTTTACCCCACACGATAGTCGCCCTCATGTTAGACCGTTCCATTGAAATGATCATTGGCATTCTGGGCATATTAAAATCCGGTGCCGCCTATCTCCCCATCATCCCAGATTATCCCCAGGACCGAATTGATTATATCGTGAAGGACAGCAGTTCAAAAGTCATCCTCACCCACCAATTCATCCAAGCAGCCACGCACCTCACTCCCATAATTCCCATAATTCCCATTACTCCCATAACTCCCACCACCCCCGCCTATATCATCTACACTTCCGGCACCACCGGCAAACCCAAGGGCATCCTCCTAGAACACCGCACCATAGTTAATTTAATGGAATTTCAATTCCGCTCTACCGCGATTCATTTTTCCCGTGTCTTGCAATTTGCAGCCATTGGCTTTGATGTGTCAGTGCAGGAGATATTTTCTGCTTTATTGGCCGGTGGGACATTATGTCTGCCAGATCACCAGATGAAGAGTGATATCTTGCAGTTATTCGATTTTATCGCCCGGCAGCAGGTGAATATTCTTTTCTGGCCCCCTGCCTTTTTAAAATTTGTTTTTTCCGATCCCGACTATATCCGCCAGTTTCCCGCTTCAGTGCAGCACATTATTGCTGCCGGTGAACAGTTGGTGGTTCACCCGTTGTTGCGCCAATTTTTAAAAGAGCGGGGCGTGTTTCTGCATAATCATTATGGCCCTTCCGAGACCCATGTGGTGACCACATTAACCATCAACCCGGCGGGAGAAATTCCCGAATTCCCCGCGATTGGAACACCGATCCAGAATACTGGGATTTATATTATCGATCAAAGCCATTCTCTATTACCCGTGGGTCTGGTGGGCGAACTTTGCATTGCCAGTATTGGTCTGGCGCGCGGGTATCTCAACAACCCCGAACTGACCGGCGAAAAATTTACCACGCTCTCCTTTTCCTCCACAAGAATCTACAAAACCGGCGATTTAGCCCGTTGGACCAGCGAGGGGTGTATTCAATTCCTGGGTAGAAGCGACACCCAGGTAAAAATCCGTGGCTTTCGCATTGAACTGGGAGAAATCGAGACGCAATTGCTGCACCACGACGCGATCAAAGAGGCGCTGGTAGTAGCCAAAACAGATAATAATGATGGTAGTGGCGATGATAAATATTTATGCGCCTATATTGTCGCCACCAGAACGGTGGAAAGCGCTGAATTACATGCATTCCTGGGCAAAGAGTTACCGGAGTATATGATTCCGGCTTATTTTGTGCGCTTAGAAAAAATTCCTTTAACCGCCAATGGCAAGATAGACCGAACCGCCTTACCATTACCGCAACACACCCTGGGGAAAAGTGTTGTCCCCCCGGGTAATCCAATTGAGAAAAAACTGCGGGAGATATGGTCTGGCTTACTGCGCATTGAGAAAGAAAAAATTAGTATCCATGATAATTTTTTTGTTTTGGGCGGACATTCCTTAAAAGCAACCCTGTTGGTTTCCACTATTCACAAGGAGTTGCAGGTCAAAGTTCCCCTGTCCGAGGTATTCAAAAGCCCGACGATTCGTGGTTTGTCCAATTATATGAATACCAGTGGCCTGACTGGAAGCGAATTCCTGGCCATTGAACCGGTGGAACGCAGGGAATATTATCCGTTATCCTCGGCCCAGAAACGTCTTTATTTTCTCCAATTATTGGACCCCGGCAGTATTAGTTACAACTTGCCCATGGTTATTCCCCTGGAAAAATGTTTGGACTCGCAGACGCTTGAATCCGCCTTGAAAAAACTGCTGGCGCACCATGAAAGTTTACGAACCGCCTTTATCCGCGTGGGGGATGACACCTTTCAGAGGGTTCACGAGCAGGTAGAATTTACCCTGGAGTATTTTGATTTATCCTTGGACGCTGTGGAAAATAAACATCAAATAGAAAAAATAGCCCGGGATTTTATTCGTCCGTTTGATTTATCCCAGGCGCCATTGTTCCGTTCCGGCCAGATCAAGATGTCCGATAATCAGAGTATTTGGTTGGTGGATATCCATCACATCGTAGCCGATGGCAGCTCCCAGACTATTTTAACCGAGGATTTTTTCACGCTGATGCAGGGTAAATGTTTGGCCCCGTTGCCCATTCAGTATAAAGATTTTTCCCAGTGGCAGAACCACTTGTTTGCCAGTGGGCGGATAGAGGCGCAGGAAAAGTACTGGTTGGAATTATTTGCCGGTGATGTTTCCCGCGTGGCACTGCCCGTGGATTTTGAACGCCCCCCCGTGTTTACTTTTGCCGGTGACAGTTATTATTTTATGCTCGAACGCGGGGATGTCCAGGCGCTACGGGTTCTGGCCAACCGGAATGGCGCCACCCTGTACATGAATATGATGGCCCTGCTCAATACCTTGTTTTATAAATACACTGGGCAAACCGATATCATCATTGGCATAGGAACAGCCGGCAGGCGTCATGTTGATCTGGAATCGGTTGTAGGTATGTTTATCAATACGCTGGCCATGCGAAATCATCCGGCGGGCGAGAAATCCTATGAACACTTTTTACAGGAAGTGTTGGCGACCAGTGTCACCGGATTGGAAAACCAGGATGTGCAGTTCGAGGCGCTGGTAGAAAAACTGGACCTCCAGAGAGACCCATCGCGAAACCCGCTGTTTGATATTCTGATTGTGGTTCAGAATTTCCGCCAAGCAGACCCAAAAAATGGCGTGGAACAAATTGCTATTCTTCCCCAAAATGCAGCGGCTATTGAATTAACCAATACCACTGCTAAATTTGATCTGACCTTTTTTGTGCAGGAACAAGGCGACGATGTCTATATTAATATAGAGTATTATACCGGACTATTTACCGCCCATACTATCCAGTGGTTTGTTTCCCATTTTAATCGTGTGCTAAAAGCAGTTATCCAAGACCCCAACATCCGTTTAAAAGACATTTCCATTCTTTCAGACGCAGAAAAGGAGCAGATTCTTGACCACTTTAATGATACGCGCCGCGATTACCCGCAGGATAAGTCCATCCCCGAATGTTTCGCCGAGCAGGTAGCCAAAACCCCAGATAGTCTTGCCTTGTTTGGCCTTTCTTTAAGCACCGGAGAACACGCCCCAGTCCACATCACTTACCGGGAATTACAAAATCGCGCGGCTTGTGTGGCCAATTACTTGTTTTACCAGCACCATGTCCAGCCGGATTCACCCGTGGGTGTTTTAATGGACCGTTCCGTGGAAATGATGATCGCTGTGCTGGCGATATTAGGAGTCGGAGGCGCTTATGTTCCCATTTCTCCTGCCTATCCTTTTGCACGAATTAAAAAAATGGTCAAAGATGTCGGTTTAAAGATTCTGCTCTCCCAAAATGATTATATGATAATCCTTGACCGTTTGATGGGGGAGTGCGGGGATAATCTGGAGAATTATTTATACCTGGACAGTCCAGATGTGTACCACAAGGAACAGGTAGCAACGAATCAGATCATGGAGCGCAAGCCCTTGAATGGCGGTAATCTTGCTTATATCATTTATACTTCCGGTTCCACCGGGATCCCCAAGGGCGTGATGGTCGAACATCGCAACGTATTGCGGTTAGTGAAGAATACCAATTTTATCCAATTTAAAGAAGACGATAAAATCTTGCAAACCGGGGCCTTGGAATTTGATGCCTCCACCTTTGAAATCTGGGGCGTGTTGTTAAATGGTTTGGTATTGGTATTGGAGCGCAAAGAGACTATTTTAGCCACCGAGCTTTTAAAAGAAATATTAACCCGGCATAAAATCACCATCCTGTGGCTCACGGCCCCGTTTTTTAATCAGATAGTGGATGAAGATGTCCTGGTTTTTGCCCGCTTGAATCATCTGTTGGTGGGCGGGGACGTGTTGTCGCCCTCCCATATCAATCGCTTGCGTTCCAGGTTCCCCCGGCTTCAGGTCACCAATGGATATGGCCCCACCGAAAACACCACCTTTTCCACCACCTTTTTAATTGAAAGAAACTATCTCAAACGTATTCCCATTGGTAAGCCTATCGCCAATTCCACTGTTTATGTGCTGGATAAAGACGGGCATTTACTCCCGCCCCGTATACCCGGACAATTATATACTGGCGGTGATGGTGTCGCCAGAGGTTACTTAAACAGCCCTGAATTAACCCATGAGAAATTTATCACCTTGGAAGGATTATCCCATTCCCCTACAAGATTGTATCAGACTGGAGATCAAGCCAAATGGCGTGCCGATGGCGTCATAGAATTTTTAGGTCGTTTCGACAACCAAGTCAAGATTCGCGGGTATCGCATCGAGATGGCCGAGATAACCAATCGTTTATTAACCTATACCGGGGTTAAAGAGGCGGTGGTCATTGATCTGGAAGAAACCACGGGCAGTAAGTATCTCTGTGCTTATGTGGTTATCGCGGAGGGGTTCCCACTCACCGGATTAAAGGAGTTGCTGGCCAAAGAATTACCCGATTATATGATGCCCGCCTATTTTATTCCCATAAAAACTATTCCCCTCACAACCAATGGCAAAGTAAATCGCAAGGCCCTGCCCAAACCAGAAACCACCCCGCTGGATGGCAATGTGTATGGCCAATATGTGGCGCCACGGAACGAAATAGAAAAAAAACTGGTAGCAATCTGGCAGGATGTCTTATCGCGGTCTCATTTAGACATCGGTATTGATCATGATTTTTTCCAATTGGGCGGGCATTCCTTAAAAGCCACGGTGCTTGTCTCCAAGATTCATCAGGTTTTCCAGGTAAAAGTGCCCTTGGTTGAGATATTCAAAACCCCCAGGATACGTCAATTGGCCGAATATATCACAGCGACGACCAAAGAGTCTTTTATCGCCATCCAACCGGTAGAAACAAAAGAATATTACCTGTTATCTTCCGCCCAGAAACGACTGTATTTCTTGCACCAGTTGGCACCCGAAAGCACCGGCTACAACATGCCCGAAATCATTCCCCTGGCACCACATTTTGCCATAGAAAAAGTGGAAAAAACCTTTGCGTTATTAATCGCAAGGCATGAAAGTCTGCGCACTGCCTATTTTACCGTGGACGAGTTGCCCGTGCAGAAGATTCATGACCCAATCCCATTCAAAATAGAAAAAATAGGAAACATGACGGATATGACAGAGCATTTTATCCGGCCCTTTGATTTGTCTCAAGCCCCGTTGTTACGGGTAGGTTGGCTTCAGCAAAAAAACAATGCCCTGCTTTTCATTGATATGCATCATATCATTTCCGATGGTGTATCCCAGACTATTTTACGACAGGATTTTATGGCATTGTACCAGGACCAAGAATTACTTCCGTTGCGCATCCAATACAAAGATTATGCAGCCTGGCAAAATTTAGCCAAAGAGTCGCCCGGTTTTAAGTTACAGCAAGCCTACTGGTTAAACGAATTCGCCGGTGAAATTCCCCTTATAAATTTACCCATTGACTATACCCGCCCCGCTATTCAACTCTTTGATGGCAGCAGTATCTATTTTGCGATCACCCCCCAGGCAACCACAGCCTTAAATGAAATCGCCGAACAGGAAAATGCCACGTTGTTCATGGTATTGCTGGCTATTTTTAATGTTTTGTTGTTTAAATTGAGCCACCAGGAAGATATCATCATCGGCACACCCATCGCTGGACGCAGGCATGCCGATTTAGAAAAACTCATCGGTATGTTTGTTAATACCCTGGCACTGCGCAACTTTCCCATCGGAGAAATTCCTTTCCGGGAATTTCTCAGGCAGGTCAAAGCACGGGCCGTGGATGCCTTTGAAAACCAGGAGTTTCAATTCGAAGACCTGGTGGAAAAAATCACTGTCAATCGCGATGTCAGTCGCAATCCAGTCTTTGACGTGATGTTTGCCTTGCAAAATATGGCCGACCAGCCAGAAGAATCCTTTTTAGAGGTCCCAGAACCAGAAAATAATAATTCTTCCAATTCCGATGATATGAACCAAACCGCAAAATTTGATTTAACCCTGGAAGCCACTCAATTGGGCAATTCATTGGGGTTTACTTTCGAGTATTGTACCAAACTCTTCAAGCGCGAAACTATCGCACGTTATGTCCTTTATTTTAAAGAAATTATCGCCCACATTCTCCTTTCCCCAGAGCACAAATTGCAGGAGATCGAGTTTTTGCCAGAAGCAGAAAGAAAGCAGATTCTATTGCAATTTAACGATACGCAGCAGGATTATCCCCCATCCACCATTCACCAGTTATTTGCCGAGCAAGCAGAACGAACCCCGGATCATATTGCCCTCATCGGGGAGTCTTCTGGTGCTGCTTCAATTATCCAATTAACCTATGCCGCATTAAATCATAAATCCCATCACTTGTCCAGCCAATTAATCAAAAAAGGTGTATTACCCAACACCATTGTCGGTATTATGGTGGAACGGTCACTAGAAATGGTGATTGGCATAATCGCTATCTTAAAATCCAGTGCCGCCTATTTACCCATCGCTCCCGATTGCCCCGAAGATCGCAAACAATACATGTTAGTCGATAGCAATGCCAAAATCCTACTAACCGCAAACCTAATCCAAGCATCCACTCCCATCACTCCCATAATTCCCATCACTCCCATACTTCCCATAATTCCCATACCTCCCATCACCCCCGCCTATGTCATTTACACCTCCGGTTCCACCGGCAAACCCAAAGGTGTTCTAATTTCCCATCGCGCTGTAGTTAATCGTTTGTTTTTCGTAAGCAATCATTACCAGTTGGATGCCCATGATGTGATTTTACAAAAAACTCCCTATACCTTTGATGTCTCCGTGTGTGAATTATTCCGTTGGATTCTTCCCGGCGCGACATTGTGTTTGCTGCCCAGCGGCGGCGAAAACCAACCTGAGCTCATACTGGACACCATTGCCAAATATCATGTAACCACCATTGATTTTGTGCCCTCCGCGTTACATGTGTTTTTAGCATGGATGACCCTGGCTCACACCCATGATAAATGGTTATCCCTGCGATGGGTATTTATCGGGGCCGAAGTCGTTCGCCCTGAATTAGTCGCCGCCTTTAATAAGATCGTCTCTGGCCGGGGTAATATCCAGCTTATAAATGCTTACGGCCCCACCGAGGCCACTGTTGATGTCACCTCTTTTAATTGTTCAACCCATCAATCCCAGAGTCTTATTCCCATTGGCAAACCCATGGCAAATACACAGATTTATATTCTGGATAGTACCAAGCGCATTTTACCCATTGGTCTTTCCGGGGAATTATACATTGCTGGCGAGTGTCTCGCGTTAGGTTATTTAAACAACCCCGAATTAACCGCCGCTACATTTACCTCCTGGTCCATTGCCGCCACGGCTTCCCAAAGAATCTACAAAACCGGTGACTTGGCCCGCTGGTTGGCCGATGGGAATATCGAATTTTTAGGAAGAATCGACAACCAGGTCAAAATCAGGGGATTTCGCATCGAGTTAGGCGAGATCGAGAGTTCATTGGCTCAATATCCCGGCATAAAAGAGGTCGTCGTTCTGATGCGTGAAGACGTAATAGGGGAGAAATATTTATGCGCCTACATTGTCACATCACCAGATATTTCAATCGCTCCATTACGCGACTATTTATCCACCCAATTACCCGAATATATGATCCCGCCTTATTTTATACCTCTTGAGAAAATACCCGTGACACAGAATGGCAAAATAGATCGCCAAGCCTTGCCCCATCCAGAATTAAACAGCGGTAATAATTACATGGCCCCAAGAAATGAGACGGAACGGCAATTGGTAAGCCTGTGGTCTGAAATTTTAAATATCGAAAAAGATAGTATCAGTATAAACAGCAGCTTTTTTCATTTAGGCGGCCATTCTTTAAATGCAACCCTTCTGGTAGCGCGGATACACCAAAAATTGGCGGTCAAAGTTCCACTCGCAGAAGTATTCAGAACCTCTACCATCCGCGAATTGGCCCAATATATCACCGCGACACACAAGCAGTCCCATAGCGCCATCCCACCCAGCGAGCAGAAAGAGTATTATCTCTTATCCTCCGCCCAGAAACGGCTGTACTTCTTACACCAATTGGCACCCAAGAGCACCGGTTACAATATGCCGGAAATTATTCCGATTTCCCCAAACCTGGAAATAGCGCGCCTGGAAAAAGCCTTCACCCAATTAATAGAAAGACATGAAAGCCTCCGCACATCCTTCTTTACCATCAATGAATCACCCGTGCAGATCATTCATCCGCATGTTTTATTTAAAATAGCCTACGCCCAAAACATAGAGGAAGATTTTATAACGCCCTTTGATTTGACCCACGCCCCATTGTTACGGGTCGCCTGGGTTAAGCATGAAAACAAACACTGGCTTTTAGTGGATATGCACCATATCATTTCCGATGGGATATCCCATCAAATACTGCAACGTGATTTTATGGCTCTTTATGAGCACCACGTTTTACATCCACTGCCCATCCAATACAAAGATTTTGCAGAATGGCAAAATAAACAAAAAGAGACCCCTGTTGCCACACAACAACAAGAGTATTGGGTAAACCAATTGGGCGAGAATATTCCCGTTTTGAACTTACCCATGGATTATCCGCGTCCCACGATCCAGGTGTTTGATGGCAGCAGTGTCAGTTTTGCGATCTCCGCGCCGGAAACATTGGCTTTAAATGACATAGCCAAACACTATTCTGCCACCCTGTTCATGGTGTTGTTGGCTATTTTTAATGTTTTGTTAGCCAAACTGAGCGGTCAGGAAGATATTATCATCGGTACTCCTGTAGCCGGACGCAGGCATACCGATTTGGAAGAGATCATCGGTATGTTTGTCAATACCCTTGCCCTGCGCAACACTCCTTGCTCCAAAACGGCATTCCCCGAATTTCTGGGAACCGTCAAAGAACGCGCTCTTGATGCCTTTGAAAACCAGGAATATCCCTTTGAAGATATTGTCGAGCATTGCCACATCAATCGCGATGTCAGTCGTAACCCTTTATTTGACGTCATGTTTTCCTTGCAAAATAATGATGATACCACTGATTGGCAAGAAGAAACCAACAGGGATGAAGAAAAAAACCAATCCTCCAAGTTTGATTTAACCCTAAGCGCCACCCCATTGGGCAAACGGTTCGGTTTTACCTTCCAGTATTGCACAAAACTATTTAAAAGAGCGACCCTGGAACGATTTGTTCTATATTTTAAGCAGATCGTATCCAGTGTTATTCACTCTCCAGACCAAAAAATACAAGACATCCAGTGCCTACCCATAGCCGAAAAAGAACAGATTCTATTTCAATTTAACAATACCCATACCGAATACCCCCGCCACAAAACCCTCCATCATTTATTTGTGGAGCAAGTCGAACAAACACCCGATCACATTGCCCTCATCGGGGCAAGTTCACAGCCTGTCCAATTGTCTTACGTCGCATTAAATGAAAAATCCAATCGTCTGGCCTTTTGGCTCCAAGAACAAGGCATTTTACCCGATACCATCGTGGCTATTTTAGTAGAACGATCATTAGAAACAATAATAGGAATTCTCGCGATTATAAAAGCCGGTGCTGCCTATCTACCCATCGATCCCAGTTACCCACAGGAACGCATCGATTTTATCTTAAAAGATAGCCAAGCCCACATCCTGCTCACCGATCAATTCATCCAGGAACTTACTCCCGTTACTAACGTAACTCCCATAACTCCCGTTACTAACGTAACTCCCAGAATTCCCATAATTCCCATAATTCCCATCACTCCCACAAATCTAGCCTATATTATCTACACTTCCGGTTCCACCGGCAAACCCAAGGGTGTTTTAGTCGAGCATTCTTCCATAGTAAATCTCATCGACTATCAAAAAGTATTATTTAATATAACTCCCAACGAACGGGTTTTACAGTTTTCCACCTTGTGTTTTGATGCTTCCGTTGAGCAAATTTTTATAACACTCACCAGTGGCGCCGCATTGGTGCTCATTGCTAAAGAGACACTACTCGACCAAACTGAATTTACCACATTTTTAAACCAGCAGTTAATCACCCATCTTCATGCCGTACCTTTTTTTCTAAACCAATTGAACCCCGCTCATTTTACTCATCTCAAACGTGTGATCACCGGTGGGGATGCCTGTTCCAAACATTTGGCCAGAGAGTGGTATAAACACTGTGATTTTTATAATAAATACGGCCCTACCGAAACCACCGTGGCGTCAGTCGAAGGCTTAATTCGCGACATTGATGATTTTTTGCCCGGTATACCCATCGGAAAACCCATGGGCAATACCCAGATATATATATTAGACAACCGTTTGTTATGTGTACCTATCGGCGTAGCCGGTGAGATGGTGATCGGTGGGGCAGGTGTGACCCGTGGCTATTTAAATCAACCCCAACTCACCCATGATAAATTCATCTCGCTGCCCACCCTGCCCACCGCCTCTGCCATTTCAAAAAAATTCTATAAAACCGGTGACCTGACCCGCTGGCTCCCCGCTGGCACTATTGAATTCCTCGGAAGAATCGACCAGCAGGTGAAAATCCATGGCTTCCGCATTGAATTGGGCGAGATCGAAAATCAACTGCTTACGTTTCCCCCTATCCAAGAGGCCGTGGTCCTAGCCAGAACCGAACAGAGCGGCGAAAAATATTTATGCGCCTATATTTGTTCTGCAAGTGATTGGGATGCCCCTGTTTTGCGGGAATTCCTGGCCAAGTCGTTACCAGACCATATGATTCCATTGCATTTTATCGCACTGGAGACAATGCCCTTAAATACCAGCGGCAAGATTGACCGGAACGCTTTACCACCACCCGAATTAAAAAATAACCAACCCGTTTTCGCACCACGCGACGAGATAGAACAAAAATTAGTAGCGATCTGGTCCCATGTTTTAAATGTAGCAGAGAATAGTATTGGAATCGACAGCCATTTTTTCCATCTGGGTGGGCATTCGCTAAAAGCCACCATTCTTACCGCCCGGATACACAAGGTATTGGATGTAAAAGTTCCCCTGGTAGAAATCTTCAAAACTCCCAGGCTCAGAGAATTGGCCGACTATATTAAAGGCAAAAAGAAAGAGTACCATATTGCCATAGCACCCACTGAAGAAAAAGAATATTACCCCTTATCTTCCGCTCAAAAGCGGCTCTACTTCTTACACCAATTGGCTCCCCAGAGCATTGGTTACAATATGCCAGAAATCATTCCCCTGCCCCCAGATATTGAAATGGAGCGGTTGGAAAAAACTTTCAATACATTGCTAACAAGACACGAAAGCCTTCGTACCTCCTATTTTACCGTGGACCAGTTACCCGTTCAGAAGATTCATCCTGCTGTTCCATTTAAAATAGCATACCTTGCCCACATGGTAGCCGATTTTGTCCGCCCCTTTGATTTGGCCCACGCCCCATTGTTACGCGTAGCCTGGTTTAAAAGTGAGCGTAATTCCTTGTTGCTGATTGATATGCATCATATCATTTCCGATGGTGTATCCCATCAGATATTGTGGCAGGATTTTATGGCACTATACCAGGACCACGAGTTGCCCCCCTTACGCATCCAATACAAGGATTTTGCAGCATGGCAAAACCTGACCAAAGAATCCCATGCCAGCCAACGTCAACGTGACTATTGGTTAAAAAAATTCGCCGGGGAAATTCCCGTCTTACAGTTACCCATTGATTATATCCGCCCCGTTGTCCAAGTGTTTGACGGTAGCGCGGTCCATTTTGCATTATCACACGCAGACACCAATGCCTTAAATAACATCGCCGCCACACATTCCGCCACTCTTTTCATGGTTTTACTGGCCTTCTTTAATATCCTGTTGTCCAAACTTAGCGGTCAGGAAGACATCATCATCGGCACACCTAGCGCCAGTCGCAGACATGCCGATTTAGAGAAAATCATCGGCATGTTTGTCAATACCCTCCCCCTGCGTAACACGCCAACCGGTGAACTCCGTTTTAGGGAATTTCTGGAGCAGGTTAAGCGACACGCCCTGGATGCGTTTGAAAATCAAGACTATCCCTTTGAAGATATTGTAGAAAACTGCCATGTCAATCGCGACGCCAGTCGCAACCCCTTATTTGACGTCATGTTCTCCTTGCAAAATATCACTAACCCACAGGAAATGCAAAACGAACCAATAGGGGAGGGACAACAGCACAATAGCATTGCCAAGTTTGATTTAACACTCGGTGCCACCGAATTTGGAGAAGGTTTGGAACTTACTTTCGAGTATTGCACCCAACTATTCAAGCCAGACACTCTGGCACGCTTTATTATTTACTTCAAACAGATTCTATCCTCAGTTTTCCTTGACCCCGGCCAGAAATTGCAGGATATAGAATTCATCCCAGCCGCAGAAAAAGCACAGATTCTGCTTCAATGGAATAATACACATGCAGATTATCCCACCCAATCCACGATTCACCACTTATTTGCAGAACAAGTAGACCGAACCCCCGATTTTATTGCCATTATTGGGGCAACCGGTAGCCAATTATCCTATTCCGAATTAAATAGAAAATCCAATAGTTTAGCCCATTGGTTGCAACAAAAAGGTGCCTTGCCCAATACCATTGTGGGCATCAAAGTGGCGCGTTCCATTGAAATGATCATTGGCATCCTTGGGATTTTAAAATCTGGCAATGCGTATCTTCCCCTTGACCCCCTGTATCCACAGGAGCGCATCGATTTTATCTTAAAAGATAGCGGGGCCAACATCGTGCTCACCGAACAATTCATCCAAGACGCCTTTCTATGCACTCCCGTTACTCACCTAACGCCCATAAATTCCGCGCCCCTTGCTTATGTCATTTTTACTTCCGGTTCAACCGGTTATCCCAAGGGCGTACCCATCACCCATGCCAATTTGTGCCCTTTATTTCATTGGGGCTACACCTATCTGGGAATTGGGTCCAAAGACAGCGTGTTGCAGAATATTTCCTATTTTTTTGATTGGTCCGTGTGGGAAATATTTATCACCCTCACCACCGGGGCACGGTTTTATTTGGTTGCTGATGAATTATTAATGAATCCCGATCACGCTGTGCCATTCATGAAAGAAAAATGTATTTCCGTCTTGCATGTCACCCCCACCCAATATTCGCATCTCATTGCCTTAGGTCTTAAATTTGAAACATTAAAATATCTTTTTTTAGGGGCTGAGAAATTAACCCTTACACTATTAAACCGCAGTTTAGATTCCGTTCAGGCAGAGTGCCGCGTCTTTAACATGTATGGTCCCACTGAAACCACCATTATTTCTGCCGTGTTTGAAATCCCACGCGGTCTACAGAACCAGTATGAGTCTCTCGCCAGTATTCCCATCGGCTCACCTGTCGCCAACAGTCTATTGCTTGTGTTAGACCACTATTGGCATCTGTGTCCCGTGAATGTCACCGGTCAATTGGTAATCGGCGGGGATGGCCTGTCTGCGGGTTATTTAAACAACCCCCAACTCACCGCCACGACATTTATATTCCTGTCCACCTTTTCAAAAACCGTTTATAAAACCGGTGACTTATGCCGCTGGTTACCCGACGGCAATCTTGAATTTCTTGGCCGTATCGATCATCAGGTAAAAATCCGCGGCTTCCGTATTGAATTGGGCGAGATCGAACAGCAACTGGTCAACCATCCCGATATTAAAGAGGCCGTGGTGCTCGCCAAAACAGAAAATAGTGGCGATCACTATTTATGCGCTTATATTATCTCTGTTCGTCAGTGGCGCCCATCAGAATTAAGAGAATATCTTTCCCAAAAAATACCCGACTATATGATCCCAGCCTATTTTGTCCCGCTGGATAAAATCCCCGTGACCCCCAATGGCAAAATAAACAGGAACGCCTTACCAGAACCCCTATTGGAAAACAACGAACGTGTTGTAGCGGCTACAAACCCCATCGAAAAGGAACTGGTAACACTCTGGGCCGAGGTTTTAGGCATAGATCAAGCCGCCATCGGGATGCACCAAAACTTTTTCCAATTGGGTGGGCATTCCTTAAAAGCAACCGTGATCGTCTCCAAAATCCAAAAGATATTTAATATCCATTTCCCATTGGCCGAATTATTTAAAACCCCCACGGTCAAAGCACTCGCGGAGTATATTCGCACCGCCAATCAGGAAACACTTATTCTGCCAGATGAAGGCGTGATGAAATTGAATAGCGGTGCCGTGGATCGGAATAATAGGAACTTATTCTTAATCCACGACGGCACCGGTGAAGTAGAAGGCTACCTGGAATTTTGCAGATTTATAGATATTCCATTGAACTGTTGGGGATTACGTGCCCACCGATTAAAAACTGGCGTGCCACTGGAACTATCCATCGAGGATATCGCCACGGATTATGTTCAGAGGATTTTAGCGGTTCAAGCCCCCCGTTTTGCACCCTATTGTATCGCAGGTTGGTCGCTCGGTGGCACCATTGCCTTTGAAATAGCCCGCCAATTGGAAAATAGAGGCGAAAAAATGTCATTCATCGGACTTATTGACGCCCCCGGTCCGCAACAGGACTGGTCCCAGGAAGAACCCCCCTTCAGTCTCGAATCCGAACTCAATTGGCTCTTAAAATTACTGAACGAGCCACGTTTAACTAAAAAAATAAAACAGGCATCTACTTTAACAGAACTCTGGTCTATTATCTTAAACCATTTGGAAGACAACCATTATAGTGTAAAAACCATTGAACAATTAATTCCCGCTGATCTTTTTCAAAACATACCCAATTATAATCTGCTGGGGATCCGGGAATTAATATATTCCGTGAATGTAATGCGCACCTTGACCCGGGCACGGGCGCTTTATATACCAGCAAAAAAAATCCAGACCACAGTTCATTATTTTAATGCCAGTTTATCTGCGCCAGCAAAAGAGGAGTGGCAAGATTATTGTGCCGCGCCAATTATCTATCATGAAATCCCCGGCGATCATTTTTCTATTTTCAAAAAACCGCATGTGAGACAAACTGCAAAAATAATTGCCAATGCACTGTCCTGATAAATAAGAAAATAAAAACAACCCCACCGGGAAGCAAAATAATGGGAAAAAAGAAATTGTTCTTGACAAAACTGCACTGATAGGGGAAAATATTTTTTTATTAAAGAACCATTCATAAAAAATCAAATCATAAAAATCAAAAGAGGTGAAACATGGAGTTAACCAATGAAGTATTGGCAGTACACAGGCAATTATCGAATTGCAGCGCTGATTTTCTTGAGTATGTAAAGAATAACCCGAAAGGTTTGCAACGCGAGCAATACAATTTATCCCGGCTACAATATGCCGGCGCAACCTATCAACCGTGGCCTACCTTTATTAATCAACATACGCGTGAACAATTTAAAAATGCCTCCACCAACGTGTTTAAACTGATCCGCAGTTTACCCAGCCGTTTGTTCAACAATGACCCCGAAAAAATCAGCCAGTATTTTGGAATTCCTAAAAAAGAAATTAAATATCAATTGGAATTTGCCAATCAAGCCGATTTTAATACCATGCTGTCGCGCGGTGATTTCGTGATGACAGATACCGGGGTTAAATGCCTTGAATGCAACATCTGTGCCAGTCTGGGTGGGTGGGAAATCACCTACTTGCAGAATTTTTATGCCAATGTTCCCTTCATCGCGGAATTTTTGCAGCGCAAAAGACCCAAAATATCCAACACGGATATATTAATAATCCTGTTTACTCATATTATTCAAACCATCCGGGCAAAATTCGGCGATTCGTTGGATCAATTTAACACGGTTGTCATGATGCAGCTTTCCAGTAAATGGGAGAATCGCGCCATGCAGGAAAGTTTCCTGACCAATCCATACCAGCGCGTGTTGGCCATGAATAATCTGAAAGGTAATATCGCCTTTTGCAAGTCGTATGAATTGAAACTCTCCGGGAACACCTTGTACCATAATAATAAAAGTGTTCATGCCGTGATAGAAATGACTTTTGGCGATATTTCCCCCGATATGTACAAAGCGTACATGGCCAATAAGCTCTGTCTCTTTAACGGTCCCATGACTACTTTATTATCAAACAAATTTAATATTTCCCTCCTGTCGGAACACCAGGAATCGGACCTTTTCACCCAGGCAGAACGTGATGCCATCAAAAGTTCGATTCCCTGGACCCGTAAAGTTGTTCCCGGTGTCACCACGTACAATTCGCAGGAAGTAAACCTGGGCGATTTTATACTGGCCAATAAAGACAATCTGGTCATTAAACCCAACGGTGAATTGGGTGGTAAAGGTGTTTCTGTAGGCAGATTCACCTCCCAGGCAGATTGGGACGCATCGGTGAAAAAAGCCATGACAGAGACACAATGGCTGGTTCAAGAATTCGTGGGTTCTATGGCGTACATGTATCAGAATGGTCCCTCTGGTGCGGCTCTTTTCCGCTTGATTTGGGGACTCTTTGTTTTTGGGGATAATTATGGGGGGGAGTGGGTGCGCTTATTGCCGGTAACAAGCGACAAGGGCGTTATTAATCGAGCGCAAGGTGCCGAAGAAGGCGTGGTCCTTGGCGTGATTGAATAAGATCGCCACTAGTTTTAATCTCCCGAAATCCACCGTCATTTTTAAAAAGCTCGGCGGTTAATCGTGACACGCTGGACTTACTGGACAAACTGGACAAAATTGAAAGATTTTTAAAAGTCCAGTTGGTCCAGAATGTCCAGCATGATTTAAGAATTTGCGAGCGAGGGTTTATGCTTCTGGAGGGGGTGCGGATTGTAGGAGTACCCAGCAGTTATTAAAATTTCTGTTCTTCAGATCCATTGCTTTTATCCAAAAATAAAGTCTGCCTTCATCGCCCCACATCATACCGGGGAAATCATCGGAATGGAGTTGCAGCAATAACCGCCACTCTCCCATGGTTTTTTCCAGTTCGGTCCGGCGGCGACCGCGAAAACCGTTTTTATTGCCGATAAATATCCCGTTGGTGACCAGTTGACAATCCAGTTCCATGGCATTTTGAAGCGGATTGGCATAGCCTAACATTTTATGATACAGGCAATTGGAATATTGTTTTTGCAGCCGGGCATATTTAAGGGCATCGGCAGGGGACATTTTAATCCCCCAATTTTCCGGGGCATCTGGCAAACTAATAGAACTTTTAAACGAGATAGCACACTCATCGTATTGGCCAAAATCGGGCAGATCCTCAGGAAAGGGGGTGGGTTTGAGATTTTTAAAGGGACCATCATGATAAAATACCTTGAATTTATCCCGGTCTTTGGGGTCCACACCCAGGGCTTCTTGCTTCGGGTCATAGAAAAAATAGAGGAACCCACTGTCTGGTAACAGATTCTCCTGATCATAGGGTTTTATGTCACGGCAATTGATCTGGGCAATAAAAGAGAGAGCTTGCCCTTTTTTATCAGTACACCATGGGATATTTGCGGGAAGGTCGGGAAGACCACCAATCCTGGATTGACCAATTTTCAGATCGTGGTCAAGTACCTCGGCCAATTGAAATTTGATTTCATGGCGGGCCAGTTTTTCCAACTGGGGCCAATATGAGTCTAATTGATTTTCTTTTAATACACGTCGGTGGTCTTCTTTGGTTTGACTCGTCAGGGCCGTTCTGAGACTGTCATAGGTATAGGTGGTCACAATACCGGCAATGGGTTCCGGTGTTTCGCCTGGGTGTTCTTTCTGTGGCGGGGAAAAGAGTTTTCCTATACATTTTTTAAAAAAACCGGCAGGGGATGTCAATGTCATCGTGTTATGGCCTCCATTATAACGATAATAGTTAATATATACAATAAATGATAGGCTAAAGATGCAGCTAAAGATGCAGGTAAAATAGTCTGCACATGTGTGGTTATTTTTAATATTTTCATTTTTCAACTATACCGCATTTAACAGAATTTTTCAATCCCAAAAAAATGGAAAGGTAAGATCATCTACCAAAATTCGCCAGTCCAGTTTTTTCTGAAATTTGGCAGTGAATGCAAATTTAAAGAGATTGTTGACTTTTACTTTATAGAGACGTAGAATTAAATTCCAATTCACCTGAATGTATCGGCACACTTGGAGGTTTACCATGAAAAAGACGTTTTTGACATGCATCTGTATTATTTTTGGCTTACTCATTTCCCAGTGTGAAAAAATTGGTCAAAACCCCAATCCGCCAGGAACCACTATCCGACTCACCGCCATCTCACCCGCAGAACGTGTATCTCATGCCCCCGCGTTTATGCTTACCGCCAATGGCGTGAATTTTAAAACCGATTCAGTGATTCTGTTCAATGGCATTAAACAAGAAACCACGTTTATCAGTTCCGCGCAGTTACGTTGCCGTATCCAACCAGGGCAGATTATTTTCAGTACGCTCCACGTCAAAAGCGAGGACCTGCCCATAAAGGTGCGCACACCTTCAGCCAATAACCATGAAACCGACAGCCTCCCCTTTGTACTCCACGACAACCATAAATTCAATACTACCGTCAACATCTACGATTCCACCTACGATTCCCGTTACCCCTCGGCAGTAATCGCCGGTGATGGAAATATCCACGTCGTCTGGCAAGATCATGTCCCAGGTAGTCACGAAATCTATTATTCAAGTTCCCTTGCCAATGGCGAGAGTTGGAAAGCGCCGCGCTCGCTGTCCGGTCAAGGCGATTTTCGTGCCCCGAATCTGGCCATTGACAAGGAAGGGAATCTCTTCGTTGTGTTTTACGATAATAACAACGACGCCCGCAATATCTATATCCGCCGTTCAACGGACATCGGCACTACCTGGAGCACTGCCCAGAACCTGTCCCATACGTTACGCGGTTCTTTTGATCCCGTCATTACCGTTGGTGAGCCCGGTCGGTTGTATGTGGCCTGGATCGATGATACCCCCGGGCAGCGAACCATTGTATTCACCCGCTCAGCAGACTATGGAGACACCTGGGAGCAGATGCGGATTATTTCCAACATGCATGGAGTCGCAAACTATGCCGCCATTTGCGTCGATTCCATGGAGAATGTGTATTTGGTCTGGTTCCAGGAAAACGAAAACGACTTTTCACTATTTTTCAGCCACTCCATGGATAAAGGAGACACCTGGACCACTCCACTGCAACTCACTCCTTTAGCTACCCCGCTTTGCCGTTCAGATATCGCAGTGGATTCCGGTGGCATTGTTCACATCGTGTTTGATGACATCCAGAGCTACTCGCGAAAGATATACCATATGCGTTCACGCGATAGGGGAATCACCTGGGAACCACGCCAGAATATTTCCGTCAGCCCCGGTGAAGACAATTGGATGCCTATTCTGGTTTTGGATGGGGCCGACAATCTTAATGTGGCCTGGATTGGCACTGCCGCCAGGGGAGAGATGCTTTATTACAGCCGTTCCATTGATGCTGGTATTCGTTTTGGATTCGCCGATACCAACCCTGGTTTCCAGGTAGATACTGATATTGCCGCCGTTGTTGATACCAAAGGAGACTTGCACGTGGTGGGCGGGATGTATATCCAAACCGAGAACAAAATTAAACTCTATTACGCAAACTCAGGAACAACACGCTAAGGTCACAGGCGGAAAAACCACTTTTTTTATTGAATTTTTAGGAATAATATGATAAAAAGGTTTCTTGACAAAAAAATTGTGACCAGGAGGAATTATAACATGACTGAAATGCCAGAATTTACTTATCGGGGCGCTCGTGCCCTGACAATTCTCCACGAAAAGGAATTATATAAGTTTGTCACAACATGGAAAAAAGCCAAAGCCGCAGGAGTCGTCCTGCCTGAATCCAAAAAACCAGATTATCAATCCATGGATACATTATTACACCATGTGTTCTTCTGGGCACGGGAGTATATGATCTGGATGTGTGAAAAACTGCAATTACCAGACCCCCAAATTCCCCCCTTACCCGATGCCCAAGCCATTGAGGCTGAAATAGACCAATACATGGTTCCTTTCTTCGCACAGTATGCCAAACCTCTGATTGGTCTACCAGTCAAAGTTTTTTATTTTCCGACCTATCAAACCACGTGGAAAGTCGATTATTGTATTGATTCCATGCTGGAACACCTCGTCGTTCACGCCATGCGTCATGCTTTCCAATTGGAAGAACTCATGTCGTAGAGATAAAAAATTCCTCACTGTTGCCATCCTCATCAATAAAAAGCAACTTTTTAATGGTACCGTCCGCCCCGGGGAAAAACTCCACGCGCACCAACTCCTGTGCTTCTGCCATGAACACAGTAGGGGAGAGCGGTGTTAAAAGAAAAGCGGGGCGATTCGCCGGTTGGAAACGAAGCTGCCCCCCATCTATAAAAACACGGCCTTCCCCATAGTTTCCAGTAAAACGTTGCAGTTCCTCTTGGCCAAGCTTAACCGGTTGGCGACCCGCCGTTACCTTTTCTATAGCCCAATCCAGGCGCATAATATCCGCCTGCCCCGTGGTTTTAGCTTTCAATATTTTGAGCGCTTCCAGGTGTGCAATGACCAGGGCTTCTTGCGCCGTTGTTTTGATATCCGGTTCTACCCCAGTGCCCTCCCAATTAGTACCCGTATCCCGATCTACCGGACGTCCCATGGGCATAAAAACGCGGAAGAACGGTGCCACATTTAATACACCCCCCGCATTCGCTCCTCCACCCGTAGTCTCTCCAATAATAGTGGCCCGTTTGAGTACCTTGAACCGGTAGGCGAATGCTTCGGCACCGGAAAAGGTGTAGCCACTGGTCAGGATGTACAGCGGCATATCGGGAAGTCGTTTGCCAGGAAGATAGGCTGTAGTCCAAAAAATGATCGGTATAGTTATCGCCACGAAATTCCATATCATAGAGGTGCGTGGCCTTGGAAAAAAAATATGCCGCCAAATACGACGTCATATACGGACTGCCACCCCTGCAATGGCGCAGGTCAATAATAAGCGCATCCACATTAGCCAGGAAAGCCATGACGCCCACTAACGTGTCACCGGCCAAATCGGGGGGTTGGAAACGGCGGTAATCAAGGTAACCCACATTCCCTGGCAATATATCGACCTTCAAAAACCCATAATTATCCCGCCTCATTTTTGCCAGCCAAGCCGCCCTTTCCGCGTCTGCATCAACTGGTTTGGTTGGTGTTGTGGACGCAGGTTTTGGATCGGGTAGCGGTTCCAAACCCATCCGGAAATGTTTATCCCCCGTTAAGCCTTGGATATCGGACGTGATCGATTCAGCGAACAACTGTGCGTCGTTGATCTTGTTATATCTTCCAGCCGCCAGATTTTTTTCCACCAACCGCGCCGCTTTTTCTGCCGTTTCAGCAATGGCATATTTCGCTCTTATCAGCTTGGCCAGTTCCTTTACAGCCAGATGTTTTTGTGCCGTATCTAACTGTCGGGTTTCTTTTGTCTTGGTATTGGCAGCTCCTATCGGAAAGAGGAAAACAGCCATCATCAGAATAAAAATAATAATAAAAATAATATTAAACATCATTCTTTTTGTCATTTTTTGCTCCTCAAGACCCGCTCACTTTTTTTCCTTCATCTATTTATTTTATGGCACAGGTATCGATTTGTCAAGGGTCTGGGAGAAAAAGACGCCGTAGCCATGTCCACCATGGTTTTCATGTCTTGATTAAAGGAGTTCACCCCCCCTATTTTGAGACAGCCTCCTTGTGTTCACCCAAATAATATGCAAAATGAGAATTGCTGAAAAAATACTGAATAGCTTGACAGTAAGCCTTTATATGGCTATAATAATGTATAAAAAAAGCATGGAGATAGATAATGAATAAAATAATAATTACATGGTTACTGTTGTTTCTTTTTTTTATGATGGGTTGTAAAAGTAGCTCTGATATTGACGGTTCTGGTCCATCTGGCCAAACCACCTTAAAAATTGCAGAATTTACCGCCAACGCGCAATTTATGGGAGACGACGCCCAACAATTGGTAGGGCAGTCCAAAAATTCCATTCTCCTCGCCCTCGCGGATTCGTCGTCACAAAATACGCCCTCTGTCGCAAAATATAAGTACTCGGTGCGCGCCTTACTGGAAACAACCACCACCGGTAACGGCGCGGAAATGCTGGACGTGGTATTAACCTACTATAAAAACGGCACTCCCTTCGGTGTCTCCAATATGGGAAAAGAAGCATTTATGGAGCCTTTTCTAGAGGCCAATAAAAGCGCTTATACCTATTCACTGGTACTTTACCATCAAGAGGTTTTCACCAGCGTAAAGATTAAAGTGGGTTACAAAACCAACGGTATGATGACCAGTGTGGAAAGCACGGCTAATTTCCCCGATCCCTCCACCAAACCTTTTATCAGCCGATTTAATGCAGGAAAATCAACCCTGGCAATAGGTGAACAAACGACCCTTGGCTGGAAAGTAATCAATGCCAAAGACATCTCAATAAACCGTAATGGCAAACTGGAGTTCAGCAACCTGGCTGCGGAAGACCTGCTTGTAATCGATCCGACAAAATCAGGCCAGGAATTCAATACTTATCGCCTGATTGCTAAAAACGGGGCCAATGAAGTATACACGGAAATCCAGATCCGGGTGACCTATCCTGATGTGGAATACCGCGTATACGGAGTGGGTGAAGCAGAGAACATTACCCTGTCAGGTGCCGGAGGTTCCACCGTGCAATACTCGAATGTAAAATTACCTTTCTCTTATAAAATTTCCAGTGCAAAAAGTGGTGATTTCCTCTATGTTTCGGCTCAGAATGGAAAAAACTCCGGGTGCATCACGGTTGATATTTACACCAATAGCCATCTGTACAAGTACGCCACCAGTTGCGGCCAATACGTCATCGCTTCTGCCAGCGGCACTTATTAAAACCCGGTAAAAAAAAATCATCCCGACTTATTGGTTCTAAAAAAAAAACCTTCCGTTCGCACTCTGGACCCGGCGATTCTACAAAATAGGTCGGCGGTTCTACAAAAAAACCCGGCTGTTCTACAAAAAAACCTGACCGTTCGCACTTTGACCCCGGCCGTTCACACTCTGACCCCGGCCGTTCGCATTCTGACCCCGGCCGTTCACATTCTGACCCCGGTGCGCCGGGGTATTTGTGAGTATTTTGGGGTTTGAAGTCCGAAACCCGGGGTTGAAAACCCCATTTCACAGTCCTCACCAGTATAAAATCAAAAAGAATGCTACTATTGTGTAACTTTACACGCCCCCGCGCTGTTGTTTTAACCACACAGCACAGAAGATAGATTCATCTAGCCTATGATCGTTTTTACTCATGGTGTACCTAATGAATTCCATTTAGAAGTGTACCACAAATTTCATGAATATACACCCCTCCAAACCAACAAAAAAAAATTCTGCTAAATTCGCGATAATTCGTGTTATTTGATGCCCAAAAGAATAATATTGACTGTGAGTGGGCCATTGTTTTCTGGGGGGCCGTTCAAAAAACTGAATAGATACATAATTCCTACTTGACTTTTGCTCCATTTTATTCTATAAATTAGTTTAAAAGATAACTTTTTTTTTGGATTTGAACCCTGTCTCAGGATTGAAATAGTAATGGTTTCGAAAAAGCGTTTATCACAAACCAAAGGAGGATTTATTTGTATGAGTAACATCGGTAGCTATGAAGAGAGAGTCAAAGATTTCACATGGGAAATCTCGGAAAAAGAACTGGAATACAAGCCGGGTAATGTCATCAATATCGGCGAGTATTGCACGGACCGGATTTGCCGGCAAGGAAAAGGCAATAAGACGGCTTTGATCTGGCAAGGACACAGCGGCGAAATAAAACGATATACCTTCGACCGCATGCGTGTCCTAACCAATGCCATTGCCGCTTTTTTGAAAGACCTGGGCGTAAAAGACGGTGATCGGGTCTGTTTGTTCATGGATAAAGTGCCAGAACTCTATCTGGGTTTTCTGGGTGTATTAAAAATGGGAGCCATTGCCCAGCCTCTTTTTTCGGCTTTTGGCGGCGAATCCCTCTTCACCCGCCTGGATGACGCCAAAACCACGGCCATTATCACTCAAAAAAAACACGTGGCCAAAGTACGAAAAATTCTCGCGGAACTGCCCAACCTCAAACACATTATCATTGTAGACGACGATGCCAGCAAACCTTTACGAGAATTAGAAGTGGCATTCGCCATGGACACGGTCCAACCAGTAGAACACTTCCCCATCTTCCCCACCAAAGCAGAAACCCCCTCGGTACTCCACTATACCTCGGGCACAACGGGCAAACCCAAAGGCGCCCAACATGTTCACTACTCCCTGATCTCCCAATACATCACGGCTAAATACGTGCTGGACCTCCAAGAAGATGATATTTACTGGTGTACAGCCGATCCCGGCTGGGTCACCGGTACTTCCTACGGTATTATTGGCGCCTGGGCGACTGGTTCCACCCAATGCGTCTTGGATGCCGGTTTTAGAGCCGATGCCTGGTATCAATTTATCCAGGATCACAAGATCACAGTCTGGTATTCCGCGCCCACGGCTATTCGCTCGCTCATGAAAGACGGCAAAGAAACAGCCCATAAATACGATCTCTCCTCCCTGCGCCACCTCTGCTCAGTAGGCGAACCTCTAAACGCCGAAGCCGTCATCTGGTCGACAGATACCTACGGCCTGACCTTTCACGACACCTTCTGGCAAACCGAAACGGGCAGCATGATGATCACCAACTACCCGGGCATGAAAATCAAACCAGGTTCCATGGGCAAACCCTTCCCCGGTATCACGGCCACAGTCGTGGATTTAAAATCCCATCAACCCATCACCACACCGGGCATAGTCGGTCTGATCGCCATTAAACCGGGTTGGCCCTCCATGTTCAGGGGGTATTGGAACAATGAAGAGGTATATAAAAGCAAGTTCAAGAATGGCTGGTACATTTGCGGCGACCGCGCCAGTTTCGACGAGGATGGTTATTTCTGGTTCGTCGGACGCGACGATGATGTCATCAATACAGGCGGCCATCTTGTGGGACCATTTGAAATCGAATCCGCCCTGTTAGAACACGAGGCAGTAGCAGAATCGGCTGTGGTGGGGAAACCGGACCCGGTTAACATGGAAGTGGTGAAAGCCTTCATCGCTTTAAAACCGGGCTTTGAACCCACGAAGATGCTGGAATTGGAGATCATGAACTTCATCCGCAAAAAATTATCGCCACTGGCCATGCCCCAAGATGTGGAATTTGTCCAATCACTACCCAAAACCCGGAGCGGCAAAATCATGCGCCGCGTGCTTCGCGCCAAAGAATGGGGCGAAGATATCGGCGATACATCCACGCTGGAAAATGATGATTAAAAAATGATTCAAATAATAATAACACCAAAATAATAAAATCATAATAAAGGAGAAAAATAAAATGTCTGACCTAAAAGATGTCGTTTTAGAGTACGTTCAGGAAGAATACCTGGAAGAAGATGATGATATGGAAGTGACCTTTGATACCCCGTTGATTTCCGGAGGCATAGTGGATTCCTTTTCCATGGTCTCTTTAAAGAGATTCCTTGAGACCAAATACAATGTTCAGATTCCCGATGCCAAAGCCACCCCGGAAGCGTTTGATACGGTCAATAAAATTGCCAAACTGATGAAAGAGTTTGGCGTTGAATAAGCGTTAGGGGGCAAAAATGGCCTTAATCGATCAACAACGGCAAATACTACAAGCAGAGTTAAACGGGCTCATTGAAGCTGGTCTTTTTAAAGAAGAACGGATCATCTGCGCACCCCAAGGCTCTGAAATCGAGGTGATATTCCCAGCAGGCGCGACTCCCAAAAGGGTTATTAACATGTGCGCTAATAACTACCTGGGCCTATCATCCCACCCGGAAGTGGTGGAAGCTGCCCGCAAAGGTTTGGACCATCGCGGCTACGGCATGTCCTCGGTGCGTTTTATCTGCGGCACCCAGGATATTCACAAACAACTGGAAGCCAAACTCACCGCTTTTCTGGGCACCGAAGACACCATTCTCTTCCCCTCCTGCATGGATGCCAATACTGGCGTTTTTGAAGCAGTGCTCACCGAAGAAGACATCATGATCTCCGACCGGCTGGTCCATGCCTCTATCGTGGACGGCATTCGCTTGGCGAAAGCGCAGCATGATACCTACAAACACTCGGATATGAAACACCTGGAAAGCAAATTACAACTGCACGCGGACAAACGACTGAAAGTCATCATCACGGACGGTAGTTTTTCCATGGACGGCGATCTGGCCAAACTGGACGAGATTGTAGCTCTGGCTGAACAGTACCATGCCCTGGTGTTCCTGGATGATTCCCATGCTTCCGGCTTTATCGGTAAAACCGGTCGTGGTACACACGAGCATTGCGGTGTAGTGGGGAAAATTGATATTATCACCACTACCCTGGGAAAAGCGTTGGGCGGTGCATCCGGCGGTTGCGTTTCCGGCAGAAAAGAGATCGTGGAACTGTGCCGTCAAAAAGCCAGACCCTATCTCTTCTCTAATACCATAGCCCCGGTAGTAGTGGAAGGCGCACTGGCTGTGCTGGACATTATTTCCAAAACTACAGAGCGACGTGATAAACTGGAAAAGAACACCGAATTTTGGCGTAAAGGTTTGACTGAAGCTGGTTTTGTCATCAAAGAAGGGGAAACCCCCATCGTTCCTGTCATGCTCTTCAATGCTAAACTGGCCCAAGATGTGGCCAAGGACCTTTTCCAAGAAGGTATCTATGCCGTTGGTTTTTTCTTCCCCGTCGTAGCCAAAGGACAGGCCCGCATCCGTACCCAACTCTCCGCTGCTCATGACCAGCACCACCTGGATAAAGCCCTGGCTGCCTTCATCAAAGTCGGCAAAAAATACGAGATTCTACACAAAACAAAACAAGAGATTATTGATCGGTACGGCAGTTAAGCCGGTTGTTACCAATACCCCCGCAGGGGAAAAGAGCCTTGGCTCTTTTCCCCTGTTACCTGGATTCACCATCATTTTTTAAAAGTACCACGGATAATCGTGGTAAGCTGGACTTACTGGACAAGCTGGACAAAATTCAAAGGTTTTGGGAAGTCCAGTTGGTCCAGATAGTCCAGTTTCGCTCCCTACAAAAAAATGAAACCCATCGCTCCAAATTTCGCCTCATAGGCTAAATTTACAACTTGGTGGATTGTTATCCAGCATTTTTGTTAGTTATATATTTAGGTTTAAAATATGACGAAAAATAGGTATTATAAATTGGCTAATCTATATATCAAAATGGTTTTAAAAAATTTTTTATTTTAATTGTTGTTTTTTTATTTTTGATATTATACAATAGCGTAATCGGAATATAGTCGTAAACGTTGAATTGACCAGAACCCGGTTGTGAGGTGTAAATTGAAAATAGATACAGCAAGATTTTCCTTTAACGGTTTGTGTTTTCTGCCTATTCCCTAAAATTCGGGATAGGGTCGTCACTATCCGTGGACTTTTTTCTCCTACCACTTACAACCTTTGTAAAAAAATCAATTGGAGGAATAAATGAAATCAAAAACATTATGTGTGTTGATGTTGAGTATTGTTTTTATTTGGGGGTTATTACCACTCGGTGCGCAACAGGAACAGGCAACTGATATAGAAGACATCAGCTTCGAGGAATTACTCAATATCGAGGTGACGGTGGCATCCAAATCCCAGCAATCCATAGGAGATGCACCATCATCGGTGACGGTTTTCACCCGCGAAGAGATAAAAAACATGGGGATTGGAACCGTGGAAGAGCTTTTAAACTATGTCCCTGGATTTATAACCTACAGAAATGTGGACCAATTTAAAAAAGATATTGTTTCGCCACGTGGCGGGCGTTTCACCGACGTGTTGTTCCAGTATAACGGGCAACGCATTAACAACCTCTACTCCGGCGCTTATTCGGATGGGAACCAGTTCATCCCGGTGGATAATATCAAGCAAGTGGAGATTATCCGCGGTCCAGGTTCGGCCCTGTATGGTTCCAACGCATTTTTAGGAGTGGTTAATATCGTTGCCGCCGACAACCTGAACAATTTTTCAGTGACCACAGGCAACGGCGACAGAAAAGAAGTCGCGGTTAACTTCTCGAAAAAAGTCGACGAACTAACGGTTTCAGCATTTGTGCAAGCCTTCTCTGACAATGGACTAGAATACACCCTGACGGATCGATTGCACCAAACCGCCAAAACCAGAGACCCGGAAAATGGCTTTAACGCGCTCCTCACCCTGAAGTATAAAAATTGGGTGCTGAACGCGAGACACAATGAAGCCCATATTGAAGATTTTATAATGTATGGTTGCCTGGCCAATGGCATGAACGACGGCACAGTTCGACAAAGCTTTCTCAATCTAAACTACCATATAGAGCCTTTTAAAAAAATGGCCATCGATGTCTCGGCTGGATATTTGGACGACACATGGAGAGTTGTTTTCATGCAGTTGCCTATCGGTGCGATTCCAGTGGCATTGAATGAACAGAACATCCCCACGAAATTCAACCAGCAGGTACTGGGTGGTGGTCCGAATATGGCCTGTTACATTGCCAATCTGAATATTGACAGCAGCTATGAGGTGTCAATGGCGAATCAATTAATAGCGGGTATTTCAATAATGAATGGAAAAATGACGGGCGTGGCCAATATGGGTTTTTGGAATTTCGAGGTGGGCAACAGTTTTGAGTATTATCCGGTGATGAAAGAAGATATAAAAGGCAAAGAATTCACCGAGCTGAAAACACGCAATGTATTTAGCGTGTACCTCCAGGACGATCAAAAGTTGGGCAAAGCACTCAAGCTAACGGCGGGCATCCGTCTGGACAATTACAGCGATTTTGGCTCATCCCTCAACCCACGTCTGGCTCTCATTTACACAACGCCTTTCAAATCCACAATCAAGTTTATGTATGGCCACGCCTTCCGTGCCCCCAATTTCCGGGAATTATACAATAAAAACAACACGACCAATGCAGGCAATCCAAACCTGGGGGCGGAAAAAGTAACCACTATTGAAGCGGCATATGTACAGGAATTTAAAAATTTCCAGGGGGTGGTCACCCTTTTCCAGTCCAAAATGTCGGAACTAATCGTGTTGGGGAAACCGTTGAATCCAGATGACCCCTCATCACCCCACCTGTTTGAAAATCTGGGTGAACAAACCACCCGCGGCCTGGAACTGGAATTGAGAACCATGGCCTTTAAAAATTTGATTTTCTACGGGAGTCTATTACACTTCATAGACAAAAAAAATATCCCGATTCCACAGACTACAGGTTCCTTCGCGGCCAATTACCGCCACCGGCATTTTAATTTCAACATCAATGGTCTCTATCGAGGCAAGTGGGCGCTGAGCGGCAATCAGAAGGCTTACCTGATACTAAATACCAAGCTGACATATCATCTATCGAAAAATTTGAATCTGATGGGTGTTGTTCACAACCTGATGGATACAACTTATTACACATACTCATCATCGTTGAAAAATGGCATCCAAAACCGTGGTCGAACTTTTACGGTTGGTCTAGAATGGGGGGATAAGTAGGGGCAAGGCGATCTGTGAAATCCGAGGTCTATTTTTTTTTACCCAGGTTTTGCGATTCTCATTTTTAATTTTTGTGATATAATTGAAAGATATGAATTTTTATAGAAATAAAAATGAGGAGGTATTATCATGTATCAGCGTGTCAGGTATGATCTAAGTCAAGAGTTACATAACATAAAGGAAGCGGGACTCTTTAAGGAAGAACGCATTATTTTATCGGATCAAAAACCATCTATCGAAGTGTCCTATCCCAAAGGTTCGGAACCCCGGGAAGTATTGAATTTCTGCGCCAACAACTACCTGGGTTTGGCCAATCATCCCAAATTAAAAGCAGCGGCCCAACAAGCCCTGGATCACTACGGTTTTGGTCTCGCATCCGTCCGTTTTATCTGCGGCACCCAGGATATTCACAAGGACCTGGAACAAAAGATCAGTCAATTTTATGAAACCGAGGACACGATATTATATTCATCCTGTTTTGATGCCAACGGCGGCCTCTTCGAGAGTATTTTAAGCAGCGAAGACGCCATTATCACCGACGAATTAAACCATGCCAGCATCATCGACGGTATCCGTTTATGCAAAGCGAAACGGTTCATATACGATCATTCAGATATGGACTCCCTGGAACGGTCACTAAAACGAGCCAGAGAAGGTATGGACGTCTGGGACCATCCCGGTTTGGGTCAAGAACCCACACCAGCCCGCAATATTATGATCGCCACCGACGGCGTGTTCTCCATGGATGGCGCTATTGCCAAATTAAAAGAGATCGTCGCCCTAGCTAAAGAGTATGACGCCATGGTCATGGTCGATGATTCCCATGCTACCGGTTTCCTCGGTAAAACCGGGCGCGGTTCCATCGAATACTGCGACGTCATGGGCGATGTGGATATTATCACTTCCACCCTGGGGAAAGCTATGGGGGGGGCGTCCGGCGGTTTTACCACGGGTAAAAAAGAGGTTATCGAAATCCTAAGACAACGATCACGGCCTTATCTTTTCTCCAATACCCTGGCCCCGGTGATTACTGCGGCTTCTATTGCAGCCTTCGACCTGCTCAATGAAAGCGATGAACCACGACAACAACTGATGGAAAACACGATGTACTTCCGCGACTCCATGGAAAAATTGGGTTTTGATATTATCAAAGGCGTTCATCCTATTGTGCCCGTGATGTTCAGCAAGTTCAAAGATGATGCCCGGTTAGCCCAGATGATGGCCAAAGACCTCTATGCAGAGGGAATTTATGTCATCGGTTTCTTTTTCCCCGTTGTCGCCAAAGGCAAATCCCGCATCCGTGTGCAGATTTCAGCCGCCCATACCCGCGAACAAATCGATAAAGCCATCGCGGCATTTGAAAAAGTCGGGAAACAACACAAGGTTATTTAGGGGACTGCGTCCCCATTTTCTATGACACCTTTGTGTGCATACCCCATATAATATGGCTGTATGAATTCTTGAAATAGTAAGGGCGTATTGGTATACGCCCTTTTATTGATTTCTTCTCTTCCCTAAATTGAGAATTTCGGTTTTTTACCATATATGCTTTCATATTGCTTGATATAATCGCTTTTGCCACATAAGAGCATCCCGGATAACGGCATCTTATCCTTGATTGTTTCCGCCAAACTGTGGGCCAAGTTGCGAATATCCCATTGGGCGTGTTGATCGGCGCGCAAACGGATAAAATGGTACACTTCCCGCAAATTCATTCTCATCACTACTGGTCGGCAGTGGGAGTTGGTTAAAATATAATCTGCCGTGGCACCATATTTTTTCTTTATTTTAAGATAAGCCTCGTTCGTTTTAGCAATGATCTCTGTGAATTCTTTGTCCAATTTGTTGATCTTGATATTTTCCGGGATGACATTGCCCAGATTGATATCGTAATTTCCCGCCAGCAACGTGGCCATGCGGTGACGTTTTAACTGGGCAAAATTGGAAGCACTAACAAGGGCCTGAAAGGTGACCTCCGGCAATTCAAATTCCCGTGATGGCGAATCAAAGAACTCCATGTGCTCAAACAACCCTTTAAAAATCGCCTCTTTATCCGTGGGCGGCATCAACGCCGTGATATAGGAAGCCTGCGTGTAATCATACCCATGGTAAAACACCAGCAACGCTGCCAATATCCGTTCATCTCCATCCGCAGAAAAACGCAGCAGTTGCACGGGGAAAGCCGCGCTATCCACCTTCCCAATCAAACCATGCGGTTCCTTTTTTTTATCTCGTGGAGGTATATGGGCGGATATTACCGCTTTCATACGCTCTCCGGCCAAATCTGTTTCAAAAGCCGAGGGTTCCGGGAAAAGAATGAGCGATGGCGCGACCTTTTCAACCAGACCATAAATCACTTTACCCATCTCCTGCACTTCCCCGTGTTTACTCAAGGCAAAACGTCGGAACAGGTGTTCCAGGTTGCGCGCGTTGATAGTCATGCCCAACTGGCCTTCCGTGGCTAAAGAGAGAATGTAACGGGCATCTTCTTTCGCCCATCCTTCTACTACCTTGCGGTCCCCCTTCTTTTCTATTTGCTCCGGGTACTTGGCAAAAAGATACTCTTTTAAAACCTCAAGGGCTTTAAAATAAAAATCATTCTGTAATTTAATCGTCCCCAAAAAGAGTTCACGTGATTTTTTGTCCGTGATTTCTTTGGGTATGACAAAATCGCCGTCCAAGGTGACATAACGTTGCGATTTTTCCGTGTAAGAAGCCAAACGGAACTTTTCAATCTCTTCCAGTGCCAGACGCGACACACCGATCACATCGAAATTAAATACCGCGTGTTCTGCCACCGAATGGTGACCCATCTGGAAAATGATCCGTTCATTGGATTCCCGGGCTTTTTGCACATCTTCCCGCGCTTCTTTTCGTAAAGCAGTCACATCCTTGGAACTACGACTGATCCTGGCGTATGCCGAGCTGAAGGTTTCCGGGGTTAACGGTTCGTTTTCCCCAATTTCCAAGCGTTCCAGTATTTCTGTTTCCACATTATAACCAGCCAGTTTGATTTGCACGTTTCCTTACTCCTCCAGGTTAATTTCCGGTGGATTCCTGCAACCCAGAATAGGGGACACACTCAGGAATCTGCCGCTGTTTCTTTGTCTTTATAACTGTAAATATGCTTGATAATCTCATGGGCACTTTCATCAATGGATTTATTGTTCCAGATTTCAATAATCTTCACATCGCTATCTATCACCGTCTCTTGATATAATTCCTCCATGCGTTTGATATCGTTCTGCTGCATGGTATTCCATTCATAGGGCAATTCCCGCTTTCCCAGTTCCTTTAAATCCACCCTGATCCAAAAAATCAAATCATATGACTTGATCCAGAACCGGTACATAGTCTCCAAAATAGTATTTTTCTCCCGTAAATAGGGTGCCATCTCAATATTTTTGATATCTCTCATATCCCTGATAAAACTATTCCAATAAACCCAATAATCAAGGACCGATTGATCACAGAGCAGGAAATCCATCATAGCCATCCCCCTGATGTTTTCCTCGTTAATCTGGGAGGAGAAGCAGAAGAACTGGCTGACAAAACTGCTCTTTTGACTTTCATCAAAAGGATTCTTATCATTTGCTTCATCGCAGTATTCCACTTTGTATTTGAGAGACAATATCTTTTTAACCTCGTTCAACAGCGCTGTTTTGCCACTACCACTAAAACCAGAGAATGAAATTTTGATCATGGGGGAATTGTAATCAAATATTCTCTAGATGTCAAATCAAAAAAATGGAATTTTTTTTATTTTTCTTCAAAACCATTTGTCCATAGTTGTTTCAAGCTTTTTTGATTTTTTAATTCCAAGAAAAATATAGATAGTACTTGATTTATACCTGCAATATATGATAAATTCTATCCGAACGAATATGAAACATAGAATAACCATTATAATAGTAATCGTAGTTGTCGTGCTGTCCGTGCAAGCGTTCCTTAACGCCCAAACCACCAAGAGCGCTTCCATCCTTAATGCTGATCTTCAAGATATGGTCGGCGACAGCCTGATCGCCTCTGGCAATGTGGAAATCACCTGGGATGAGTATAAAATATATGCCGACTACATGGAATATAATCAAAAAACCAATGTGGTCATCGCCCAGGGGCGGGTCACCATGGCGTCCAATAACACTGTGATCAGTGGTGAACGCTTGGAGTTTAACCTGAAGGAACGCACCGGTTTTCTTTTCGACACCTATGGCCAGATGTCGCCCACGGTTCGCTATAAAACCAATAAGCTAACCCAGGTTAATAATGAGACCCTGACCTTCGATAAAATCGATTTCACCACCTGTACCCAGTGTGTGCCCCGGTGGAAGATTTCCTGTCGCAAAGGACGGCTCAAGAAAGAGAAATACATCGTCATGAAAGATGCCGTGATCAAAATCAAAAATATCCCGGTATTTTATCTTCCTTATATCAAATATCCCCTTAATGCCAATGGTCGAGCCACCGGATTTTTATTTCCAGGCATCGGACGTTCTACCCTGCGGGGTTTTTTCTTGTTGAATTCCTTCTTTTGGGCCATTAAACCCAATGTTGATTTGACTCTCAGCTTCGATTATTACAGCAAGGCCGGAATAGGGGCTTCCCCGGAGTTACGTTACCTCTTCAAAAACATGGATGGTAATATCAAATTTTACTATTTCAAATACAAGTCCGACATCGTGTTGGACGCAGATGCAACCGCTCCCAAAGATTCTTTTTATAGTCGCAATAAAACCGATTATTTCCTAAAAGCCACCCACAACCAGTATATTCGATTTTTAAATACCCGCATCGTGGTGGACGTAGATCGACAGAGTGGTTCTAATTTTAAGCGCTTATTCAGCAATGATTTTTATGCCGAGTTGCGCCGCACCGCCAAGTCTTCCGTCTCCCTCAGTTCCTCCCTGAACAACTTCAAGTTGTCCGTGATGGCCTCCCAATTCGACACCTATTACACCTACGATAACAGCTCCACCACGTTGAAGTATACCCCTCGCGTCAATTTTAATTGGAATCAGCAAAAAATATGGAAATTACCCGGTTATTTCTCATTGGAAATCGCCTATTCTGCGGTCCAGCGTCAGACAACCGGTGCAAGTCTGGATGAAGAGGAAGGACTTTTTAATTCTGATTCCCTCAAACGGTTTAGCATCAACCCTTCCTACAGTTTAAGCCTTTTTCAGTCCTCATGGGCCATGGGTAAACTCACCTTTGATTCCAAGCAAAGTTATTATGACCGCACCTACGATCCAGTGGCCAAAAAATCCGTGGACGAACCAATTCATGTGCAGTATCATACCGCCAATTTCGAATTGAAGGGCCCGGTTTTTGCCAAGATTTACGAGTTTAAAAACAGCAAGCTCAAGCATTTATTCGAGCCCGGCATCACCATGCGTTATGTGACCAAGGTAGATGACCAGGATATGGCCCGGTTGCTGAAATTGGACAGAATCGACTATCCTTCCTATTCTTACATCGGTTTTTCTTTAAAGAATACACTGTTATCTAAAAATAAAAAAGACAAATCCGCTCAGGAGGTTTTTTCTCATACCATATCCCAGGATTATTATTTCGATCCAGCACTGGGCAATTTCAATCGGAAAATTAACAATATTTACCCCGAATTTTCCGAATTATCCAACACCCTGCGATTCCGGCCTTTCAGTAATTTTTCAGTGGATGCATCTCTTAATTTAAACCATTATATGAAAGCCGAAACTTTGCTCGACCATTTTAGCCGCATTAATTTCAGCATCGCCTATACCAATCCCAAAAGTCCCGTATATGGCAATTTTAACTTTTCCCGCTATATCTACCCGTATGCTGCTGAAGGATACATATTGAACCGCGATACCATCGGTGGCAGCCTCCATTTTGACCCCACCCGCTTCCCCGTCAAATTCGATGCCATCGTCAACTATGACATCACCGCCAAAGAGTTCCGTAATGCCAACTTCAAACTCACCTTTGATTACCAGTGCCTGCGTTTTAATTCCGAACTCCGCTTATTAAAATTCGGCACCAAGGTAGATACCCAGTTCAACTTTGGTGTCTCTCTCGGTAACATGGGCATGGTCAAAGATTTCCTTGGTATTGACAAGTAAAGAAAAGCAGAGAAAATCAAAGAAAAGTAATGAGTAGCGATTTGAGCAAAAAAGTTTTGATTACTGGCTGTTCCGGGTTTTTGGCTGCCCATCTGATGGATGCGTTACTAAAAGAAAAGCATCCCATCATTTCCGGTATTACCGAAGTCCCAAATTATCAATCCCCGCGCATGACCGTTTATCATGTCGACCTCAGTCAGCGTGATAAAGTATTCGATGCCATCAAAACCATTCGTCCAGATATGGTATTTCATCTGGCCGCCATTGCCAATGTCGGGTTTTCTTGGGCGCACCAGGAGTTGACCTACCAGGTCAATTTTATCGGCACTTCAAATTTACTCGAAGCCCTTTATGAGTTCTCGCCAACATGCCGAATCCTGTTGATGAGTTCCGCCGAGTTATACGGCAATGCCAAGTTAACCCCTTATAATGAAAGTGATCCCATTGCGCCCCCCATGAACCCCTATGCCCTGTCCAAATTGGCCATGGAGATGTTAGGTGATCTATATGCCAAAGCTATGAAAATGGATATAATCAAAATACGGGCCTTTAATTTTACCGGTCCAGCCCAGGATCGCAAGTTTATGGCTTCCGATTTTTCCTCGCAAATCGCGGAAATCGAGAAAGGCCTGCGCGAACCCGTTATTCGAACTGGCAACCTCTCCGCAGTCCGTGATATCTCCGATGTGCGCGACATTGCCCGTTACTTAACCGTGATTGCCAATAAAGGCCAATCCTGTAGCGTGTACAATTTATGTTCCGGGTTTAGCTATGCCATCCAGCAGATTCTGGATATGCTGCTCTCCTTTTCAACCCAAAAAATCGCGATTACCGTGGATAGTGATAAAATCAGACCCTCAGATGTGCCCGTGTTATCCGGGGATAATACTCTTATCCAACGTACCTTCCAATTAGAGCCAGAGTACCAGATACAGCAGACCTTATTGGATTTATTGAATTATTGGCGCGAACAATTGGGACACCATTGAGAGGTTCATGCGCATTCATCTGGTAACCGATGGATTCACTCTGGGCGGTGGCATAGAGCATATTTTCCAGATCGCGCACGGCATGCCCGATATTCAATTCGCTGTTTTCGGTCAAACCGGACCTGCTATAGAAAAATTCACAGCACTGGATAATGTAGAAATCCACGACAAAGGATTTACTCCTGTCCAGGTGATGGCTTCCCATCCTGACCTCGTTCATATCCATCATTTAAAACCATTGGTATCCTTTTATAAAAAACCCTTCAAAACCTATCCAGTGCCCGTGATTTATACCGCGCATGGGTTGCATATTCACAAGTATGAATTTTCCCCCGGTTTTTCCGCCCAGATGAAATACTTTTTGCGGTTCCATTTGGAGAAGAACATATTCCCCAAGGTCACAAAAATTATAGCCGTATCCCGCGAGGATGTCCGGTTCTTGGAGGACAAGTATTTTTTAAGCAATGTTCGTTATATTACCAATGGCATCGACTTCAACCGGGTCATAGCTGGAATAGGGGAGTCCAAGGTCAAATTACGTCAACGGTTAGGTTTGCCCGTGTTAGCCTTTTTATTTGTGACCGTCGCCCGATTTGATTTTCAAAAGGGTTATGATATTCTGATCCGTGCCCTTTCCCAAATGAAACATACCCTTTCCACTGTCAAATGCATCCCGCATTTTATTTTCGTCGGTGATGGTTCCCAACTGGAAGAGATGAAACAATTAAGCGCGAAACTGTCCGTTTCCCAATTCATTACCTTCCTCGGAGCGCGAACCGATGTGTATGATATTTTGCGGGCCAGTGATGTATGTCTCTTGCCGTCGCGTTGGGAAGGATTACCTATTGTGCTCATTGAAGCCGGTTTATTAAAAATTCCAGTGTTGGCTTCCGCCACCTATGGCAACCGCGAGATAGTTGGCGATCATAACGGGATACTTTTCCCCAATGGCGATTTGGCCGCGTTGGAGCAGTCCATCCAAGATATTTTAGCCAGCCACGTCAATCTCAGCCAGTTCGCCGAAAACATGTTCAACCAAGTTCAAGCCGAGTACAGCCTGGATAAAATGCTGACTCAACTTCGAGATATCTATCACTCTTTAAACTGATCTTCCAGGATGAGTTATAGGTGTATAAGCTTACATGATGCCAATTTT